>CAYYUI010000090.1:4630-18308 GCA_964474705.1 uncultured bacterium
GCACAGTCAGAGCTACTGTTTTTGCAGTTTCGTTGACGACACCGATTACGGCAGGACTGGCGAAGTTGAATGCTGTTATCGCCTTTGCGGTGTTCGGTGCAACGTTTACCGTCACCGTATAAGCCTGAGTTGTTGAATCTGCGGCAGTCACCGTGTAAGTAACCGGGCTGGTAAAGTTCTGTGCCACGCCGCTGTTCGGCGAGATACTGGCACCAGTGTGGGTAATTGTCGGTATCAGAGCCGTAACGTCAGTGCCGTAAGGCACAGTCAGAGCTACTGTTTTTGCAGTTTCGTTGACGACACCGATTACGGCAGGGCTGGCGAAGTTGAAGGCTGTTATCGCCTTTGCGGTGTTCGGTGCAACGGTTACCGTTACCGTATAGGCCTGAGTTGTCGAATCAGCTGCAGTTACTGTGTAGGTAACCGGATTGGTGAAATTCTGCGCCACGCCGCTGTTCGGCGAAATACTCGCACCGTTGTGGGTGATCGTCGGCACTAGAGCGGTGACATTGGTACCGTAAGGTACAGTCAGGGCGATTGTCTTGGCAGTTTCGTTGATAACGCCGGTTACCGCAGGGCTGGCGAAGTTGAAGGCCGTGATCGACTTAGCAGTATTCGGTGCGATGGTTACCGTTACCGTATAGGCCTGGGTTGTCGAATCAGCGGCAGTTACTGTGTAGGTAACCGGATTGGTGAAGTTCTGCGCCACGCCGCTGTTCGGCGAAATACTCGCACCGTTGTGGGTGATTGTCGGCACCAGAGCGGTGACATTGGTGTCGTAAGGTACAATCAGGGCGATTGTCTTGGCAGTTTCGTTGATAACGCCGGTTACCGCGGGGCTGGTGAAGTTGAAGGCAGAAATAGTTTTGGTTTCAGGGGCCTTGATATTCCATTCAACTGGATAACTGACCGTGTTGTTTTTGGCATCTTTTACACAGAGAGTGAAGCAGCAGGTGCCGCTTTCTGTAGGCGTTCCTGATAACTCGCCTGTTGATGTGTTGATGCTGAGCCATTCAGGAGCGTCGAGAATTTCCCATGTATAGGCGCCTGATCCGCCGGTAGCCTCGAAAGTGTATGAGAACGGCACCTCGCTGGTCAGAGTTTCGGCTGGCAGTAAATTTACGACCTGCTGGGTCGCAAAATTGGCTGGGGTTCCGGGAATGCCAATCGGTACATTTTTGATGATACCTTCAACAAAGTATTCCTGTGCATCCGGAAGACCGGTATCTTCGCGATACTGAACCTGCGCAACCAGACCGAGCCCTGTCTCAAAAAACCAGCTGGTATAGATGATCTCGCCAGTGTCGGCGAGACGGGCACTGATGTCGAGGCGTATCGGGTTAACTGTTCTGCTTGGCAAAACAAACATCGTGTTACCCATGAATCTGCATTTCAGTTCAACAGAGCGACTTCGCCCGGCATCATTGAACGTTACCGTCTGGGCAGTCTGCGAAATGGCTTTGATAAGCATTCCAGTGGCCCGCCAGGGTTGGCCCTGGTTAAAGCCGGCGTCGACGCCATAAAAGAATAATCCCATGCTGTTGGCGCATAGTATGCGACCGAGTTCATTTGCATCGAGAATATCCCATAATTCCGCTGTTGAAGCATAGCTTGCTCTTGGGAAATAGCCATCGATGACTGAGCTGACGCCGCTTGAATTGCGGCCAAACTCAAGCTGGGCGGTTGGCACGCCGTATTTGGTCAGATCAAAGGCCAGAGGTGCCTGGTTTTTGCTTATCCGCACCGGAAAAGCATCCATGCCATCGCGAGTTTCTGGTTTGTTGTCGATCTGCAGAATGCGATACTCGGCAGTTTTGGTTTCCAGGTTACTTTCCACGGTTGCGGGGGATTTTCTGACAAACCGCCAGGTATTGCCGGTTTCAAGAGGCAGCAGATCTACTGAGGTAAGAGTACTGCCTGCCGCTCCCGGAGTAAGAACTTTGGCCTGCAGCGAATCGATCAGCCAGACGCCGCTATCCTTGACCAGCACAAAATCGATAGATATTTTCGAGCCATCGGGAAATTGAGTCCAGGAGGGGACTTTGGCGATTGTCGACCCAAGATAGGTGATCTGACTGGGGTCGATGAAAAATGTATACGATGCATTGTCAGAAGAATCGGTAATACTTTTGCCGAAATCCCAGAATGTAAAGGTTTCGACGTTTTGATCCAGACCAGTCAGACTCTGCATGCGCTCACTGAATAACTCATTCAGAGTGCGGCTGTTTCCTTGCGTAAGAGCACCCATAAATGCTTCTACCCTGGTCGTGATCTCTGTTTCATCAGCAGCGGTCGTAATCAGGCTGCCGCCGCCGCCGCCGCCGCCACCACCAATACAACCGAGAAAGGCTGCACCTGAAAAGAGAAAGAGTATGGCAAAAAGACCTCCAAGAAGACTTTTGAGCAGAATTGAATGATTCTGAAGATTCATAATTGCGCCTCTTTCTCAACAGCAGCCTGGCTGTTCGGTTTTATCTTCTGCAGGCCTGATCCAGGACAAAATTTCCTCGTAAGCTTTGTATGAAAAGACTGCTGCCCTGCAAAAATCATTGCTGCTGACTTTTGCAGGCAGAACAGATTCATACGTAAAGCAGGGCTTTACCGCTGAAACTCTTTTTGCTCTGTTATCTATTGTTCAGGGAATTCTTTCAAAAATTCCGATTATTTTTTTTTGCTGCAATTGCAGGGTTTCATTGAAAATTCTATGCCTCCTGCTTTTCAATGTCAACAGTTTTATCCTCCCGACTGGTCAAACGCCTGCTTCATCATCTTTCAATGAGAAACCCAGCTTGCCAGGTTTGTCTAAGAAAATTCCAGGCCCTACATGAAAATGCTGCGGCCATGATTCGGCAATCACATTCGGAGTTTTAATTCCAGCTTGATATATGCGGCATTTATAGTATACTGGCCCAGGCAACCGGATAACCAAACGAAAGGTTTCGGGCTGTAAGTCTTCTGGAAACGCTTGTAACAAGATTGATAGCAATTCAAAAACAGGAGAAATGATGTGAAGAAAGAAAATGTAAAAATCGCGATCTGGGGCTTTGGTGCAATGGGAAGCGGCATGGCTGAAGTACTGCTGCGCAAAAAGGGTGTCGATATCGTCGGAGTCTGCGACATTCATCCTCAACGCGCCGGCAAAAGCATGTTCGAGGTTCTTGGCACCCCGAAGGGCAAACATAAAGATGTCATCATCCAGAGCGATATAAACAAAGTTATCAGTAAAAAATCCGCTGATCTCGTGCTGCTGTGCACTGACAGTTTTACTAAAAAGGCATTCGACAAAATCAAGCTGATTGTCGAACTCGGCATCAATGTCATCACCACCGCCGAAGAAATGGCTTATCCCAAAGCCGGCGAACCCAAACTTGCCGCTGAAATGGATCGCCTCGCTAAAGCGAATGGCGTCAGCATTCTTGGCACCGGTATCAACCCCGGCCTGATCATGGATCTCCTGGTTGTCTTGATGAGCGGTGCCTGCACTGACGTTGAATATATCAAGGCAGAACGCGTCAACAGTCTTTCGCCGTTCGGCCCGGCCGTCATGGAAGAACAGGGCGTCGGCATCACTCTCGATGAATTCAAAAAGCAGGCTAAATCCGGCCATCTCGCCGGTCACGTCGGTTTCAATGAATCGGTCAACATGATCTGCGATGCCATCGGCTGGAAACTCGACAAACCTGTTGAACAGACTATGGATCCGATCGTTTCAAAAGTGCTGCGCAAGACAAAATATGCTGAAGTCAAGCCAGGAAATGTCGCCGGCTGCACCATGAAGGGCTATGGCTACGTTAACGGCAAAATGACTGTCGAAATGGTTCATCCGCAGCAGATCGAGCCCGAACTCGAGGGCACTGACACTGGTGATTACGTGGTCATCAAGGGTACCCCGAATGTTAATCTCGCCAACAAGCCCGAAATTCCCGGCGGTATCGGAACTATCGCCATGTGCATCAACATGATCCCACAGGTTATCAATGCCCGACCAGGTCTGCATACCATGCTCGACCTGCCGGTTCCCCGTGCCATCATGGGCGATATGCGCGAACAGATTCACGAATAATTCTCGAACCCGATGTTCTCGCGGGGGCAGGAACAACAGTTCCTGCCCCCGTTTTTCTTGAATTTCGCAGCTGTCTTGAGGCGGTCAGTCATTGCAGAACGAAGATCGCCAGACGTTTATCCTGATATGAGTTGTTGGCGCAGGGGCGGAAATGATATAATAAAAAAATGTTCGGCACTGCCATTTGCGAATGCTGAACGAAAAGAAAGAATCCAGGTTGCAGAGCGGGAGAGAATGCGGATGGATAAAATAGAAGATCTGGAAAAGCAGATCAAAAGGTTGGAAAAACGGGTCGAGGAACTGGAGCGTAACGAATCGGCAATCGAGGCCGCCGGCTTCGATGTCTGGGAAAACAACTGGATTACCGGCGAAACATACGGAACAAACCGGAGAACTTTTACCAGTCTGGGTTATGCTGAAGATGAGCTGCCGAAGAATCTTAACGAGGTTTTAAAATTCATTCACCCTGAAGATGAGGCTGCTTCGATGCAGATCATCGAAGAATATTTTACGGGCGCAAGAAGTTCGTATTACACCGAAGTCAGGGTAAAAGCCAAAGACGGAAACTGGGTCTGGTTCGCCAACGCCGGTAAAGTGATTTCGCGTACTGCCTCGGGCCAGGTCGAAAGGTTTGCCGGCATGAGTTACAACATCAATGGTCGCCGAAAAGCTGAAGCTGAACGCGAAGAGATTATCTGCAGACTGCAGAATGCTCTGACCGAAATCAAGACCCTGCGGGGAATCCTGCCCATATGTGCTTCGTGCAAAAAGATCAGAGACGACCAGGGTTTCTGGAATCAGGTAGAAGCTTATATCGCTCAGCATACCGATGCGCATTTTTCTCACAGCCTCTGCCCCGATTGTTTCAGGTCTTTATACCCTGATATGGCAGATCAGGAAGATTTGTCCGACGTCTGATCTTCTATTTGCAGCAGAGCCAGCATTTTTTAGCTCGATAAATCCCGGCCTTGTCCCTGCAATCAGACCGGCCGATAAAAAACTGCTTTCTGCATGGTTGCAGAAAGCAGTTCTTGAAATCTGAGTTTATCTGGTTACTTGATCAATGCGGCCAGACCGGCCAGGTTCATTTTGGCGATGAAGGCATCGCAGACTTCCGGTTCGCCGGTAATCGTGACGTAAAAATAGTGAATTTTGGTGGCTGCGGCCGGTTTGCGTTCTACATAGACGGCCATAGTTTCTTCGTAGGGCTTGTTGACGTAGGGGCCGAAGAACAGGATCGTTTCTGATTTAACATCATCACGCTTTTCGCGGCGAATAGCGAGGCTGGCACCGGCTGGAGTCGCAATCACCTTATATGGATGAAAATCGGCACCGTTAGCATTGATTGAAGCAGTAACCATCAGTGATTTTGCTTCGATGTCACTGACGGTTTTCTGCACTTTGTTCATGCTGGCGTTACCCTGAACGGCTGCCTGCATTTTTGCCTGCAGTTCCATAATTTTCGCCTGATCGCCTGATTCGGCGGCTTTCTGCATTTCTTCGCTGAGTTTGGAAATCTGATTGCTCATGTTTTCCAGACCTTCGGAATCGTTGGCCATCATTGCGCCCGCTTCCATGCTCTGCTGCACACTCATCTGGCCCTTGTAACTGCAGGAAACATACATCGGAATCGGGAAGTTTTCCGAGCCTGCTCCGACCATTTTCGGAATGCTGTTCTCTTCGGCCTTTTTGGCGATGCCATTCTGAGAATCTGGCAGCAGATCGACTACCTTGCGAAAAGTAGTTTCGTAGAACGCTTTTTCACCGGCAGTGATCGGCCGTTCAATACCGCCGTCAGCAAAAAGGCTTCCAGTCATAAGACAGAAAACAGCAATAATCATAACCAGTCGTTTCATTGATTTGTCCTCACAGTTGTGTATTCAAGACCGCCGCTAATATACCGCTAACGAAGGTTACATCCAAGCCATTTTTTTGTAATACAAAATATGAAAACGAACCGGTCTGCTCCACATTGCAGTGAGGCAGACCGGTTGCATGAATCATGGTCATTCCCCGGCGGTGATCGCTTTGAAAAGTTCTTCAAGGCTGAGGTTTGCAACGCTGTGGTTTCTGACCCGGTAGCTGGCAAGAATTTTCGCGAGTTCATCGTCAGAATAATCTTTGAGAACCATTTCGAGTTCGGTACCGTTGCTGCGTGCCGAAAGAATCGAAGGGTGGGCTGGAACAGCTTCAACTGCGGCTTCGAGGTTGACGACGACCCTTTTGATCCGGCTCGAAAGTTCCTCGCGGCTGCAGTCGACGACCAGGTGCCCGCCCGAAAGAATGAGAACGTGGTCGCAGACACCGGCAATGTCATGCAGCTCATGTGACGAAAGCACCACGGTTACGCCTTTTTCGACAAGTGATTCGATGAGGCTGTTAAGAATTTCGTCACGCGCGACCACGTCGATGCCGCCGAACGGTTCGTCGAGCAGCAGCACTTCAGGCTCAGCCGCAAGGGCGAAAGCCAGCTGCAGCTTGCGGCGCATGCCTTTGCTGAAAGTCGAAATCTTCTGTTCGGCATCGATTTTGAACTGAGTGAGGCAGGAGGTGTAGAGATCGTGGTTCCAGCGTGGGTAGAGAGAACTGAAAGTGGCTTCGAGCATGCGGGCGTTCATCCAGGTGTAGAGATGGCAGTCTTCGCTGACGAGCACGCTGCTCTGTCGCAGCCTGGCAGCGTCGGCCTCGGGGTCGATTCCGAGGGTCGCCGAGCTGCCGGTAGTCGGCTGCTGCTGGCCGTTGAGAATGCTGAGAAGCGTCGATTTGCCGGCACCGTTACGGCCGAGCAGGGCCACGACGCGCCCTTTCCCGATATTGGTGTTGAGGCCTGAAAACACGGTTCTGGCACCGAATGATTTGCTGAGATTGCTGATGGTGATGGTTTCCATATTATTTTACCTCCTGCTGTTCGAGCACCGAATCGAAGATGTTGCGAATCTGGGCCCGGTCGAGTCCCATGCTGTGGGCAATGACGATGATTTCGCCGATGTGTTTTGCCATTTCCTGGCGGGCCTGCTTGAGCAGATCGTCTGAGGATTTCGGCGAGACGTAGGCACCCTGACCGCGTTTGAAGTAGATGATCCCCTCGTTGGCCAGGTCCTGGTAAGCGCGGGCGATGGTGTTCGGGTTGACCTTGAGTTCGATCGCCAGGTCTCTGATCGAGGGAAGCCGGCTGTCGGAACCGAAGATGCCTGCAAGAATCTCGCGGCGCATGCCATCGGTTATCTGCTGGTAGATAGGAATCGGAGAACTTTCATTGATGGTAATCATAAGTCGGCCCCCCATTTCTTGAACACCGTTTCGATGCTCTGGTAGTCGATTCGGCGCACAACACTGACGGTTGCAGTGTCGAGTTCGTAGATGCCGCCTTCGCCGGCCGAAGTCTCGCCTTCGAGCATGAAGCGATTGCCGCTCAGGGCGTAGGGCCCGTTGAAAATCGTGAATCCGTGAACGTCTGGTTTATTGAATGACTGAGCATTCAGCTCGGTGAATTCTTTTGTGGTGCCGTCGTTGAGATTGGCGGCGAACAGCTGCCGGCGCACTGGAACCGCGGTGACATCGTTGTAATGGATGAAAGCATGCTCACCGGTCTGGGAAATCATTACTTTGACGCTGCCAGGGTAGGGGAAGCGCAGTATCTCGCGTGTACTCATAGTTTCTGGGGCAACTTCGACGATGCTTTCGGTGCCCGGCGAATACCAGTCGAGTTCGTCTTTGCCGGGAATTTTAGCGATAATGCGGTTGGCGGCGGTGATACCGACAATCTGTGCATTCGAAGCTATGCAGGTGAGAGGCATTATCCGGCCGTCAAGGTAGAGAACCTGCAGGTCGTTAACCGGGCGGTCAAGTTCTTTGTTCCAGCGGCCATTGTCGATAACCATGAAATCAGGTCCGGTGCAGAGTATTTGAGATGCAGGAGAGACGGGCAGCACGATTTTTTTGCCGTCTGGAACCGAAACCAGCAGTGTTTTGCCCTTTTCGTGGTCGGAGGCCCCGGCGATATAGACCATGGCTGGTTTGCTGCGATCTTTGTCGGGCGCAACCAGAAATTCTGAGAAACCAAAATCTTCGCCGGCAGTAAAGACCACCTTTTCGCCAACGCCTTTTTCGAAGAGGGTGAACTGAGTAATTGTATTGTTGCCTGCTTTGATTTCTTCTGAATAGATAAAGCGGCGGTCGTCAATAAGTCTGAGGTCTCTGGCGTATTCGTCGATGCCGTCATTGAGAACTTTGAGAATGTTGCCTTCGCCGTCCAATACAGCATATCTTGGGCCGCGCAGCAGGCCGAATCTTATTTCCGGAATCTGCGCCAGTAACAGACCGCTGTTGTAATTATCCTTGAAAATGTTGCTGTGACGGCTGCCCGGATTTTTTACCAACCCGGACATCGTATCATGCAGAAGAACGCGGTGACTGTGGCCTGGTTCTTCGAAAAGGTAATCGCCGTTGCCAAAAAAGCGGCCTTCGCTGTAATAATCTCTGACCATTCTTGGTTGAATTACATCCCAGGCCGGAGTTTTGCTGGAGACACGCCAGACAATGGTTTTGCCGTCATTCATCGGCAGCCATTCCGAGCCTTCTTTGACATCGATGCGCCAGAAATGGTCAGCGGCAGAATTGAGCGCAGACCAGCAGGCCAGCGAGAGTATGATTCCAGTCATCAGCATGGCAATGCCCTTGAAACCGCGCCAGGGCGAGGTCATGGTGCGGTCGCCCAGAAATGTCAGCAGCGACAGGCCCAGCATGACAACGCTTATCAGGCCGGTTGCCATTACGAAATTAAGATTGATCAGTGTCGCTTCGGCACTGAAGACGGCGTAAAGCACCGGGGCGATGATCAGGGCTGAAATTGTCGAAAAGCCTGACGGCAGCATGGTAGTGAAAAAACCGTAGGCGACGATCGTTATCGGCACCCCGATGACCAGGCCTGGATTGCCCGAAATCAGTCGCCAGAGCTCGCCGGTATCGACACCGGCCGCAACCGCGAGTATCAGATAGATGGCGTAGAGGGAAGTCGTGTAAATGGCGGTGAAGATGAGTTTAGCGAACCAAAGGCGCAGGCGGCTGACCGGCAGTGCGGTTAAAAAGCGCCAGGTGCCGTTATTGACCTCTGAGCTTATCTGGTGGTTCGCTGCCAGATAGATGAAAAGCGGGCCCTGCAGAATGAAGAGAATTACCAGGGCCACGCCCGAGTCAAGCTGGCCGAAAAACGCCGCGGTGAGCAGCGACAAAGCCGCTACCGCAAGAATGATGACGAAATACATTCTCTGCTCGAGGTAGTCTTTCAAGAGTATCGCTTTCATATTCTGCTCCTTTGTGCTATAGAGAAGCCTATAGACTGGTAAGAGGCCAACAGGTGACACTACGACCGTGCACTGTCTCGTGTCACACTGTTTTGGTGTGTTGCTCTACTAATACACTAAACTATTTCAGCAATAACGTCAAGCCCCTACGGCAAAAATTTTATTTATGCTGATTTGATCACTCTTTGCGCTACCATAATCCGAATGCCGACAATCTCTGATTTGTGAGAACTGCCGCGTCTACAAACTGCATTGGGACTTGTCATCATACCATTGCCCTGGTCAGTTTGTCTGATCACGCAAAATCTATGATGTTTTTGCAGGTCTACCTGGCGGTATAAAGTGCTGCGACCGGAATCAGCGTCACGCCGTCGACTTCTTCGTAGCTTTCGCCCAGATAGAAGACAAAGCCGCGTGCCGGCTGTTCAGAGCTGCGAATGAAATCTCTGACGGCACTGAGATCTTTTGTGGAAGGCGCTTTTGCCGCTTTAACCTCTACCGCGTGAATCACGCCGTCAGCAGCAAAAACCAGATCGATCTCTTTTCCTGATGGGGTTTTGTAATAAAAAAACTGTTCGGCTTTGATAAAGCCCAGCTTTCTTCTTTTTTCGAGTTCTGCAATGACGAAATTCTCGAGCACCTGCCCCTCAGACACTTTTGTGGCAAAGGCCTGCATGATACCGTTGTCAGCAAAATAGGTTTTGGCGGCCTTGATGTATCTTTTTGCCGGGCCGAATTGCCAGCCGTAAAGCCTGAAGGTCAGCTCAGACATCTGCAGGGTATTGAGATACTTCTTTGCAGAAGGCATGCTCAGAGATGCTTCCCGGGCAAAATTGCTCACTTCAAGGTGCGAACCGATGCTGCGGCAGAGGTTTTGAAAAATCGCATACAGGCCTTCGCGGTTTTCAAGGTTGGCCATCTGCAGAATATCCCGGGTGAAGTAGGTGTTGCGGTAATTTCTGAGAATTTCGCTTTTCGCGGCAGCGTCGGCAGCAGTGACAACCTCGGGAAACATGCCATTGGTCATTGCCGATTCAAGACGTCTGGTTGCCTCTTTCAGAGTTTTCAGGTCTGCCCTGTCGTTAAAAACATTGTGTTGCGGCGGGCCGTTTTCTTCGCCCCAGCAGGCAGTCGGAAGCGAATGGAGATTGATTCTTCCGGCCAGGGTGTCTGCGGCACTGTCGAGAAGGCCGATTGAACTTGAACCAGTCATAATCGCAGTTGCGTTAAGATTATCAACCGCAAATTTAACCGCCACTGTCAGTTTCGGAACCCGCTGTATCTCGTCAATTATAAAATTGCTGCCGAGACTTGCAATCAGGCCTTTGGGGTCGCGTTCGGCCCAGTCGAGATAGTCAAAGTCGTCGAGAGTGGCGTATTTAAACCCCGGAAACCGGCTTTTCAAAAAAGTTGTTTTGCCACACCGCCTTGGCCCGATTATCAGAGCACTGCGGCCTTCTTTAAGCTCAAGCCAGCGTTTAAACATCATTGCCCCCATAAAAGGTATACTTCTAATATAGTCTGACTATTTTTAAAGTCAACTTCTAAAATAATCAGACTATTTTTAAAGTCGACTTCTAAAATAGTCAGGCAAAAGTCAGAATAAAAGATCTCTATTTGATCAATGACGACTTCCTGCGGGTTGCTACTGTAAGCTGATCGCCAGTGCCAGGAGTTCTGTTCACTGCGGTTTGCAGGAAGCAGTCTTGTTGCCTGACCGTGAACCTGTTATATTATCTCTGACCGCTTTTTGTGTTAATCCCAGATAAGCTGGTAATAATGAGCATAAGCTGAGAAAGTCTCCTCTTCTGATGAGTTTGCGGGCAGGTTTTAAGATTTGAACGTATATCATTACCACGAAACTGACACTCTTTATTTCAGGCTCTCAAATATGAAAAGTCTGAACACCGTTGAGATAGCCGGTGGAGTTTTGCTGTCTCTGGGTGTAGATGGCACAATAGTTGGCATTGAAATCAAAAATATCAGCAACAGAGCAGATTTTGAAAAGCTCAAGCCATATCTGCCGGCAAAAGATTTCTCTAAGCCTGAGGGTGGTTATTCAGCCGGCATTGTTTCTGAAAGTGCTCTGGATTATGATTCTGCCGTTTCGCAATCTCAGATTATTGTGATTGGCGGGCCAAATGGCGCTGGCAAATCAACTTCCGCCCCGGAAATTCTTCAGGGCGCCTTGCGTGTCGATGAGTTTGTAAATGCCGACACAATCGCTCATGGCCTGTCTGCTTTCAGGCCTGAAAAAGCGGCTATAAAAGCCGGCAGGGTAATGCTTGCACGATTGCAGGAACTGGCATCACAAAAAATGAATTTTGCTTTCGAAACAACGCTTGCCAGTCGTTCATTTGCTCCATGGATAAAGGAACTGAAGCGATCTGGATACAAATTTTCAATTCTGTTCTTCTGGCTTGAATCTCCGCAGTTGGCGGTAAATCGCGTGGCAGAGCGCGTTATGAACGGCGGGCATCATGTACCGGAAGAAGTGATAAAAAGAAGATATGAAGCTGGTCTGGCAAATTTTTTCAGGTTTTATCAGCCCGTTGCCGATCACTGGGAGTTTTTCGACAACTCGAATGCGTTTGAGCCGCGTTTAGTGGCATGTGGAGATGTAGATTCACCAGCGAACATTCTGATTCCCAGCATATGGGAAGCCCTCAAGGAGAAATTCCTTTAATGTCTGAAACAAAAAATAATGAAAAAAGGTTCATAGAGCATAGTCTGATCGAGAACGCTCTGAAGCGCGCCATGCGCAAGGCGGCCATCATGCACAAAAAAATGGGCAACACAGTATACGCGTCAAAAAATGGCGTTGTTTACGCCATCGCCCCCGAAGACATCGTAATCCCCGACGCCCCGCCCGAAGACCCGATATTTCCTTGATATATTGTAATTCTTGAGGTATAGCCGACATTCCGCGTGCCCTTTTGAAGTTTTTCATTTACAGGAAAACTTCTCCCAAAAGGCACCTCTCAAAAACAATTCCAGAATCAACTATTTTTTCCATGAAGCAACCCCAGGAAAGACAATGTACATCCCTCATCTAGGGGTACTTTCGGGCATGCCCTTGCCATTTGAAGCCGCCTCGATGACCCACACATACTTGCGGTAGAACTCGGTATCCGGTTCCTTGATGATCAGGAAAAGAAGTTGTTGGCGGTCTGTGCGACGAAGCTTTGGTTGAAAGCGCCCCGTTGAATCAGGCTGGTGGATCTCGACGGAAAACGTCGCGCCATGCATCTCGGCGGGATCGGCGGTATATGTCATCGGCCATGCCGGGTACATCGCCGGTGCACGACTGTCGCCCGCTGCGGTGGGCACCTCGCCTGGCTCGTGCCGTTGTTGGGCCGGGAGGTTCAGAGGCCGCGATCGTCGGAGTTGATAGGTGATGCCAGCCTGGTAGGGTATGGGCACCTGGGTCAGCGGAAACTCTGTCGTATGGGCAGTGTCGTCTGCAACCATGAGGCGACAGGTAAAGCCCTCGGGCTGGTCCGTGAAATAGACACTCTCAGCGCGATAGTCAGCGCCGTTGATGGTCAGAACGATTAGCTGGCGGGCTGCATCGCCCATTTTCCGCAGGTGCTCGATGCTCATCTCGACCGTCGGTCCGTCCGGGATCTGATGCCATTCGCGCTCGAGTACCTGTAAATCCGTATGGACCGGAACACGGGAATGTTCTGGTGATTTGTCGGCGAAGCCGTCAGAAAAGGATGATCCGGTGGCCACCTGAGTGCCTGGGCATAGTAACAGGAAAAGGATCAGAAGAACGGTTCGAAAAACATCACGAACCAATAGATACCTGTATAAATCCTTCATGTTTTCCTTCAATTCAGAGGGCGTTTCGCCCAGCGTCATGCAATCAGGGTAATCAGAGAGATAACCGAGCCGGAATCCGTCATCCTGCCAGTAAGTAAATTGTGATTTCATAGATTTCCCCAAAGGTTCCTGCATTTTATTAAATTATTATACTGCGCTGATCAAGCAGGACGGTGAATGGTGTTTACCCTCAAAAGCGAATGCCATTAGTTACAAAGCTGTTATGAAGCTCTTATTCAGGAAACGGGTTATTTTAACGGGTTTTCGTGTGAGGTTTCAAAATTGTCGAAGCGGGCCGGAACCGGGATGGTTCTGACGATTTCTTCGACGGTGGTGATGCCCTGGGCGACTTTTTCTATGGCGTAGTCATACATGCATCTGAAACCCTCTGGAAGAGGCAATGTCGCAGCACTGCCGGTTTCGCCTGAGGTTATGATGCGGCGAAGTCTGGCGTCGAAGCGCAGCAGTTCAAAAACGCCGGTCAGAC
>CAYYUI010000091.1:0-18003 GCA_964474705.1 uncultured bacterium
ATGAGATTATGAGAGCGCGAAGATCGCAGAGCGTTGCAATGACTGACCTGCTTGACACGCTTCACAACTAGGAAAAGTATCCGTTTGCCCTGAAAAAACTGGCAATCATTTTCGATCGATCCTTCATGATTATGACGCTCAAATGCTCGTCACTCCTGAAATTTGCATCTGATCGAGGCAAAATCAGGCCTGCGGGAAATTGAATGGGGAGGAAAAGCGAAAACCGGTTACCTGGGTAACCGGTTTCGATAAAGAGTGACTGGTGCTGTGAATTAATGTTCTGACTGTGAATGTTTTTTCAAATTATGGTAGAAGCGAGACGTTTATAGGTCATTTCGGCTCTCTGCAGTATTCTGTGAGCTTCATTGGCCGAATTTTCAGAGATGAGGGTGAACTTGGCCTTTTCGACCATCATGGCGATGCGTCGGATTTCTTCGCCTTTTCTGGAGTCGACATACAGCATCATCGAGCCGAGTTCATCGGTAATTCTTCTCATGGCGAAGGCCATGTTTCTTCTGTCTTCCTGGCTCATCATGAAAGGATAGTATGAGTTTTCGGCATCCATGAAGGCGCGTTCGATACTTCTGTGAGCCATCATCAGTTCTTTCTGGTTCGATGGCCCATTGTGGCCTGGATTACCGGGATGTCCGGGGTGGCCGGGATTGAAACCGCCGTTGTTGTTGCCGGGATGTCCGGGGTGGCCGGGATTGAAGCCGCCGTTGTTGTTGCCGGGATGTCCGGGGTGGCCGGGATTGAAACCGCCGTTGTTGTTGCCGGGATGTCCGGGGTGACCGGGATTGAAGCCGCCATTGTTGTGACCGGGCTGGTTGTAGCCACCGTTGTTGTTGCCGGGCTGGTTGTAGCCGCCATTGTTGTGACCGGGCTGGTTGTAGCCGCCATTTCCGTGGCTGGGCTGGCTGAAGCCACCGTTGTTATGGCCAGGCTGATGGGTAACCGGACCACCGTGGTGCTGGGCCATTGCGGCTGCGGGCACGAAAAGGGCTACTGCAAACAGGGTTACGATATTCTTATTCATACAACTCTCCTGGCTTATTTACTTTTTGGCTTTTTGTTCAGGACAGATTATTACAACGCAATTGTCGTGCCAGGATCGGTAAGATAATGTAAATGCCTGAATTGAAGAGGGTTTTCGGTGTTTGTGATTGCAATGAGTTGTGCTTATTTGCCAGAAAATTGTTTAAAAGTCGAAAAAATTCAGCAATGGCTCAATGAAAATTTTATAAAATTTGTAACACTATACAAAAGCTCACTGAAAATTACTCAAAACGATGAAATTGCTTTGTCGCTATGCTCCCAATAGTAATCCATATGATTACAGAAGCGGGTTTCAGGAATATTTCGCTTTTTAGTGAGCAATTTGTATCATTCTCTTTCGGGGGCGATTGCTTCGCTACCGCTCGCGAAGGCCATGGATGGCCGAGTGTCGGCGAGTCTCAGGATAGAGAACGAACCGACCAATGACAGGTTCAGGCGAAGTTTTCAATACCATTTTTTATAGTGATTTCAGGTATTCAGGTGGCAGTGGTAATTATCTGTCTGCAGCTCAGTAATTTAAGTTCTGAGTTTCTTGTTGTTGAGGAGTCGCAATGGTGTGAACTCAAGCTATAAGCCTGCAATTGCCCCGGGAATGGTTTTTGTTGCCTATTGATGCTATTCTGGCAATTGCCTGGAATTTTTGCGCCGGGATGATGAATAGATAATCAAAGCCGCTGATAACTGCAGCATGGGAAAAATTATGGCATAGTGAAGCCTGTTTGAACCGATCAGGAAAAAAACGGCTATGGCACCAGGAAAGGCCAGCCAGGCAGTTTTCTGGCGGCATTTTTCAGCAGATGCCAGTTTTTCAGGATCGCTTTTGCCGGCAGCGGTCACGAAACCGTAGAAAAGCCAGGGAATATGGAAAACAAGCCAGGTAATGAACAGGGTTTCAAGCCATGAACTCCCTGCTACGCCCTCGACGACAGCCATCGATGCTCCGCCAATGCTGAGAAGCATGAAAAAGACAAGATTCAGAAACACCAGGCCGCACATACGGTTAAATTACTTTGCCAGGATTCATGATGCAGCCTGGGTCGAATACCCGCTTGATCTGGCGCATCAAATGCACCTGAGTGTCACCGGCGATTTCTGCAAGATATTGTTTTTTTGCAAAACCGATGCCGTGTTCTCCGGAAACCTGGCCGCCGAGTTCGCCGGCTTTTTGATAGAGGCGGTCGAAGCACTTTTTCAGCCGTTCGCGAAAGACTTCACGGCCCAGCTGGTCGCGCAACATGTAGACGTGCAGATTGCCGTCACCGGCATGGCCGAAACTGCGTATTCTCAAAGATTCTTCCTGTTCGATTCTGCGGGTGAACTCGACGAATTCGGCAACCCGGTTGCGCGGGACGACGACATCGCATTCATCCATCTCGGAGGTTGAGGCTTTGATCGCTTCAAGAAAAGCGCCTCTGGCCGACCAGATCATTTCCTGCCGTTCGCGGGTATCGGATATGAGAATGTCGATTGCACCTTGATCAAGGCAGATCCTGGCCGTCTTTTCATAGCCTTTTTCAATTTCTTCGCGGGTCTGCCCGTCGAAAGTAAGCAGAAGATAGGCGTCGGCAGAAGAATCGGGAAATTTTTTCCCGAGAAAGTTCTCGGAATTCTCGATTACTGCCCGTTCCATGTATTCGATGGCAGTGGGAGTAGTTTTAGCCTGAATGATCAGAGGGACGGTTCCAATTGCCTTTTCAAGGCTTGGGAACGGCACCAGCAGACTGATAGCTCTGGCCGGCTTTGGCAGCAGGCGAAGAATTGCAGCGGTTACGATGCCAAGTGTTCCCTCCGAACCGATAATCAGGTCTTTGAGGCTGTAGCCAGAACTGTTTTTGACGGTTTTGCCGCCGAACCAGGTGATTTGACCATCGGGCAGAACCACTTCAAGAGCTCTGACATAATCACGGGTTACGCCGTATTTGACCGCCCGCATGCCGCCGGCATTGGTGTTGATGTTGCCGCCGATCGAAGCGCTTTTCTCGCCGGGGTCCGGAGGGTAGAACAGATCGAACTGTTCTACGTAGGCAGCTATTTCCATCAGCAATACGCCGGGTTCTACGGTCAGAGTGAGGTTTTCCTGGTCGAGTTCGAGAATCCTGTTCATGCGGGCTGTGCTGATCATTATGCCGCCGTGCAATGCCACTGAGCCGCCTACCAGACCGGTTCCCTGGCCTCTTGGGGTCACGGGGATCATATTTTCAGCAGCGTATTTCACTATTGCGGCAATCTGCTGCGTATTGGCCGGATTGACAAGAACTTCGGGGAAGCTTTTTAAATCGCCGAGTTCATCATGAGCGAAATCTTCGTGAATGGCACTGCCGCTGGTTACGTAGTCAGAGCCACATACGGAAACGAGAAAATCGATATCGGTCTGGGTCAGCTTTTTGTAAGTCATGCGGGTTTGCCACTCTTTCTGATTCTTGCTATCAATGATGGCACCACCTGATACAGATCGCCGACCACCGCATAATGAGCAAGGTTGAATATTGGTGCCTGCGGATCATTGTTGATGGCGATGATGGTTTCAGCTGTCTGCATGCCCGCGGCAAACTGCACTGAGCCTGAAACGCCACAGGTTATGATCAGGTCAGGCTTGACGGTTCGACCGCTCAGGCCAATCTGCAGACGCGGGTCAAACCAGCCCTGTTCGATCAATGGTCTGGTTCCGGCGGTCATGGCGCCGAGGGCATCGGCAAGATCGAACAGCATCTGCAGATCTGACTGCTTTTTAATACCTTTGCCGGCAACAACGATTGCTGACGCATCTTCAACCGATTTCACTTTTTCTTTGGCCCTGATTTCGAGCACTTCGATTTTCGAATCGAGGCTGATCCCCTGCAGACTGCACATTTCAATCGTTCCTGAGGGAGTCGTGCGTTCAGGCGCATTAAAAATCTTGTATCTGACGGTTGCGAACTGGGGCCGATGGTTGGGGGTCTGAATATGGGCCATGATGTTGCCGCCATATGCCGGCCTTATCTGGTCGATGTCGGTCGTTGCGCTGATATCGAGCAGAGTGCAGTCGGCGGTCAGACCGGTGCGAAAGCGCGCAGCCACGCGTGGCGCGAGTGAACGGCCGATGGGGGTTCCGCCAACCAGGATTGCCGATGGTCGGGACTTCTCGATGAAGTTTGCAAAAACCGCGCTGTATGGCTCAATCCGAAAATGCTCGAGCTCGGGCGCATCGTAGGCAAAGACTTTGTCGACACCGTATTGCAGCAGCTGCCGGGCCATTGTTTCCAGTCTGGAGCCGGCGATCAGGCAATAGACCGGTTGCTCGGTGCGGGCCGCCATTTCGCGGGCTTTGCCGATCAGTTCAAAGCTTACCGGGTGAATGACCCCATGCAGATGATCGGCATAGACGGCAATGCCGCGCCACTCGCCTTTGTTGATCTGGGTCGGTGTGGCTGTTTCAGCCAGAGAAAATACATCGGGGCGGCGTTTAACACAGATGCGGCACATACGGCAGCCGGCATTTATCGTCAGGGCGTCGCCGGCTTTTTCGATGGCGCTGAAGGGGCATATCGCGATAAGTTCTTCGAGGTTCAGGCCCGGCTGGTGTTTGATATTTATGTTCATAGAAATTTGAGTTCGCCAAGTTTGGCGTAAAGTTTATCGGCGAGAGTTTCAGCAGTATCGGTCCAGGTTTCGTGCCCGGCTGAATGTTGTGGTGGGAAAATCTTGATCACCTGAGTTGGCGAGCCCTTGAGGCCATAATGTGCTGGATCGGTATCTGGAAGATCGGCCAGGGTCAGGCGTCGGATCTGGCGATCGGCGGTTGCCAGTTTGCGCTTCAGCGACGGCAGACGCGGCGGGAAAATGTCTTTTTCAACGGTCATGAGAAATGGAAAGCTGACGCGTACCACTTCAACCGATTCGGGCATGTCCATTTCGAGAACCATAGCGCTTTCTTCTACGGCAACGATGCGGCGAACATAGGCAACGTGCGGGATGTTGAGAAATTCGGCTATTTCGGGCCCGACCTGCCCCGTATCGCCATCGGTAGTCTGCCTGCCGCAGATAATGACATCGGGAAGTCCAAGAGACAATATGCATTGTGACAGAGCGTAAGAGGTTGCCAGAACATCGGCGCCGGCAAAATTTCGGTCGCTGAGCAGAACGCCATCGTCAGCACCCAGCATGAATGCTTCACGCAGTGCGGCTTCGCTTTGAGGCGGCCCCATGCTGATGGCACAAACCTGCCCCTGGTGGGCCTCTTTGAGTCTGACAGCGGCTTCCAGGGCATAAAGATCGAAGGGATTGATCTTACTGTCGACGCCACTGCGTTTTAGGGTCATGGTTTCGGGGTCGATATCGACCTGGGTTGAGTCAGGCACCTGTTTAATACAAACGATTGTTTTCATGGCCACATTTTACAACAAAAGCTGCCGGTTTGGCAGGCCAAAACTTCAATACAAAACCGGATGCATGATTTTTTGATAGCATCTTCATCACAACTGGCGCGGACCTGAAACAATCGTAGTCCTGAAGGTGGCGATTGCTTCGCTGCCGCTCGCGAAGGCCATGGATGGCCGAGTGTCGGCGAGTCTCAGGATAGAGAACGAACCGACCGAAGGCCATGGATGGCCGAGTGTCGGCGAGTCTCAGGATAGAGAAGGAACCGACCGAAGGCCAGGGATGGCCGAGTGCCGGTGGGTCGCCGGAGTGCGAACGAACCGACCGATGACCGCTTTGAACTTGTCATCAGCACGACATCCAGGCTTTGTTTTTTGCCGGGCGCGACAATTCTGAATCGTTATGTTATGCTTCATCAGCCAGATTCTTTCCAGGGAGAAATTTATGCGGGTAATGGAGCGGACAACCGAAATTCTCACCAAAGCCAATGCAGCCTTTGATACCAATCCATTTTTTGAGCCCCTCTCAGATGCCCAGCGTGACCAGGTTATCAGCAAGGCCGGAACGATCGAGGCCTACGATGATGGCGAAATGATCCTGAAAACCGGCGATGCGGCAGATTTTTTCTTTGTCATTATAGCGGGCGAAGTTTCAGTTGTGGCCGGTGAAGGCGAGGATCAGATAGAAGTTTCACGTCTCGAACGCTCCCAGATGGTCGGTGAGATGGCGGTAATTCTGAACGAGAAGCGCACCGCTTCGTGCATAGCGCGTGGCGAAACGATGATTCTCAAGCTGGCGCGCGAGGTTTTCCGCAAAGTGACGATGGTCGTGCCTGAAGCCGCCATGTCGATGATGCGTATTCTGGCTGAAAGACTGAAAAAGTCATCGCGTCCGCCTGCACATCGTGATTTCCGTGCTGACAGCCCGATGCCGCCGGTTGAGGTTCTGCGACTGCTGCCGGTCGCTTTTATGCAGCGGCACCGCGTTGCTCCGGTGCGGCGCGTTGAAAACAAGGTGCTCATTGGTTACTGCGACCGTATGGATGCCAACCTTCTTGGGTCGATCGCACATCTTCTCCCGGCAATGAAACTGGAGCCAGTCTCCATCGAGAACGACTATTTTCAGAAAATTCTGCAGAACTATGCCGGAGAAGCTGTCGTCAGCGATCAGCAGGGCGGTGGCTCCGGAGTCAGGCACATCGATGATTTATTGAAGAGACTGGTTGAAGAAGGCGGTTCTGATCTTCATCTGTCAGCAGGGCAGGTGCCGCGGTGGCGCATAGATGGTCTGATCAGGCCCATTGCCGGATTTCTTAAACTTGGCCCCCAGGAAGTCTTTACTTTGCTGGAACCGATCATGCGGCCCGATTCGATCGAGGAATTCAATAGAACCGGCGATGAAGACTTTGCCTACGCCATGGACAAGCATTCGCGTTTTCGTATCAATATGCTGCGCGATCACCAGGGCGTCAGCGCTGTCTTTCGTCATATTCCCAACACTATTTTCACGCTCGAAGAGCTTGGCATGCCTGAGGTGCTGAAAAAATGGGCCGAGTGCCCGAAGGGTCTGGTTCTGGTCACCGGCCCGACCGGCAGCGGCAAAAGCACAACTCTGGCAGCAATGGTCGATCATATCAACAGAACCCGCGAATGCCATATTCTGACCATTGAAGACCCGGTTGAATTTGTCCACCAGAGCCGAAAAGCGCTGGTGAATCAGCGCGAAGTCGGCGTTCATACTGCCTCTTTTTCACGGGCACTCAAAGCAGCATTGCGCGAAGACCCTGATGTGGTGCTTGTCGGCGAAATGCGTGATCTCGAAACGATAACCATGGCTATCGAGACCGCCAATACCGGTCACCTGGTTCTGGCAACCCTGCATACATCGACGGCCATGAGCACCGTTAACCGTATTGTCGATCAATTTCCGGCCGAATCTCAGGAACAGGTTCGCGCCGGTCTGGCCGACAACCTGATCGGGGTCTGCAGTCAGACGCTGTGTCGAAAAATCGGCGGCGGCCGGGTTCCGGCCCTCGAGATACTGGTTCTGGACTACGGTATGGCCAATATGATCAGAGAAGGCAAGACACATATGCTGCTTACCGGCATGACAACCGGTCAGAATCGTGGCAATCGCCTTCTCAACGATGATCTTGCCAAACTGGTGCGCAGCGGCAAGATTTCGCGTGAAGAAGCTCTCAGCAAGTCCGTAGACCCGGGTGATCTGACGAAGCGTCTTGGCTGATGCTGATTTTCAGGCGATTGAAATTTTAAGATTGTGCCGGCTCGAAAGTTGCCGTGAACCAGAAAGTTGAACCGAAGCCGGCAGTGCTCTCAACCCCGATTTTGCCGCCCATGAGTTCGGTCAGTTGCTTGGAAATGGCAAGTCCCAGGCCGGTACCACCAAATTTCCGCGTGGTTGAAGGGTCTGCCTGAGTGAATTTGCGAAAGAGCATCGCGACTTTTTCTTCCGGAATACCGATTCCTGAATCTTTTACGGAAAATTTAACCGTTATCTGGCTGGAATCAGTATTCAGCAGCTGGGCTCTCACTTCGATGCCCCCTTCGGCCGTGAATTTGACTGCATTGCCCACAAGGTTTACCAGTATCTGCTGCAGTCGCCCAGGATCACCGCGCAGCTTAGCCGGAATCTGCTCGTCTATCTGCCAGTTGATCTGCAGCTTCTTTTCTGCCGCCTTGGCCGCAAGTATTTCGACCGCCGCTCTGACTACCGACTGCAGATGAAAATCTATCATTTCAAGTTCCAGTTTTCCGGCTTCGATTTTCGAAAAATCGAGAACGTCGTTGATGACGCTGAGGAGAAGCTCAGCGCTAGAGCTGACAATTTCGGCATACTGTCGCTGCTCTGGATTCAACTCGGTTTCAAGAAGAAGATCGGTCATTCCTACAACACCATTGAGCGGCGTGCGCAACTCGTGACTCATATTGGCCAGAAATTCACTTTTGGCCCGGCTTGCTGCATTAGCTTGCTCCCGACTGTGAAGAAGAGCTTCTTCAGCTGCCTGACGCTTGCGAATATTGACCAGCATCTGTGCAACAACGGTCAATAATTTTTCTTCGACTTCTGAAAAGGCATGATAGTTTCTCACGGTATCGAAACCTGCAAAACCCAGACATACATTGCCATCCATGAGCGGAACCCCGATAATGCTTTTGATCTCGAAGGCAGCCAGGGTTCGGCGCAAAGGATCTCCTGCCGGCAAAGTCGATGAATCTGAAATGACGATGGTCATGCCGAGTTTCTGCAGGTCGACCCATTTCTGGAAGCCGGCCATCGGGAAATTCTGCGTTCGATCTTTGATCGAGGGTATGCCTTCTGCGCGCCATTCATGAGTGGTATTGCATATCTGACGGTCGAAATCATAACTGAAGAGACAGAACCGGTCTGCTCCGACAAAAGCCCCAAGTTCGCCCATGGATGTTTGGATTGCTTCATCCAGTCTGGCGAGTGGAATGCTGATATAAGTTGAAGAAATTTTCATGACCAGCTCCTGCAGACGGGTCTGCAGCTTCAGGTCGGCCTGTTGAGCCTGAATGCCGGCGTCGGTCCGGTGCAGGAGAACGAAAACGAATCCGAGCAGCCAGGTGAGAAGAACGCTGCCAAAGGCGCTGCCAAGCAACAGAAGCTGCCTGAAGGAATCCTTGATCGAAGTGATGTCGGTCATGAGCAGGAAGTTTCCGATTGTTTTTCCCGAGGAGATTTCGATCGGCATGGCTGAGACTCTCCAGGATTTCTGGTTGTAGTCGACCTCACGGGTTGCCAAAACCTGATCTCCAGTCGCCAGCGCCAGCTGATCGACGATTTTTGCAAAAGCATCCGGGAGATGACCGGATGAAACATAAGTGATCAGACTGCTGGCAACCGACTCCCATTCCGTTTTGCTGCGTTTTTCGCGATTGCTTTGCTCACAGGCTTCACGGGAAAGGAATTCCTTGCGTATTGCCAGCCCAAGCTGACTGCCGGAAAACGCGCTCAGGTTCTGCAATACATCCTCAGTTTTTCTTACAAGTCTGATATAGCCCAGTATTTTTCCCTGTGAAATAACCGGCATGACTGCTTTGATTACAAGATCGCCGTTGGGCTCCAGATCGAGGCCTGAGGCAAAGGTACGGCTCCGCTGTGCTTCCTTGCCTGTATGACAGTTCAAAATCTCGCCAGTTCTGGCTGATTCGTTGAATTCAGTCAGTTTTTGGCATTGAGCATCAAAAAAGCCGAATGCGGTAATGTTGTCTTCAGTCGAAATCTTGTTATAAACCTGTTTCCAGTCTGCAAACAATTTAACCTGGTCTGAATTGACCAGAGCCGTATGCAGGCGCAGGTCTTCAGAAATTGATTTAAGCAGTGCCGCCATGCCGAAAGAGTGTTTCCCCAGATCAAACTGAAAGCCGTTGAAAATCTCGGCGTTGGAAATTGTAACCCGTTCATCGATGTAAGTCTGATATTGCCACCATAACGCGCTGCCGGATATGGCAAACAGAATGCCGAGCATGATCGACAAAGGCATCATCAGTCGTTTCATAACCGGTCTGGGGGCTGTGTCACTGTGCCTGGTCAGGTTCAGGGCAACCATGATGACAATCATCAATGTGATTGTCAGGCTTATCGGCAGGGCGGAACGTGCTGCCAGATCTCTGGTCCATGATGAGGCATCAAAATCCATGCCAAATACACCTGCCATAGCACCGGTTTCAGGGTCATGAAGCGGAACCAGCGGTGAGATGAAAGAGCCCCAGCGGTCGCTTTCAGGGCCGGCAACAGTTTCCCGGCGGGTTTTAAAAATGTTTAAAACAGCTTGCGAGGCTTCTTCGTATGGTTGCCCGGGTGGTGAATAGTTTTTTGAGGCCGGCGGTTCGTTATCCAGGAAAATGAACACTCTGCCGTTAGGCTTTTTCCCCAGCAGATAGATAAACCGGCACCTGTCGTTGCCTTTTTTGATGTCGGCAAACTGGGCTTTGAGCCTTCGATATTGCGGCCTGGCAAGATCTGAATTGTCGCCGGCCAGAGCCTGAACGTTATTGATGTCGATCGCCTGGGCAAGCAATCTGGCCTGCTGCAGCAGGTTGCTGCGCATCTCTATTTCGGCAAAATAGATGATAGTCAGGGTCAGAATAGTGCCGATTACCAGCAGCAGCCAGGGAATCGACCTTATCATGCGCCTTCCGGCGTTATTACCCCTGTGCCTGCCACTGACAATGTCAGATGAGGAGGCAATATTTCTTTCCATAACGATTATCTCGATGTGCTTGCAAAGATGTCTACAAAATTACAAAAAACAATCGACTACGACAACATTTTTCAGCTGTTTTCGGAAAGAAATGTATTTGCTGATGAAAGACGGCAATTCTTCAGAGGCCGAAAAAGCATGTGATAATCAGGGGAACGGTATGGCAGGGAGATCGTTTGTGATGATGCCCGTACCTTCGCGGTGAAAGACCTGCGCTTCGAGGTCGATTTTCGAAAACATCGGCAACCCTGCGCTTTGCAGCATGACAAAAGCCCGGTAGAAATTATCGGCGCGCCCATGGTATTGAAGGCTGAGCTTTTGGGCGTTTCTGGCGGCCAGACCTGCTGATTCGACCAGATGAATTGTCAGAGAAAGGTTGCAGTTGTATCTGGCTTCGAGATCGCGGAGATTATGCAGTGCCTCGATGGCGGTAACCTGAATCTGGCAAAAATTCTTCTTTCTGGCCGCGGCATCGATCTGCTCATCATAACAGCGCAGCAGGCGTCGAAAATCTGCAAGACCCCGGTTGTCGAGGGCACCAGTGCGGGCAGGTCGGGTTTCCGCTGCCTTGATTTCTGACATCGGCACAAAGTCTTCAGCGAGCGCTGGAATTCCCTGCCGGTTTAGTCTGGTTGCCCATCGGTCGAAAAATGCTGCAAGGGGCAGAAGGCAGTATTCCATTGCCATATAGCGTCGAGATAGACTTCTCGTGCGGCCCGAAGAAACAGCAGCATAAAACACCGCCCGTTTTTTGTTGATGGCAATCGCATCTCTTACATGACCGGAAAAGTGTCTGCTGCGATTGGCTTGAGCGCCAGACACCACTTTTATTCTGCTTTCACCTGCAAGCTGAAGGCGGCCGGCACTTTGCATGATGCCGTTCAAACCTGCCGGGAGATCGGAAAAATCTTCGGAAAACACCAGTCGGGCAAAGTCAGTTAGTTGTTCGGTTTGCTCATCGTTCAGGTCGCTGGCTGATGCAAGAGAGATAAAATTTATGACAGCATGTTCATTAGCTTTTTCAGATGTTTCATTACTTGTCTGAAGGTCTGCAAATCTGGTTATGGTTGTTAACTGCCTGATCAGCCAGGCCTGTGATCTATCTTCGCAACCAGCATAAGCCGGTATTGTGCTCAGCATTGCCAGCAGCAGAAATGCCGGTATCAGTCTCTCTGATTTTTTTAATATTAATTTCAGCATGGCACTATTATAAGAATTTTTTATCGATATGCCAATTTTTCTACTTGCAGGCCAGGGCAAACGCTTACTTTATTCCCATGTAATGAGGCTTACAGGCATGGCAGGCGATTGCATAAGCGATGCTTATCGAGCACTCCATAATCCCCTGCAAGCGATGCCGCTAAGACCGGACGTTTTGCCTGGAGGGCAAAACGCGGGCGATTGTCGCAGGATGCGACTTAGAGCCCGTGTTCCGGTCGTGCGTGCAGAGCAAGCAGATGGGATTATGAGAGTGCGAAAATCGCAGAGCGTTGCAACGACTGACATGCCGTAATACGCGGTCTAGAAAGAAAAAGGTTCCCGTTTGCCCTGTACTTGCAGGCCAGGGATGGCCGAGTGCCGGTGAGTCGCCGGAGTGCGAACGAACCGACCAGTGACAGGCTGAGCATGTGTCTTCGCTGTGCCAGCGAATTGATTTTATGGAATAATTGCTTCAGGCTGTTGTGGCAGGGTAATCGATATTGTAATGCAGGCCGACGCTCTGTTTTCTGCGCATGGCCGCGTCGACGATCAGCTCGGCAACAATGATCAGGTGCCGCAGTTCGATGAAGTTGCGGTTGACGCGGTGGCGAGAATAATAATCCTGAATCTCGGGTTTCAGAAGCTCGATGCGGCTTTTTGCCCGGCGCAGACGTTCGTCGCTGCGGACAATGCCGACGTAGTTCCACATCAGGCGGCGGATTTCTTCCCAGTTGTGCAGCAGCAGCACTTCTTCGCGGGCCCGTTCAACGCGGCTGTCATCCCATTCCGGAACAGCAGCGACGCTGTCGGTTCTGGTCAGCAGGCTGGTAATATCTCTGGCAGCCGATGCGGCAAAAACCAGGCATTCGAGCAGCGAATTGCTGGCCAGGCGGTTGGCACCATGCAGGCCGGTGCAGCTTGCTTCGCCGATTGCATAAAGGTGAGGTATATTGGTGCGGCTGTTGAGGTCGACTTTGAGGCCGCCGCAGGTATAATGGGCAGCCGGCACGACCGGAATCGGCTCGCGGGTTATGTCGATGCCGACTTCGAGACATTTCTGATAGATTCCTGGAAAGTGTTCTGTTATGAAATCAGCCGGCTTGTGGGAAATATCGAGGTAGACGTGGCGGATGCCGAGCCTTTTGATCTCGTAGTCTATGGCGCGGGCGACAATGTCGCGTGGCGCCAGTTCGGCGCGTTCATCGAAAGCCGGCATGAAGCGGGTGCCATCAGGCAGCAGCAGTTTGGCGCCTTCGCCGCGCATCGCTTCGGTAATCAGCGATGAACCGGTCTGGGCATTGTATAGACAGGTCGGGTGAAACTGGTTGAATTCCATGTTTTCAACGACGCACCCGGCACGGTAACCCATGGCGATCCCGTCGCCGCTCGAAACCGATGGATTGCTGGAATATAGATAAACCCGGCTTGCTCCGCCGGTTGCTATGGCGGTTGCCCGCGCCGAAAATGAGTCGACCCGGTCGGCACTGCAGTTGTATATATAGGCACCACAGCACAGGTTATTCTTTTTATAGAAATCGATCGCGATGTGGTTCTCGAAGATTTTCACATTTGGCCTGGCCTTGACGGCAGCGATCAGGGTGGCTTCGACATCTTTGCCGGTAGAATCGGCCGAATGAATGATGCGCCGGTGCGAATGCCCGCCCTCACGAGTCAGGTGATAAGGGTAGCCACTGCTTTCAGGATTGCGCGTAAAGTTGACTCCAAGATCGATGAGCCATTTGATGCTTTCCGGGGCGTTTTCTACGGTAAATTTCACGGCTTCTGGGTCGCAGACGCCGGCTCCCGCGATCAGGGTGTCATGAATATGCCCGGCAAAAGAATCGTCGTTTTCAAGAACCGCTGCAATTCCGCCCTGAGCGTAATTGGTCGAGTTCTCGACCAGCTCGTCCTTACAGATTACCGCAATCGCGAGGCTGGAATCGAGTCTCAGGGCAAGACTCAGGCCGGCGGCGCCGCTTCCCAGAATCAGAACGTCGAAAGTGTGTTGCATATCTTTTACCTGATGCGCATATCGAAGCGCATCGAGAGGTTGATGGCCTTGACATGCTTTGTCAGCGAGCCGACCGAAACGAAGTCGACGCCGGTAGCGCCGATAGAAGCAATGTTATCGAGATTCACATCACCCGAAACTTCCAGTTTAACGCGGCCGGCATTGATGCTGACCGCTTCTTCAATCCGCGCCAGGGGAAAGTTGTCGAGCATGACGATGTCTGCTTTGGCAGTAATAGCTTCTTTCAGACCTTCGATACTTTCTACCTCGATTTCGATGCTCTTGCCCGGTGCGATGGCGCGGGCGGCAGCGATGGCTTCGCTGATCGAGCCACAGGCCGCGATATGGTTTTCCTTGATCAGAAAGGCGTCATACAGACCCATGCGATGATTGCAGCCGCCGCCGCATTTAACCGCGTATTTTTCTGCCAGGCGCAGGCCTGGTATGGTTTTGCGGGTGTCAAGCAGGCGGGTGGGGGTTCCGGTCAGGCGGCCGGCGAAAAGTGAAGTGACAGTCGCTACTCCTGACAGTGTCTGTAGAAAATTCAGGGCGGTTCGTTCGCCGGTCAGCAGGCTGCGAGCCTTGCCTGACAGATTGTAAAGCACGCAGTCGGCTTCTACTTTGTCGCCATCCTGGTAATTCCAGCTGACGGTTACTTCAGGGTCGATCTGGCGGAACACTTCATCTACCCAGCCGGTGCCGCATAAAACCATGTCTTCGCGGGTGATGACCCGGGCGGTGGCGTTTCTGGTTTCTGGAATCAGCTGGGCGGTAATATCTTTCTGCCCCTGCAGATCTTCATTAAGAGCACGTTTAACGCTTTCGACAATGTCGGTTTTGATGTTCATCGCTGGTTCTCAACTGTTCTGTTTTTGAAATCGAGCATGCGTGCAAGAGGGCACTTTGCTCTGCTGATGATCTCCGGGGCCAGATCTATCTCGCCGCTGCCGTTAGTCAGGCTGCCATATATTTTCTTCAGACTGTTCATTTTCATCCAGGGGCAGGCGCCGTTGCACTGATAGTCAGGGCTTTGCGCCAGAGTTGGCGCCATGATGAATTCTTTGCCGGGTGAAGCCTGCTGCATTTTGTAGAGAATGCCCGATTCGGTGGCGACGATGAACTGGCGTGCCTCGCTGTTACGGCTGGCCTGCAGCAGCTGCGAAGTCGATCCGACCACATCGGCTATTTCCACGATCTCATGTTTTGCTTCTGGGTGTACAAGCAGCATGGCGCCGGGGTTGGCTGCTTTGAGCCGTTTGAGAGCCACGGCGTCGAATTCGGCATGTACGATGCAGCAGGCGTCCCAGAGCAGCATGTCGGCGCCGGTGAGGCGTTGAATATGGCTGCCGAGGTAACGGTCGGGAGCCCAGATGATTTTCTGACCGCAGGAAGCCAGGTATCTGACGACATCGACAGCGATGCTCGAGGTGACTGTCCAGTCGGCAATGGCCTTGATGGCTGCGGAGGTATTCGCGTAGACCACTACCACCCGCTCCGGGTTGGCGGCGCAGAATTTCTTGAATTCAAGCGGGTCGCAGCCAAGGTCGAGGGAACATTCGGCGGCCAGGTCGGGCATCAGAACTCGTTTTTCCGGGCTGAGAATCTTTGCCGATTCGCCCATGAACCTGACGCCGGCGATCAGAAGAGTGGTTGCCCGGTGTTCGGCTCCGAACCGTGCCATTTCGAGAGAATCGCCGATGAAACCACCGGTTTCTTCGGCCAGCATCTGCACCTGCGGGTCAGTATAATAATGTGCCAGAATGACGGCATTTTTTTCCGGCAGCAGTTTTTTTATGCTCTCAGCAATGTTACGGTCGTCGGCGGTATCGACAGAGGGAGCCGGTGACGGCCAGTGCTGTCTGATTGTTCTGTTGAAGGCTGGTTTTTCCATATTTCCTCGCTAAGCAGACTTTCACCCCGCCAATGTTATCACCATATCCGCGTCACTGTAAAAGCAAATGTGCCGGTTGGGTTGCAGTTCGCTGTCACGGGGTTTCAGATGATTCTGCCGGCGGCCGATTCAATGTTTTTCGGTGGCGGTTGAACAGCAGCAGCCCGCAAGTTGTTGTAAGGGCGATAATTCCGGGCCATAGCCACAATGATGGCCCGTTTGCCGGTATAATCCGCTCATCATGCTTCTGGTAATAGTCTGGAATCGTCGGCAGACCGGAAGAGCCGGTCGCAAAAGCTGAAGCATAGCGGACAACGGCTTCCCAGAGCTTGAATTCGCCGTTGTGATATCTGATGATGGTTTCGTCGAGTTCAAGCGGTCTGCCATCACTATTTTTGAAGACAATTTTCAGTCGTGGCAGCTTGCGCCCGGCCATTGGCAGATATGAGGCCATATAATGGGTAGTGGTCACGTGATAAAGCCTCTGATCGCCGGCGATTGGTTCGAAACTTTCCTTTTGCTGCACGCCGCTGCCGGTGTAGCGCTCGGCGCGCAGTATCGACCGGTAGGCTGGCAGAGGTTTGTTGAGAAACGGGATATTGCCCCAGACGGCGCGATCAGCGTCATACCAGTAACGCAGCCCGGAAAACTGCAGAAAATACACATCGCTCCAGAGTAAAGGCAGCAGAGTCGCGACTTCGAGAAGATTGAGCATTTCTGCGCCGGTAACGTAAAAGGAAACGAGCGGGTAGCCCGGGCGCTCGTCAGCACCGCTGCCAAGACAGCAGGTGGTTACGAGATCATAGAGGTTGATGGCACCTGAAGCGCCGGGCAATGTCGACGGGTGAATGTCGCCTCTGATGATGCCATTGGCGTGAATCGCGAAGTCGACGTGCCGTCCGGTGACTTTTTCGACTTCCAGGCGCATTGCATCGGCGATGAAGTTGCCGACCGATGTTTCGCAGAGCATCTTATGCTTGATCAACGGCGCATCCGAGTGAGCTATCGGCGTGCGCATGTCGGTAAAAACGCTGCCCGAATATGAGGCGACAGCAGCGTTCAGTTCAGAGAGCTTGCGGTTGCATATGGCTGCGATAGTCCGATCTTCAGCAATACCGCTGTCGAGGCTGTAAAGAAAAGGTGCCCCGGTAGTGGCGTTGAGCAACTCGAGATGATCTTTGCCTGAATCCTGGCAAAGATCGAGCCGCCCGGCGGTGCGCAGGTAACTGCCGCTGTGCATGATGATTGTTTTGCCGATTTTCACGGGTCTGTCGAGGGTGAGATGATCGTGGCCGCCCAGTATCAGGTCGATGCCGCTGACGTTTCTGGCGAGTTCGACGTCTTCGTAATAACCTGAATGGGTGAGGGCAACGATGACGGAGGCTCCTGATGCCTGCAGTGCCGCAATTTCGCGGCGGGCAGCCGTGTGCTGGTCAGAAAAATCGAGGGGTTTTGCAGTCGGAGAAAGCCGGTGCGCCCCTTTGCCAAGCAGCGCGAAAATGCCGATTCTAATGCCCTGGCTGGTTGTCACCAGCATATGGCGTCTGATGTCACCCTGCTGCAGGGGGTGTCCTTCGGGTATTACGAGATTTGAAGAAAGCAGGGGCGGGGCAGGGGACTTCAGTCTTTGCACCAGTGAATCCGGGCCATAGTCAAATTCATGGTTGCCGAGCACGGTGGCAGAATAACCGATCTTTTTCATGAGCTCCAGTTCAATAGAATAACCTGAAAGACCGAGCCATGCGAATGGCGTGCCGCCGGAAAAGTCGCCGGATGAAAGCAGTATGACAGTTTCGCTTCCGGCATCGCTGCGTATCTGGTTTACGAGTGTGGCAAGACGGGCAAACCCGCCTCTGGCCGGAGAGGGCCTGTCTGGCAGATAATCACCCAGAGGTGCCGGTAACAGGCTTGAATGTTCGTCGCTGGTGTGAATGATGGTGAAATGCAGCTTTTCAGCAGCGGCTCGGCCGGGCAGGCCTGCAATAATGATCAGCAGAAAGATCACCAGCCGCAAAAGGCAGCCTGAATTATTCACGTGCCGCGAAAAGCGGCGCAATACATTATCCCTGTTCGGTTGCAACTGTTATGACCCCGTTGCTGCCAGATTTTCCGAAATTATACCTGATAATACTGCCGATCGCGAATTTGTATTTGATATCCAGGGCAAACGCTTACTTTTTTATCTTGCTACACTACTGTCCGGTTAAAATTTTGACGAATCGTGGAAAACATCATGAATAGAAG
>CAYYUI010000092.1:0-7242 GCA_964474705.1 uncultured bacterium
TGCTGAAGACTGAGATTGCTTCGCTGGCGCTCGCAATGACAGATTTAGAGTGTCACTGCGAGGAGTGAAACGATAAAGCAATCGCATGCTGAAGATTGCGATTGCTTCGCTATGCCCTCAGGCTGATGCCGTAATACCCATGATGGACAAAACAAGGTTTGCGTCTGGCCTGAATACGGGGGTTGTATTGTTTCATCTGCATGAGGTAATATTAATTCTCTATAAAGTATGGGAGGTTTGGATGTATCAACAATTTTCATTTGCAGCAGAAACCCGCGGCCAGACCGAATTGCTTCGGCTGAAGGGATATCTCGAGGATACAGGCGGCACGACTCTCAAGGCGCACGTGCAGAAGTGTCTCGATGCCGGGATCTGCCGTTTCGCACTTGATTTTTCAACCATAGAACTGATCAGCAGCCCGGGAGTCGCAGCTCTTCTCGACATCAGCGGCATGGTTGTCGATGATTTCGCCGGCATGATCGCTGTCTGGGGTCTCGACAAGCATCATTCAGTCGTTCTCGAGATGTCGGGGCTATTTTTCATGGCTCAACAGGTAGGCAGCGAAGGCGAAGCGATGACCACTCTCGAAGCCTGATCTGAAGAAATTTCTGAAACGGAGCTGATATGCTAATTACCCGGATACGGCGCTGCCTTGCGTTGTCAGCGTTTTTCTTCTTCATTGTCTGCGGCGGAGTGGCCGCTTCCGGCCAGGATCTGGTTCCGACTCTGCTCGATCAGGGCCTGCGTCTGTATGCCGCCAAAGATTACAGCGGCGCGGCCGACTATCTGGGGCAGGTCGTCGATATGGCGCCTGATCACGATCAGGCCAGGTATTATCTTGCCTACAGTCTCGCCATGTCAGGAAACGGCGAACAGGCTCTCGTACACGCCCGCAGCCTTGCGGGTCGCAAACCTTCCGAGAAGCAGTATGCCGACCTGGTCAAGCAGCTAGAGGGTGAGATTTCGCGTTCGGCACAGGCAAAGCAGCAGAAGCAGGCGGTAAAGGTGGTTCCGAAAGAAGTGATTCTCGGAGGCTATAAGTCGGTCGATACTATGCGTGAGCCGATAGTCAGCACCCAGACCCGCGATATCGCGCCGCCGAAGGAACGCACTCCGCTCGATCTGGCAATCGAAAAGATCGACGAAGAACAGTATGCCTCAGCTACCGTGCTTCTCAAAGAAATTCTCGCCAAAGAGCCGACAAATTCGAAGGCTTTGCATCATCTCGGTCTGATCAAGTTCAACGACGGCAAATACCAGGAAGCGATTGCCGATTTCGAAAAGGCTCTGAAAGCCGACGAAAAGAGTTTTCAGAGCAGGTTTCTCATCGGTGACTGCTATCGCGCCCTCGATGATTACGCGAAGGCCGAAGAGCAGTTCCGCAAGGCTGTCGAGCTCAAAGACGATGTTTTTGCGATGCTCAACCTTGCCGATGCGGTTTTCAAGCAGGGGCGTCTTAAAGAGGCCGATGAAATCTACCAGAAGATTCTCAAGAAAGACAATGAAGTCGCCGATGCCCGTATCGGTATTGCCCAGATCAGGCTCTTTCAGGGGCAGATCGAAGAAGCTTCCGAGATGGTCAACAAAGCGATAGCCTCAGGTGGCGGCAACCCCGAGGCCAATTACATCAAAGCGCAGCTGCTCCTCGAGAACAAGATGTTCGATGAGGCTGCCGAAGAAGCCACCAAAGCGGTTACCGCTTCGCCGGGCAATCAGAAATATCGGGCTTTGCGCTCTCTGGCGCTGGTTCGCAGTCTGAATGTCGCCAAAGGCCTCGAAGAAGCCGGGGAAATTCTCCGCGATTTCCCCGACAATATCGATGCGCGGCTGGTTCTTGCCGAAGGCCTGATTATGACCGGTTCTGCATCCGATGCCGAAGAGCATCTCGCTGCCGTCGAGAAGCGCATGAAGCATCCGCAGGTCGCCTATCTGCGGGGTTCAGCCGCTTTGCGCAGCGGTGAAAACGATGCGGCGAAAGACTATTTCCATGAATATCTTGAATTGTCGCCTGGTCAGCCACGCGCCGCGTTCGAGTATGCAACTTTTCTTGAAACTTCAGGCCAGGAAGCCGATGCGTTGGTTGCATACCGTGAAATAGCCGAACAATACGCCGACACCGCCTATGCAACTCAGGCAAATGAAGCGCTGACTCGTCTCGATGCAAAGAAATCCGAGGCCGGTGCCGACCCAGGCAAAACGAAAGAAAGCAAGCCGGAAAACCCGAATCTGCGGCCCGGCAAAGTTAAATTTTAAGACGAACCCCGAAAGGAATTTTCCCGAATGTGTGGAATTATCGGATATATTGGCAGCAAGCCCGCTAATGAAGTAATTTTTGACGGCCTGACCCGGCTTGAATACCGTGGTTACGATTCTGCCGGCATCGCAGTTGTAGACGATCACAGGATTCATGTGCGCAAAGACATCGGCAAGCTGCGCAATATCCGGAAAATGCTCATCGATGAGTTCGCTTCGACCTCTACCATCGGTATCGGGCATACCCGCTGGGCCACTCACGGCCGACCTTCGGCATTCAATGCCCACCCTCACGGAGACTGCGGCAGCACTCTGATGGTAGCTCACAACGGTATCATCGAGAATTTTACCCGACTGCGCAAAAAGCTCACCGAGTCCGGCCACACCTTTACCTCTGAAACCGATTCCGAAGTCCTCGCGCATCTGATCGAGGCCGCCTACAAGGGTGACCTGCGGCAGGCGGTCATCGACGCCGTCAAGGCCGTCGAGGGTGCCTGGGCGATCGCCGTCGTGCATCGCGATCACCCCGATAAAATCGTGTGTATGCGCAAGGAAAGCCCGTTGATCGTCGGTCTCGGCAAAGGTGAAAATTTCGTCGCTTCCGATGTTACGGCAATTCTGCAGTATACCCGCCGCGTCGTTTATCTTGACAACTTTGAAGGCGCGGTAGTCAGCCGTGAAGGCATCGAATTTTTCGATATGAATGGCCAGGCAGTCGAAAAGACGCCGGTGCAGATCGACTGGAACCCTGTAGCAGCCGAAAAAGGCGGTTTTTCTCATTTCATGCTCAAGGAAATCTACGAGCAGCCCCAGGTCATTCGCAATACCATCGGCGGCCGTACTTCCGAAGAAGAGGGCAAGATTTACCTTGAAGAACTCAAGCTTTCCGGGCCTGATATCTATCGGGCGCAGCGCATCGTCATGGTTGCCTGCGGTACTGCCTACTATTCAGCCTGCGCCGGCAAATATCTGATCGAAAGTCTGGTCAAAATTCCGGTTGAATGTGATCTCGCCAGCGAATTCCGCTACCGCTCGCCGCTTGTCGACAGCAATACTCTGGTTATTGCCATCAGCCAGTCCGGCGAAACCGCCGATACGCTCGCGGCAGTCAAGGAAGCCCGCAAACGCGGCGCCAAGGTGCTTGGTATCGTTAATGCCAAAGAATCTTCGCTGACCCGCGAAGTTGACGGTCTCGTCTATATTCATGCCGGCCCCGAAATCGGCGTTGCCTCGACGAAAGCCTATATCGCCATGCTGACGGCGCTGACGCTGCTGGCCCTGATGCTGGGCAAAATCCGCTCCGTTCTCGATCCTGAATATGTAAAAGAAAAGATCCGCGAGCTGAAAGTGCTGCCCCAGCAGATCGAACGGGTTCTGGAAAAGCGTAATCAGATACGTGATCTTGCGTCGCAGTATCTCGACGCCAAAAGCTTTCTCTTTCTGGGCCGCGGTCTGAATTACCCGACCGCCCTCGAAGGTGCTTTGAAACTGAAGGAACTCAGTTATATTCACGCCGAGGGTTACGCAGCCGGCGAAATGAAGCATGGCCCGATCGCACTGATCGATCACGAAATGCCGGTCATGGCGATCGTTACCGAATCTGAACTCTACGACAAGACGATCTCGAACCTCAAGGAAGTTCAGGCCCGTCAGGGTAGACTGCTGGCCATCGCCACCGAAGGTGATCAAGAAATCAGATCTCTGACCGACCATGTCATCGAAGTGCCAAAGGTTGCCGATATCTTCTCGCCGATCATCAACGTCGTGCCTCTGCAGCTGTTTGCCTACTACGTTGCCGACCTGCGCGGCCTCGACGTCGATCAGCCCCGCAACCTCGCCAAATCCGTGACCGTTGAATAACCATCTTCAATGAATCGCAGGGGTTCAGCAGGGCAAACGCTTACTTAATTGTCTCTCTGTGCGGGTTTCATGGCAGGTCAGGCGATTGCATAAGCGTCGCTTATCGAGCGCTCCATAATCACCTGAAAGCGATGCCGCTAAGACCGGACGTTTTGCCCGGAGGGCAAAACGCGGGCGATTGCCGCAGGATGCGGCTTAGAGCCCGTGTGCCGGTCGTGCGAGCAGAGTGAACAGATGAGATTATGAGAGCGCAAAGAACAGGAAGTTCAAATGTCGTAGCGCATGAGGATGCAAGCGCTACGATTGAAGATTGCAGAGCGTTTGTGCCACGAGGGCATTATGCCGCGTGAACCAGGATGGTGGAAGCGGCGGCAATGACTGACCTGCTTGACACGCTTCACAACTAAGAAAAGTTTCCGTTTGCCATGAGAGATTCAGTATGCTGAACCCCAATGCATTGCAATTTGTGGTAACATACAAAAAACGGTCTGATACCCGTGTTGATCTGTGTTCATCCCTGGGAAATCTCTTTCTCTCTCTCTTCTCTTTATAATCTATGGAACAGAAATCATTAGACAACCTCGAATTCAATAAAATCCTGACGATCATCGCATCGTTCGCCGGGTCACGCGCCGCCAAAGAAAAGATTCTCGCCCTGCACCCGGTCGTCGATGCAAATCAGATCAATGGCTGGCTTGGTGAAATCGACGAATTTCTCGACTACTCGCAGGCCGGGTTCAAGATCAATCCTGGCGGCATGCGCGATATTCGTGAAATCATCGAGGTGCTGCAGGCCGGTTCAACCGTTCTGGGCTCCGAAGATTTTCTCAAGGTCAAGGCGAATATCGAAGTGGCCGCCGGTCTGAAGAAGACTTTCGAAAACCGCACCTCCGGATGGGTAATCAAGGGTTCCGGTCGTCTCGCCGAACGCATAAAAGGCATTCCACCGTTGGGCGGGCTTTTTCAGCGCATCGACGACTGCCTCGATGACCGGGGTCAGGTGCGTAGCGATGCTTCGCCGGCGCTGGCCTCGATCAGGCGCGAGTATACGCAGATGGTCGGCAATATCGAAAAGCAGCTGAACGCCTTTCTGGCGCATCACGCCGAAGATGTCCAGGACCGCTACTTCACCCTGCGCAACGATCGTTACGTTGTTCCGGTGCTGGCTTCGGCACAGGGCCACATTCAGGGTATCGTGCATGACCAGTCGGCGACCGGGCAGACGGTCTTTATCGAGCCGCTCGAGTTCCTGCCCATAAACAACCGTCTGGCGCAGCTGCGCCTTTCGGAACGCGAAGAAATCAGACGCATTTTCACCAGTCTGACCTCACTGCTTTATCAGTCGCTCGGCGCTTTGACTGAACAGTTTGAGACCCTCACCTGGCTCGATATGGTGCGGGCCCGCAGCGAATTTGCGGTCAGATACGACGCCTGCCGCCCCGAAATTGCTGATAAAGCCGACCTGCATCTCAGTCAGGCCCGGCATCCATTGATTCATCCTAATTGTGTGCCACTCGATATCAGAATGAGCCCGGCGCAGCGCTGCATAGTCATCACCGGCCCCAACGGCGGCGGCAAGACGGTTGCGTTGAAAACGGTCGGCATCAATGCTCTGTTGATGCAGACCGGAAACTTCGTTCTCGCCGGCCGCGATGCAAAGATCCCGGTTTTCGATCAGGTGCTTTCCGATATCGGCGAGAGTCAGAGTATCGAAGATCATCTTTCGACCTTTACCGCCCATTTGAAGCGGCTCAAGGAAATGGCCGACATCGCCGGGCCGCGCTCGCTGATTCTCATCGACGAGATCTGTGTCGGCACCGACCCGGTCGAAGGTGGCGCGCTTGCCTGCGGTTTTCTCAAAGAACTGAGCGGTCGCGGCGCTTTCTGTGTCGTGACTTCACATTATGATTCCTTGAAACATGCGGCTTTTACAACTGAAGGTTTTATCAATGCCGCAATGGAATTCGACTATGAAACTTTCCGGCCGACCTTTCGCTTTCAGCTTGGCATTCCGGGCAAAAGTAACGCGCTGGCCATGGCGCGGGCCTTTGGTCTGCCGGAGTCGATACTTAAAGAGCTTGTTCAGACCGCCGCCGGCGAACGGCGTGACGAAAAGGGCCTGATCGAGGCCATCGAGCGTGAACGGAATCGCGCCGAAGCCCTGCGGCGCACTTACGTGCAAAAATTGGCGAACCTGCGCAGCCGCGAACAGGAAATCGAACAGACGACACAGCAGCTTCGGGAGTTCCGCAAAACGAAGCGCGATCGTCTGACCGAAGAGTTTACCGCTGAATTGCGGGCCAGGTTGCGTGACATCGAGACGCTGATCAACAGACTGCGGCAGGCGGCGGCGAAATATGACGCTCCTGAACTGCATCAGGCGCTTGACGAAGCCCGTAAGGCGCATGCCTCGACGCGGCAGCATCTCGAAGAGCTCAGTGCTCCGCCGCCTGATGATTTTGCGCCGATGCCGGTCAATGAACAGGCGCAACCGGTCGACCCGACAAGTCTGGTTGCAGGTGCTTCAGTGGTCTGGAAACAGAACCTGCGGCCGGGCACGATTGTGCGTCAGGTAGGAAAAGGCCGCGCTGAAGTCGATTTCGAAGGCAAGATAATTCAGGTGCCGCTTACTGAGCTGATGCCGGGAAATCGCAAGCAGTCAGCCCGCGAAGACGGTGGCGGCAAGGTTTACGCGGTCAGGCCACTGCTGAAGAGTGAAATCGATGTCAGGGGTATGCGCGTTGAAGAAGCGCTTGATGAAGTGGAGACCTATCTGAAGATCGTCAGTGAGTCTGATCTGGGGCGCGTTTTCATCATCCATGGCAAGGGAACCGGCGCTCTGCAGAAGGCGGTCACCGAATTTCTCAAGAACAGCCCCTGGAAAAAGAAATTCAGGTCGGGGCGATACGGTGAGGGCGATCTCGGCGTAACGGTGGTGGTTTTCAAGGCCGATGCAGACACAGACCCGCTCGACCCCCGCACCACAGATAAACGGAGATAGAAGAATCTCTCTCAGCGTGCCCTGCCAACGACTGCCGCGCTGCTGCGCTCCTCGCAGTGACAGTGTTAATCTACGTGCCCTACCAACGACTGCCGCGTCGCTGCGCTCCTCGCAGTGACAGTGTTAAT
>CAYYUI010000092.1:7342-16335 GCA_964474705.1 uncultured bacterium
ACTGCCGCGTCGCTGCGCTCCTCGCAGTGACAGTGTTAATCTTCGTGCCTTACCAACGACTGCCGCGTCGCTGCGCTCCTCGCAGTGACAGTGTTAATCTTCGTGCCCTACCAACGACTGCCGCGTCGCTGCGCTCCTCGCAGTGACAGTGTTAATCTTCGTGCCTTACCAACGACTGCCGCGTCGCTGCGCTCCTCGCAGTGACAGTGTTAATCTTCGTGCCTTACCAGCGACTGCCGCGTCGCTGCGCTCCTCGCAGTGACAGTGTAAAGTTTGTCATTGCGAAGGGCGTAGCCCTGAAGCAATCGCAGGTAACATGTCGTAATGCCAGTGTTGAAGAGAAATAAGGTTCACGTTTGCCCCACGCTGTCGAAATACAATTTGTTTTCTTCTCTCTGTAGTGTATAATACCTCTCAGATAGTAAGTTCTCAGATTAAAAACTTGTAAGGTTTGTCATCATGGATAATTCACTGAAGCTCGGGCTGTCGCAAAAACTGACACAGACCCTGAAAATGACTCCCGAGATGCAGCTTGCGATCAAGATTCTTCAGCTGAACAGCGTTGAACTGAAGAATCAGATCATCGAGGTTCTCGAAACCAACCCGGTTGTCGAGCTTGACGAGACTGCAGTCAAGACCAATGAGCTGCCGCTCGAGAAGTTGAACGAAAAGCTTCCCGAAGCCGGGCCGCCGTCGCGTGAATTCAAGGAATCAGGCCGTGATGATTTTGGCGTCGACTGGCAGAGATATATCGAAGACAGTGAACATTCTGAATTCAAGGTATCTGCCGGCAGTTACAATCGCGACGAAGAAACCTCATTCGAAAATTTCGTCTCGAAAAAGAGCAATCTGCGCGAACATCTGACGACGCAGCTGCGTGAAGTGAACCTCAACGGCACTGAGCTGAAAATCGGTGAATACATGATCGGGCTCATCGACCGCAATGGTTATCTGCGGCATACCAGCGAGCAGATTTCCGAACTGCTGAAGGTTGATGCTGCTGTGGTCGAGCGGGTTCGCAAGGCTATTCAAACCATGGACCCGGTTGGCGTCGGCGCCCTCGATCTGCGTGAATGCCTGTTGATTCAGGCTGCTGACGAAGGTTACGCTGACAATGCCGTGACTGTCGTTATCGACAGGCATCTTGAAGATCTTGCGCAGAACCGCATCAATAATATAGTCAAAGCGACCGGTTATGACCTTGAAGACATCGTGGCGGCCATCGAAATCATCAAGGGTTTCAATCCGAAGCCGGGTGCGAGCTTTCCGTCGACCGGCGACGAGATTTACGTATCTCCTGAGGTATTTGTCGAAAAGGATGGCGACGAGTATGTCGTGACGATGAACGAGCGCGATCTGCCGCGCCTGCGCATCAACAATCTCTATAAAGATGCGATGAAGAATCGCGACAAAACCGAAAAAGAGACTTACGAATTCATTCGCAACAAGCTCGAAGCGGCACGTTCATTTCTCAAATACGTCGACAAGCGTCAGGAAACGATTTTGAGCGTTACCCGTGCCATATGTGAAGTGCAGCGTGATTTCCTCGATTTTGGCATTCTGCATCTGAAACCGTTGACGCTTCAGGATGTCGCCGGCATGGCCGGGGTGCATGAATCGACGGTCAGTCGCGCTACCAGCGGCAAATATGTGCAGACGCCGCGCGGCCTTTTTGAACTGAAATTTTTCTTTTCTGGTGCTGCCCGCACCCAGAGCGGCGAAGACGTCTCGACCATGGCGGTCAAGAAGCGCATCGACGATCTGGTTAAGGCAGAGAACCCGAAGAAGCCGCTTTCCGACAGTCATATCGTCGATATGCTCAAAAAAGACGGCATCTTTCTGGCACGGCGCACCGTCGCCAAATATCGAATCGAGTTGAATATTCCGAGTTCGTCGGCTCGTAAACAACATTGACAGCTGACTCGGGTTGGAGTGGTCGAGTAGTTTGTCCGGCAGAATTTATGGCCGGCAGATAAATCCTGTTAATTTTTATTAATTTCTTCAAAAAAATGTGCTATTTTTTTCTAAATAAATACTGATGATTGTCCGATAAGGTTTGCAGCCTGATAAATAAGTGGACAAATATGAACAAAATTAAGTGGTTTATATTCATTATCATCTGCCTGGGCAGTGCGACCGGCCTGGTTAATGCCGCGTCGCCAAATCTGCTGCGGGCCGGTGACCTTATCAGCGTCTGGGTCAAGGGCGAACCCGAGCTTACGGTTGAGAGGCAGGTTGGCCAGGATGGCAGCATCACGATGCCCCTGATCGGTTCTGTCGGCGTGAGCGGTATGAAGACTGTCGACGCTGCCAAGCTCATCTCTCAGATGCTCGAAGACGGATATCTCAAAGACCCACTGGTTCAGATCACTATTAAAAGCAAAGCAGCTGCGAAGCAGACTTCTGAATTGCCCGTCGCTGCGGGCGCTCCGGTTTCTGCCGGTTCGCAGCCCGAACAGTTGTTGGTGGAAGTCGTCGATGCCGCTTCGAGAACCGGAATTGCCAACGTTGCCATGATGCTCGGCAACAGGATTTACCAGTCGAACCGCCTTGGTCAGATTCTTCTCGATGACGACAGCGGTTATGCGGTCGTTATCGCCGACGGTTTTCAGACAGCTGCCGGCCGACTCGAAGAAATGCTCAAAACCGGCAACCCTTCCCGTCTTTATCTGCAGAAAACCAGACTCGCCGAATCGGTTACCTTCACGGTCATCGACGCCTTTACCAGACAGCCGCTCAAGGATGTCGAAGTGCTGCTCGATGGTATGAAGATCGCCACCAACAAGCAGGGCGCCTTCAAGATCAGCCTCATCAAAAAGGAATTCGGCGCAATTTCGCTGAAACGCAAAGGATACCGGGCGCATCGCCAGATCGTCGATTTCAAGGGCCCGGTTGAGCAAACTGTAATGATGGTAAGAGATGAATAGGCATAGAGGGGGCTTCACCCTCATGGAAATGCTGGTAGTTGTCGCAATCATAGCCGTCCTCGCCGGGGCCGGCTATAACTATTATGGCGACATTCTGCCCGAAGCCAGGCAGGCTGCGGTTAAAGCGAACCTGCAGATGGTGCGTGACGCGGTTTCCCGATATTTCAAAGATAATATGGCTTACCCGACCAGCTTCGAAGCTCTGCAGGGGCCATATTTGCAGCAGCCGGTCGTCGAGAGTCTGGTGAACCCGCTTCAGGGTGCTGCGACCGTTCGTGTCGAGATTCCTGATATTGCCAAAACTGCCGAAACCAATGTTTTTCAGGTGCCGCCCGCATCCTGCACCTGGGTCGATTATGACTTCAACGGCGGCGGTTCCGGCGGCAAGCAGATGCGCAGTATAAAAATCCGTTACAACGGTACTGATATGCCGTGGTAGAATAAAATAATGCCCTCAGATTCGGAGAGCGATAATGGTAGACATCAACAACGTTGACGAGAGTAAACAGGAAGGCCCGGGCGAAGAGAACCGTTCGGTTCTTTCTTATGTGAACCCTTTTTATGGTCATATTGGCCTGAGCGAACAGCTGCTGTTCACCAAGTATTTCGCGACACTGACCCGCGCCGGTATTTCGGTGCTGCGTTCGCTCGGCACTCTCTCGCGGCAGATGAAGACCTGGCGTTTTCAGAAAATCATCTGGGATGCCAAAGAAGAGGTCGAAGGCGGTATGCCGCTGCACGTATGTTTCAAGAAAAATGACGATGTTTTCGGCATGCTTTACGCCAATCTGATCAAGGTCGGCGAAGAATCGGGCCGTCTGTTTCTGGTGCTCGACCGTCTCAGCAAGCTCATGGAAAGGGCGATTCATATCAGACGCCGCGTCATCGGTGCGATGACTTACCCGTTGATCATTTCGGCGGTTGCCGGCCTGGTCGTGACCTTCCTGATGCTGTTCATCATTCCGCAGTTCGCCAACCTTTTTGCACAGTTCAACCAGGAACTGCCCTGGCTGACCCAGAAGGTCATCGATTTTTCGAATTTCCTCGGCAACAATATTCTGGTGCTGTTTGCATCAGGTATCGGTCTGATGATTCTTCTCTACCAGATCAACCAGACAACCGGAGGGCGAAGGTTTTTCGACTGGATTAAGCTGAAGGTGCCTGTATTCGGCGGTCTGCTGCAGAAATACCTGATTTCCATGTATGCCCGCAACCTTTCGACTCTGTTTGAATCGGGCATCAACATTATTTCAGCTATGAAGATCAGTAATGAAGCGATTGAAAACGTCATTCTGCGAGCCGCTCTCAACGACGTGGTCAAAGAAGTCGAAGGCGGCATTCCGATCGCCCGCGCTCTCGCCAAGATCGAGATCATGCCCGAACTTTCGACCCAGATGATCGAGGTCGGTGAAGAATCGGGTAACCTCGATGAAATGCTCGAGAAGGTCGCCGAATTTTACGAAGACGAGATCAATTTTCTCATCGATCAGATCACCGCGATGGTCGAACCGGTATTCATCATGGTTATCGGTGTCATTGTCGGGGTCATCGTTCTGGCGATGTATCTGCCGATCTTCAAGATGGCGCGTGTCGTCTCGGGCGGTTCGACCGCTGCTGCCGGCGGCGCGTAGGGAACGGTTTCAAGCCCTTCTACAAACGGTTTCAAATATGCGCAGGGAACGGTTTCAAACCGTTCCCTGCGTATTTTCAGGGCACATCAAATATTCCCGAAAAAAATTCATAAATGTATAAACTTGGCGATGGAATATGCCGAAACAAGATGAAGGGATGTTCATTTTTATAAAGTGTTGACTGATTAAGGAGCGGTTTATGAAGTTTTTAAATGACTGCGGCTACCAGCGGCATTCCTTATGGAAGGTGCGTTTGACGCTGGTTCTGCTGCTGGCATTGCTGCTGAGCATGCCGGCAGGAGCAGCCGAGAAGCTGTCTGAACTTAAACTGGCCGGTTATGGCGACAACGGTCTGGTGCTTTTTCCTGCCCATGAAGTCAAAGATTTCAATGTGGTCATGGAAGCGCCCGAAGTTGTGCGCGCCGATTTTTACGACTGGGAATTTGCCGCAGCCAGCACGATCATCCCCGCTCCGCACGCGCTGGTAAAATTTATGCGCATCAGTCAGGTCAGCAGCCGCCCCGATGTCGTTCGGGCGGTTCTTGTTTTTAATGAACCTCTCAAGGTCAGCCCGAGAAGAATCGGCAAAAACCTGGTTCTCGAAACCTCCGCCGCTTCAAAGGCTGCAGTTTCAGGCCTGGCGGAAACCGCCGCTTCAGCCGGTGGCTCGCGAAATGTTCTCGATGCGCGCGTCAGTCTGAATTTCGACCAGGAAGACCTGATGACCATTCTCAATGCGCTGGCGGTCAAATTCGACCTGCGCATTTTCGCCGATTCAGGTGTTAAGGGCAAATTCAGCGTCAGTGCCCAGGATGTCACTCTGCGGGAAATTCTCAAGAATCTGTTGTTGCAGCGCAATTTTCAGTATACCCTAAAGGGCCGCGATCTTACCGTCATCTCCCTTGGTGCTGATGATACCAGAATAGCCCGCGAACTGCTGTTCCGCGATCTGAGCCTCAAAGATGCCCTGCAGACCCTTTCCAAGATGATGAATATCAACCTGATCATTCATGAGAGCGTTGAAGACAAAAAAGTTAATTTTTACGTCGAAAACCTCAATCTCGATGAACTGCTCGATCTGCTCATCGAAACCAACGGTCTGGTCAAGAAACCTCACAACGACAATACATTTGTAATTCTGGCCCGCGACAGCGCCGGCGAATTCGGCAAGAAGCAGTATCGCACTTTCAAGCTGGTCAACGCCAAACCCGAAGAAGTGGTTAAAATGATCAGCAGCAGCAAATCGCTGAAAGAGAAGATCGATACCGAAAATTTCTCGAACAACGACCGTATCAACACCATTTCGGTTTACGACTCGGTCGAAAATCTCAATCTGATCGAAAAGATCATCGAAAGCATCGACGAAAAGGTCAAACAGGCGGTCATCGAAGTCAAGCTCGTCGAAATCAACCGCACCAGCCTGAAACAGCTCGGCATCAAGCTCGATGATTACAAGATCAACGTCACCGACATCGGTCGCCTGCCGAGCAACTACGCTCTACCCGCGACTCTTGATTTCCTCGAACAGGAAAGCAAGGCCAAGGTGCTTGCCAGTCCGAAGATTCGTGCCGTGCATGGCAAGAAGGCTTCGATCAACATTGGCGAAGTCATTCCGGTGCCATACTATCGCTATGAAACCGCCAGCAACAGCTATCTGGGTTATACCCCCCAGGTCTACAAAGAATACCGGGATGTTCAGGTCGGTATCAGACTCGAAGTTACGCCTGAAATCACCCGTGACAATGAAATCAGCATGGAATTGAACACTACTGTCGATTCGGTTCTCAGCATCAACGATGATGGCCAGATTCATCGCTCAGAAAGAAACACCAACACTTACGTCCGCATCAAGAACGGTGAAACGGTTGTTCTCGGCGGTCTTATCAATCAGCAGGGTTCAGAACAGAAGACTTCACCGTCGCTGCTGAACAAGGTGCCGCTGCTCAAGACTCTGTTGACTCACAACAATGACAAGACTAACAATTCTGAAATGATCATGCTCGTCACTCCGCGCCTCGTGAATGTCGATTATCTCGACGATTCAGCTGATCAGGGTGAAGAAACGCTGACCTCAGCAGAAAGTCGCTGATTGAATTCGCGGCATAATGAAGGCATTAATATGATAGCCAGGGTGAAAAACGGGTTTGCGCTGATCGAACTGCTGATAGTGATACTGATCATGTCGTCGTTGCTGATCTTCGCTATCGAAGAGTATCGCCGGCATATTCAGACGGCCAGAATCACGCGGGCACGCGCTGATATCGACGAGCTGGTCAAATCGGTGCGGCTATACAACATCAAGGAACCGCGCAACTTTTCGGCAACCGTTTTCTCGCCAAATGCTCTTGGCACTTTTGTTGGCACTTATCTTGAAAAAGAACCTCCCCGCGACCCGTGGGGCGTGTATTACCTTCATTCGCCTGAGCTTGGTGTCGTGTTCTCGACCGGGCCTGACGGCAAACCGCAGACGACAACGGTTGCTTCTGAGAGTGACGATATCGTCATCAGCTATCTGCCGCAGAATTTTTTCATTACCAGGGCCGAGTATATTGACGTAAACATGAACAACATGGTCGATTTTGGCGATCAGATTGAACTTACTTTCTCCCGGCCGGCGAAACTGAAAGACCCGTTATCGGTCGACTTCGAGACTTTCGATCCTGAAAAGGCTCTGGGAACGGCTTTGATCAAACCAGGCGAATCGCTTTATCGGGCAAAGATCGAGTTTGCCCCGCCGATGGTTCCACGGGTGATTCCAGGGCGAACCATGTTGTTCCCAAGAGAATTTATTGAATCGATCACCGATTTTTCGCCAATTCCGCAACCTCTGGCCAAGGTTGCCAATCTGACGATAGAAAAACGCAGGTAAATGTTGTTGCAGCAAAAGATAATAAAAAATTCTCTATTTTGTTGATGAAAAATTCCCTGGTGCGGTATATTAACCTCTGTGTGAAAAGCGCAAAATTCCCTGTGTGTCGGTGTGAAAATGCAACAAGGGGTGAAGTTTATTCGATGGGCGGGCTGATCTGTTTAAAGCCGGCCAGGAGAGTGCCTGTGAAACGTTGTATTCGCTATTGCCAGAGAGTGAGGTTGTGAGGGATGGCTTTGGAGGGGCGGATTGTTGTGGTTTGTGCCACGGGTGGGGCTGGCCGGGCATGAATGGTGTGGGTTTCACAGGCAAAAACGTGGATTTGCAGCAAAAAAGTCGGGTACATTACTTGCGGGTTGGTAATTTTGTGAGTATAAAAAATAAAGAAATATTTATTTATAAGAAAAATAAATATTGTGTTAAATTATAGACTGGCTGGTTCATTGTTTGGTTTTTATGACGGTTATTTACCGGAGGTTTTCGTGAATAGAAGGTCAGGTTTTACGCTGATAGAGCTGCTGGTGGTCATCACCATCCTGGCGATTCTCGTCGGGGCAGCCCTGCCGTATGTGCAGAACTACGTGGCAGAAAGCCGCCTTTCAAAAGCCAAAACTGATCTTGAAGAGATCAAGAGGGCCCTGGCCGTCTACGAAACCCGTGAAGGTGTCTATAATTCCAGCACTCTGCATCAGCTGACCGGCCGCTATCTGAATTCATCGCCGGTTGACCCATGGGGCAAGGCCTATGTTGTGGCCACTGAATCTGGTATCGTCTATTCGAGCGGGCCCGATCGTATCAATGGCAATGTCGACGATATTATCGCCAACTATCAGCCGCCATTGGCGCTGGTTGCGGTTAAATGGGTAGATGCCAACAATTCCGGAGCCGTCGATACGCAGAATGTTAACGACTATCTGCAGCTGGTCTTTTCGCGAAAAGTCGTGGCGACAAGTCCGGCGCTGGTGGCGGCGAATCCAGAGCAGTATTTTGGCTGGAGCAGCAAGTTGAACATTGCCACAGCCATGGACTGGAGTTCAATTAAACTTGACAGTTCGGGCAATTTGATTACGTTATCGGTTGCCAACGGGGCAAAAGAAGTTTTTGGCCCTGGCAGTGACAGTTTCTGGTTGACCAATGGGGCAGGGGTTCGTGATCTGGCGCCTGGCACCGGAAATTATTGTCTGAGCAGTCAGATTGTCACTATTATGTCATTGCGGTAATTATTCTCTTAAGGAGATTGGAATGTTATGATTAGAAGAGGCTTTACACTTATCGAACTGTTGGTGGTCATCACTATTCTGGCCATTCTTGCCGGCGCCGCTCTGCCATACGTGCAGAACTACGTCGCCGAGTCGCGTATTGCCAAGGCCAAGACGGATCTCGAAGAAATCGCCAGGGCTCTGGCCGTTTTCGAGACTCGTGAAGGCGATTACCCTGATGTGGTTGCTCCGAAAACTGATGGTCTTTCAGATGTCAGTCAGTTGACCGGTCGTTATCTGAACAAATCACCAATCGACCCATGGGGTGCTCCGTATGTGGTCGATGTGCTGAGCGGTGTTGTTTATT
>CAYYUI010000092.1:16435-17644 GCA_964474705.1 uncultured bacterium
TTTCGGGCCGGGATACTCTGACTGTAGAAGAAAAGCACAATAAAATTTTCGATATTGCCAGCCCTGATAAAAATTTCTGTCTCAGCAGTCAGGATGTAATCATTCTTCCCCAATAACAGGAGAAAGCCCAGGAGAATATGATGAAAAAAGGTTTCACGTTGATCGAACTGTTGGTGGTAATTACCATTCTTGCTGTTCTGGCCGGTGCAGCTCTGCCCTACGTTCAGAACTATGTCGAAGAATCGCGTGTGGCGAAAGCCAAAACCGACCTCGAAGAAATTGCCAGAGCTTTGGCGGTTTACGAGACACGCGAAGGCGATTACCCTGATGTGGTTGCCCCGAAAAATGATGGTCTTTCAGATGTTAGCCAGTTGACCGGTCGTTATCTGAACAAATCGCCGATCGACCCATGGGGTGCTCCGTATGTGGTCGATGTGCTGAGCGGTGTTGTTTATTCCACCGGCCCAGACCGACTGGATACCACCGCCGGTAAATATGACAACATCAAAATGCCTTATCAGCCGCCTTTGGCTTTGGTGAGCGTAAAATGGGTCGATAAAAACCAGTCTGGCAAAGTTGATTTTCAGAATGTCAGCGACGAATTGCATCTGTCTTTCAGTCGCATGATCGGAACTGATGACGCTACGATTCAGGATTTTTCGGACATAATTCGTGTGACGACAGCCGGTGGCAATTGTCTTCTTCATGACATGATTACTAAGAATAAGACGAAGTGTGTAGCCTCAAAAGTGGTTATTTATTCTCTTTCTTCTCCAGATTGTTTCGTTTCGGGCCGGGATACTCTGACTGTAGAAGAAAAGCACAATAAAATTTTCGATATAGCCAGCCCTGACAAGAATTATTGTCTCAGCAGCCAGGATGTGAAAATTCTGCCGCAGTAAAATGTGGTACAGGTTTTGCTATATAAATAGCAGGTGATAAATAAAAATTTATCCTGACGGAACAAAGTTCTGGATCGGAATCTCTCATAAAACAGGAGGTGCCGTGGCGGGTAAAGGTGGGCAGTTTCACCCGGGCCGCCGAGAAAGAATGTTGGGGTCAGAATACCGCAGCGGGCGGATTATCCCGCAGGGGTGTTAACAGGGTTCTAACTCATTATGGTTCTAAGATCTTGCCATAAGATCTAATAATATCAGGAGGGCATGTACATGCTTAGAAAAGGTTTTACTCTCATTGAACTGTTGATCG
>CAYYUI010000093.1:0-11307 GCA_964474705.1 uncultured bacterium
AAGCAATCGTAATCTTAGTGCCATACCAGCGACTGCCGCGTCGCTACGCTCCTCGCAGTGACAGCATCAAGTATGTCATTGCGAGCGAAGCGAAGCAATCGTAGTCTTAGTGCCTTACCAACGACTGCCGCGTCACTACGCTTCGCGCCGCGACAGGCTGGCGCACAGGGGCAGACTCTCAGGTGATGTTGCGGTAGATAAAAATCAGCGCGATCACTGCAAATATACACAAGATGATCGTGGTGATCGGACTGCTGTTGTATTGATAACGCAGCTTTTCACCCGGTGTTGGCTGGTATTCTGTCCAGCGCAGCATATCCTTGACATGCTCCTTGTATCTGGGAATGTTCTCGTAGCGTTTGCTGGTTTTGCCGGTCAGACGATGCTCGTGATACATGAAGGTGACTGACTTCTCTCCTTCAAGCACCCCATGCAGGTCGCAATACCACTGGTAATCTTCACGACTGACCGCGACGAGGTTGTATTTGCAGTCGCGGGTCGGCGATTCGATTTTTTCCGCAAAATACTTGCGGTCGATCAGCGAGGTGGTGACGGTTTCAAGATTTGCCCACATTGGCAACCCCGAATCATTGTCGGCGAGAAACTTCGCTGTTCCCTCGTTGAGCGTTTTAAGGTTCGCACGGCATTTGTTGTTTATAAGCTTGCCGGTGTCTTCGGCCGTGGCGGCCTGCATGGCAAAGCAGAATACTGACAGGATAAGCAGTTTTAAGATTCTTTTCAAGGTTATCTCCCGATGCCTGGGCGTTTTTCTCTGCAGGTTTTCGCGTGCGGTTGCCGACCTGGCGTGACTGGTTCAAGTTACACTTGATTTTGCCAGAAGATACTGGTAAAATGCAACCATAAAAGCTGCGCCTATAGCTCAGGTGGATAGAGCACAGGATTCCTAATCCTGGGGTCCCAGGTTCGAGTCCTGGTAGGCGCGTTTTTTATTTGCCGGAATTTTTGTGGCCGGCTGGACAATATTTTTAAACTTTTTTCCCCGGCCGCAGTATCAATATCCCTGTCGGATGAATTTTCTTCTATTGGCATTTCATGCCTTGACGGGTGCAGATTAATTTCTTACAATTGTTGTACATTACGTACCGAGCGTTCTGGAGGTCACAATGAAACGAACAATCATTCTTGGCGCGTTGCTGCTGCTGGCAGTGATGGCTGCAGGTGAAGTTTTCGCCGGGTCAGATAACGGCTTCGTTCCGACCTGGAAAATTGGCGAACGTTGGATGGTCGAAGCTTCCTATCGCGATCTCAAGTCGCCTGGTGAGGTCTGGCTGCCTCCAGTTAAATGGGTCTTCAAAGTCAGGGCCCGCAAAGAAGTCAATGGCCAGGACTGCTATGTCCTGCATGTGTATGCCCGTAACGGCGAAATGAAGAATCAGGCCGTTCTCTGGCTTGCCGCCGAAGATCTTCGCCCGGTAAGAGTCATCGATATTTTTCCGACCGCTTCCGGAATGAAATTTTCTGACCGCGAAATCGATCCGGGTTCCCCACAGCCTCTGGTCGCCGAAGATACGGTTGTTCCTTATGACCTGCCTTCTTTCCCGATCCAGAAAGCCTCAAATGCTGTACAGGGCGCCGATGGTTTCGCCGCCTATCGCGGTCAGGCTCTTGCCAAAAAGTTTGCCAGACTCCGCAAAGTCGGCGGACTGATGTTTAAACGCGTTATTTCCCAGAAAAACAAGGCTCCCGATAAGCAGCACGCTGACACTTTCGCAGCCTATCGCTCTTCAGGGGCTACCTACCAGGTCGAAATCGACGAATCCCGCTCAAATACCAGTCTAACTCAACTCTGGCAGAAAGGTTCGCCCTGGGCTGTATCATCCGAATCGCGTGATCGCAAAATACGACTGATACCACCCTCTACACCGACTCCGCTGCCCGAATCGGGCAACACCGACGGAGGTGAAAACTGATGAAAAAGCTGATACTTGCTGTAGCAATGATGCTGGTCGCCGCTCCCTTTATCGCAGTCGCTGAAGACGGTTCAGCCCGAGGCGAAATCAAGCCTGCACCCTGGTCAGGAGACTGGTGGTCTCGTAAGAAAGGTTTTCTGGTCAAAGGTTGGCCCGGCCACAGCCCTTCGCCCTTCGAAAGATATGATGCCTATGTGCAGTCTCGCACCGGCAAAAATCCAGGTACCCACGCCTGGGAATCAGATGTTAGAAATTCACACTACAATCCCAAAGCCGAAGGCTGGGAAGGCCACTGCAACGGTTGGTCTGCTGCTTCGATTCTCACTCCAGAACCTACCGTCAACCGGGTTCGCAACGGTATCGAATTCACTACTGCCGACCAGAAGGCCATCCTTTCAGAAGTTTACATGAATACCTACTGTAACTTCTACGGTAACCGCAACTGGGGCAACTCTGGTGATGACCGTGACGATATTTATCCAGATGAATTTCATCGTCTGCTGATCAATTATATCGGCAACAAAAAAGGCGCCATGATCTGTGATATCGAAGCTGACCGCATGGTCTGGAACTACCCGCTCTACAAGTTCGAGTCCAACTGGACCACCGGCTGGTTTGATGACCGCAAACTCAAGGTGACCACCACCTGCTGGTTCGTGAATGACGATGTTCACCCCGATTATCTGGGCTGCAAATGGTTCACTCTACGTTATACCTATAACCTGATTCTTGACGAAAACAACAATATCGTCTCAGCCGAATGGACCGGCGACTCCAGGAAAAATCACCCCGATTTCGTCTGGGTGCCGACTGCCGATGCTCCTAACCAGCAGGGCACCGTTCTCGAAAACCCGAGATTCGATCCAGGCATGGTTAAGGAAATCTGCAACGGTCCGGCCCGCGATGGCGCGGCCTCAGCTCCGACTGTGCGTAACCCTGATATGCTGATCATGGAAGCCGGCCTGAACCCCGCCGACCTCTTCTGATTCGCAAAAACAGCTCCGAAACAAAGGGCTGCTGCCACCCGGCAGCAGCCCTTTGTCACATAATTCGCCCAGCAGTTTATGAAAACTTGGTGAGCGAAACGCGGGTATATGGTAGAATTAACAGACATATATGCATTTCAGAGCGACAAAATTGTGGTGTATGACAGCAGGCAGAACGGCGATGACCTTCGTGGAGATAATGGTTGCCGGTCTGCTGATGACCGTTGTCTTCACCATCGGCTGGACGATCTCCAACAGTTTTTCCGGGGTCGCAAAAGTTCGAAACTACGAAAACGCCATATTCCTTGCCAATCAGGCGATCGAGGCTATCCGCGCTGCCCGCTCCGGAGAGCTCGGCCTTGACGGCGATAAAGGTGAAAACACGCTTCTGGCTGATTTCCATTCCGCCGACAACGTCTATGACAAAAATCCTGACGGTTTTCTGCCGGTTGTCGAGATTGCCGGAGTCGAATATCGCCGCACCATAAGTATCAAAGAGGTTCCATCTTCGAGCAAAGTCTTTAAATCAGGTTTGAAGCTGGTCAAGGTTAATGTTGCCTGGAAATCGAAAGAAGATAACCGGCCTCTCGAATTTGAAGTCGTGACGACTCACTGTGATATCTGGTAAAAAAATGATTACCAAGACATGCAGCCGAAGAAGTGCCGTCACTCTGATGGAAATCATCATTGTGGCAGGGCTTTTCGTGCTGCTGATGCTGATTATCTATCGCCTGTTCTTTGCCGAAGTACGCACCATCAAAACCGCACTTGAGCATATCGGTGTCAACGAGAGTGCCCGGCGCTTTTTCGCTCACTTCGGCAACGATATCCGCAATGCCAATTGGGTTGAATACCCGGTGCAGACGAATCGCCAGACGGTCGACAAGCTGATGTACCTGAACGAAGGCAAAATTCTCGTACTGCGCCGCCAGGTTTTCGATTTTGCCATCAAACCGCCATCGCCCGATTTTCTGCGCGAAGAAATCATCGAGTATCAGCTGCGCAAGTCTGAAGACGGCACCAGTGATCTTTACCGCATTGCGAAAGGCGATCTTCCCAATACCGATGGGCGAACCCACGAAAAAAAAATCTGCGACGGAGTTCGTGAAATACTTGTTTTCACTACAAACAGAAAACCGATCAGCCTCAAGGCATTTGGGCTCAATCTGCCGTTCAAGGAACTCGTGACTCCCGAACCATACGAACTCGATGGCACCGGGCCATATCTGGTGCATGTCAGTGCTTCTTTCGTCAGAAAGGGTGATCAGCGCGACGCTTCCGAGCGCATCGCTCACCGGGTTCGCACCTGCTTCAACCTTAGAGGCAGGCTCAATGGGGTGCGCCCATGATTATCATGTTGCAACGACGCGGTCAGGCTATCATCGTGGTGCTGATGGTCTGCCTGGTGCTCGGCATTCTTGCTGGAGCCATGCTGAATTTTCAAAGTGGCCAGATACATCTGCTGTCAAAATCCGCCCGTGATTACATGGCTTTGAGTGTTGCCGAAGCCGGTTTGCATTGCGTTCTTGCCGAAATGCGCGCCGATTACCAGTTCGTTACCCACGGAAATCCATATATCCCGGAAGACGGCTGGCCCTCAGCGTCAGAGAAACGTTACAATCATCTCGAAGGTTTTGAGCTTCTGCGTCTCGAAAAAAATGATCGGGGCACCTACGCAGGCTCGATTGAAATGCCGGCCATGAAGCTTTCCGGCAAGTTCAAGGTTCGGGTTAAGCTGATCAAGTCAAATAATGATCCAGATACCAAGACCGTCGACGAGTCACATCGCTATTTTCTGCTCGAGGCGGTTGGGAGGGTCGAAGATTCATGCCGGCGCATTTCGACGGTGCTCGAAAAGTTCGTTCCCGGTAATTTTCTGTTTTATGACGGGCAGGTGCTGGACGTAGGCGGCTACGGGCCATTTCGGGTTTCTTCCGGTGAGATGAAGACCGGCCGTCTCTATGGTCATGAAATGATCAATTTTACCAGGCGTGGTAACTTCGATCGCGGCGCCGACCTGCTCGAGATGGAAAAGATTTCGACCCCTGGTTTTATTCGGGCTGAATCTCCGGTTCAAGTTGATTTTATCGGCGGAAAGCGAGCCACCATCAAGGCCGGTAACGATTCCACCGACCCTGACAAGTTTGAAACGCATTCAGAAAAGAAAGGCGACAAATTGATCGGCAGCTTCGTTCTCGATGGCTATCATGGCGCCCGACCTCAGAAAATGCCACCGCTCAATCCTCTCTATTTCCGCAATGCCCGTAAACCGACTCCCGAAATACTCAAAGCCGGCAGCAGCTTCAAGGGTTTCTCAGAATCAAAGTGGCGAAACCCGGCAAAGCCTGGCGAAGCGGTATATGATCTGTTTTTTGGCTGGGAATACCAGAACAAGGAAGACAAGGTACTCATCTATTCCGAAGTGCCGCTACGCATCTGGGGCAACCCGCCCTGGAAAGCGCTCACCATCTTCTGTGAAAAAGACGTCTACATCGCCGGCGATTTCAATGCCAATCCTGATAACCCGCAGAATTACACGCTGGGCTTCAAGGATTATACGAAGGAACCGCGCAATGGCACTGACAAGAATGGGGTTCAGGTGCTGTCGATGGGCCGTATCTGGTTCGATTATTCGAATCCGCTGCTGTTTCTTCGTAACGAAATGACGACAGTTATAGATTACGATCTGGCGATGGCGCTCGGAGACGAGGACATGAGCGAACTGGTGCTGGCCGGCGTCGTTTTTCCGCCGCGTCTTAGCACCGGTAATTACGACAAACGCCTGCCGATGACTGCTTTGAACTTTTCCGCGATCAATTCACTGTTTTCACTGCCCAAGCAGCCGCCTGAAATTATCCCGGTGACAACGGCGGGGCTGCCAATGCACCCGGCGCTCGAAAAACTGCGTAACTATCTCAAGCCCGGCGATAAACCCGAAGAAAACAAAGCCCGTTTTGCCATCAAGAGCACTCTGAAGCGCACTGCCATCTATGAGGGCATCGGTGCCCGTGCCTACATGACCGGAACGATTCTGGCCGGTGCCCGAGACAAGATCATCGAGTCGATTCTCGATCAGGCTGAAAAGGAAATGGCTGAAGGTGAGCCTGATGCAAACCTTGGCCCCTGGAACATTGCCGACCGTATTTTCCAGCTGACGATGAAACACCCGCGTTCCGGCTTTCGCCTGCCAGAAATGACGGTGAATGCCATGCTGATCGATTCTGCGGAGCTTAACGCCCGCTGGAGCAACGCCAACGGCACCGACAAGGTCGGTAACGAACTCGGCAATATTCAGAGCCCTGAGATGCGCTCATTTCCATGGATAGATAAAAACAGCCGCTTCATCATCCGACATATGGGGTCGATGATTCACCTGCGTAATCAGCCGGTGAAGCCATACCTGAACGGATCGTTACGTAACGACCAGTCGGTTGTCAGACGAAATGTGTTCGATACCACCTTTGTGCGCGGCAGCGGTGACTACTTTCCGCCATATCCGATCGCCGGCTTCACCATCATCAACTGGAAAGACGAAGCCCTTTCAGCTGAAGAATACGACAAAATCAACTGAGTCTTTGTTTGCGATGTGTCATTGTGAGCGCCGCGAAGCGATCTCTACCATCAAGACCACGATTGCTTCAGGGCTCTGCCCTTCGCAATGACACTTCGTAACCTGTCATTTTGAGCGCCGCGAAGCGATCTCTACCATTAAGACCACGATTGCTTCAGGGCTCTGCCCTTCGCAATGACACTTCGTAACCTGTTATTTTGAGCGCCGCGAAGCGATCGGCAGCTTTAAAACTGTGACTGCTTCGTCGTTTCGCTCCTGGCAGTGACAGAATTAATTTTGTCGCTGCTGATTGATTTTGCCGCTGATGACGTGATAAACTGAGTATCATGCGAAATTTGTCAGTCATTGCCCTGGCAACGGTGATCTGCGTTCTCATTGGCTGCCTCGGCGGAGGTGGTGGTGGCGGCAGTGGGGGTGGAACTTCGCCCCTTGGGCCGGTGGATACATCCGGTGCTCTACTTTCCGGCCGAGTTTACTTTGCCGAAACTTCCCTGTATGGCGGAATTCCTGTTCTTGCGAAAGATGCGACCGGCCTGGTGGTCGGCAGCACCCGCACCGATTCGCAGGGTAACTTTGCTTTTTCCGATATTCCGGCTGGTGTTTACAATCTCTATGCCAGTACCGGCGAATCAGAAATATTATTTTTCAGTGGTGCTCAGGCTATTGCCGCCAATCCGGTCAGCATTCCAGAAAAATCTTTGATCGAACTCGAGAGCGTTATTCTCGATCAGGTCACATCTTCTTCGGTTCGCCTGCGTTTCCGTTCGACCGTTTCGACCGTCGCTCAGATTTCTTACGGTCCTTCTACCGCCAATCCTTCAACGGTTTCGACCGGTGCCAGCTATGAAACCACACATTCAACTGTTATTACGGGTCTGGTGCCCGGAACCCGTTACGGTTTTTCGATCAAAGCCCAGTCACAGGATGGCCAGAACCTTACATACCCGGTTTTATATACGACAACTACGACCTCGGTCGGCCCGGGCAACCTCTCAGTAAGCATCAATAATGGTGATATGACCACCCGTAATCTTGCCAACCGCATATATCTGAATGCGGAAGGAGCAAGCCAGATGCGGGTGGGCACCAGCGAGGACCTGACCTCGCAACCCTGGGAAACCTTTTCCCTGACCAAGGATATCACTTTTACATCAGGCGATGGCACGCGCAGAGTTTATGTGCAGTTTCGCGATGTTCTCGGCAACATGAGTGGGGTCATAAACGACTCGATTCTTCTGCAGACCGATAGTTCCGGCTATCTTGGCGTCTGGATAAACAGCGGCGAAGCTCTGACCAACCAGCTTGACGTGATTTTGACCCTTCTCTACCCCGGCGCTACCCAGATGCAGGTTTCTGACCGAGCTGATTTTCTCAGCTCATTCTGGGAGGGATACACCAGCACCCGGAAAATGCGGATTACTTCCGGCGATGGGCCCAAGACTGTATATGTCAGATTCAAGGGCGGCAAAGCTGATGAAACAAAAGTTTTTTCTGCAACCATTCAGCTCGATACCGCTGGCCCGGTCGTTGAAGTGGTGGTCAACAATGGGGCTCTCAAAACCAATCAGAATACTGCTCTGCTTAGTTTTACCTATTCCAAGCAGCCTACTGATATGCAGATTCAGACTACGAATACTTTTTCTGATACCGCCAGCTGGCTTAAATTTGCCAACCCATACAAATATGTTCTGTCCTCTGGAGATGGCGCTAAAATCTTTTATGTGCGCTTCAAAGATTCGCTCGGTAATATCTCGGCACCTGTCGAAGCAAGGATTACCCTCGATACCAAAGCTCCTGAAAACCCCTCACTGCTGATCAACGGTGGCGATGAAACAACTCAGCAGCTCAATGTCAAACTGACTCTCGAGGTCACTGGCGACGAGGGCGAATCAGTCTATATGATGATTTCGAATAACGAGAGCTTCGCGGGCGCCGGCCTCGAGCGCTACAGCAAAACCAAAGCCTGGACGCTTGGCGGTTATGGGCTGCAGAGCGTTTATGCAATGTTTCTCGATGATGCCAGCAATACAACGACAATACTCGTCGAAAGCATCGAAGTCGAAGGTGAACCGCCGAGCAGCGGCACCATCAAAATCAACGATGGCGACCCGAGCACCGAGTCGAAAGTTGTATCACTGACTATCGTATCGGATTCAACCAAAAAAATTCGTCTGGCTGAACATGAAAATTTCAGCAATGTTGCTGATGTGGCGTTTGTGCCGACTACCGGCACTACCACGATGAAGATCACCGGCTTTCAGCTGAGCCCGGTTGCCGGTGAAAAGCGTGTTTACGTTCGCATGGAAGATGCCTCCGGAACTTTTTCGATCAGCAGCGACTCGATTCTTCTGGTTGGCCCGGCCAGTTATTCACTGACAACCCCCGATACTCAACCGCTTGGCAGTTTCAGCGTCAATCTGCGCCCCTTTGCGCTCAATGCGGCGCAGATGTTGATCACCGAATCTTATGCCAATCTCGCCAGCGAATCTCTCTGGCGCCCCTTTGTTTACAGCACTTCTTTCGATCTCGAAAAATATGTCGGCAAGCATACGATTTATGCCAAATACCGTACTACCGGCCAGGTCGAGACTCCCGTGCTCTCTCTCGATGTGTTGATAACCGAAACTTCACCGGCTACGCCTGCCATTATCGTCAATCTTGGCGATGCCATCACCACCAGCTCACGCGTGCAGGTAAAAGTGCTGACTTCCGGTATCTATACACAGATGCAGCTCTCGAACGACGGAACTTTCTACAACTCGGCAGTGCTGCCAGTTGCCGACACTCTGTGGGATATCACACGCGCTGACGGTCAGAAGACGGTATATGCAAGGTTTTTCAACCCGCAGAGTTCTAATTACGAAATCGTCACCGACCTGATAACGGCGCGTGGCCCGGCAAGCACTTCGATTCTGACCCGTGAAGCCCAGCCTCTGAACAAAAACTGGGTGCAGCTCGAGCTCTTTGCCGAAGGTGCCACTGATATGATTGTCACTGACGACCCTTCGATCAAATCTATGACTACCGGCTGGATAGCCTACCAGAACTCACTGGTTTTCCCGCTCGGTGACCAGACCGGCCAGCGAACCGTTTACGCAAAATTCCGCAATGCCGCCACCAACTGGATCGAAAGCCTGCCGGTGCAGACGACCGTGACGGTCAATGCCTCGGCGCCGACCGGTAACACGGTTGCATTCAGGGAAACGGCTGCTGCCGACTCGACGAGAGTTACCCAGGTTGCCCCGGCTTCAATGCCGATTTACCTGCATTTCAACATTGTTGACGAAGACACCGCTTCCATTGCCTGGAAAATAGTCGCGGGTGGGGCGGCCGTTCCTGCCGCCGCCGATATGCAGACCGAAGTGGTTCCGGTTGCTCCGATTCTGCTGACTCAGGCTTCCTTCGGGGGTTACGGAATTTTCAATCTCTATTATCAATTCAGCGATGGCGTTGGAAACAAAAGTGCTCTCGGGGTGACATCGATACTAATTATAGACCCGAACCAGGTCGTGACGCCGACCACCGGTCAGATAACCATCAATAACGGCGATGCCGTCAGCGAGAGCAGTCGCCTCAATCTGAATCTCTATTCAACCACTGCGACGAAGGTTAGAGTTTCGCAGCTCGAAAGCTTCAGCACCATACCCGATATCACCTATGTTTCTGGTGCCAACGGTATGAATATTACTTATGATATTTCGCCACCCACCGCCGGCAGCAAAAGAATTTATGCGAGGTTCGAGAGTGCTTCCGGAACCTTCGGCTTCGCCAGCGATTCGATTACTCTGGTCGGCCCTGCTAATGCGACCATGACGGTTCGTGATGCGCTGCCGCTGAACAAAATGTGGGTTGAACTGAGTCTCAATGCTGAAAATGCCAGCCGCATGCTGATAAGCGAAAGTCTCGCCAGTTTTTCAAGCCCAGCCCTTTACTGGGAGCCCTACAGCTACCGCAAGGTTTTCCCGCTTGAAAACCGGGTTGGCAGTCATACGATTTACTGCCGGTTTTACAACTCAACCACCACCTGGATAGAAACGGATCTTCTGCAGACGTCTGTGTCGGTCAACGCAACCGTGCCGACCGGCAATACTGCTTCTTTCCGCACTAACGTCGCCTCCAATTCTGCAGTGGTAAGCGAAATTTCTCCCGCCTCTATGCCTTTCTACCTGCATTTCAATATCGCGGACAAGATGACGGCAACCGTTTCATATCGCCTTGCACGTGCCGATGCTCCGGTGCCGGCCCTGCTCGATTATTCGCTGCCTATTCTGCCGGTTCCGATGAATCCAGCCGATTTTTCGGGTTATGGCACTTTCAACCTCTATTACAGCTTTGTCGACGGAGTTGGCAATCGCTCTGCCATTCAGATCGTGCCGGTCGTGATTCTTGAACCCGGCACCGAATACAGTCCGGTCAATGGAACGGTCAAGATCAACGACGGTGACTCCTCTACCGACCGTCGTGAGGTTAGCCTGAACCTGTTTTCTGAAACAGCCACCAAAATAAAGATTTCGCAGAGCGATACTTTCAGCAGTGTCGCCGAAGAGCCTTATGTTGCGAATACCACTTCTGGCGCGATGATTAAAACCGGTTATCAGCTGTCGACGCTCGCCGGGGTAAAAAATGTCTATGTGCGCTTTGAAGATGCCTCCGGCTCATTCATAGTCGTGAACGATTCTATCAATCTGGTCGGGCCATCCAGTTACAGTATTTCAACCCCAGATCTTCTGCCGCTGACAACTTATAACATGCATTTGCGGCCGGTTGCCGATGGTGCCAACGAAATGCTGGTAACTGAAGATTATGCTCAGCTGACCGC
>CAYYUI010000093.1:11407-17535 GCA_964474705.1 uncultured bacterium
CAGACGGGTCGATGTTCTTCCCCTTCACGCTTTCACCGCAGGCAGGCGAAAAAACCGTTTACGTTCGCTACGCCAATGCTTCCGGGGTTTATTCCGTTGTTAATGACGGCATCACTGTAACCGGGCCGACCGGTTACTCTCTGGCTACCAACGATTCTCTGCCTCTGGCTACCTATACGGTCAATCTGCTGCCATTTGCAGAAAATGCCAACGAAATGCTCATCAGCGAAAGTTTTGCCAATATTACCTCGGGAAGCGGCTGGGCCAGCTTTTCATACTCCCTGCCGTTCAACCTTGCCACCTTCGAGGGCAATCATACCGTTTACGCAAAATACCGCAACACCGGCAATATCGAAACTCCGGTAATGTCGCTGGTAGTTGCGGTCGATTTGCCGGAACCGGCGTCGGCAGCTGTGCTGGTGAACTACGGCGATCTCACGACTGTCAATCCGGCGGTTACTCTGCGCCTGTATTCTTCGGATGCCGCCAGCTTCACGGTTTCTGAAAGCCTGAATTTCTCGGGTAAAACGCCAGTGCTTTATGTTGCAAACAACCCAGATGGCTCGATGATTTATAATCTGCAGTTATCGTCTTCTGCGGGCGATAAGACCGTTTATGTCAGATTCGCGAATGCTTCTGGGGTGCTGACTCTGGTTAATGACGGCATTACCCTGACCGGCCCGACGAACAATTCTCTGACAACCTCCGATGCTTTGCCGCTCGCCACTTATTCGATCAACCTGAAACCGTTTGCCGATGGTGCCAACGAAATGCTGATCAGCGAAAGCTACGCCAGCCTGACCGCCGGCATCGACTGGGCAAGTTTCTCATACGCCCTGCCGTTCAAGTTGACGACCTCTGAGGGTAATCACACTATTTACGCCAAATACCGAAATCTCTACAATGTTGAATCTTCAGTCATGACTTTGTCTGTAACGGTCGACCTTCCTGAGCCGGCAAGCCCGAGCGTTATTATCAACAACGGCGATCTGAGCAGCAGTGACCGGCTCGTGTCGCTGCGCCTGTATTCCCATGATGCAGCCAGCTTCACGGTTTCTGAAAGCCTTAATTTTGCAGGTGCAACCCCGGTTCTTTACATCCCTGGCAACCCAGATGGATCTATGCTCTATAACATGCAGTTGTCTGCATCAGCCGGCGATAAAACAGTTTATGTCAGATTCGCCAATGCCTCGGGTGTGTTGACTCTGGTTAATGACGGCATTACCCTGACCGGCCCGACGAACAATTCTCTGACAACCTCCGATGCTTTGCCGCTCGCCACTTATTCGATCAACCTGAAACCGTTTGCCGATGGTGCCAACGAAATGCTGATCAGCGAAAGCTACGCCAGCCTGACCGCCGGCATCGACTGGGCAAGTTTCTCATACGCCCTGCCGTTCAAGTTGACCACTTCTGAAGGCAATCACACGATTTATGCGAAATATCGCAATCTGCAGAACGTTGAATCACTGGTCATGACGTTGAATGTCACGGTCGATATTCCAGATCCGGCAACCGCAAGCGTTCTTATCAACAACGGCGATCTGAGCAGCAGTGATCCGCTTGTTTCGCTGCGCCTTTTTTCTTCAGATGCCGCCAGTTTCACGGTTTCCGAAAGCCTGAGTTTTGCAGGCGCCACCGTCACGACTTATATTGCCGCCCCTGACGGTTCGATGCAGCATAATTACCAGTTCTCCCCGACTGCCGGTGACAAGACACTGTATGTTCGTTATCAGAATGCTTCTGGCGTTTTCACGGTTGCCAACGATGCAATTACGCTTGCTGGGCCAACCGGCCAGACGTTGACAACCAATGATACGCAGCCGCTTTCGACCTATACGGTCAATCTCAGGCCTTTTGCCACCGGCGCCAACGAAATGCTGCTGACCGAAAACTACGCTCTGCTGGCCAGTGATACCATGTGGGCCAGCTTCACCTATTCAGTGAATATGGCGCTCGGCAAAACCGACGGCAAGCACACAATCTATGCCAGGTATCGCAATACCGGCCATGTCGAAACCGCGATCATTTCGCTGGATGTAAATGTCGAGACCGATCCGGCGGCCGCTTCGCCATCCATCGTTCTCAACGGTGGCGATTCCTTCACTACCTATTCATCAGCGACTGTCAATGTAACCACCGGCGCTGATTATTCGGGCGTAATGCGGCTATCAGAAGATGGTGACTTTTTCAGTCTTGGCGATGTGGCAGCCATCGATCAGCCGTTCATTTTCTCGAACAAACAGGCCGGCACCAAGACTGTATATGCCCGCTTCAAACACAATACCCGCAATGAATACGTCACGGTTAGCGACAGCATCACCGTTCGCGGTCCTGCGAGTGCCACCATCGCTACCCGTGACGCTCAGCCGATGAACAAGAACTGGGTCGATCTCGACCTCTATGCGGTTGGCGCCGACCAGATGCTTATCACAACAAGTATCGCCAGTTTCACTGACCTGACCCTGCGGGATGCCTATTCATCGAGGAAGATTTTTTCACTGGGTTCGTTAACCGGCCCCCAGACCATTTATTGCAAATTTTACTCTCCGACGGCCAGTTGGGTTGAAAGCGATGTGATTTCGCTGGCAGTTACAGTAAACAATACCGCTCCAACCGGCGATACGGCAATTCTGCGTCAGACCGTGGCCCCGACTTCAAATGCTCTGACTGAGGTTGCGGTCGGCTCGTTGCCGGTTTACCTGCATCTGACCAAAGTAGACCCCGACACTGCCACAGCCTCCTACCAGCTGGCCTCTGCCGGTTCACCTTTGCCGACGACCTTTAAAACCTCTTCACTGCCAGTCGCGCCGATTGTTCTCGATCAGGGTGATTTTATCGGCAATGGTACTTTTAACCTCTATTATAAATTTTCTGACGCGGTCGGCAATGAAACCCCACTGTCGGTTACCTCGATCAAGATTCTCGGCCCGAGCCTGAACATCAGCCCGAAGTCAGTTGGGCCTTTCTATTCGGGGCAGACCCAGCAGTTTCTCGCCACTCTTGAAAACGTCGAAGGTTCCGTGCGCTGGACAGCTTCGCCAACGACAGGAGTTGGTATCATCAATAGCAGTACCGGCTATTACACCGCTCCGAACAACATTACCACTCCGGCCAGCGTTACCATCAAAGCTGAATTATTTGGCAGTAACCCACTTGTTTACGACGAGGTCAGCTTCGAACTCCAGACCCAGATCGAAGTCTCGGTACCTTCAACTTATTATAAAATCAAGGTCAATGAGACTGCTACCACTTTGGTTCGCTTTGTTAACAGCAGTATGCCTGGCCTGGCAAAAATAACCGACCCGTCCGGCGGTGTTGCAACCATTACCGACAACCCGGCTGTCGCTGTTCCGCCTACCGACAAACTCGCTTCGTTAACCTTTACGGCACCGAGCAGCGTTCCGACTAATAATCCGGTAGCAATTCAGATCGTTTCCAACGAAGACCCATCCAAAAGTGCTATCATTTTCTATGAAATTCTTGGCAGCGATTATGTTTATATAGCTCCTGCTACAACTACCATGCGCCTATATGACGGTCGGGCAATTTTTGTAGCTGAAGCCTCAGTGCTTACCGAATCTCTGAACTGGACTCTGACTGGAGGAGCTTCTTTCTCTAACGGGTTGGCGGCAATAACCACCAACTCAACCAACGGCAAGCACAGTGTCGAGGTGCGTGCTCCCGCAATCGGCACAACCGTAACCTTGAAAGCAGTCTATGCAACTGACTCATCGATTGACGACACAGCCATTATTACTCTTTCTCCACGAGTAACCATCGCGGTCACTCCTAAAACGAAGAGTATTTATCTGGCAGATACGACCGGTATCAATTTCCAGGCTAACGTTACCAATGCAACCAGTTCAGAAGTTTTCTGGGAATTCAAAAACGCTTCTGACACAATCTGGGTTAAAGCTGATAATTACATTTCAGCTGTCAACGGAACGCTTGATACTTCAGGTCTCGATGCCCTCTATCTGCCCCCTGAACTGTGGCCTTCATCATTTACGCCGCCAGTTGCATCTATTACTGTGATCAACGTCAGAGCGACCAGCAAGGATGACGCTACAGCCTCAGCTGTGGCAACCGTAAAACTTCTTGAAGCCCTCAAAGTCAGAATTCATGACGGATTCAGCGCCGACACAGATGATGTTACCGATGGCAATGTCAATGTCACTCTTGAAGTCGGCAAACGTCAGTTCTTTGCCGAGGTTGGCCCGGTAACCGATCCGACCATCAATACCAGCGTTACCTGGTATGTTCAGAACATTGCCGGTGGAAACTCAACCTATGGAACAGTCGATACAACCGGCAAATATACGGCTCCTGATACCGCAGTTCAGGAGGCAGTCACTCTCAAAGCAGTAAGCGTTTCAAAACCGACTGCCTTTGCTGAAACTTCGATCAAGCTGCTTGATTTCTGGGTGCCCAAAGGCAATGGCTTGCAGAGTACAACAAACGCAACTTTCCCGATTTATTGTATGCAGATCGATCCAAAAACTTTGGCAGCTGCTGACAGAACTCTTTATACAGGAACAAACGGTTTCGGAGCATACAGAACGAATTTTCCTGCTTCTGCTGACGAGAATACTGTCATAAACTGGAATCCTGTTGCGAACCTCAGTGAAGATGATGTGGGCATTAACGAAAAATACATCATTAACGACCTGGCCATGAGTGTTCAGCATCCGACGCGACTGGTCGCCGCAACTAATGCCGGGCTATTTCTTATTAACAACCTTACTGCTTCCATGACCCCTATTGCTGTTGGGGCTCGGCTGGTCCCAGGTGTAGGAGGCCCACTTTATGGTGCATTCACTCAGGTTTTCTCATCTGTAGTGATTGACCCCACTAATGACACTTATATGTATGCAGCGGGCAAGGACCAGGGTGTTCTTAGATTTATCTGGAATACTGCAAATTCGACATACGAATATAATGGCACTCTCTATGACGATCGTGAAGACAGAAATTATATTGTTTATGAAGACCGCGTCTGGACACCACCACATGCCAGCGCAACGAGTTTGACCTGCCAGGAACCCGTGGTGTACGGAACCGCTTCTGGAACCATGCAGTTCAACACGATTGAAATCAATCCGCAAAATCCGAATGTTCTTTATGTCGGTTATACAAATTTTCATGAATCAACAGGCCCTGATGTTTTTAGAAACGGTTATCTCACTCTAGGTAATATAAGAAGTTCGAATTATCTAACCTATTCAACGGCGAATTATCCTTATGCTGGCGCATGGTCATGGAGTGGCGGTGATCCGGTTGTTTCTTATGTGTATAATGGTTTTTTAGTTTGGCCTCCCATCGCACCGCTAACAAGAAATTTAGGCTTGAAGTATATATCAACAGCCGTTTTATTCCGTCACGATAATGATTCCAGCATTATTCATGATATTGAAGTCGACCCGAACACGACGACAACGATCTGGCTTGCCAAAGATACCGGTATTTTCAGGTCTACGAATGATGGTTCTCTGTTCACTTCTCAAGGCGCTTATACAAATGTGTTCGATATTTTTATCGACCCGATAAATACTGTAAATGTATATATTGGTACAGAGTCGGGGCTTTATCGTTCACGCGATGCCGGCGCAACCTGGAAACAAATCAAATCGGGTCTGGAAGGCCACACCACCATCAATACTCTCGGCCTGACGCCGGGTGGTATCGGTTTACGCCGCATTTTCTGCGGTACTACGAATGGTATATTCATGGGCCGTACAACCCTGGACCTTGAATAAGGGTGCGATGTTTTTGCCGACCGCCGCCGCAGCAGGGAAAGGGCTTGGGTTGCGCTCCAAGGCTCAGCTTGACCATGTGGATCGGAGTTAATATACTTAGTTTGCTTTAACGTGCATAGCGAGGTTTTTCAATGCAGCCGGCCACCTATCTGAATCCGTTTACTGACTTTGGTTTTAAAAAGCTGTTCGGCGAAGAATATAACAAGGATCTGCTGATTGACTTTCTCAATCAGCTCTTAACAAGTGAACAGGGCCGGATCAAATCTCTGACCTACCTGAAAAATGAACATCTTGGGCGTTCTGAAGCCGAACGTCGCGCCGTTTACGATCTTTACTGTGAGAACGAGCGCGGGGAAAAGTTCATTGTGG
>CAYYUI010000094.1:0-17119 GCA_964474705.1 uncultured bacterium
GGAGCGCTCGATAAGCGACGCTTATGCAATCGCCTGACCTGCCATGAAACCGCACCGAGAGACAATTAAGTAAGCGTTTGCCCTGCACGGTCAGATAAAAGTTGCTCGACGGCGTTATTTGCGTTAAATTGCGAGCATGGACAAACTTACCCAGCGCATATCAGCGGCCTGGTGCAACCTGAAAGGTCCGGCAACCGTCACACTCCTGACGATTTTTGCCATCAGACTTTTTTCAGTTGTCATCAACCTGCGCACCCATCTCGGCGAACTCTGGCGCCCACGATTATTCGAACCCAAATCCGGCAGCCTTTACATGGCGATGATTTTCGTTCCGGTGATCCTGATGCTGCATCGCAGATTCATTCAGTTGTCTTCGCACATGCAGAACCGCTATCTGATTTTTCATTTTGCCACATGGCTGACCATGGTTTTTTTCAACAACGTATCCGATCGTTGCACTTATCTTTACCACATCTTCGATGGACGCATGGATGGAGAAATACTTGAAAGTCTGCTGGTCATGGATACCTTTTTTCAACCTCCAGGTATTTTCTGGGGTATCTGCTGGATGGCTCTGTCATTCTATCTGGTCAGCAGGAACGGTCACCGCAACTGGCTTTTTCTCCTCTGGTCATTGCCGTTTGCACTCATAACCTATTACCAGAACAACCTGTTGCTGGTATTCTTCACTGCATCGGCAGCAGCGGGGCTCATATGCAGTCTGTTCAGGGCACAAAGCTCGGCTCGGAAAATTTTCGTTTTTCAGGGGCTCGCATTTGCGACCATTCTCTTTTTTATCGAGCAAAGCCCGATCATCTATCGAAGTTCATGGCTGACGGCGGTAATGATGCTACCGCTTTGCTGGATTCCAGGATACTGGTTCATAAGGCAATGCGAGAACGAAGGCAGCCGGGCGGCACTGGCAATTACCTGGCTGATTCCGCTGCTTTCGGGCACTCTTCTGAGTCAGGTGTTGTATAACGCACCTCTTGGAAAGAGCCTCTTCAGCTTCTGGTTTTTCATCGTATCTTTCAACCATGCCGTACCCTGCATCTCTCTTATTCTTGCCGGCAGTGCCATCGCAATTACAGCAGGTCTGTTCTCGCAGCGACTTCTTCGTCCAGTCTTTCTGCTGAGCGCCGCCACACTGGCAGCCCTGTATCTTGTCGATGCCGGGCTGCTCTATCAGAACGGCATGCGGTTCTCATTCCCGGCCCTTCAGTGGTTTCTCGGCCAGCAGAATCTGACGGTAATATTGAAGACAATCGGGTTGATTATCGAGTGGAAAATCATTGCCGTAATAGTTTTTATGCCACTGCTGATACATCTGCTTTTCAAAAGCATAAGCCTCCGCATTAATACCGGCAAGCATCTGCTCTCCGGTACGTTTACCTTCATGGTTATTGCCGCACAGTTCTCATTGATCGGTTATCAGCTTATGACAGACTACCCATCATTGTTACGTGATTCCGGGCGCGTCTTTCTTGATTCATTTCCGGCGCCGGCGTTCATGGCACCCGAAAAAGTCACTACCATTGAGTTAATTAAGGGCATGAATGAATGCCGTGCGCCTCTGAGCACCGGTGCAATCTCCACGGCTTCATCAACAGACGAAATAGACAACAGAAAAAACCTTATTCTCATAGTTCTTGAATCGACGAGCACCAGGTATCTCTCGCTCTTTGGCTGCCCCGATAAAACCTGGCCGCAACTCGAAAATCTGCGTGAACGCATCGAGATTTTCCCGTTCTTCTTTTCATGCTTCCCTGAATCTTCAAGCGCCGATTTTGCGATCTTAAGCGGACTTTACTCTCCTGATCGCCTGTTATTCAATGAAGCAAGCGGTTACTGCCACCCAACTCTTATAGAAAAGCTCACCGACGCAGGCTATGACTGTTCGATGTTTCTCTCCGGCTTCATCGGCGACACCGGCTGGAAGTCTTTATTTCAGCCCCGCGGATTCACCCGCCTCTATGACGCCGTTTCATTGCCCGATACAACCCGCGAAGACGGATGGGTATGGGGCATAAAAGAACATGTCGCCGTCGAACGGATCAGTCGGCTTCTGCAACAAAAAGCAGCAGCCCCCGATAAGCCTTTCCTGATTTACTACCGTATGGTGTTTCCGCACGCCCCTTTCGACCGCGTGACCGATGATCCGCCACATTTTCCTGAAGACGATTATTACCAGGGCAGCTGGGTCGGGCGCTATAAAAATTGCCTGCTGTACCAGGACGCCCAGATTGCCAGACTGGTTGACGAGGTTGAAAAATGCGGCCTGCGTAATAAAACAATGATTGCGATCGTCGGAGACCACGGAACCATGCTAGGTGAAGATGGCCTGACCGGACACGGCTGGAATCTGGCCCCCGAATTGGCCAACGTGCCTTTCGTAATCATCAGACCTGAAGAAACTGGTTTTAAAATCAACAATCAGCCTGGTTCACAGGCTGATCTGCAGCCAACTCTCCTTGAACTTGCCGGCGTTCAGAACCGCATTCCCTCTTTCGTCCAGGGAAAAAGTCTTCTGCAGCCGCGCAATGCTTCTGACAGCATCTACCTTGGATCAATGAAACACAAAGCTGTTGTTGAAGACGGTCATTACTTTGTGTTTCCGTTCGAGCATTCACCTGACGCAATGATCTTCAAACTGGATGAAAATTCCCCGAACCGGAGATTTATCCAGCTGACTGCCTGGCAACCTGAAAATCTCGGAGCGAGATTCATGCGAACGAAAAAGTTTTTCCGTCTGCAGGGCCAGCTGCTTGGCGATATCGAGCATTACAGTCATGACTGCTTCAAGCGCTGAATCAGCAGGCAATTTCGCCCGCCTTGCGGCGTTCATGGTTTTCGCTGCCGTATTTCTGTTTTACTCCCTGCAGTCTCACAGCCTGGGTTTCATCTACGATGACCGTGAACAGATCCTTGCCGATAGCGAGAATCTTGATTTCGCAGTAATGCAGAAGATTTTCACCAGCCCGCATTTTACCAACAACAGTTATTACCGACCTCTGGCCAGACTGTTTCTCAAGCTGCAATTATCACTCATCGGGAAAAATCCCGGCAATCTGCATCTGGGAAATTGCCTGGTCGCCGCCCTCATGGCCTTGCTGCTGTTTCTGATTCTGAAAGAAACCTGCAGTTCCGACATTCTTCTGCCGGCAATTATCAGTATCGGAACAGCCCTGCACCCTATAACTTCCTCATGCGTTTACATGATTTCCGGCCAGGAAGCCCTTCTGGCTTCATTTTTGATACTTCTGTCAGTATGGCTGTTCAGAATGAAAAAATTCATCCCGGCCGGCTTTGTTACTCTGGCAGCAATGCTCTGCAGAGAAAACGCACTGATGCTACCTCCTGTTCTGACCCTGATGAGTCTGCTAACTGCCGTTCCTCATGCGACAAATACCGTACCGACATACAAGGCAGCCAATGATGCCGGCAATCAGTCAGCCGGAAACACATTTCTGATACGACAACTTGCTCCAGTATGGGCCGCAGCACTCTTTTATCTGCTTATTCGAACATTTATTCTCAGCAGCAGCAATATTACCTCGGTTTCACTGCAACCGGCGAAACCGGTAATGGCTTTTCTGTATCTTTTTCAGACCGTCCTGCTGCCGGATTTCGAACTGGTGTATGAACCACCTGAAGCTGTGTGGATGTCGCCTCGGACAATCTTTGCCCTTGCAGTCTCCATCTTTGGGCTGCTCCGAATTCATCGAACCCAGGGCAAAGCTGCGATATGGCCGTGGCTTACCTGGATTGTCATCATGTTTCTGCCCACTGCCAATCTTCTGCCCCAACAGACTGCATATGACGAACGGCATAACCTGATTACCCTGCCCGGATTCGCTGGAATTCTGGCTGCTGTTACCACCAGTCCGCAGATTCGCCGGCGCCGACCGCTGATCTTTCTGCTATGTGCCGGCATGCTTCTGCTCGGCACTATCAGCTACCATCGGGCCCATTTTTTCGCCAATGATTACCAGTTTGCCAGCCAGTGGCTGAAACGAAACCCCGCAGCCGGAGAAGCCTGGGCAATAATGGGCAGTATTCTGCGTGAACAGGAAAACAGGGAAACTGCGCTCAAAGCCTTTGAGCAGGCAGTCGCATTGAGCCCCGCCATGTCCAGTGCCTGGGACAACCTCGGCAGCCTGCTGGGTGAATCGGGGAAATCTCTGGAAGCAGAACAATGTTTCAGGAAAGCGATCGCTCTTGCCCCTCAAACCGCATATTACAGGTACAATCTGGGTATCAATCTTCTCGATACCGGCAAGATTTTTGAAGCATATGTGCATCTTAACCTTGCCAGTATGTACAGTGACTCTGGACTGCCAGATCCTGATCAAATCAGGGCTATGGCGTTTTTTAATTTTATTTACTCACGCTATTCATTGACAAATCCGATATTTTAGGTTAGGCTTAGGTTGACCGAAGTTCTAATTTATTTTTTTATGGAAGGAGTTCTTATTATGAACCGCAAAGGCTTTACGTTGATTGAACTTATGATCGTTATCGCTATCATCGGTATTCTGGCCGCCATTGCAATCCCGAACTTCCGCAAGGCACGCGAACAGGCTCGCGAAAAGGCATGCTACGCCAACATGAGAGTTATCCTTGGTGCCGTAGAAATGTACAACATGGATAACACCAGCATGATGTCGTCACTTGCCGACACCGACGCCACCGGTTCAGGCGGCTCGCTCGTCTCTGGTAAGTATCTGAAGAGCCCGGTAAACAGACCTGAAATGAGCTGCTCTTATTCTGGTGCCAACATCGACGGCACTGGTCTCATCAGCTGCACAGTTCACGGCACTATCGAAGGCGCCGGCAACTAAGTTTCCGTTCTCAAAAAAGGGCGACGCAAGTCGCTCTTTTTTTTTGCCCGCAAATATTGTAAACTTTGCCCAATCAAGTTAAGGAAAAGCACCGCAATGCCGGAAAATGAGGCTCTGCATCTCGTATTAACCGTATTTTATACCGTTTTTGGCAGTCTGCTCGGTAGTTTCAGCAATGTAGTCATTCTGCGCATGGCCATAGAAAAATCGGTAATTTTTCCTCCCTCGGCTTGCCCTGCCTGCAACCATCAACTGCATGCCGGTGACCTTTTTCCCATTTTCAGCTGGCTGTTTCTCCGTGGCAGATGCCGTTATTGCCAGGCTCCGATTTCCTGCCAGTATCCTCTTGTCGAAGCTTCGATCGCAGCCATAGTCGGCATCAGTTTTTATAAACTGGGCCTCGGCGGTGATTTTATTGTGACTGCATCGAGGATGGTCATCTGGTTCATCGCAGCGGTAATTTTTCTGCGCAATGAAGTCCACAAACCAGAACCCTTCTTTTGGGCAATAGTATTCTTTGTCCTGCTCAACTACCCCGTTTCAGGTTGCCCGTTCATCGATCGCCGTCTGCTCGCTGTTCCGGTAATAGCCGCCTTGTCAGGCTTCCTGGCCAGCATGAAAAATTCGCCGACCGAAGCAATGAAATGGGGAGGACTCGGATTTCTGCTGCTGTTCAGCCTGATGCACCGCTTCGATTTTTATCCGGCGATTCCGCTAGCTTTTACTGCTCTGCTGCACATACCTCAGCAGACCAGACGCGCGGCACGAATAGCCTTTTTTGCTCTGCAGATAATCGGAATAGCCCTCTCGATAAGAGTATTCTGATTTTCAGGCAGCCTTGTGACGAATATAATACTCGGCTTCGCGAGCATAGTTTGAATCAGGCGCAAGCTCGGTGATGCGTCTGAACCTGTCGAGACTCGCCGGAAGTTTGAGTTTTCTCTCGAGTTCGCCGAGACGCAGCAGAATTTTCGGGCTTTCCCGACCAAGTTCAATCGCCCGCTGCAAAGCTTTCTGTTCTTCGGGCGCGTTATCCATTTTTCTGTATACCCCGGCAAGCCCCGCATAGGCTTCAGCACATCGGTCGTTCAGCATCAGCGTCCGCTGATATTCTTCAATAGCTGCTTTAAAGTGACCACGGGCGCAATAGAGATCACCCAGCAGCCGGTGCCCGTCAAGATGACCGGGAAACTGCCGGAAAAGTGTTTCAAGCGCCTTCTCTCCTCTGGCGTAATCTTCGAGCCTGAGATACATCTCAGCCATTTTAACCAGAAATTCCGGGCGTTCAGCAGCAAGGATCGTCAAACGCCGGTATGTTTCTACAGCCATATCGAACTCTTCGGCGGCTTCGTAGATTTCTGCCAGACATTTCCAGTATGAAGTATTTCTTTCATCGAGTTCAACGAGCTTTTCCATGGTAACGATCGCATGATCGAAATCCTGCATTTTGAAGTGGCACTGAGCGGTAAGATAGAGAGCCCGATGCTGCAGATCGGTCTTGCGACAGGCCATTCTGAAGTGATTGATAGCCATGGCATACTTTCGCTGCCTGAACAGACAGCCGGCCAGGTTGAAATGGGCATCAAAAGCGCCAGGGTTGCCGGCGATAATCTGCCTGAAACACTGCATGGCGCCGTTGAGATCTTCCTTTTTCATCAGCAGGGTTCCGAGAGAAAAGTTTGCGGTTTCCAGCTCCGGATGCACCTCAAGAATCTGGCGATACTGGGTTACAGCGCCATTGATATCACCGTAACGACGTAACTGCTCGGCCAGAGCCAGCCTGATTTCGACCTTTTCCGGAGCCGCATTGGCTGCAAGCATCATGAATGAAATCTGCCGGCCGACTTCGCCGGTAGCTTCATAAAGTTTGGCGTAAGTGATGAAAGCTGCCGCAAAACCCGGTTTCAATTCAAGAGCACGATCGAGATAGAACTGTGCGTCGATAAACGCTGAGGTTTTAATAAGACAGCCTGCCAGTTCAACAATAGCCGCAACATTATCGTTATCGGCCTTGAGTATTTTTTGAAAAATTGTGGCTGCCGGGCCGTAATCACCATTACGAACATAGAGACGAGCCAGACGCAGCATCAACTCGACATCTTCAGGGTTCTGCCGACTCTGCTGTTCAAGCTGATCGAGCAGCCCATTGAGTTCTTTCGGGCTTTCTAGCATTTGTTCTGCCTCAGATTTCTATTTTTTGAGGCTCTGAACTTCCTTTACCAGCGCATTTTTATCGGCGGCGGCGAAAAAAGCAGAGCCCATTACCAATACATCGGCACCTGCCGCACAAATCTTGCGTGCATTCTGCAAAGAAATTCCGCCGTCAACCTGAATCATGGTTTTCAAACCCTTTTTATCGATCATCTTCCTTAGATCGCGAATCTTGTCAATAACAGGTTCAATGAGACGCTGGCCGCCGAAACCCGGGTTCACAGTCATTATCAGAACCTGATCACATTCTTCGAGCACATATTCTATTTCACAGAGCGGCGTCTGCGGGTTCAGAGTTATTCCTGAAGCCAGACCCATCTCACGCACAGCGGTCAGGTAACGGTGAGCATGCCGACAGGCTTCGATATGAAAGGTGATGCGATCGGCACCGGCATCTCGCCATGCTTCGAGCCAGCGTTCCGGCTGTTCGATCATCAGATGAACATCGAAAGGCAGACGCGAATGAGGCTTGAAAGCCTTGATGATCGGCGGCCCGAAAGTCAGGTTTGGCACAAAATGACCATCCATGACGTCAACATGAATCCAGTCAGCTCCCGAAGCCTCTATAGACTTAAGTTCATCAGCCATGCGGGCAAAATCGGCCGACAGAATCGAGGGAGCGATCAGAGTCTTATCAATCATATTTTCACCAGAAAAGAATCAGTGCCACCATGGCAATCAGGCACAGCCCCATGAAAATGACCGGATTGTAAAGCCAGTGCCTTTCGTCCTGAGCTTTCCAGTTGTCAGATGCTTCTGGAACCGATGCGGCGGCGGCAGTCGGCTTAACCAGCCGCAGGTGTTTTCGGGAAGGTTTCTGCACTTCTTCAGCAACCGGCTCTCCAGTCATAAATCCGTCTTTACCGCTGTTGTCGACAACCAGAGCCAGGTTGCCCTCGACCTGAGGCTGGGCGTAACCGGCAGTTTCTACACCGGCGGACCTTTCCTGACGATCAGACATGCTGACGACCTGAGAAGCGGCAGGCGCAGCTGCCGGCTTTGCCATGGTCACAACCGGCGGCATGGAAGTATTTACATTTGACATGCGGCCATTCAGGGCATCAACAACCTGAGACGCCATTGAAAGCTGCTTGACCCGATTGCGAATCGTTGTTTCTCTGAGATTTCCAGAAAGGTCGGCAAGCGATTTAAGAAACTCCTCATGACTGTTGAAACGTTTGCCAATCTCGCGGGTCAGAGTGCGGCGAACGAACTCGACTGATCTGGTGATCTGCGCTGGAGACATTTCCTGATGCCTTATACGCAGAAGCTTTTCAAGCTTCATGTCCCACAGTTCATTGATGCCACCGCGCTGGCGTATCGGAGACTCCCCGGCAAGCAGTTCAAAGAACGTGGAACCAAGAAAATATAAATCGGAATGAACACCGGAACTTTCACTGCGAGCTGATTTTCCGGCAAGTTTAAGTCGCGGATGCGTGAAGGAAAGAAGACTCAGACGCCCGTCGGCGCGCCGGAGAACATTTGAAAGCTTGATGCTGCGGTATTCAACCTTCTGGTCGCAGGCGTATTGAAGAACCGTGGCAAGATCCTGGATTATCGCAATGCAGTCGTTCAAAGGAAGAACGCCTTCACGGATCAGAGTATGCAGATCTTTGCCTTCGACGACAGGCGACACGACAAACGGCCGGTCATCGAACATGTCGACATCGAGAACTTCGGCGATCAGCGGATGCGAAAGACTTGCGAACGACTTGATTTCATCGCTGAAACTGCGCACCCTTTCAGGAAGAGCCGCCATGCCTTCCTTGAGAATCTTGACTACAACTCTGGTTCCGGTAGCAACCTCGGTTGCCGAGAAAACTTCATACATGATGCTCTCGGAGAAAGCGGCTTCAATTTTATACTTTCCGTTAATCACTTCACCAATCATTGCCTGCCTCCAGACTGATCTGCCAAATTATGGCTCGACTCTGCGTTCTTCAACCGGAACGTCATTTATATAAATCTGTACTTTACTGTTCGGCACAACCGGCACCTTTACCTTAACAAGTTCGAGAGGTTTGTGAGCACCGGCGTAAACCTGCTGCCTGCCGTCAGGAGTGATATGAATGAATTTGACTTCTTTCGGCATGAACCCGTCGGGCATGACGAAACTCATTTCACGATCGACAACCGGAGCCGCAATCCTGGGGGGCGGCTGAACCACAGGGGCAGCAACCACCACGTCATCATCATCCGCAACTGTCACTGTTGGAGGCGCTGATTCGACAGGCGCTGCCGGCTGCGACGTTACAGGTTTTACAGGCGCTGCCGTTGGCGCTACCGGTTTTAAAACCGGTGCCGTGACTGTTTCAACTGCGGAAAAGACTTCGAATTTCTTGAGATCGGCCGGGGTAGCAGTTCCCGCATCACTGCCTGATGAAACAAGCAGACTGACCACTTCACCTTTGCGAAGCTGTGAGTAAGGCGCCGGGCTTGTCGAAATGATCTGGAATTTTTCCCGGTTAGTGTCGGGGCGAGAAAATATCCGGCCGAAATTCAGTCCCCAGGCTTTGAGACGGTTTTTCGCCTCATCGAGCGATACTCCGGTCAGATTTGGGAGAGTGAGGACTTCAGGCTTGCGACCAAGGCTCACCAGAAGGTCGACGTCTTTGTTAACCCCATATTCTTCGGCCGGTAGCGGCGACTGGCCGACAATGCGGTCCGGGGCAACTTTATCCGAAAAGATATAAGCTCTTTCGCCGGCTGCCAGTTGGGCATTCATCAGTGCCACATCGACTTCGCGCATACTGCTGCCAACCAGGTCAGGCACATTCACTTTCTGCAGCCCGAGAGAAACCGACAGCAGCACCTGTTTGCCAGGCTTAACGACGGTGCCGGGCTCAGGGAACTGGGCTATGACATGGTCTTTCTGAAACCTGTCGTCGAATTTTTCATCACGACGCACCACTTCAAGCCCGGAGGGCTTGGTCTTCATGACCTCGACGATGTGCTTGCCCTTGAAATCAGGCACAATGACCGTGCCGCCACGGTTGAAGAATTCATTGAGCTTGTTGTAGGCGAAGTAGACACCGCCGACAAGAACAGCCACCAGAATTGACATCAGAATGGACATCTTGATGAGAATCGACAGACACGAATCACTTTTTTTCCTGGTCATCACTTTTTCCTGCAAGCTGGCCACATGCGGCCAGAATTTCCTGACCCCGTGATTTTCTCACAGTGACGGCAATACCTGCTTTTTTCAGAATTTTACGAAACTCTTTTTCGTTCTTCTCAGGTGAAGGCTCATAGGACGAGCCCGGAAAATGATTGAAACGGACGATATTTACATGCACCAGCAATCCTTCACAGAAGCTCACGAGGTTCAGGGCATCCTGCATCTGGTCGTTAACGTTCTTCAACAGAACCACTTCAAGAGTTACGCGCCGACTGGTTCGGGCACAGTAGGTGCTGATCGCTTCACGTATCTTCTCGAGCGAATAACGCTTGTTCATTGGTACCAGAGTAGTTCGCGAGGCATTGTCAGCTACGTGAAGAGAGACCGCAAGGTTTACTTCACCCGGCCGGTCCATCAGTTCAACGATGCCTTCAACAACTCCGGAAGTCGAGATGGTGATGCGCCGGGTTGCGAGGCCAAGCCCCTGCGGATCGGTAAGTGTGTCGATCGCTTCGTAAAGAGACGAGCGGTTGAAAAACGGTTCGCCCATTCCCATGAATACTATGTTAGTTGGCTTTTTGCCGGTGCGTTTGACCAGCATCATGACCTGAAGAATTATCTCGTCAGCTGAAAGGTTGCGACGAAAGCCCATTTCACCGGTGCGGCAGAAAACACAACCGACAGCGCAGCCCACCTGAGTCGACAGGCAGAAGGTCAGGGAATCCTCGTCAGGAATGGCGACTGCTTCGATCAATTCATCATCAGATAATCTGATGACAACCTTGCTCGTGCCATCCTTGTCCTGCAGGTATCTTTCTACCGGCGGCAGAATCTTTGGAAAAGCTTCTTTGAGCTTTTCCCGGTCAAGCATGGAAAGATTGGTCATCTCATCGAACGAAAAAACAAACTTGCGGAAAATCCAGTCCCGCACCTGTTTTGCCCGGAAGGCAGGCATTCCAAGGTCGGCAAGGGTTTTCTGAAATTCGTTGAAGCCACAAGAGAACAAAGATTTTGCAGTCATTTTCTTCCCCTTCTGACAATACATCGGCAGGCTTCAGCAATCAGCTGAAGAAAAACTGCGGTCAGTTGTTGAGGTTGAATTTGTCGAGCATGTCGCCCATCATCTGAACCAGCGTCAGCAGTTCACGGGTGACATTCATGTACTGCCTGATGTGCGACAGCTGTTCGTTGACGGCAAAGGCAACCCTTCTGGTGCCCTCGGAGGTAATCTTGGTAGCTCCGGAAATACTTTCGATACTGCCCCGCAGCGAATCGATATTCTGCGACTGTTCGGTCGAAGCGGCGCTGATGTCCTGAATCATCTTGTTGACGTTAAGAACCGAGCTCACGATTTTATCGAGATTGTTACCGGCGACGTTGGCGATGTTAACGCCCTCGATAACCTTGGCGGCACCGCGATTGATGGTCTCAACCGCCTTACCGGTCTTGAGCAGCATTTCCTTGATCTTTTTGCCGATGTCTTCGGCTGCTTCGCCCGATTCTTCGGCCAGTTTGCGAACTTCGCCGGCGACAACCGTGAAGCCCTGGCCGTGTTCGCCGGCGCGCGCGGCTTCAATGGCCGCATTCAGTGCCAGCAGGTTTGTCTGATAAGCGATGTTGGTGATGGTATTGACGATTTCACCGATCTGTTTACCGGCTGAATTGAGGTTTTCGATAACGTCTTCGAGGCCGAGAACTTCATCTTTGATCGAACCCATCGTATCGATGGTCTCGCTGACGGCAAACTTTCCTTCGGCGGCAATGGCAGCCGTTTCGGCGCTGTCGGTAGCAGCTTCATGGGAACGGTCGGCGATGGTTTGAGCTGAAGCCGAGACTTCCTGGATATGCAGGGTTGTCGATTCAAGAGTGTTGGCAATGTAATTCGAACTGCGCGATATTTCCTGGACGTCGGTGAAAAACTGCTTGACGTTTTCATCGGAAAAAACCGGCATGGCGGTCAGGGGTTCTAGCTTGCGACCGATTTCCTGAGCAATCGAGTAGGATTCCTGCAGCAGGGTTCTCGATGTCGACAGAAAGTTATCGAACTGAATGGCACATTCGAGCATGTCAGTCTGCGAGGCATCAGAAGCCTCGTTCTGAAAGCTCTTCAGACGTTCGACGACATCCTTTATCGGCATTGAAACCTGGTTCATGAAAAACCAGAGAACGACAAGCACAATCGGCACAAAAAACAAAGTGCCCATGTAAAATATTCTCGAGGCAATCTCAAGATTTTTAACTCCCTCGTCGAGAGTTTCCAGGTCTTTCAGGCGGCTGTTGACAAATTCGTCAAGAATCGTCGCTTCCTGTGCCTTGATCTCGATGCGACTGACGGCTTCATCGATCAGGCGCTGCTTCGCAGCCTGGAGTTCCTCAACCGTAAGCTTCTTTGGAGGTGCAGGCTCAGCTGCGGCTTCATCAGTGCTGCCTTCTGCGGCGGCAGCGTCTCCTTCACCTGCCGGAGCAGCAGCATCAGCGGTCTGATCATCACCGGCATCAGCAGGTGTTTTAGCAGCAGCCGGGTTTTCATCGACCGCCTTTTCATCTGCCGGCTTGTCACCTTCTGCCGGAGCAGCTTTGTCGGCATCGGCATCACCGGCCGGAGCACCTTCTTCGACAGTTCCTGATTCAGCACCGCCTTCTGCCGGAGCTTCGTCAGGAATCTGAAACTCTTCAAGACTCATTTTCTGGACTTCTTCAAGAATCGGCGTTTCGCCAAGCACTTTCAGCTGTGAAGAAATGCTCTTGGTGCCCGTAATGACATTACGGGCGGCGAACATGCCGCGGCAGGCCGAAAAAATGATATTGGCACCGATAACCGGGATCAGAATCAAAATCAGCGTCAGACCCAGTATTTGAAACTGCAGTGTAAGTTTTTTCATGTTTAAAAACTGCCGATCAGGCAGGTGGCACTATTTTATCACAATTGCAACAATTTATCAGCTAAAGCTTGATTTTACCCTGCCGCAGAATTCGCGGCGGCATCACCGAAAAATCGGCAACCGTCGAAGCCGTTCCTTCAGGCAGAATGCCGCCATCGATGAACCAGTCGATTTCGTCGGCAAACTCGCAGGCAATAGTGTCAGGGTTAACATCAGAAGGATCACCGGACCGGTTGGCACTGGTGGTCAGCAGTTTGCAGCGGAGGATTGCAAGCAACTGCAGCAATGCCGCATGCGCCGGGATCCTTACTCCGATGGTTGCGAAAGTGAAAGCAGCCAGCATATCATGGCGCGGCGCCGGGAGGACCGCGGTCAAAGCCCCGGGCCAGAGACGGCACAACTGCCGTCTGACCTCCGGACTGGTTTCGATTCCAAGTTCTTCCAGGCACTCGATGGCATGAACGAAGAGAATCAGCGGCTTGTGCTCACTGCGATTCTTGATGCCGTATATCCTGGCAACTGCAGCCGGCTGATGCGCCGCCGCCGCGAAACCGTAGAGAGTATCGGTCGGCAGCACCGCCACCGCACCTGCAGCCATGTCGGCGCAAAACTTCTGCAGGGTTGCCGGTTCAGACAACAGTCTGTCGATATTCACCATGATCATTGCTGAATAGCCTCATTTTCTTTCAAGAATAAAAAATCTTTCGCGGCCGCCGAGATCGTCACCCGCACGCAGAAGTCGCCAGTCTTCGCCCAGCATCTTTTTCAGAGCCTCTCTCTGGCCATGACCATGCTCAAAAATCATCAGACCGCCGGAAACAAGCACCCCAGCTGCCTGCTGCAGCATTCTTGCTATCAGTTCCAGGCCGGTCGGGCCACCATCGAGAGCCATGCCCGGCTCGAACCTGCTGACTTCGGGCTGCAACGACTTCACTTCATCAGCCACTATATAAGGCGGATTAGAAATAATAACCTGCAGTGAAGCGTCTTTAATTGATGCGAGAAGATCGCTGCGTATCAGACTAAGACGGTTTGCCGACTCTGGAAAGCGCCGAGTATTGATTTCAGCCAGCTTCAGCGCCTTTTCCGAAAGATCTACAAGACAGCCGCGCGCCCCGGCAAAGCGCCTGACCATGGCGATGCCGAGCACACCGGTGCCGGTTCCCACGTCTGCAAATCTGAAGGCACTTTTGAACTGCCGTTTATCGATGGCATCCGCCGCCGCCATAAAAACATCTTCGGTTTCCGGCCGCGGAATCAGGGCTTCAGGGCCTACCTGAACCTCAAAATCAAGAAAGCCCCACTCGCCAACCAGATACTGCAGCGGTTCGTGCCGGCAACGCCGCTGAACCAGATCTGCCAGCCGGGCGCAAAACTCTTCTGAAGCCGTTTTCTCCCAGAGGCCGGGCAGGTTGCCGTTGGAGACGCCAAGAACTTTGGCGGTCAGACAGTCTGCATTGAAGGCGGCATCATCGATATCGTGCTGCTCGAGTTCACTGCGGGCTGCGAGAATAACCTGCCGAACCGATGACATTATCTGTCATCCTGGGCTTCTGCCAGTTTGCGCAGGTTATCGGCCTCGATCAGCGCGTTGATGATATCGTCGATATCACCGTCGATGATTTCGTTGAGCCTGTAGACGGTAAGATTGATTCTATGATCGGTGAGCCGCTGCTGCGGGAAATTATAGGTGCGGATGCGCTCGGAACGGTCGCCGCTGCCAACCTGACTGCGACGATTTTCGGCGCGGGCATTGTCGCGCTGCATTCTGGCATTATCGAGCAGCCTGGCTCTGAGAATACGAATTGCCTTGGCTTTGTTCTTGTGCTGGCTCTTTTCATCCTGGCAGCTGACGACAATGCCGGTCGGCAGATGGGTGACGCGCACGGCCGAGTCGGTTGTGTTAACACTCTGCCCGCCGGGCCCTGAAGACCTGAAAACATCGATGCGCAGTTCAGTCTCATCGACATGGACATCGACTTCTTCAGCTTCGGGCAGAACCGCTACTGTCGCCGCCGAGGTATGAACCCTGCCAGATGCCTCAGTTGCCGGAACCCGCTGGACACGATGCACGCCGCTCTCAAACTTCAGTTTGCCATAAACACCGGTGCCCTGAACCGAGAAAACGACTTCCTTGATACCACCGAGTCCGGTATCGCTCATGCTCATCAACTCGCACTTCCAGCCCTGGCGCTCGGCAAACCGTGAATACATGCGATAAAGATCGGCAGCGAACAGAGCCGCCTCGTCACCACCGGTGCCGGCGCGAATTTCACAAATGGTGTTTTTGCCGTCATCTTCATCTTTTGGAATCAGCAGCATTTTCAGCTGGCTTTCGAGTTCTTCGAGCTGCGGCTTCAGGTCGGCAACTTCGATTTCGGCCATTTCTCTGAGTTCTTTGTCGGTCTCTGAAGCCAGCAGATGTTGTGCGCCATCGTAACTGCTGCGCAGATCGCAGTAACGGGCATAAGCCTCGACCACCGGTTCGAGTTCGGCGCGGCGTTTTGCCAGTTTTTGAAACTCAGCCTGATTGCCGATTACTTTCGGATTCGAAAGTTTATCGGTCAGTTCCTTGAAGTTTTCCTTGACCGATTCAAGCTTTTCCAGCACTTTTACAGCCTTTCGAGCATTTTCTGAATCAGTTTGAGAAAGTAAGGCTGCGCTGAAGCGGCGGCAGCGATGACTTCCTCATGGTTCACGTTCTCGTGGCTTTCGCCGGTAGCCATATCGGTAATGCAGCTGATGCCAAGAATTCTTTTGATGCCGCCATGCACGGCAACGATGACTTCAGGAACCGTCGACATGCCAACGGCATCGGCGCCCATGACCCGGAAAGCTCTCAATTCAGCGGCGGTTTCATAATTCGGCCCGCTTACAGCTACATAGACGCCGCGTTCAACCGGAGCGCCGATATCACGGCCGACTTTCATCGCCGCATCGACGAGGGCCCGGGTATAAACGCCCTGCATCGGCGGAAACCTGGTGCCGAGACTGTCATCGTTCGGCCCGATAAGAGGATTGCCGCCCATGAAATTGATATGATCGGTCATGATCATCAGGTCGCCAACCTTGAAATTACGGTTCAGACCACCTGAAGCATTGGTGATAATCAGGTCGTTGATGCCAAGGGCCAACATTACCCGCATCGGAAAGGTGATTTCCTGCATGCTGTAGCCTTCGTAATAATGGAAACGCCCTTGCATGGCCACGACAGTTTTGCCGCCTGCTTCACCGATCACCAGTTTGCCTGCATGCCCTTTGACCGTCGAAACCGGGAAATGCGGAATCTGCTCATAGGGAATGGCAACCGCGTTCTTGAGCTCATCGGCAAATTTTCCAAGACCAGAACCGAGAACCAGCGCCACCTGAGGTTTGGCAGTCGTCTTCGTGCGAATAAAATCGGCAGCCTGCTGAATTTTTGCTTTAATTTCCATGAAAGTTTCCTTGTCGGGCAGAATCACGCATCAGATGCGGCAAAACAGCCTAACACAGCCCCAGAGAGCTTGTCAACGCAACAAATTAGGCCCCCAAAACAGCATCGCTGTTTTCGGTAATCTTTGCAAAATTGATGTTATCAGGTAATATCAGTTGTAGGGATTAAAACGATTTTTCATCTCCAGAAGGGTTTATGAATATCAAGAAAAAGATTCTTACCGACGAAAACAACGAGCCCATAGCCGTTCAGATCGATTATAAAGACTGGCTGGAGTGTGAGAAACTTTTGCAATTAAATTCTGCGAAGATGGTTGATTTATCAGAGTTTGCCGGGTCAATTCCCTTAAAAATGGACCCCCCTTGAATTTCAGAAAAAAATCCGGGATGAGTGGAATTGAACTATCTTCTAGACACCAACATAGTATTGTATTACCTTGGCGGCAAACTGAAGCGACCACTTCCAAACGGAAAATTCATCGTTTCTTTCGTTACCGAGATTGAACTGCTTTCTTATCCTGGTCTAATCAGCGATGATGAACTGACTATCCGCAGATTTCTTGAAAAACTTCAAATAGTTGGCCTGAACCAGGAAATCAAGGAAAAAACCATTTCCCTGAGAAAAACCGCCA
>CAYYUI010000095.1:0-16542 GCA_964474705.1 uncultured bacterium
CGCTGACTTCCTGTCAGCAAAAAAGCAACCCGGCTGATATGCCGGGCCGTCGAACTAACTCTGTTTTGTTTTTGCAGGATTCAATAAGTTCAGCACGCCTGAATCAACCAGGAATGACCCTCATGGTCAGTAAGAAATTTCGCTGCGCTTTTTACTGATCGGGGTCCGGTGCCGGGGGCGGTAGAATCGGCTGTTTCGGGCCGGTGAACTTGTCCATTAGTTTCAACAGCGGAACAATCGGCTGCCTTTCAGCGAAGCCGCGAGGGGAAACACCGGCGGCATCGATCTGATTCTGGTCGGCACCAAGGCTGAGCAGGGCTTCGACGCTGCTGCGCTTTTTCATCTCGACAGCCAGATGCAGCGGGGTTTTGCCATCTGCATTCTTCGCGTTGACCACTTCCGGCAGATAACTGTCTACTCGGTACTTGCGCAGGTGGTCCAGATCGAAGTCGCTTTCTTTTACGAGCTGGTGCAGAAAGGTGTTGCCCTGGGCATCTCTGGTTTGCGCAGTCATGCCGGCTTTGAAGAACGCCTCCATCAGCTCTGGTTTTCGCGTCAGCATGACGCGGTAAAAAATGTTGTCACGGGCTGTTTTAAGCGGTTCGGCGCCGAGTCTGATCAACTCCAGTACCACCTGCGGATGGCTGTAACATTTGCGCAGGGCGAATTCAACGGGAAATTCACCGGCAGCGTTGACCGGCACCTTGAGATCGGCGCCGTAGCTGGCGAGCAGATTCAGGTACCTGATTGAATTCTCGGCGTTGAAGTTTCCTGAAATCGCGAAGCCGGTCGCGGAGAGATTATCGTAGCCACCCAAAGAAAGGTTGGGGTTTGCTCCAGCCTGCAAAAGCATTTCGGTGACCGCGAAATCACCAGATCGTCGCAGGGCCCACCAGAGTGGTGGATAACCATGCCGTTTGTCGCTTTGATTCATATCGGGCTTCTGGGTCAGCAACCATTTTACCAGCTCGGTCTGTTTCTGGTCGATCGCCTGGCATAATGCTTTCCCGAGGGGATTTGCAGGGTTCTGACTTTTCACCTTTTCCAGATAATGGGCAAACTGGTCGGTGCGGCCGGCTTTCGCCGCCAGAAGAAGGCTTTCAAGGGCACTGCGTTTAATATAAGGCATCAGAAAAGACAGAACGATAACGACAGCGATTCCGGCAAATATAGATCGGCGAGGATGCGTAACAGATAAGGGTTTATATGTAGCAGTCGATGTGGCTGGAGCCTTTTTATCAGCGTTAACTCCAGAAAAAAGGCCAGGAAGAGAGGCAAACTGCAGAAGCACCGGCAACCAGAGGAACCAGTAGCCCGGTTGAATGAATCCGGTGCTGCCGAAGGCGGCAAGACCATATTGTTGGCTGATCTGCAGCGGCAGCCCGATTAGAACAAGAGAATTCGCGAGCGGCATCAGGCTGACCACCCAGGGCAAGCCTTTCCCGGAAATGAACCAGAAGAGAGGTACAAGGAGAAGCTGCAGCGGAAACCAGTAGAAAAGGAAGAGAGGTAAAACGTGGACGGGCTTCAAGATTTCGTTCAATTTTTTCTGCACCGCAGGCAGGCCGAGAACGCCAGATGAGGTGTCGTTCTCGATTCTTGTCCAGTATTCACATTGCAGCGGCTGGAAGGTCGCGGACTGATTGGGGGCAGTCTGCATCGAGAACATTGGCAGATCGGTCACCATAATGAAAAAGAGCATGAACAGCAGTGCGAATCTGAACAGAGCCAGGCCGCTGCCGATTCGCAGACTATGGTAATCAGCTCCGAAACTGCGGGCGCTGATGATCTGGTGAGCGTGCCAGGTCAGCCATACCCCGAAAACCAGCCAGACGGGAGCCAGCATCGCATAATCGATTACCTTCTGGCGAAGCAGTCCGGGCATGAATCTGTAAATGATGATCAGAAAAATATTCAGCCAGCCCCAGAGCTGAAAGCTTACCGGCAGCCAGGCGACGCCTTCTTTTTTCGCTGCGTCGAGGTTGCTGCTGCAGACGCGCATTCCGGCGATCATCAGCAGGAAGCTCAATGGCATGAAAACCTGGGGTACCACAACCATAAAATCGAGCAGCGAAAAGACAATGATAATGATGCCGGCGGCTCTCGCCCATGACGGAAAGCACCATCCGGGTATCGGGTCGTTGTTTTTGCTCTGGTTCATGAAATTCCTCTTTTCATCGTTGTTCATAGATGGCTGATTGCCGGAAACCATCTGCCTGGACGCCCGTCAATGCTGATTGAAGTCTGACAGCCATTGCCTGAGCCGCCTGAAATCGGCAGGAAGATGTTCAGACAGCAACGGCCGGGCAGCGGCTGCAGCGAGAGGCTGGGGCAGGGGAATATCAGTTTTCAGGACCTCGTCAACCCGTTCTTTGAATTTGGCAGGGTGCGCAGTCGCAAGAAAAAGGCCTATTTCATCGGGCTGCAGCAGATGCTGCAGGGCCTGGGCGGCGACGGCTGCGTGCGGTTCGGCAAGATAACCGGCCGCATGCAGATCTCTTATCGATTGCACGGTTTCAGCCTCACTGACCGAAAGCGAGGCAAGTTCAGAAAGATTACGACCGGTGGCGGCGAGAATGGCTTCGACGCGCGGCCAGTTACTGGGTTCGGCGACATCCATGGCGTTTGACATGGTGGCGACTGTGGGGTTGGGCGCCCAATTTTTTGTTGCAAGATAGCGGGGCACCGTATCGTTGCTGTTGGTGGCGGCAATGAAGCGGCGAACCGGCAGCCCCATAGCCTGGGCGAACAATCCGGCAGTGAGGTCACCGAAATTGCCGCTGGGCACGGCAATGACCGGGTCGCGGCCGGTAGTGCGGCGCAGCACGGCAACTCCTTCGAAATAGTAGCAGATTTGCGCCAGCAGCCGGCTGATATTGATGGAGTTGGCCGAATTGAGGTGCAGTGACCGGTTGAGTTCGGCGTCATCGAAGGCCTGCTTGACGAGGCTCTGGCAGCAGTCGAAATCGCCGGCAATCGCAATGGTATGGATATTGCCGCCGAGGGTGCAGAACATTTTTTCCTGCAGGGCGCTGATGCGGCCTTCGGGGTAGAGAATCACGACTCTGATATTCGGCAGATTATGAAATGCGGCGGCGACTGCAGCCCCTGTGTCACCTGAAGTTGCAGTGAGAATAGTCACAGGTTCATTTCCTGAAAGCTCGCTGAGGCATTGTGCCATGAATCGGGCACCGAAGTCTTTGAAAGCCAGAGTCGGCCCATGAAAAAGTTCGAGGGCGAAGCGCCGTTCATCGATTTTGACCACCGGCACGGCAAATGAAAAAGCCTGGCTGACGAGTGCCTGCAGGCGGGCTGGAGCGATCTCGTCGGCAAGCCAGGCTGAAAGAATGCGCTGACTCCGTTCGACAAAAGGCAGAGCCAGCAGTTCATCGATATTTTCGAGGTGCGGTATTTTTTCGGGAAAAAACAGGCCGCGGTTACGGCCGAGACCCTGTTTGAGTGCCCGGGTAAAATCAACCTGTTCTTCGGGGTGCTTGAGATTAAAAAGTTTCATTCAATAGTGGTCTTTCGGGGTCAGGCTGCTGGTCGCAGTTTCTTTGACCAGGCGGGCGCCGGATTTGTCGATGCGGCAGATGCGGGTGAAGCCATTTTCATTATGCAAAAAGTGCTGAGAAAGCCATTCACAGGCAAAACCTGCAGTTTTCAGATTGTCAGTGACGCTGAAGATGGTAGGCCCGCTTCCGGAAATACCTGAAGCCAGCATGCCCATACCTTTAAGGGCCGTGCAGGCTGCTTCGAAGCGAGGTATCGAGGCGCGCCGGTAAGGCTCAGCCATGACGTCTTTGAGAAAAGATAGAGCCAGGGCAGCATCGTTACGATAAGAAGCATGAATGAAAGCCGCAAGGTTGCGCCCGAAATCGATAGCGATCGCCCGGTCATAATGAGTTGGCAGTAATGCCCGCATTTGCGCGGTTGGCAGCGAGATGCCGGGGTAGGCGATCACCCAGAACCAGTTTTCGAAAAAGGGCACCGGTTCGCAGACCGAGTCTGGAGACAGCAGCATCAGCTGAAGACCGCCGAGATATGATGGCGCAACGTTATCGTAATGCACCGAACCGCTGACTTTTCCTTCGAATTCACCCATCATGCGCAGCAGGCGGTTTGGGTCGAAAGGCTTTTCGCAGTGCTCGTTGAGCGCGGCAAAGGCGGCAACTACCGAGCTGGCGCTCGAACCGAGACCGCTGCCAACCGGAAGATTCTTCTCAAGATTGATTTTGAGCCCGGCTGGTCTGAGTTTTTCGGGCATGGCGGCGATGAAGTGCCGGGCGCATTGCAATACTATATTTTGTTCAGGGTTCTCAGGCAGTTTGTGTTTCCAGACCCCGGTGCAGGAAAAGGAAACCCCTTCTTTGTCATGCTCTACGGTGACGCAGTCGCCGAGCAGCGAATCGTCGACCGGTGCCAGAGCCGCTCCGAGCAGGTCAAAGCCGACGCCGACGTTGCCGATCGATGCGGGCGCATAAATGGTAGTGCTCATAGGGTCGCTTCTCTGGTCCAGTTGAGGGTGCGCAGCAGATCGGCGAAGGCTCCGGCGGCGGTGACTTCGTTACCGGCTCCGTAGCCGCGAAGTACGAAAGGAATCGGCTGATAATATTTACTGTAGAACGCCAGAGCATTTTCACCATTTTTAACGCTGTAGAGGGGGTCTTCGGCGTCAATTTCGCAGATTCTGACCCGGCATTCACTGCCATCGATTTCGCCGACGTAGCGAAGAACCCAACCCTGGCGGCGTGCGGCTTCGACGCGTTCTTTGATCGCGGCATCGGCCTCGGGCAGGCACCGCATAAATTCATCGATGCTGCCTGAGGCGTCAAAACCTGGCGGCAGAACACTTTCGACCTTGATATCGCTGAGTTCATAGGCGAATCCGACTTCACGGGCGAGTATCAGCACTTTTCTGGCTACGTCCATGCCGCAGAGGTCATCGCGTGGGTCGGGCTCGGTGAAGCATTTTTCGCGGGCGATGCCGGTGGCTTCAGAAAGGCTCATGCCTTCATCGAGCTTGCCGAATATGAATGAAAGTGAACCCGAGAGAATGCCTTTGAAGCGCAGCAGCTTGTCACCGGCAAAGATAAGCTTTTTGAGATTGTCGATGACCGGCAGCCCCGCTCCAACGTTCGTTTCGTAGAGAAACTGTCTTCTCTGCTTCAGTGCCGTCTCACGCAGTGCTTTGTAATAAGCGAAATCACGTGTATTTGCCTTTTTGTTCGGAGTTATTACATGCAGACCGGCGTTCATGGCGGCAAGGTAACTGTCGGCAACGGCCTGACTGCTGGTGCAGTCAATCATTACCGGGTTGAGAAGCTGCTGCTCGTCAACCCAGGCAAACATGCCGGTCATACTGCAGTCGATACCTTCGGCTTCAAGGCGGTCGCGCCATTTATTCAGGTCGATGCCGCGGGCGTCGAGAAGCATTCTTTTCGAATTGGCTATGCCACAGACCCTTATAGTGATCTGCTGTTCCTTGAGCATCTGGCGTTGCTGATGAATCTGATCGAGCATTGCGGTGCCGATGTTCCCGCAGCCGACCAGCAGCACGTCGAGATACTGCTGCACGTCGAAGAAAACCTGATGACAGGCGGCGACTGCCCGAGAACTCTTATGCTGATCGATGACGACAGAAATCGAGCGTTCTGAAGCCCCCTGCGCGATGGCAATGATATTGACGCCTGACTGGGCCATGGCTTTGAAAAATTTGGCAGCCAGACCCTTCCGGGTGCGCATGCCGTCGCCGATCAGCGATACGATCGCCATATTGTGCCTGAACTCAATCGGTTCGAGAAAGCCACTTTTCAATTCTAGTTCGAATTCTTCCTGCAATGCCTCGTCGACCCTGGCAGCGTTGGCGCTGGCGACACAGAAGCAGATGCTGTATTCAGAAGAGCTCTGGGTGATGAGGGTTACAGACACCCCTGAACGCGAAATAGCGCTGAATACACGGCTGGCCATGCCAACCAGGCCTTTCATGCCTGGCCCGGAAACATTGACCATCGTCTGTTTGTCGAGGTTTGAGATGGCTTTGACCTGCAGACCGCTGGTATCGGTTTCGTCAGAAACCAGGGTGCCTGGCGCTGAAGGGTTGAGGCTGTTCTTGATATAGCAGGGAATATGATACTGCGCGATTGGTGCGATCGTTTTTGGGTGCAGTACCTTGGCACCAAAATACGACATTTCCATGGTTTCGCGGTAACTGAGCTGAGGCAGCAGGCGTGCATCGGGCACCAGATTCGGGTCGACGCTGAAGACGCCGTCGACGTCGGTCCAGATTTCGCAGGTATCGGCACGCAGGCAGGCTGCAAGCACCGCCGCCGAGTAGTCTGAACCGTTGCGCCCGAGGGTCACCGGGCGGCCATTACGATCACCGGCTCCGAAGCCCGGCATAATGATGACGCGGGCGTTGGCAATTTCAGGGGTGTTGAAATCTTTGCGGCTGGCTTCTATATCTACCATGGCATCGAGGGTCGGCCCGTGGGCCTTGAACAATTTTACCGGGTCGAGCTGCAGCGTTTGCAGACCGTGAGCAACCATCACCTGTTCCATCAGGGCTGCCGACAAATATTCGCCGCAGATAGCGACTGCCGCTGTGATGGTATCGGGGCAGTCGGCAAGCATGGCGACTCCCTGTGCCCGCCGGTTCCAGAATTCGATCAATTCGTTCAGGCGGTTTTCGAGTTTTTGGCGCTGTTCTGTACTCAAATCGGTCGCATCAGCATAGAGTTTGCGGAAAAGGCTTTCGAGTCGGGCTGCCACAGCGCTGAAATCTTTGCCTTTGACCGCGTTGTCGACCATTTCCAGCAGGCTGTTAGTGACGGTTGCCGGTGCGGAGAGAACAGCTGCGACAGGCTCGCTGGCAGCTGCAGCCCTGATCAGATCAGCTGCCTGCGAAAATCTGCCCCAGTTTGCCAGTGAAGTGCCACCGAATTTGAGAACTTTCATGTTTTTCTCCTGATGCCCGGCGTTGCGCCGCAATTTCAGCGGAGATTATACCATAGAAGCATCAGGATTGCAGGGTAAAACAAAGTTGAAGCTGCCAGGGAATCATGGTGCGGGTTCTGGCGCATCAACCCTGCCGTCAGTTATTTAAAAGGCTTCATGCAACAATGCCCGGCTGGTATTCAGCCAGTTTTCTGCTGACTTCGATAAGTTCGTCGTAAGGGGTGATGGCATGGGGAAACTCTGACAAGACCCGCTGACGGATCTTTTGCGTCATGATCGGTTCCGGAGCCGGATTGCCCAGTATGTCTTTCAGGACGCTTTTGAATACATAGCCGGTTCCGACAAGTTCTTTGATTTCTTTTACCAAAGATTCATCAGCAACCAGTTCGGCAACCTTTGTGACCAGAACCCGACGTTGAGTTTCGAGCAGAATTTTTTCGACAGGTGTTACGACCATTTTAATTTCTCCGTATCCTCATTTATCTAGTATGGCAGAGATTTTATTTCAGCTTTCAGGAAAAATCAATCCTTCAATGCAGCTTTATCTACATCTTTGCCGGCTCTTGATTCCGGAATAAGTTTAATGGGAACTGGTTCACCCGCCTGGTTTGTCAGTCCGGTCGATTGCTGATCCCTGCGAAGAAAGCTTGTTCATTCCGTTGCCAGATTTTGAGATTTCTTTGCATGACATGGGTAAGCGAATGTGATAAGGTATTAAATAAAAATACCGGATGGAAAAAATAACCTGGTATGAGTCAAAAAGATAAAAAAAACCTGGATCAGGTTTCAGAGAATCAATTCGAGATTCTTTTCAATGAGTCCCCCGATGCGCTTTTTGTCATCCGGGCCGGCGTTTTTGTTGCCTGCAACCGAGCGGCCGAGAAGATGCTTGGCGCTAACCGCGACCGCATTATCGGCACTACCCCGGCAAGTTATTCTCCGGAGCGGCAGCCTGATGGGCGCCTTTCGGTAGAAGTCGAGAAAGAAAAAGGTGCCGAGGTTTTTCGTAATGGCACCGCCGTTTTTGAATGGGTGCATCGTCGTTCAGATGGTACCAGTTTTCCGGTTGAGGTGATTCTTTCTCTGACCAGATATCAGGGTGAGGATGCAATTTTTACTGTCTGGCGCGATATTTCCTGGCGGCGACATACAGAGGAAACCCTGAGTATTTTTCGTGAGTCGCTGGAGAACGCAACTGATGCCATTGGCATGTCTACTCCAGAAGGCCGGCATTATTATCAGAATCGCGCTTTTAACGAGTTGTTCGGCAAAATAAGTGAAAATCCGCAGAAAGTTTATGTCGATCCGAAACAGGGTGAAGAGGTATTCAAGCTATCATGGCCGGAGGCACCTGGACAGGCGAAGCACTCATGCATGACTGCAACGGGCAGATCCGAAACATTCTGGTGCGGGCTTACGCGAACACCGATGCTTCTGGGCGTGTAACGACGCTGGTTGGTGTTCACACTGACATTACTGCCCGAAAAAAGGCCGAGGAAGATCGTGAAAAGCTGCAGTCAAAGCTGAATCAGTCGCAGAAGATGGAATCCATCGGCCGGCTGGCGGGTGGGGTCGCCCATGATTTCAACAATATGCTAGGCGTCATTATCGGGCACACCGAAATGGCCATGAACCGGTTGAGTCCTGCTGACCCTGTTTATGCTCACCTCCAGGAAATTGAGCGCGCCGCCGGTCGTTCAGCCGACCTGACCCGGCAGCTTCTCGCTTTTGCCCGCCGACAGACTATATCGCCGAAAGTTCTCGATCTTAACGAGGCGATCGATTCTTCTTTGCGCATGTTACGACGCCTGATCGGGGAAAACCTGCGCCTTGCCTGGCTGCCCGGCGACAAACTTGCGGCCGTCAAAGTCGACCCCTCGCAGCTCGATCAGATTCTGACCAATCTGGTTCTCAATGCCCGCGATGCAATCGGTGAAAAGGGCACTATTTCGGTCAGAACTGCGAATGCCCAGCCCGGCGATGCCTCTAATCCTGGCTTTCCTGAATTTTGCCCGGAAGAATTCATCATGTTGACGGTTGCCGATGATGGCTGCGGTATGGATTACGAGACCGTATCGCATCTGTTCGAGCCATTCTTCACCACCAAGGAACTTGGCAAGGGCACCGGGTTGGGATTGGCAATCGTTTACGGCATTGTCAGACAGAATAATGGCTACATCACCGTTGCGAGCCGGCCAGACGAAGGCACCGCCTTCAGCGTTTTTCTGCCGAAGCACCGGGCTGCACCCGAGCCGGTTGCTGAAGCCAGACCTGAAGCGCTCAGTTCCAGGGGGCACGAAACAATCATGATCGTCGAGGATGAAGCCATGATTCTCGAATTGTCTGCAAGCATGCTGAAGCAGCAGGGTTACAAAGTCATTCCGATCAATTCTCCCCACGAAGCGCTGCGCATCTGCGAAAACGAACGCCCGCATCTCGATCTGCTGCTGACCGATGTCATCATGCCCGGCATGAATGGCCGAGAATTGTCTCTGGAGCTCGGCAAACTCTACCCTGGCCTGAAAATCATTTTCATCTCAGGCTACACTGCCGAAACGATAAGCCGGCACGGTGTTCTCGATGCAAACGTCAACTTCATTCAAAAGCCCTTCTCGTTAAAAGCATTGACCGGAAAAATTCGCACTCTGCTTGATTCCTGATTTTGACTCGCCAGCTCTAAGGCAGGAATAATTCGATTCAAGTCCTTACCCGTTAAACGATTGTCGATAATCGGCTCATCATAATAGGTAAAACAACGATTTCCCACATTGTTCGGCAAATTGCCTGCCCTGCTGGTGCAAGTTGCCTAAGATTCTCAAACGTAAATCACAAGTTTCTGGATCGCGTCTTCTGTATGCCAGGCAACTTCATTGGCGAGAGCTTTATCACTTATCAATAGTGGGCTAATTTTCAGACAGTAGAAATCAGGCAATTTCAGCTGCACAGTGATGTTATATGTCGAGCGGAATAAGCAAATTCTGAATGCAGCGTAAAAAACTTGAGTTCCAGGATATTTTAAAGTATACTAAAAGAGTATCCTAAAGACATTGAAAGGTATTAATAATGACATACAGAATTGTGGTTATCGGAATCAATCATGCTGGCACCTCGGCAATAAGAACTTTGCTCTCGCAGAATCCTGAGCACCATGTGACGGCTTTCGACCGCAATGACAACATTTCATTTCTCGGCTGCGGTATTGCCCTTTCAGTCAGCGGGATAGTAAAAAACGTCAACGACCTGTTTTATTCAAGCTGCGATGCGCTTAAAAAGCTTGGTGCTGAAATACACATGAAAACCGAGGTCACTCGAATCGATACCGCAAAGAAGGTTGTTTTCGCCCGCAATCTTGAAACTGGTGCAGAGGTGCAGGCGTCTTACGACAAGCTGATATACGCGGCAGGATCGTGGCCGGTAGAATTCAGGGTAAAAAACAGCGATCTCAAGAATATTTATGTCTGCAAACTTTTTCAGCATGCAGCCGACCTGATAGAAAAAGCCTCGACACCGGGAATCGAAAGCGTAGCAGTCGTCGGAGCCGGTTACATCGGCATAGAGCTGGCCGAAGCCTATCATCAGCGCGGCAAAAAAGTAACATTGATCGACCTGCAGGAACGGGTTGTGCCCGCCTATTTCGACTCTGAATTTACCGGACGCCTCGAGGAAGACATAAAAAAAGAGGGTATCAATCTTGTTCTCGGGGCAAAGGTTACCGGCTACAATGGCAATAACGGGTCCGTCAATCAGGTCATCACCGACCGTGGAACTTTTGATGCCGACCTGGTCATTCAATGCGTCGGTTTCAGGCCGAATACCGAGCTGCTTTCCGGTGCTGAAAAGCTCGAGAATGGCGCCTTGAAAGTTGACGCCGCGATGCGAACTTCCATTCCGGATGTTTACGCCATCGGCGATTCGGCCGCCATTCATCACGCATCAACCGGAACGCACCGGCACGTGGCTCTTGCCACCAATGCGGTGAAGGGTGGCGTTGTGGCTGCAAGCCAGATCAACGGTATCGAGCAGGTTAAGCTTGAAAGTATCGCCGGTACGAATGCCATCTGTGCTTTTGGCAATAAACTCGCCAGCACCGGCCTGAGTGAAACCGCTGCCAGAGCGGCCGGATTCGACGTCGCCAGCTCGTTTTACTCTGACAACGACCGCCCTGAATTCATGGGAAGCACCGAGAAGGTTGGCGTCAAACTGGTTTTTGAGCGCAAATCGCTGCGCCTGCTCGGGGCCCAGATCGGCTCATACGGCGAAATTCCCCATACTGAATGCATCTTCTATCTGTCGCTGGCGATTCAGAAGCAGATGAGCCTGCTTGAACTCGCGACAACCGACGTCTATTTTCTGCCTCACTTCAACAAGCCTTTCAATTTCATCATATCAGCGGTTCTGCAGGCTCTCGGCATCAACTACATGAAGGGCTGACCCGGCGGTAGCATGCTCCTGGCAAAAAAAAACAGCATTTTCCGATGAAAAAAACGCCCGGTGCTTAGCAGCATCGGGCGTTTAAGCTTGTTTTTCAGTTTTTCTGTTGGATCAATTTTCTGATTGCACTTTTCAGGGCATCGATCGCCAGCTGATTTTTTATTGAATAAGTGAAGCGTCCGCTTTTAAGCATGCCCTTGTCAAAAGACAGCCGAATCCGGTTTCCGGCCTTGTCTGAAAGTGAGACCTCAAGGGCGTCAGTTTTTGCTGCCTGATCGCCGTAATGCACCTCTTCAATCATGGCATCGATTCCAGGCATAAGCGAAATTTTTTCAAGGCTTTCCTCGAGCGAATCGTCAAGTTGAAACCGTTCAAAATCCTCGCGTGAAATTAAGTGGTCTGGTTTGAGAGAGTAGGTTCCGTAGTGTACGACACTAAAAAGAAGTCCGGTAAAAACCATGGTGAAAATCAGAACGATGATCAGAATGTTCGGATCTTTTCCTGCGGAAAACGGCGAAGTTCGGTTGCAATGGGGGCAGGTAAGCATGTCCTTCTGAAGAATAAATTCCGAAAATTTTTCCATAGATTGTCTCCTGGTTATCTGTAGAATTCAAACCGCAGTTTCCTTGTAATGCGATTAGAAAGTCAGTAGACGATCATCGGGGTATCGATTCTGGCAAGTTCTTTACACGTTCTTACGAGTTCGTCAAACAGTTTCAGGCATTGGGGGTGATTTCCTGCAATTTCATTGCGCAGCCGCCGGGCATTCAGATCAACCAGGCAGGTTGATCTGAAAAGTCTTTTAAAAAGAGTATTCAGGGAAACCCCTTCGCCGGCCATTTCTTTGATTTTATTCATAAGCTCTTCGTCATTTATGAGGGTTTCCAGTTCATTTACGATCTGAGCTTTTTTAATTGTAAGCAGGCTGATTTCCATTGGCTGGGTAACCATAATCCACACCTCCGTTTATTTCGTTATCAATGACAGCCAATTGATAAAAAAAAAATTATACCGCATCGCAGCATTGATTTAGAGTCTATATCTAAAATAGTTTGCTCTGTAATTGCTTTTAATGGCGGAATTATGCATGTTTGTTGCGGTATTGTATTATAAATAAAGCCTAATTTGAGTGCACCGAATCTTAAAAGCTTTTAATAAAGAACTATAAAGGTATATTAAAAATACAAACGACAATTTAGGCCGGTTCACAAAAAAATACACTGCATTGCTGCGTTGCTAACCTTTAAAATAAAGAAATATTTTAAAAAGATGCAAAACCTACAGGTGCCCCCGCAAACCCGCATAAAATCGTTTTAGGTTTTGCAAATCTATAAAAGCGCATCCCAACCGACTTGAAACCCGACCGGAAGGGCACGAGCACCGAAAACTATGCACGGACTTTCAAAAAAGTGACCAGGTTTCGCAAAGTAGTGTTGCAAAACCGGTATTGATCATGGTAGAATTTGGACAGGGTTGCAGGCCTACCTCAGTCAAAAGAGGATTGAAACTTTACGTTCGGGGGATTCATAGTGGCACTAAGCGAGTTGCAGGCCTACCTCAGTCAAAAGAGGATTGAAACTGCGGAGTTTGTGCTCCGCATCCATCAGCGCCATAGTTGCAGGCCTACCTCAGTCAAAAGAGGATTGAAACACTCCGAATATTGGCTATCCACAGCTGCGCATTTTGTTGCAGGCCTACCTCAGTCAAAAGAGGATTGAAACCGCCGGGGAAACCGATTCATTGTTAGTTCTCTTCAGTTGCAGGCCTACCTCAGTCAAAAGAGGATTGAAACATGACAATGTTCGTCTGTGTCTTCTCAGACAGATTAAGTTGCAGGCCTACCTCAGTCAAAAGAGGATTGAAACTCTTTGGCGCAGGCTCCTCGTCCTCGTCTTCAGACGTTGCAGGCCTACCTCAGTCAAAAGAGGATTGAAACCTCTATCTTTTTCCGGATTACCGCAGAGGTACATCGTTGCAGGCCTACCTCAGTCAAAAGAGGATTGAAACCTGCACCCGTGCTCAGCTTCACGAACTCAACCACGGGTTGCAGGCCTACCTCAGTCAAAAGAGGATTGAAACGGGTTCTTCGGCGCTCTCGGGCGTGGCCTTATTTTCTGTTGCAGGCCTACCTCAGTCAAAAGAGGATTGAAACAAGTCAATGTACTCCTTTGAGTTTAATTGGTATCTAGTTGCAGGCCTACCTCAGTCAAAAGAGGATTGAAACAAGAGGATCACGATCATTAGGGCGCTTTGCAGAGACGTTGCAGGCCTACCTCAGTCAAAAGAGGATTGAAACAGAAGACTTTCCTGCTCGATAACGCTGAGAATAGCAGGTTGCAGGCCTACCTCAGTCAAAAGAGGATTGAAACAGTGCGGAATCATTTATAGTAGTTGCAGTTATTGGGTTGCAGGCCTACCTCAGTCAAAAGAGGATTGAAACGGGCCGGTAATGAACACAAGATACTTCCAGCCCTTGTTGCAGGCCTACCTCAGTCAAAAGAGGATTGAAACTTTTCATTGAACTTCATAGTTACACCTCCCTTCCTGTTGCAGGCCTACCTCAGTCAAAAGAGGATTGAAACATCACCCAGCAGTCCGGCCAGACTTCCCGGTATTCAGTTGCAGGCCTACCTCAGTCAAAAGAGGATTGAAACCTGCTCTTCGGCTTTCTTGTCGGTTTTATCCAGTTGTTGCAGGCCTACCTCAGTCAAAAGAGGATTGAAACCCTGTACGATTTTGTCGGCTTCAGAACTGTTTCCCTGTTGCAGGCCTACCTCAGTCAAAAGAGGATTGAAACGTTGCGCAGCTTTTCGCCGAACGGAGCCATCACCCAGTTGCAGGCCTACCTCAGTCAAAAGAGGATTGAAACTCTACTGCTATTCACTTTTTCTTGCAATTTTGCGCTAGTTGCAGGCCTACCTCAGTCAAAAGAGGATTGAAACTTGTCTGGAGCTCTGAGTACTCCATCTTCTGCGATAAGTTGCAGGCCTACCTCAGTCAAAAGAGGATTGAAACAGGAGGGGGAGGCCGCGCGGCTGGGTTTAGTTACAGTTGCAGGCCTACCTCAGTCAAAAGAGGATTGAAACTCTGGTTGGCCTGGTTGTCCTGGTTTGCAGCAGGGGTTGCAGGCCTACCTCAGTCAAAAGAGGATTGAAACCAGGAGCTTTTTAAGAAGCTCAAGAACACAGTTAGAGTTGCAGGCCTACCTCAGTCAAAAGAGGATTGAAGCTTCTTAGCTTCAACCTTTTTTACTTCTTCCGAAACAGTTGCAGGCCTACCTCAGTCAAAAGAGGATTGAAACTTCCTTGAGGGTTTTGTTACTGAGATCAGCTTCTGGTTGCAGGCCTACCTCAGTCAAAAGAGGATTGAAACTTTTCAGAGATCATTCGGAAATGTTGCGCCCGACCGTTGCAGGCCTACCTCAGTCAAAAGAGGATTGAAACAAAAAACTGGACTGTTTCATTCCACGCCAGTTCTTGTTGCAGGCCTACCTCAGTCAAAAGAGGATTGAAACGGCGACACCAGCGTCCTGGAGCGACGGTATGACGTAGTTGCAGGCCTACCTCAGTCAAAAGAGGATTGAAACTTTATAATGTTTGTAAGAATTATTACCGGTAATATAGTTGCAGGCCTACCTCAGTCAAAAGAGGATTGAAACTTGCAGATCCGACCGTGACCTCATATTGTCTTTCGTTGCAGGCCTACCTCAGTCAAAAGAGGATTGAAACATTTTTAGTTTCAATGTTACCACGATTATCTTTGAGTTGCAGGCCTACCTCAGTCAAAAGAGGATTGAAACTGGTGTGCCACCTTTTTACGGTAGGTAGCGAACTCCTGGTTGCAGGCCTACCTCAGTCAAAAGAGGATTGAAACAGCGGAAGATGTCGCCGACGCCAGCTTCGTCGCCTTGTTGCAGGCCTACCTCAGTCAAAAGAGGATTGAAACGCGGCGGGGGCGGGCTGGTTGCCGGTCTGGCTGCCGGGTTGCAGGCCTACCTCAGTCAAAAGAGGATTGAAACTATATTATCCATTCTTTCCATAACTTCTTCTTGGTAGGTTGCAGGCCTACCTCAGTCAAAAGAGGATTGAAACATCATCTTTGCTGGTGACTTAATACTTGTTGTTACTTGTTGCAGGCCTACCTCAGTCAAAAGAGGATTGAAGCGGTTGGTGCCCTTGAGCAGGGTGTTGCCTGCGGCAATCTCAAGTTGCAGGCCTACCTCAGTCAAAAGAGGATTGAAACTATCTCCAGTCAGCTCTTACTTGGCCTTGGTTATGGGTTGCAGGCCTACCTCAGTCAAAAGAGGATTGAAACCACTGCGCCAGTGAGATCTGATTTATTTTTCATAAAGTTGCAGGCCTACCTCAGTCAAAAGAGGATTGAAACTTGCGCTCAGCCAGCTTTTCGTTTACGCTATTCTTGTTGCAGGCCTACCTCAGACAAAAGAGGATTGAAACCAATCTGCTCTCGACGAGAATCTAATGTTTCCCTCAAGTTGCAGGCCTACCTCAGTCAAAAGAGGATTGAAACTGTCATCCAGCACGCTGTTTACGAATCTTTTTACCGTTGCAGGCCTACCTCAGTCAAAAGAGGATTGAAGTGCAAGCATGCTTGCTTTTTTTGGCGCTTTTGGCAGCCTGCCCGGTGCAAAAGCAAATTGCTTAACTTTATCGCAAGAAAATTTCGCAAAAAGATGTAATTGAAAATTCGGTTCGCCGGCGAAATAAATCCCTTGCATCAGGAACCCGCAGCCATGCTGCGGGTTCTTTAACATAGATGAATCTGATAAGAACAACTGCAAAAAAAAACAAAAGTTCAGATTATTATCGAATTATTTAGCAAAAGGTTGTATATGAAGATTTGAGCCGTTAACGGAATAACTCCCTTACCTCAGGGGCCCGCAGTAACCCTGCGGGCCCTTTAATATAAACAAATCATAAAAAGGAGGTCATAACAATGAGCAAACCAATCGACAAAGTCGAAATCGCTATCAAAGTTGCCGGCAAAGTTATTGAAATAGTTAAAATTATTTTCAAATAACAGCCGCCAACTGAGTCGGTGTCTGACGCAACGAAAAGTTGCGTTTTTTTTCTTCCGGAGTTAATCTGCCAGAAGAAAGCAATGATTATTCTCAGGTTAAAAATTGATTTTGCA
>CAYYUI010000096.1:0-16258 GCA_964474705.1 uncultured bacterium
GATTATGGAGCGCTCGATAAGCGACGCTTATGCAATCGCCTGACCTGCCATGAAATCGCACAGAGAGACAATTAAGTAAGCGTTTGCCCTGCCAGTTTTTTCAATGAGTATCGGCCTCAATCTGAAATGTGATATTATTGGAACACCCAGTCCTTATTCGCGTTCGATAATTTCTGCGCCCGATGGAGTAAAATGTGAAAGTTTTTACAAACCGGTTGACGATCTTTGCAGCCCTTTTTCTTCTGTTCATCTGTAAAGTTCAGGCAGAACCCAGACCTTTGATCGGCATCACCCCCTCGATCAGCAGCAACAGTATTCAATTGAACTGTGATTATGTAGCAGCCATCAACGAAAATGGCGGTATCGCCATCATTCTGCCGCCAACAGATGACGAAAGCATCATTGCGCACTATGTCTCGATGCTCGATGGGGCTGTTTTTTCCGGGGGTCCTGACATTCCACCCGATTTTTATGGGCAGAACCCACACCCGACAACCCAGGTAATGGAACCAAAAAGGGCAAATTTCGAAAAAGTCTTTATCAAAAACTTTCTTGAATCGGGCAAACCAGCTTTCGGAATCTGTCTCGGCATGCAGTTCAGCAATGTCGTTTCAGGCGGTTCGATGATCCAGGATATACCGACTTTTTATGGCAGCCGCATATCACACCGCAATGGCGAAATGTATACGAACTTTCATCATGTCGGCCTGGCAAAAGGCAGCAGGCTTGCCGAAATACTCGGCAGTAATTCTGCTGCGGTAATTTCACGACATCATCAGGCACTCGATAAGATTGCCGAAGCTTTTCAGGTTGTGGCACGCAGCCCTGACGGCGTTGTCGAAGCTGTCGAGCGCCGCGACGGAATTTTTGGTCTTTTCGTGCAATGGCACCCTGAAAGCATGAAAAATGCTGACCAGAACCACCGAAACCTGCTTTTCAAAGCCATGGTCGATGCCTGTCTCATGGTCAAGCAGTCGGGCAATTTAAACCAATAGAAAGCTTATGCATAATCAGACAAAAGTCCTGATAATCATCCTGTCAGCCATAATTCTTGCCACAACCGGCGACCATTTTCTTCGCCATTACCTTATCATACCTGAATTCATCGCACTGGAAGAGCAGGAAGCCGACAAGAAAATGGGGGCAATTTCTGACGCCCTGCAGCGTGAATCTTTTCACCTCGGCAATCAGGCTTGCGACTGGGCCGTCTGGGACAGCATGTACGAATATGTAGCGAGCCCGTCCACCGACTTCGCGACTTCCAATTTCCGTCACGAGAGCCTTGCAGCAAGCGGCATAGACCTTGTCTATGTCTGCGATAACTCAGAAAAGATCATCTGGGGAAGTGCAATGGACCCACAGCAGAATCAAATGTTGTCGCTGCCGGAATTTGAGCAGGATAAGCTGCGGCAGCATCGCGCCCTGTTCGACTTCAGTTCGGCCGATTATGTTTTCGGGCTGATGAACACATCCAAAGGCGTCATGCTGGTCGGCAGCCACCAGATTCTTACCAGTGCCAAAAAGGGGCCAGTCCGCGGCACCGTCATCCTGGGAAGATTCATCACCAGCAGCATCCTTGAAAAAATCGCCGAGCAGACCCGCGCCAAATTCACTGCCCGCGAGATTCCGACGCTTACAGCAGTTGAATCCGCACGCTGGCTGGCTTTTCAGAAGGACAAATTTATCTATGACCGTTCTGACCCTAAATTTTTGAGCGGCTTCCACGGCCTGAACGATCTGGAAAAACTTCCAGTTCTCCTCATCGAGGCGAAGTTTCCCCGTGACATTCTCAGGAAGGGTGAAGCTGTAGCAAGACTGGTCTCATTATCAATGTTTGCAGCCCTTGCAGCCATTTGCGGTTTCCTGATCATCTGGATCAAAATGTTCAAGACAAAAAGTCTGCAACGCCAGAAGGAAATCGAAGATCTGGTCGAACAAAGGACTGCAGAATTGCAGGAAAGCAGAGAACGTCTTCTGACATTGATAAATGCCACCCCTGATATTATCAGCCTTAAAGATGATGAGGGGCGATGGCAGATTGCCAATCAGGCCAATCTCGAACTTTTCAGGCTCAGCCAGGTCAATTACCAGGGAAAAACCGACCAGGAGCTCGCGGAGCTGACCCACCCGATATACAAGGAAGCCTTTCTTTCTACCCAGGCAAGCGACAATCGGGCCTGGGAAAGAGGCTGCATTTGCCGCTGCATTGAAACAATTCCAACCCCCGCCGGTTCCGCACGTATTTTCGATGTCATAAAAATCCCGGTTTTCCAGAATGATGGGCAGAAAAAGAATCTGATCGTCTTCGGGCGCGACGTCACCAGCGAAAGAATTCTGCACGACAAACTGCAGAAAGCGGAAAAAATGGAAGCTATCGGAATGATGGCCGGGGGTGTCGCTCACGATCTGAATAATATTCTTTCAGGCATCATCGGCTACCCGGAACTTCTGCTGATGATTATCAAAGATGATCCCAAGGCTCGGCGCATGATTGAAGGTATCAGAGAATCAGGAAAACGCGCCTCTGAAATCGTTGCCGACCTTCTTACCGTCGCCAGGGGTGTAGTTGCTACCCGCGAGGTCAAAAATCTTAACAGTCTGATCGCCGAGTATCTTGAATCACCCGAATTCATCAAGCTCAAGTCGCTGCATGGCGAAGTCGAATTTAAATCAGAGCTTGACCCTGACCTGATCAATATTTCCTGCTCTCCGGTCCATATTCGAAAGTGTCTGATGAATCTGTCAGCAAATGCTGCCGAAGCGATGCATCAGGGCGGAAAAATCACGATTTCAACACGCAATGTTTACCTTGACCAGGTATTGCCTGAATTTCACAACCTGCCGATCGGGGAATACGCTGTTCTTCGTGTCTCTGACACCGGGTCCGGTATTTCTGCAAACGATATTACCAGAATTTTTGAACCATTTTACACCAAAAAGGTGCTGGGCCGAAGCGGCACCGGGCTGGGTCTGTCAGTTGTCTGGAATTCGGTTCAGAATCATGGCGGCAGTGTCTTTGTAACTTCAGATTCCAGAGGCTCGACCTTCGAACTGTATTTCCCCGCATCGAGGGGTGCCATAAGTGAATCTCCGGCAGACGTCAAGATCGACTCACTTCAGGGAAAAGGCGAAACCATTCTGGTCATCGACGATGAACCGCACCAGCGCGAAATAGCGACCTGCATGCTGACTTCGCTGGGTTATCAGGTTAATTCGGTTGCTTCCGGAGAAGAAGCGCTGAATTATATCAGGGAACGCCCTGCCGATCTTCTGGTTCTTGACATGATCATGGACCCAGGAATGCGCGGCCGCGAAACATACGAAAAGATTCTGCAGATCAGACCTGGGCAGAAAGCCATCATTGCCAGCGGTTTTTCGAACGATCTGGAAGTGAAGAAAACACAGGAAATGGGTGCCGGAGCCTTTGTAAAAAAACCGTATCTTCTCAGTCAGATTGGCCAGGCAGTGCAGCAGGCTCTACAAAACCCTCCAAAATGAACAAAACGACAGTCTGCCGGCTGGTGCCGATGCTGATGCTGTTTTTTCAGGCAGCAGCGGCGGCGGCCTTATCGCCGGCGAGCAGCTCGGCATTGATCGCCGCAGCGCGCAGCCAGATCGGCATTACTGTATTTTATGACCCGGCTTACGTTAAACTGTCTTATCCAGGCGGCGATGTGCCGCCGGAACGCGGAGTCTGTACCGACGTCATCATCAGAGCAGCAAGATCGGCTTTGAATCGAGATCTGCAACAACTGGTACATCAGGATATGCGACATTACTTCGCTCTCTACCCAAAACGCTGGGGTTTGAAAAAGCCTGACCGCAATATAGACCATCGCCGGGTCGCAAATCTGCAGACCTGGTTCAGCAGGCACGAACAATCATTCAAACCCGGTGTTGCGCCGCAGTCATACCGGCCTGGCGACATCGTGACCTGTACTCTGCCCGGCAATCTTCCTCATATAATGCTTATCAGTGACCGGTGCAACGAAAATGGCACCCCGCTGGTTATTCATAACATCGGCCAGGGCGCACGCGAAGAAGACATATTGTTCATGTTTCCGCTCACCGGGCACTATCGCTTTAAATAGCAATGGCAATGAAAATATCGTTGACATTGGTGCCTGTATATCCGGTGATAACGAGGTCACCAAGCCTTTTGAAATAATTCCACGAATCATGACCCTGAAGATGATCTTCTGCAGACAAGCCCGCGAGCATGGCTCGATTCAAACTGAAGCCATCAGCAATGGCACCGGCTGCATCGGTTGGACCATCGATTCCATCAGTACCCAGAGCGGCAAAAATCAGGTTTTCACGCCGATGCAGCGCCACAGCCATGGCCAGTGCCATCTCCTGATTGCGGCCGCCTTTGCCGGAACCGCTGACATCGAGGGTTAATTCTCCGCCGGCAACCATGGCGGCCGGGCCAGCAGCGAAGCGACCTGCTGCCAGGATGTCGAAATCGGAAATCAGGCGTTCTGTGATGCGCTCAACAGGCCCGGCATATAAATCATCCCGCATTTCCACATTGAATGCGGCGGAACGGAGTGCTTCAGCGCAGGCAAACCGCGCCGTGCGGTTATTACCAATCACAAAATTGAAGCACTTCGTAAAGGCAGGAGCATCAGCCTTCGGCGTTTCTGGGATTGCGCCGCTCAATCCGGCTTCCAGCAGATCAATAACCGCTGCCGGCGCTTGTTGAAGCAGGTTGTATCTGAGCATAACCTCGTAAGCTTCGATAAAGGTTGAAGTATCAGGCACCGTCGGCCCCGAGGCGATAAAATCGAGCGGGTCGCCCGGCACATCTGAAAGAATCAGATTGATGACCGTTGCCGGCCAGGCTTTCTGTGCCAGCCAGCCTCCCTTGATCGAAGAAATATGCTTGCGAACCATATTTATCTCGTTTATCGATGCGCCTGAACGCAGGAGCAGGCTGGTAATGGCACGCTTGTCATCGAGAGTCGAAGGAGACCGCGGCAGAGGCATCAGGCTTGAACCACCTCCGGAAATCAGACAAATGAGCAGGTCATCGGCACCGGCTTCTTCGGCAATTTTTAAAATAGTCGCGGCACCGTTCATTCCAGCAATATCAGGTACCGGGTGCCCCGCAAAACAAAGACTAACTCGAGAGCGACAACTGCTTTCAGAAACAACGCCGCAATGTGTCTCAGGCGAAATTTCTGGCGCAGTGGCGGGAACATTAACCATTCCACCTGATATTCGATCACCGAGAAGAGCTTCAACCGCTGCAGTCATGGCGACACCAGCTTTGCCGGCACCAATTACCGAAATGGCCGCAAATTTTCGCAAGTCAAATTCATGACCCTGAACTATCAGCGAACTGCCATTGTATTGCAGTTGTGCCATGATTATCTGCTGCGGGTCAGCAGCTGCAAGAGCTTTTTCATAGGCCTGCAGAAGACTTTCCCGGGCCTGACGGGTTCCGGCGGTTACGCCATTGTTAACGAGGTCAGACAGGTTCTTGACTTTTTTCTGCATCAGCGATGGAATTCAATGAGATTCTTGCCCTCAGGGCTTTTCACGATTTTCATTTCAAGACCGGGTTTCGGGTTGAAAAACTGGACGCCAAGATACTCTGCATATTGTTCTGCATCTTCGATTTCATCGTATGAGTCTTCAAATGTTCGGTGCAACCTGATGATTTTTCCGTTTCCAAGTATTAGACAGGTTTCATACCAGTATTGCCCGGTTGTTGCTCCGTTTTTGGTAGTTCTTTCCCGCGAATCTACAGCCACACAGTCGATATCACCGAGGGCACAGAGATATTTTTCACTGATTGAGCCAAATATACTGGTAACACGAAAAAGAGCATTGCGGGTTTTGTCGAGCACGAAGTAACGCTTGACGCCATAATACAGAGATACAGCAATCACTGCATAAACACTGCCAGACAAAAAAGCCACCGGCAGCGTCATCCTGGCTTCGGCAGTGGCACGAAGAAGGATGCCTCCCGGCACCACGGCAAACATGAGAAAAAGAAACCAGCGCATCATGCTGTCGAGTGGCTTTTTAATCTCGAGTCTGCGAAGTTTTCTGATATCGAACTTTTCGCCGCCGTCGCCTGATGTCATCACTTCCCTCCGTTATTTTGCAATATACACCTGGACGGGTATGTTTGCCACCCCCGAAGCTTTCTCAGGCAAACTCATGCTTTCTCAAGTTTCCCCGTTTTAAAGAGGTCAGTCGTTGCCTGAGCGAAGCTTGTTTTTGCCAGGAGGGCATTATGCCGCGTGAGTCAGGATGACGGATGCGGCGGTAACGACTGGCCGTCTGAATTTGTATCATGCCTGACCAGTACGATCATCGTCTGGTCATCTGTAGCCTCTGCCCCATCAAGCCAGGCTTTCCAGGAGGTTATTATTCGATTGTAAAAAATCTCGGCACTGGAATCATAACAGGCGGCTATCAAAGCATATAACCCTTCATAACCGAGCTCGACACCTGCCTGATTCTTTGCTTCCACCAGACCGTCGGTATAAAGAATCAGCGCCTGCCCTGGCAGAATGTTCAGATTCAGATTGCCGATAGCATTCTTCTTAAAACCGCCAAGAACAGCACCGGAATGCCGTATTTCTCTGACCGAACCCGAAGCTGCATCGAACAGTATCGGAGAGCAGCCTCCGGCATTGGCGTAAGTGATTAAACCGCTGTGACGGTCGACGAGAAGAAATTGAAAAGTCATCACTTTGCGCTGCACGCGGTTTTTGATCGCAAGAACAATCTGATGCAGCCTTGAGAGCAGTGCAGCCGGGTCATGATGAACGTCACGACCGCAGATAACTCCGGCCTTTGCCATTGCCATTATCAATGAGGCGCCAACACCATGGCCGGCAACATCACCGAGCAGCAGGGCAAAATGATCATCACTCACCGAGAAGTAATCGAAATAGTCGCCGCCAAGCTCGATCATCGGCTGACTTCGGCCAAAAATGCCGTAACCCTCTATTTCAAGAGGTCTGCCAGGCAACAGCCGGCTCTGAACAATGCTCGCGATCTTCAATTCTTCGAATTCCGCCATACTCGAGTTGAAAATTGCCGCCATTTCGGAGAATTCATCATTGCCCCCCTGCGGCAGCCTGAATGAATCATCACGCGTCTCCAGAGCCATGGCTGCCTGGTGCAGGCGGTTAACCGGCAGGAGAAGATTGAGATAAAGGACCAGCATCATGGCAATAATCAACGCCGCCGCCAGCAGAGCCATAAACATCAGATTACTGGCTTCAAGGCGTATTTCCTTCTCGATTTTTTCAAGAGGGTACAGCAGGCAATAGCTCAATCTCCTGGTTTTATTCCCCTTGAGCCCTACAAAAAGGCAACTTTCACCACGAAAGGTCAATATTTCCGGCTCAGGAAGCTGGTAATCAGCAACTCGGAGAAATAGCCCGTCCAGTTCAGGATTTCCCTTAAGATCGGTTTTACGCTCATCGATCAGAAATCTTTCGCGTGCCACGAAAACCAGAAAACCGAAGGGGTTTCGCCGTAAATCGCTGATCTGAGCCTGCATAAACTGCTCCTGAAGCGCGATTATATCGAATGCACCCATCAGATAGACATTAAAATAATCCCTGGCCGACATACTGAAGGCTTCTGCGTAGAGAAGAAACCGCAGACTTCCCCAGCCTGCCTCGGCAAGCCACCCCTCGGCGTTTATCAGATCATATATCACCATGTTAACCGGCTTCTGAAAAACCATTTCGACAAGATAGGCACGTTCGGCAGAAATCTCGGCAATTACCTGCGAGTTAAGAGCCGCGAGATGCTGCCCGGCAAGCAGTTCAACGTTTCTGCGCTCATCTGGCGGAGCATCCTGCAGGCTGCCCTCACTATTGACCGAAAAAAATTCATTATTATGTTCGCCGTCATTTTCTGGTGCCATCTTCACCATGTGCATACTGCTGAAGGTATGGTTAAGCCTTTTTGCCAGCTTACGACCGATGCGTGATGGGGAAAATTTGCGATTTCGCAGTGAATGCTCTTCGGAAAAAATTTTCCTGATCTCCCGTACATATCTGGAGTATTCGCTCAACAGACCCTGATCGACCCTCTGAATGAATTCAACCATCTGCTGATTTTTTTCGCGCACCAGAGTCGACTGCTTGTTGGAAAAGTAATCGTAAGCGACAAAACCAAGAATCGTAAGCGGTATACCGGCTGAAATACCAAGAAGCAGAGCAATCTGCAGCAGCAGTGAAGAATCGCTGAGCCGCGCCGGGCCTTTTCCATTTCGCCACAGCGCAAACATCAGAAAACCCGATAAAAGCAAAACCATAGCGGTCAGACGACCGGCATGCATAAAATTTCCATGCAGGCTGTAGCGGAGAAGAATCGCCTGGTTCGCGCCGGTCTGCACCAGGCTGTAGAGCGCATTTTCTACTTCAATGAATTCTTTGCCCGGGTCTTTCTTCAGGCGGCTGAAGGCAACTCTGGCCTGCACCGGACTGAAGGTTGCAGCCTTCAGACAACCTTGTTCGAACCCGGCAAACCCGGCTACTCCAGTATCAAGTCGAGAAAGATAGTAGCGCAGACTGCGGGTTGCAGAAATTTCTCCGTTCGGAACCATTACCAGAACCATTCTGGTTTCATCGATTGCCAGCCAGACCCGGTGTTTTTCAGTCTTGAAATCAGTATGATAAAGATGCGGGGCAATTCGCTGATTAATGTAGCCCAGACTCGGAAGAAAAAAATTGCGGCCCAGAAGCGGCCTGAGACGGTCAATTGCCTGATCGCGTTTCGGTGACCGCTTTGAACCTATGACATCGAGCAGATCCCTGCCTGTGCTTTTCCATTGATCACCGGCCTGTGGCTTGATAAAATTATCATGCATGAGCTCACCGCTGGCGCGAAAAACCAGATATTCGGCCCTGCTGGGCAGTTTTTCCAGAAAACTATCCAAAGCCTGTTGAAGCGTGTCTGGTGAATCTGAATTTGCGAAAATGGCAGTGAGACTGTTAACCCAGAATTTTTCTCCATCGATGTGCAGATGCAGATCACTTTTAATCCTGGTCAGACGACGAACCGCCTCCCCCTCTGCCACTTTGTTGCCATTCATCTGCAGATAGAGCAAACCTTCGTAAAAAGCGAACGCCGGCAAAACCAGGAGGGTAATTACCAGATACAGCCGGACCAGAGGGTTGTGAAACCATCGCGAATCATGTTTGCTCATGAATATTTGATCACCACCATAGTGCAGTCATCCTGTCCCTTTTCGGCAACCCGGTTGAATTCAGTGAAAATCTGGTTGAGGTGTTCCGCTGGCAGTGACTTCTTTGTTATAGCAACCAGTCTGGCCAGACCATCGAAGCCTGTCTGTCCGCCTTTCCGGTCGACGCTTTCGACGAACCCGTCAGTAAAAAGGAAGAGGCAATCGCCAGGTTCGAGCCTCAACTCAGATGGTGTAAACTCGCGCCTGATATCAAAACCCGGCGGCATTCCCCTGATCTTGTCAAGAACAACCGAGGTTTCGCTTTGCGCTTTTAACAGCATCGGAAAAGGGTGCCCGGCATTGATCAGACTGGCAGCTCCGGTAAGAGTATTTACCTCGACGCAAAGAGCCGTCATGAAATCGCGACTGCCCTGAGAACGCAACTTATTGAAAACCTGGTTGAACTGCAGCATCAGCGCCTGCCCGCTCAGCCCCCTTCCCGACTCATGCAGAGTAATCGCTTTGGCCATTGCCATGCTCAAAGCTGCCGGAATGCCATGACCGGTTGCATCGCCAATAAACAGTAAAAGCCTCTGATCGTCGAGTTTGATCATGTCGTAATAATCACCACCCAGGTTGGTCATGGCACAGGTTCTCGCAACAACCTCAACCCGGTTCATGACCAGATGCGGCTCAGGCAGAAGGCTCTCCTGAACCGCACCGGCAACCGCAAGATCCTGAAGGGTTTCAAGAGAATGGTTGAAAGCGGCAGTCAGACGACCCAGTTCATTCTTTCCCATTACTTCCAGGCGTTTGTGGAAATCTCGATTTCCGATAGCCTCAAGGCCCGCTTTCAGTTCTGCCAGCGGCATAAATATCCAGTTGTGCAGCAGCAGAAAGGTTGTTCCTGCCATCAGCAGAAGAAACATCGCCATATAGCGGGCCCGCGTCACCAGAGAATCAGTGTGGCGACTGACGATTTCAGCAGGAATGAAGGCAGCCAGAATCAAACTGTCAAGATTTTTTGCCGGCATGGCCACGGCAATACGATCACGCCCTGCGATTCTGAGACGTTCAGAATTGGTGCTGAAACGATTTATCGAAAGTTTCATGAATCTGATCAGTTCGCTCCCAGAAGTTTGCGGTGCTTCAAGCAGACTGTCATCTTCCGTATCAAGAACGGCGAATTCCATCGATTCAGTCTCCCGGAACATCTGCCTGCAATGCTGTTTGATATAATCATGGTGCATTTCACGCAACCGCCAGAAAACTCCGGCAAACATCGACGCCGACAAATCAGAACCACGCGGGCGCAACAGACGGTAAAAGGCGCTTATCTCAAAGTCGCCGACACCGAGATAACCGATGCTGTTCTGTCGATAGTAAAAATCATCAGCAAGATGCATGACAAGCAGTGGAAGTTCCTGACTCAAGCTGGCATACTTTGCCGCTATCGCGACCTGCAGAGCATCACGACCTAAACGGCTCATCAAAACCCGATTTTTAGAGATACTCCGGCCTATGCCAAGAAGATAATCCTCGCCGGAAGTGTCAACGATCATGATTTCGCTGTGATTTACCTCGGCTTTAAGCCCGTCATAAAATCTGATCAGCGCTGCACGGTCGTGCAGCAACCCGGGATCACGCTCAACCGTTCTGCTGAGATATTTGGCGGTTCGTCGCGCCAGTTCCTTCTGAAACCAGATATACCCGGCATCGATCTTTTCAATGGCCCTTTGAGCATCGCTTTTCAGCTCATTCATCATTTCTTTCTCGCTCTGTTCAATATATTGCATGGTCAGTGACGCGATTACCAGCAACGGTAGGCATACAGCGTAGGCAAAAAACGCCAGAATCCTCAGTTTCACCGTCAGCGAAACCGGATGGCGCAGATTGTGGACCAAAAAAATGAAGCCGGCAATTGTAGAGAACCTGGCTATCAATCCGAGAACAAAAAAACCAATATCATCAAAATAGGCATCATTTGATGTTTTAAAGAAGCAGAAACCTCGCCAGTCATGACGGAGAAATCGACAGGCTACCCGGGTGCGATTCCATTCTCCGCTGCTTTCGAACCACGGCCCCTCACGTCTTGCCAGTGCCTGAATCACATCAGCAGCATCTCTGCCGACCAGGTTCGGCACAAGGCTGCTTTCAGCCGGCGGATATGGAGCAAAACCGGTTACCGTATCGGGATCCAGCCTGTTCAAAACTTCGGTTGCCCATTCAAGACCCTGCCGACCCCTGATAAAAGAACGGCTTATAAAACAGATCAGTTTAAAATCACCACCGATGCCATACCACAGATGAAATCTGCCCGCAGAACCGGAAGCGCTGACCGATCTGCCATTACGTCGGCCACGCAGCGGCAGCGTAAGATCTTCAGTCTGCAGCAGGTTGCCGAGAAGAGGCCTGAGACGTTTCAATCTTACCTCGACCTCAGGAATTGCGCTGCCATCAAGCCTTCTGGCGGCAGCGGTGTCGGCATCCTGAACCAGCGAAAAAGCCTGACGATAAAGATAGGTATAGCCACCGACATCAGAGGCATCAGGAATCAGGTAGCCGTTACGATCAGCAACCGCAAAAGTGAAAACCCCGGGAAACTTTTTTTTCAACCTGGCGAGATCATTGCGAACTGCAGCGATATTTCTGCCACGGCCATTTTTATCCTTACACAGACCCGTCAGCAGGTAATGGGCAAACTGGTCATTGGCGGCAAAAAATTCGAGCTGGTCAAGTCGGTTTTCAAGATGTCGTCTGGCTTTCAACATCTGACTGTCTTTGAATGCCTGAAATGAAGCGTTTACGCCTCGATAAAGAATCAGCCCCGGCAGCAGAAAGAAGCCCAGCGTCACTGCAAGCCCGTTGAGCAGCGGGAACTTTCTACCGGCTGCAAATTGAAACAATCGCAGCAACCGTTCCCACAACGGCAGCCTTGGCGGCGGCTCAGCCCGTTCAGTCATGCGATGGTCTGCCATAAAAACCATTCCGAAAAATTCATTTTCCCTGTATTTTTTGCTTACATCGCGTAATTGTAATAGAATTAGGCAATAATTCAAAGCGACAGATCAGCATTTTGTGAGGTTAACATGACTGAACCACGCATTTTTATCACCCGCGCCATCCCATCAACCGGTCTACAGCTCATTGAAAAAAGCTTTAAGGTCGACATCTGGCCTGAATACGCTCCACCACCACGTGCCACTCTCCTGGAGCGCGTCAGAAACACCGATGCTCTGGTCTCTCTGCTTTCCGACAAAATCGACGCTGAGGTTCTGGCCGCCGCCCCCAAACTCAAAATCATTTCGCAGCTGGCGGTAGGCTTCGACAATATCGATATTGCTGAAGCAACCAGACGGGGAATCTGCGTTACCAACACCCCGGATGTTCTAACTGAAGCCTCGGCCGACTTCGCTTTCGCCATGCTGATGGCAGTGGCACGCCGCGTCGTCGAAGCCGACCGCTATGTACGCGAAGGCAACTGGAAAGTTGCCTGGCACCCTTCGATGCTGCTCGGTCAGGACATTTTCGCCGCCACCCTCGGAATAATCGGCGCAGGTCGAATCGGTCAGGCTGTAGCCCGCCGCGGCCGTGGATTCAACATGCGCATTCTCTACAGCAGCGGTTCAGCCAAACCAGAATTTGAGCGCACCTGTGAGGCCCGACGTGTCGATCTCGAAACCCTGCTCAAAGAATCGGATTTTGTCAGCCTCCATTGCCCTCTGACCGATCAGACCCGTCATCTGATCGACGCCGGGCATCTGGCAATGATGAAGCCCGGAGCTTTTCTTATCAATAATTCCCGCGGCCCGGTGGTTGATGAACGGGCGCTCTATGAAGCTCTTGAGGCCGGGCGTATTGCCGGAGCCGCTCTTGACGTTTTTGCCAATGAACCGACGCCGGCTGAAAATCCTCTTCTCAGGTTGAAGAATGTTGTCGTCGCACCGCACATTTCAAGTGCCAGCACTGCCACGCGTGAAAAGATGTCGCAGATGGTAGCCGCCAACCTGACCGACTTCTTTGCCGGCAAAAAGCCTCCGCATCTGGTCAATTCGGAAGCTTTTTGCCGAAAGGCTCAGTAAATGCGATCGTAGCGGTTGTAACCATGCGGGTAGTCGCTGGTATCAACCTTGAGAACCATTACCGCATGTGCGGGCACATCGACATCGACGGTGCCGGAAAACACCATGAATTTTGCCTCAGAAAACTGGTCGATCAGAGGCGAAACGTCATGATACTTGCTTTCCCGCAGCTGAAGAAGCTCTTTTACCGGTTGGTCGGTGGGATTGGCAATTATGACGACCGTTTCGCGCACCGAAATAGTACGGCGCATAAAGGCAAAGAGTTTTTCTGAATGCAGGCGTCTGAAATCGCCATAGCGCAGCGCGGGTTCAGCCCGGCGCAGTGCCAGCAGTTTCCGGTGCAGCTGCAGCATTTCATTTTCATTGTTTACTAGATCCCAGCGCATGGGGGCGCGCTGCTCAGGGTCATCGCCGCCTGCCATGCCCAGTTCACTGCCGTAATAAAGACAGACAGCCCCGGGCAGCGTAAACTGAAGCACCCGCGCCATACGCTGCTGCCATTGCTGCGGTAAAAGATTCGCCAGCCTCGGAGTATCATGGTTGTCCAGAACCAACCAGCTTTTGAGAATGTGGTCCATTCCGGAGTCAGCAATCGAGGTTTCCCACATCTGACTGCACAGCGGGCCTGTCAGTCGGCCTTCAAGCATTGCCAGCAGCAGTTTGCGCCCGTGCATGTTCATCACTCCGTCGACCGCAGGGTGCCATTCTTCAGGGTAGTTCCAGATTTCGCCGATGACCAGTGAACCAGGGCGAGCCGCATGTACAGCACGCGTCAAATCGGTAAGATACCTGAATCCAAGGTCAAAGGCGACATCCAGGCGCCAGCCATCGATGCCTTCGTTGCGCAGATATGATTGCACCACAGAATCAGGCTCTGAATAGATGAATTTCTGAACTTCAGGGTTTTCAAGATTGAGTTCGGGAAGGTTTTCGACATCGAACCAGCCAACGTAACCCCGTGAGCAGCGACTGTTGAAATTGAAAAAATCGCGCCAGCGGCTGCGCTCACTGCGGCGGGCGTCTTCAAACATCGGGCTGCGTTTTCCCATGTGATTGAAGACCCCGTCAAGAATAAGCTTAAGATTGCGCCGGTGCAGTTCTTTGGCAAGCGAGGCCAGCTCAGCTCTGGTGCCATAGACCGGGTCAACTTTGTGGTAATCCCAGGCGTCGTATTTATGATTGGTCAGTGAGGAAAAAATCGGATTGAGATATACCACGTCGATGCCAAGCTCCTGAAGATAATCGAGTCTGCTCTTCAGACTTGCCAGATCACCACCCCAGAAATCGACCTCGTGAGACCACACCCCATCCTTCTCAAGATATTTGCCACCCTTTGGAGTTTCCTTCCAGTCACGCAGTTTGCGAGGCGCCGAGTAAAGAGCTTTCTTGTCTTCGAGCTTCGCAGAGGGCGCAAAACGATCCACGATGATCTGATAAACCACCGGCCCGTTGCGCCAGTCTGCGGCGCGCTCAGCCAGCTCCGCCTCGCGGGCACGATCGTAATCGTTCATTGCTGACCACTTCGGGGGCTGATCTTCAGCCATAAGCGGCGTGCAGATGAGAGCTCCCAGCAAAAGCATCAATAACCAGTTTCCCATGACGTCCTCCAGATTATCTACTTCGGAAACACCTGCAGCCTGTTTACCACCTGTAGCTGCAGACCGTTTTTATCAACCACTTCAAGCCAGGTTGCATAACCTTCTGGTGGCAAATAACAGAACTTGATCGGGTCATACCGGCCTGCCAGGCCGGTCATCGATTGCATGGCACTTGTGGCAGCAGCTTTTACTCCATCGTCGGTGCTGCGACTACCGCCATAGTAATCATTACCGGGCCAGGAAACGTGATCCCAGGCAACGAGACTGAAAAACTCACAATTGCTGAAATCATCACCCGTTTCAGCATAAACAACCGGCGGGCCAAGTTGCGGCCTGCTCTGATTGCCAAAAAGAAACGGACGCACCATGTAACTGATGCCGTAGATTTCATGTCTGGCGTTGTCGCACTCATTGTACGGGCCGTAAAAAACGGCCTTGATATTGGCAAATGAACGTCCATGCTGGTGCAGAAACCTGAACAACGACTTTTCCAGCATAACCCCGAGCTCTCCCTGAAAGGGCCCGGCGAACATACCACACCCCAGCCCCGGAATAGTAATCAGCGCTTTTCGCCCCCTGGCAGCCGCTATGCTGTCAGCATAGGCAAAAACCGGCAGAAGTCTTTTCTCGTAAAGACGATAGTAAGCGTCTGCATCGATGTGCCCATTGGCGACCACTGCATCCCAGTCGGCGGGCGGGGCACTTTCAGAACCTGTGTTTAACAGAGCCCCGGGAACAAACAGCAGCGTAGCTTCAAAAGGCTCGGCGTGAACGACCGGGCCCTTATGTACACCATTATCAAAAACGGTAACCGGAACGGCAATACTGACAAACCCGAGCAGAGAAAGTTCGGTCAGATTCCAGTCACTGCCATTTCCTTCGACGCCGCTTTCGGCAAATATCAACGGCTTTTTTGTCTGAACCAGCTTTTCTAACAACAGCTCTCTATCAAGCCCTGCCAGATCGGCCTTTTCAAGCATAGCCCGCAGGCGTGCCCCGGCCTTAGAGCCGTTTCTAAGACCGACAAGATAGTTTTCCACCCGTTCGAGAACATCCCGATGTACCAATACGCTGTAATTTCTCATATCCGACCCTCGCGTCTCTATTGTTGCAAGGCAGAGCAGAAAGACAAGCAGCAGCAAATCAAGTCTGTTCAAATACTTTCCTCTAGCCCGGCATTATTGGTATCATTATAAACCACAGAGTCCATACAGGGCAAACGGATACTTTATCCTAGTTGTGAAGCGTGTCAAGCAGGTCAGTCATTGCAACGCTCTGCAATCTTTGCGCTCTCATAATCTCATCTGTTCACTCTGCTCGCACGACCGGCACACGGGCTCTAAGCCTCATCCTGCGGCAATCGCCCGCGTTTTGCCCTCCAGGCAAAACGTCCGGTCTTAGCGGCATCGCTT
>CAYYUI010000097.1:0-15400 GCA_964474705.1 uncultured bacterium
ATTAGTTCTTAATTTAAAGAGGTTTATATGGGTTTCTTTGGCAGAATTTTTGACGCTATTAGTGTCTTTTTTGGCACGTTAATGATTGGCGGTTTGCAGGCTAGGCTTTGTCATGTGATTAAACATTTGGGTGTAGATTCTCTTGAATCTAAGCAGCTTATGTCTAAAATTGTATCATGTTACTGGAATATTATTATTATGTCAGTTTTTTACCAGAGCTTAGAATTTTCCGAGAATGATTTAGAAACAATGTATTGCGCTGGGGTTCGTGCTTGTCCAGACAGGTTAGTACATGGCAAAGATTTGGTTGCAACTTTTATGCTACTTTACAATAGCAGAGAATTTGGGCATGAGTTATACGCTATTTCCCAATCGGTTAAAGGAAAGGTCGGCGCAGAGAGAGAAGGCATATTGATAAGGCAAATAACTGACCTAGTTGAACAGTTATTGTCGTATACCGGTGTTTGAATTCTAGTGCTTAACTCTTAATTTTAGGTATCATGGGAATCTATAATGAATTTTATAAAAAAGCAGTTTTTGCTTGCTGTTTTCTGTTTTTTTTCAGCTGGCTTCTTGTACCTCTTCTCTAAGGAGTTGAGTTTTTCTTATTTCGCAATATTATTTGGGGTGCTTTTTGTTGCTGGATTTGTTTATGCTTTTTTGTTGAAATATAATTGGCTTTGTAGGCCAGGTTGTGCCGATATTTGCGTAGATGCAATAATTATCCCTCTTTTGCTTGCCACGTGGCAGTTTTTTAAGGGTAGGGCAAGTTTTTTGGCTTGTGTGAAGTATTTCTTTCTTATGCCTTTTGTAGCTGTGATTTTTTACTTGCCTTCTGTGCTTTGGTGGTTACACGCAACTAGGCTTGTAAGGGCTTTGAATAAAAAGGGGAATCAACCAACTCTAGAATTTGTTCAAACAGCCATTAAGCAAGGGGTTGACGTAAATATGAGAAGCTTGGATGGCTCTACTGCTCTGATTTGGGCTGCATATAGTAACCAAGATCCGCGCATTACATTAGCTCTTTTAGAGGCCGGTGCTGATGTTAAAATTCGTAGTAATGGTGATGACGATGCTTTGATCATGGCTTGTGCTAATCTTAATCCCGAAATTATGAGAATTCTTTTGGGCGCTGGCGCTCCTGTCAATGAAGTTTACGGTGAGTTCGGATCTAGCCCTTTAATGGTTGCCATTTTGACAAGTCATGATCCAATGATAATTTCAATTTTGTTAGAGTGCGGTGCAGATGTTAATATGCGGCGGTCTGATGGCTTTACTGCTTTTTTGCTTGCAGCGATTTCTTGCAAAGATCCTATGTTTATATCCACTCTTTTGCAAGCTGGCGCAAATATCGAAGACCGGGATATGTTTGGTAATTCAGCCTTAATCTTAGCTGCACGTTTTAACCAAAATGTTGAGATAACAAAGTTTTTAATCGAATCAGGGCTTGATATAAATGCCAAGAATAAAACCGGCGATACCGCTTTAATGTCCGCAGCACTTCATAATTCTAACGCAGCTGTGTTCTCTGCTATTTTTAACGCTGGGGCAGATTTTAATGCCAGAAACGATAACGGCTTTACAGCCTTTAACTATGCTTCCTGCAATAAAATGCTTAGTGGCACAGATGTATTTTTGAAATTACAAAGTATCAGCATTGAGAAGACAGGCAACAATTAAAAAAAATGCTGCAAGACCGGTTAATGGGTTGAAATTTAGGCCCAAAAAGAAAACTCGCCCACTTTATTGCAAAGCGGACGAGTTTTCAAACCGTGGAGGCGGCGGGAATCGAACCCGCGTCCGAAGAGGCTCACAGACACCGTCTACCATTATATCCTGCGTTTAATTGTTTAAGACTTTCGTAACCCACAGGCGGGTCTCTACTCGTCCGATCCGTCTGGAAAGTCTCGACTTGCTACCCCAGTGGCCCGGTATCAAGCCCAGCCGGTTTTGTCTACGGTCTTCTCAGTGCTTACCGGCGGAATCAGCTGAGGGACCGTCACAGCAAATTAGGCTGCGAGTGCCAGTTCTTCGTTGGCAGTTAAGTTTTGATCGATTTTTTGCGAGGCCGTTCGATCAACCTCGAATGGCAGGTGGATGCTCACGCTCCCCGTCGAAACCAGGTCGCCCCCGATTTCTACAGGTACATTGGCTGCACCTGATTCCATTCTACTCCTGAAAAAACCTATAGTCAAATTAATGCTGCAAATTCTGTCTGCCGAAACCGGTTGCTTCGCCAGCCTTTTGAGAAAACTCTGGTCTGATTCAACGAGGGAGAGTTTCGAAGCCTTCACCGTAAACGAGCGCGGTGTCCTGAATCACCACAAAGGAATCAGGGTCGGCCTCGGCAATCAGACGCCGCAGAGCCGGTACCCGGTTTTTGCCGAGCACGGTCGCCAGCGTCGTCTTTTCGAGGCCGCTGAAACCACCGTAAGATTTGTATTCCGTCACGCCCCGCGACAACTCGCTGAAAATGCGTTCCTTGATGATCGCCGGCCGGCTGGTGATGATCAGAACCATCTGGTTGGCGTGAAACCCGTTGAGAACCGCATCGAGAGTATGCGCCTGAATGAAGATGAAAATGAACGAGTACATCATCGTCTTGAAACCGACCATCGCGTCGGCAAAAGTGAAAAAGCCGATGGTCAGCACGATTGTGTCAGTCACCAGCAGCGTCTTGCCGACCGGAATATGCCGAAGTTTGCGCACTACCTGCGCCAGAGCATCAGCGCCACCCGTCGCCGCACCCTCATTGAAGACTATCGCCATGCCGGTTCCGATTGCCAGGGCCCCGTAAATCGAGGCGACCAGCAGCTCATGATCGAGAAGCTGTCTTATTTTGATGTCGTAGCCATAGTGCTGCAGCAGCCAGAGAAAAATGTCCATCGAAAAATAGAGCAGCGTCGTCGAATAGATCGACTTCGCCCCGAACGCTTTGCCCAGCACCCGCACCGACAGCGCGAAAATTATCAGAGTCAGTGTCCATGAAACGATACCAACCACCGGCAACATGCGGCCGCCCGCAAAAAGATTGCCGAGAAATTTCGCGACGATGATGCCAAGACCGGTGACACCGCCTTCGAAGAGATTCAGCGGCAGGATGAAGATTACATAGCCGAAAGACGACAGCAGAGTGCCGAGAGTTATCCATAACCATGAACCGGCAACGCTTTCAACCGCTACCGTCTTTACTTCGCCAGCCTGTTCCATATTTTCTCCATGACAGCAAACTTTCTGACCGGCCGATATCTGCAAAAAAATGCATCGGCACCCTGTGTCGATAAGACTAATAACAGAATCGCCGGGTATTGTCATCATGGTTGAGCCATGTCATTGCAAAGGGCCCAGTCCTGAAGCAATCGCATTCTGCACAAAGGTACAATTGCCGCGCTGCGGTTGCACAGCTCAGATTGAGTTTAGTTTTCAATCATGTATCAAATCGTTGCTGGCATAGTCGTTGCTGATTAGCGGTTTTGACAACGACCTGCGAAACGCCTGAAACAAGATTATTATGAGACATTCACAGACGCCAGAGGATGATTTGTCTGGCAGTGCAGAATTCTGTATAATCAGCGACGAAGTAAAATATTGAAAGAGGTCTTTATGAAAACAGGGACTTTCTGCCTGCTTTGTGCCGCAACCGTTCTTCTATGCAACCAGCCAGCGTGCGCCCAGGACGGCCTCAAACCACCGGTCGACAACCAGCAACCGGCTCAACCCGACCAGACACAACAACTCGACGTCAACCGCCCTGCCGCTGACAAAGCCATAATAGCCGGTTCCATCGACGAGGCGCATGCCTGGCAGCACGCGGTTTATGGCGAAGATTGCGCTGCAGAAGTTGAAAAGATCATGCAACGTCTGCCGGAATTCGCCTCCGAAAACGCGATTCCGGCCACTGATACCGACAAGGCCAATGTCGCTGCCCTGCCGATCGAAACCGCCCAGAACGTCACCCGGGCCATTGAAAAATATTACCTCGCCCTCGACAAGATATCGGTCGGCTATGCCGGCCGCAAATTCGAAATCTATGCGGCACGCAGCATCGAAGGCTACATTCTGCTGTGGATAAACGAACCCGAGGTGATGGACGGAGGGCGCTCCCTGATCTATTCGATCGAAAAAGACCGCATCGTCGCAGCCTTCTCCGATGGCGGCATCAGAGGCTAAGTCAAATTTGTCTTGATTTTAGTATCCTTTAGTGTTATTTAATATTACAAATCAATTCCATCGAGGCAGAAAAAATGGAAAACACTGAACACCTTGAACCACAGGGATTCATCGTCTCGATTGTCAAAACCTTCCTTTCGGGGCCGTTGTCGATACTGCTGATCATCTTCGCCGCCATGGCAGGCATAATCGCTGTGCAGGTCACGCCCCGCGAAGAAGAACCGCAGATTGTCGTGCCGATGGTCGACGTCTATGTCGGTTTTCCCGGGCATTCGCCGCGCGAGGTCGAAGAACTGGTAACCAGACCTCTCGAAAAACTTATGTGGCAGATCGATGGCGTCGAACACGTCTATTCAATGAGCCAGCGCGACCAGGCCATGGTTACGGTGCGCTTTTATGTCGGTCAGGATCGCGAACGGGCCATGGTAAAAATTCGCGACAAAATCGACGGGCATCAGGATATCGTGCCACCCGGGGTCAGAAACTGGATGGTGAAGCCCGTCGAAATCGACGACGTGCCTATCGTTACTCTGACCTTCACCTCGCCTGACGCCAGCGCCTCAGAACTGCGCCGTATCGCCGAAGAAGCGGAAGCCCGTCTTGCCCGGGTCCGCAACGTCTTCAGATCAGAGATTCACGGTGGTTATCGTCGTGAAATTCGCATCGAAACTGACCAGGCCAGAATGCAGGCTCTCGGAGTCTGCTTTGCTGACCTTCAGATGGCGGTTTCCGGCAACAACGTCACAGCCGACAGTGGTCAGATTGTCTCCGGGCCTAACAGTCTGCGGTTGCTGGCCGGAAGCGTCATCAAATCTGCCGCAGAAGTGGCAAAGATTCCGATCAGGGCTGTCAACGGTCGACCCGTTTATGTAGAAGACATTGCATCGGTGCTGGACACCGTCGAAGAACCCGATCGCTACCATCATTCGACCTACGGCCCGGCATCGGGCAATACTGGAACCGGTGAACGGCACCCGGCGGTCACTCTGGCTTTCAGCAAGAAAAAGGGCACCAACGCCGTCGAAGTCGCGCGCGACATCATCGCCGAAGCAGAAAAACTGAAGGGCAAGGTTATTCCGCCTGAGGTTGACATGATCGTCAGCCGCAACTACGGTGCCACTGCCGACGAAAAAGTTAACGAACTGCTCTCGAGCATGGTATTCGCAGTATTGACCGTTGTCGGTCTGCTGGCGTTCACGATGGGCTGGCGCGCCGCCATGGTCGTCGGCCTGTCGGTGCCGGTCAGCTTCGCGCTCGCTCTGTTCATCAATCTTATCGCCGGCTTCACCATCAACCGCGTCACTCTTTTTGCTCTGATACTAAGTCTCGGGCTGGTCGTCGACGATCCGATCACCAATGTCGACAACATTCAGCGCCACCTGCAGATGGGCAAAGAAACACCGGAAAAAGCCGCCGTTACAGCTGTAATGGAAGTAATCGTGCCAGTCATCATGTCGACGTTGGCGATTATCGTCGCCTTCATGCCGATGTTCTACATTTCCGGCATGATGGGCCCCTATATGGGCCCGATGGCGATCAACGTGCCGCTTACCGTTACCTTCTCGACTGTCTGCGCCCTGACTTTTGTTCCCTGGGTCGCTCTCAACCTGCTGCGGGGCATGAAATTCGACGAAGGCAGTCAGGGAGATGGCGTACCCGCATGGATCAGAAACTTTTACCGGTGGCTGATCACGCCCTTTCTCAAGGCCCGCAATGCGGTTATTCTGGTAGTCGTGATTTTTATACTGCTTGGCATATCGCTGTTTCTTATGTATGACCGCAAAGTGCCCCTGAAAATGCTGCCGTTCGACAACAAGGACGAGCTGCAGCTGATCGTCGACATGCCCGATGGCTCGGCGCTTGAAACAACCGACCGGGCGGTCAGAGAATTCGAAAAATATCTGGCGCGGGTCAACGAGATTTCCAGCGTTCAGTCATATGTCGGCATCCCGGCTCCGATCGACTTCAACGGCATGGTCAGGCACTACAATCTGCGCCGCAGTCCTTCCAATGCCGATATTCGCATCAATCTGGCCCACAAGAGCATACGCACCCAGCAGAGCCACGCCATCGCGCTGCGGCTGCGCAGAGATCTGACCGCAATTGCCGAAAAATATGGCGCCATCGTCAGCATCGTCGAACTGCCACCGGGGCCACCGGTCTTTTCGACGCTGACCGTCGAAGTATATGGCGATGAAGACCGCACCTACGACGAAATTCTCAAAGGCGCCGAATTCCTGCAGCAGCAGTTGAAAGAAGAAGACAGCGTTCATATCACCCAGATCGACAATATGAACAACCTGCCACATGACCGCATCGCGTTCGTGCCGGATGTGCAGAAAGCCGCTATGCACGGGCTCGCCGCCGCCTCGATTCAGCAGATGCTGATGCAGGCGGTCAGAGGCAACAACCTCGGCATCGCCCATATTGACAACGAGCGCGAGGCGGTGTTGATCAAAGCGCGCCTGCCGCTCGCGGACCGCAACAATCTGCAGCGTTTGCGCGAACTTGGTCTGCGTGACCGCTCCGGCAGGCTGGTTCCGCTTGGGGAACTCGGCGATTTCATTGTCGAGAAGGAAGAGCAGGTTATTCAGCACAAGAATATGCGGCCGGTAGTGTTCGTTACCGCTGAATGCGTCGGGCGCCCGCCGGCCGAAATCATTCTCGACATGGCGGCCAGACTGAAGAAGAACCCGCTGCCGCCTGGCATTTCTCTTGACTGGGCCGGTGAAGGCGAATGGGAAATCACCGTCAGGGTATTCAGGGACCTGGGCATTGCCTTCGGTGTTGCGCTGATGGGTATTTACCTGCTGCTGGTCGTGCAGATGAACACCTTTGTCATGCCGCTGCTGGTCATGTCTGCGATTCCGCTTGTCATTATCGGAATCGCGCCGGGGTTCTATCTGCTGAACCTGATCAGCGCCGGCACGGTTGGCGGTTACCCTGACCCGATTTTCTTCACTGCCACGGGCATGATCGGCATGATCGCACTGGGTGGTATCGTCATCAGAAACAGCGTCGTGCTGATTGAATTCATTCAGGATGCGGTTAAGGCAGGCATGACGCTGGAAGACGCCATCAAGGAAAGCGGTGCAGTGCGTTTCAGAGCCATCATGCTGACTGCCGGCACCACACTGCTCGGCGCCTGGCCGATCACTCTCGACCCGATTTTTTCAGGGCTGGCCTGGTCTTTGATCTTCGGTCTGCTCGCCAGTACAGTTTTCACCATGCTCGTCGTTCCGACCATCTATTACTTCAGCCAGAAATCGGCTGCAGCAGCCAATAACCAGGAGACACAAAAATGAGCGAAACAAAGGAAATGCCCAAAAAAAGTATCGCCGGCCGGATTATCGGGCCGGTTACCGGAGTTGTGGTTCTACTGCTTCTGATGATGGTACAGGGCGGCTTTTTCGCCACCGGGCAGATCATGCCGGGCATAGCGGCAGAAACGCCGGCAGACAATGCCGACACATTGACCGTTACCGAAACAGTACAATCTGACTTTTATCAGGCGATCGGAACAGTGCGCAGTCGCAACGAAGTCGATGTCGTGCCGCGCATCATCGCCAGAATTCTGGAAATCAAAGTACGCAGCGGCGATCAGGTAAAGCGTGGCGATGTTCTTGCCGTTCTCGACGCCAAAGACCTGACAGCAGTTGTCTCACAGGGCCAGGAACAACTGAGGGCAGTTACCGCCAACGTCAGCGCCGCTGATGAGCAGGTCAAGGCTGCCCGTGCCGCCCTTGATCTTGCCAGCAAAGAAATGGAGCGCACCCGTGCTCTGTTCGAAAAAAATGCCATTGCCAAACGCGACCTGGACATGGCGACTGCCAACTACAAGCAGGCTGAAGCAGGCCTGCAGCAGGCCATGCAGCAGCGCAACGCCGCGTCAGCTCAGGCAGCAGCGGCCGGCCAGGGCATCAAACAGGCGGAAGTCGGTCTGGGTTATGCGACTGTCGTCAGTCCAATCGACGCGATCGTTGCCGAACGGCTCGCCGACCCGGGCGATCTCGGCAACCCGGCAAACGTCATGCTGCGGCTTTTCGACCCGATGAGTCTGCTGCTCGAGGTTCCGGTGCGCGAATCGCTGGTCAGGGAAATCTCGATCGGCTCGAAGGTGAGTTACAGCGTTCCTTCGCTGGGTCGCACTTTCGATGGTGATGTCCGCGAAATCGTGCCATCTGTAGATCCGCAGAGCCGAACCTTTCTGGTCAAGGTCTGCATCGAAAAATCAGAGGGTCTGATGCCCGGCATGTTCGGCACGATCAGAGTTCCTTTGAAATCAGAAAAAAAGGTAATTCTGGTTCCGGAATCTGCTATAATTAGAACCGGTCAGCTTGAATCGGTAGTCGAGGTCGAGGGCGGCAGACTGCTGAGAAGGCAGATCAGAAGTATCGACGCCGGCAACGGCACGCGTGAGGTACTGTCAGGGCTCAAACCGGGGCAGACCATTCTCAAGGCTGGCAATTCCAGAAGCTGAATCAGCTTCTGAACCGCAATAAATCCAAAACGGAGGAATTATCGATGAGCAAAACTCTCAAGGGCACCAAAACCGCCGAAAACCTGATGAAGGCATTTGCCGGTGAATGTCAGGCCCGCACCCGTTACACCTATTACGCATCTGTAGCCAAAAAGGAAGGCTTTCTGCAAATCGCCGACATTTTTATCGAAACCGCCGAGAACGAAAAGGAACACGCGAAAGTCTTCATGAAGCAGCTGCTCAAATACGGCATGAATGAAGAAGTTGTCGTAATCAACGACGCCGGCTACCCGGTCGCCTTCTCAGACACTCTCAAAAACCTGCAGTACGCCGCCGACGGCGAAAAAGAAGAGTGGTCGGATCTCTACAAGCATTTCGCTGAAACTGCCAAAAAAGAGGGTTTTGCCGACATCGCCGCCGTTTTCACCAACGTCGCCAAAGTCGAAGAACGCCATGAAGCTCGCTATCGCAAGCTGCATGACAACGTGCAGAACCATACCGTCTTCAAAAAAGACGGCAAGGTATTCTGGAAGTGCAACAACTGCGGGCACATTCTCGAAACCCTTGAAGCTCCGCCGAAATGCCCGGTCTGCGAACATGGCCGCGAACATTTCGAGCTCTGGGTCGAAAATTACTGATCGAGCGGTTTTGATTCACACCTCAAACATGGCCGCCAGCTGAGCTGGCGGCTTTTTCGCTGAAAGCGGTGAGCAAGACTACGAGGCTTCCATGAACGAAGTAAAGGGCAGCATTTTTTTAAAATACCGGCTGATGACCTGGCTGGGAGCCCTTTTCTGCTTTATTCTCGTTCCGGCTTTTCTTATCAACGAAGGACTGAGCAGCATGCTTGGGCTGCGCAGCGAGAAAGAACAAAACCGTATCTTCAGCGAAATGGACGACCGGCTCAGTTTTCTGACCCGGCACGCCGACGAGCGGCATTATTATCATTCACTGTTGAAAAGAGCTTTTCAGAGAGCAGCCAGTAGCGGGGAGCCGTTAAAAAATTTCGGCAGCAGCATCGAGCTGCTTAAAAAGCGATTTCCGGGAGCCTTACGCTTTATCGTCTGGAACAGCAAGGGTCAGGTGGTCGATGAACTGACCGATGAAAAAAGTTACCGTTACATCATCGCGAATCTGTATGGTTTTTTCAGTGAAATAGCCGGGCATTGCCGCAGTAATTACCCTGGCGAACCTGAGACACTGCCGATCGTGGAAAAGCGCATCAATCTTTTCAGGTCTTATCTCGGGCGCTTCCTGGTACCGCACCATCTGCGACTGCCTTTTCAGGCCGGGGAACGCGGCAGATGCATTCTGGCAGACAGCCCGGATGCTTTCCCGCTGTTCTGGTTTGACTCCGGAACCTCGCTTACCGTCTTGTGCAGCATTAAATCGACGCTTTTCGACAACCCGGGAGTACGGCACGCAGTTGAAATTCTCAACCGCGAAGAAACGCCGATTAAAACAGGCTTTATCGACATGCGCAACCGCGGCGCTTCGATCAGCGAATTCAATGACTTTGAGCAGCGGCAGATCATGATCGAGCTCGGCAAATTTGAAAATGCCGGTCTGGCACACCGGCCAACCGAAAACCATCTGATGGCCTTCAAACTTCTTTCTCCTGACCTGCGCGGCTTCTGTATTTTGAAAAGACGAGACATGGCAATCGGTTACCCTGATCGCTCCCGGGCCGGAATTCTGATGCGCCTGCTGGCAGCGATAGCGGTGACCCTGGGAGTGGCATACTGTTACACGCTGCGCCTGCCAAAACTGAACATTTCGATACGCACCCGCATGGCCCTGCTGTTTCTTTACGCAAACGGGTTGCCGCTGATGATTCTCGGCAGCATCGGGCATGAATATCTGCAGCAGCGCGAAGATGCCTTATTAAGTGAAGCACACGCCCGCAACGAAAGAATTCTGCAGGAAATCGACTCTGGTTACCGTCGTCATAAAAGGGCTCTGAATCGCCGGACCGCCGCTGAGCTGAAAGACTTCACGATTGCGGTAAAAAACCGACTTCCTGACCGCAACGATCTGGAAGCCTTGAAAAAGATCGTTCATAGCCTGGATGCCGAGGAACTGACGATTTTTGGCGAAGATGGCAACACTCTGGTCGGCTACAAACGAAACCGCAAGCCGGCCGGCCAGACATTCGTACGCATGTTTGCCACCAGTGCGGTATCTTTTGCCAATCAAACGGTCGGGGTCTTTTCTCTGCGCGGTGAAGGCAGTCAGAACCGGCTGGCGATAACCAGCAACACGATCGTCAACGACCACCAGTCGCTGCTCGAAAACCTTCTCAACACCCTTGAAATGGTCGAACTGTATAGTTTCGGTACCGAATTGAAGCTTTGTTACGCAAGTTTACTCGGCAACCGTGAGGAAAGGCGTTTTCATTCGGCTCTGGTAATTACATGGCGCCAGGAAGACGCTCAGGCTGTGTATGCCGCCCAGCAGGTCAAAAGATCGAACCTGGCTGGTGCCGCCGATAGTTTTGCAGCTATGGCGATGTCGACCGGTCAGATTTTTGCAAGACCGGGCTGGAACACCGACAAACTGAGGCCAGTGATGCAGAAGGCAATGAATCTGCAGAGCGCCCACGAAAATTACGTTGTCATCAGAGGTCAGACCAGCCTGATAACCTCAATAGCCGGTCGGCAGATGGACAGTATCGCTCTGGCGGCAATTACCCCGACCGCCTATATCGCTGAAGATCTGCAACAGACCTGGCATCAGATTCTCGGCCTGGTCATTCTCAGCATGCTCATCATATCTGCAGTTGTAGCGGCCTTGTCAAAGCAGTTTCTCAGACCGGTCAAGCAGCTTGCTGAGGCCGTCAGGCAGATCGGGCAGAGAAATTTCTCTTATCGCACCAGCATTGACAGTCCAGATGAGTTCGGAGAACTCGGCAAAGTCTTCAACCTGACGATGGAGGGCATGGCCGAGCTTGAAATCGGCCGGGTCGTTCAGGAAGCACTGCTTCCCGATGCCGGTTACCATAACCAGAAGATCAAAATTTTCGCCAGAACAGCAACCATGACCAAACTGGGCGGCGATTACTACGATTATCTCAAGCTTTCTGAAAACCAGACAGGCGTTTTTATGGGCGATGTGGCCGGGCACGGCATTCCGGCAGCTCTGATCATGGCCATGGCCAAAGCCACGGTGCTGGTCAACAGACACCTGCTCACCGACCCGGCCAAGCTGCTATCGGCCCTGCACGATATGCTCTTCAAACTGAAGAGTGATGGCTTCAAACGCATGATGACCTGCCAGTATCTGGTTTTCAACGATTTGAGCGGTGAGGTTCAGATCGCCAATGCCGGCCACTGTTACCCGGTTATTGTCGGCAGGCGAGGTTGTTCGTCACGACTCGAAGAAATTATTGGAACCCCGGTCGGAATAGCAAGAAAGGCCCGTTACGTCAATCGCCAGATAAGTCTGCAGCCTGACGAAACCATGATTCTCTATAGTGACGGGATGATAGAGGCCACCAGTGCCTCCGGTGAAGTCTTCGGGCCCGATGGTCTTCTTGAATTGGCAAAGAGTGCCTGGAGCAGCGATCTGGAACAGTATTACCAGAATATGTTTCAGGCTAACCGAGCCTGGGCCGGAACTGTCGATGACGACCTGACAATTGTGCTCATCAGGTTTGCCGAGGAGGGTGCAAATGGCTGACCGAACCCTCAGAAGATTTTCTCTCTGGCTGATGCAGCTGATTCTGTTTGTCGCCCTGCCGGTAATGCTTTTCTATTACGGATTCAGCCACATTGAAAAATTGCGAAGCGCCAGTCTTCTCAAACTTATCGAGCAGAACCTCGACAAGGAAATGCGGGATTTTGAAGCCTATGCCGACAACGAAAGGTTTCTGGCCGCCACTTTCAAAGAAACATATCGTGCCGCAAATCCAGAAAATGCCAGCGAAAGCTTTAATCTGCTGCGCGAGCGCCTGAACGGCTGTTTTGATTACCTGATTTGGAATGCTTCAGAAACATTCGTTGCGGGCTCCATTAGCCCAGACTCGCTCGAAGGCGACTGGTCAATGGCATGGATGAGCCTTAAAAAGGCTTTCAAGCATGCTGACAAAGACGTTAAAGCGAGTGACGAAGAAATCGTCAACCTCAGGAAACTGTTTGGGCCTCAGGTTGTGCTGACTGCCGCCGACTCAAGTATTTCAGACCGTGGCGGTCGACTGATGTGGTGTGACAGCACCAACCGCCGCCCCCTTGTCTGGGTTGCACATCGACCGGACTGCTCGGTGATAGCCTTCGTTCCTCAATCAAGTCTTCAGGGAACCCGAGGGCTGGAGTACTACCTCAAACATTGCCGCAATAATGAAAGCTTCTGCAAACTCGGATTTGTCAAAAAAGGCGAGATTGTCGAATATGACGGTCTACCTGACAGTCACGAAAAACTGTCAGGTTTGATAACCCATGGAAATGCCCCGGGTGAACGCCTTGAAACCGAAGCAGCAATTTACATTCCCCGGGTCATTGAAGATGAACTGACACTGTTCGCCTGCATCAGAAAAGATGCCGGCATCAAATCTGATTCGACCTGGCCAGCCCTTACGGCTCTTTTAGTTTTCATGCTGCTGCTGCCGTGGGTATTCATCAGCACCCGTTCGATGCTCAACCAGGTTCCAGTACGCATGTCGATTTCGCGAAAGCTGGCGCTGCTGTTCGCATATGCCAACGGACTGCCGCTGCTGATGCTCTTCTTTGCCGGCTATGATTTCATTCATCAGAAAGAACTGGCTCTCTACGACGAAATTCACGCCCAGGGAACAAGTTACCTGCAGAATCTCGACGAACGCTTCGAATCAGAACATGCCCTGCAGATCGTCAACATTCAGAAGGCACTGCAGAGCTTCAAAACCAGTTTGCGCAAGAACGGCCTCAACTTCGAAAATTACGCCAGACTTGCCGAACGGATTTATGCAACGGTCAACAATCGCCACAATATGCGTCTATATCTGATTGCCAGTGAAGCCAACATTTTCGGCACCGGTGACTCGATCTACTTTGGCGAGACGCGCCATGAACTGCTTCCGGAAATCATTGACAGCCCGGATTTGAAACGTAACGACGAGCGGCGCATTCTCAACTCGATCGGGCGGTTCATAATGGCAACTCTCAACGGCCACCCACCTGATCCGCGTTCCTCAACCGAAGTCGAACTGATTGCCGAATCAGCGATGCAGAAGCCCCTTCTAGAGGTGCAGCATGATTTTATCGCCAATAACGGGCGCATCGAAACCTGGGGCATGGGTACCAATAAAAACCCTGCCTGTCTTAATTTCGTTTCGACCAACGACAACGGTCAATTCGATTACATGGTCATTGCAAACTGGACGCAGGGCGTTCTTGAAGAGCTTTATCTGCGCCGGCAATATTTGAGCGCCAACCGCAACATTGTCGATCTGCAGATCGGCCTGAGCAATGAACAGCTCGACATTTTCCTGCCTGCAAACTTTACAGAGCGCCACCGATTGCTGCGCGAAATCGTTAACTTTACCTCCAAGCCTTGTCCGCCGCGGCAATTCGTGAGCATCGCCAGTCAGTCATACCTGCTCATGGGCTTTATCGGCCGTTATCTTCACAATTACAAACTGTTTGCACTCTACCCGGTCGACAGCATCAAATCTCAGATTACCAGGGAAAAAACCGGCCTTTTCTTTGCGGGCCTCGTGTCGCTGCTGATCACCATCATCCTCGGCCGGTTCCTTGCAGACAGTTTTCTTTTTCCTCTGCAGAAGCTGCACGCCGGTGCAGAGGCAATCAGGTCGCGTGATTTTGCCATGCGCCTGCCGCCGCTCGGGCGCGATGAATTCGGAGAAATGGCGCAGATATTCAACACCACCATGATCGACCTTGAAGAACTTAAGGTGGCCGGGGTTATCCAGGAACATCTGCTGCCACGCCGTCTGCCCGAATGCGGCATCTTCAAACTATACGGCCGCATTGTATCGATGGGCGACCTGGGTGGCGATTATTTTGACTACTTCAATACCTCAGAAGGACGCTTCAGCGTGCTGATCGGCGATGTCGCCGGCAGCGGTGCCGGGGCGGCCCTGATCATGGCAATGGCTAAAGCTGCGGTTATGCAGATGCAGGAGGCTCTGGAGAAACCCGACCAGGTGGCAATGAACCTGCACGTTCTGATTAAAGAAGCCTCGAAACGCACTCAGAAAACCATGATCATGCAGTATCTCAACCTCAACGGCCATGACGGAACGGGACGCTATACCAACGCCGGTGGCTGGCCGCCCCTGATTGTTAATCCCGGCGATGGAACGGCAAAGGAAATCACTCTGCCCGGGCCGATGCTCGGGGCCCTGAAACGGCCGGTCTTCAGCTCGGTCGATTTGATGTTCAGACCCGGAGAAGCGATCATCTTCTACAGTGACGGGGTTATTGAGGCCAGGAACGAAAATGGCGAAATACTTGGGCTGTCACGCCTTAAAGAGCTGGCGACAGCAGCCTGGAACCCTGACCCGGCAGTTTACTTCGACGCTCTGCTGGCTGCGCATCGCCGCTTCACCGGGTCAGCCCAGGTTCGTGATGACATGACTCTCGTGATCGTGGTAACCGGAGAAGCAAACAGTTCAGGCACTGCCCCTGCCTGATTTTTCATTTTTCTGCCAGGGCAAACGGATACTTTTCCTAGTTGTAAAGCGTGTTAAGCAGGTCGGCCATTGCAACGCTCTGCAATCTTCGCGCTCTCATAATCTCATCTGTTCACTCTGCT
>CAYYUI010000098.1:0-15019 GCA_964474705.1 uncultured bacterium
GAATACTGCACTGACCGAAGCGGCAATCAGCCTGTCGCCGGCACCGGCCGCCGGCCTGAACATGACCTGGTCGACCGGCGACACCATTCTGACGATAACGCCAAAGGAAAACCTGGCTTTTGCACAAGAATACCGGCTTCGGGTAGCCAGTTCAGCAAAAAGTCTGACCGGAGACCAGCTCGACACCGACTATCTCGCCAGTTATACGACCGACACCCAGACGGTGGTTTCGAGTACCAGTCCGGCAAATCAGCAAAGCAGTCAGGCGATCGGTTCGAGCATCTCGGTAACCTTCTCACGCAACCTCGCCACACCGCTGAATTCTGCACTGTTCAAGGTCAGTTCCGGCACAACCATGATCGAGGGGGCTTTGAATGTTGCCGATAACAGAATAACTTTCACTCCAACCAATCCGTTGCCTTATTCAAGCACTATTTCGGTCGAAATACTCGCTGGTGTAAACGACAAAGACGGATTGCCGGTCAGCCTGCCCTATAAGTTTGAATTCAGCACTGAAGCGGCACCACCGACATTCGTTCATCTGCTTGAACTATCGCCGGCATCTGGCACGCTTATTAATGCCAACAGTCAGATAGCCGTTAAATTTGACCAGACAATGAATAAAACGCTGACCGAAGCAGCAATCAGCCTGTCGCCGGCACCGGCCGCCGGCTTGAACATGACCTGGTCGACCGGCGACACCATTCTGACGATAACGCCAAAGGAAAACCTGGCTTTTGCACAAGAATACCGGCTTCGGGTAGCCAGTTCAGCAAAAAGTCTGACCGGAGACCAGCTCGACACCGACTATCTCGCCAGTTATACGACCGACACCCAGACGGTGGTTTCGAGTACCAGTCCGGCAAATCAGCAAAGCAGTCAGGCGATCGGTTCGAGCATCTCGGTAACCTTCTCACGCAACCTCGCCACACCGCTGAATTCTGCACTGTTCAAGGTCAGTTCCGGCACAACCATGATCGAGGGGGCTTTGAATGTTGCCGATAACAGAATAACTTTCACTCCAACCAATCCGTTGCCTTATTCAAGCACTATTTCGGTCGAAATACTCGCTGGTGTAAACGACAAAGACGGATTACCGGTCAGCCTGCCCTATTCTTTCAGCTTCAATACAGTTCCACCAGCATTTACTGCAAACAGCATTGCCCCTGCAGACGGTTCTACAAACCTTCCGGTTAATCAGACAATTCAGATCGTCTTTTCCAATCCTGTTGATACCAATAGTTTGCAATATTCATGCCAGCCAGCGCCTGCCGGTGGATTTTCCGTTTTGTGGAGCAACGGAAATAAAACTCTGCAATTAAGTCCGGTCAACAGTCTTGCTTTCTCGCAAACCTATCAAATAACTGTAAGTTCAGATACTCGTGACCTTTACGGTTCGGTTCTGCCGCAGAATTATTCGACTTCATTTTCAACCCGGGCGGCGGTCAGACCAGTTGTTGCCTCGACTGTTCCGACAGCTGGGTCTACAAATGTTTCACCTGACCAGCAGTTTCAAATCGACTTTTCGAAAAGCATGAACCGCTCCACGGTGACTGCATCTCTGAGTCTTTCCCCTGCTGCAGCCGGCACAATGCTCTTCACATGGCAGAATGATGACAAAACTATACTGATAAGCTTTTCACAGCCACTCTCACACGGAACTTCCTACCAGCTCAGGATTGATCCAGCTGCAGCGGATACAGAAGGCCTGTCGCCCGAAAGTGCTTATCTACTGTCATTCTCCACGACAGCAAGACCAGCCGTCCTTTTATCAAAATGCCTGCCAGCAGCAGATGCCAATGGCGTAGCAATAGATGCACCGATAATCATCGAGTTTTCGAAAGCTATGAATCTGAGCAGTGTTCAAGATGCTTTCAGTCTGGTTAAAGAAGGTGAAAGCACCCCGATTGCCGGCAGTTTTTCCTGGAATGGCAATATCATGACCTTCAATCCGACTGAAAATCTGGCATTTTACACGAAATACCGAATTTCAATCGGGGCTACCGCCATGGATACCGCAGGAACCACCCTTGAGTCCACAGTTGCCTGGAGTTTTACAACTGCGGCAGATGAAGGTCGGGTCTGGCGGCTCGATCAGGCACAGACAACTTCCACCACCACCTTTTCTCAGAGAAAGGATCATGTCATGATCGCTTTCAACGGCAAACTCTGGGTAATCGGCGGCCTGGGCGAAGACTTTCTCAATGACGTCTGGAGCTCCAATGACGGCTCTACCTGGACCGAGGAAGTCGCCAATGGCGCATCGGGCATTTTTACTGCCCGGGCCGGCCATGCCTGTGCGGTTTTCAATAATCGTATCTGGCTGACCGGTGGCTATGCTGAAACAGATACCGATTACCTGCTTTTCGACGATGTCTGGTCATCGGGAGACGGCAAAACCTGGGTCAAAGAAAATGCTTCAGCGGAATATTACAGCCGAGCATGGCACAGCATGGCGGTATTTGACAACAAGCTCTGGATAGTTGCAGGCCAGACGCTGGATGGCGATGGCAATCCAGTGCTTCTCGATGAATGCTGGAGTTCAACGAATGGAATTACCTGGCAGCTGCGTTCTAATATCGTCAGCTTTTTCCCAAGAAAGCAGGCACAATGTGGAGTAATCGGGGGTAAAATGTGGGTTTGGGGCGGTTACGGAAAGAACGCACTGGGCCAGACCGGGCCATTGAACGATATCTGGTCGACAACCAACGGTGACACCTGGAGTTACGAAACTGGCACTGCCTCGTTTGCGGCCAGATGCGGCCATGGCATGGCCATATTCAATGGCAGAGCATGGATCGCCGGTGGTGCAACATCTTCAGATGAATTAACCGCAACTTTTTTCAATGATGTCTGGGCATCGAATGACGGACGCAACTGGGTTGGGGTCCTTGGAGGCAGCAGCGGTTCTGCGCAACAATTTTCACCGCGTGCCTGGCTGCAGCTTGGAACCATAGGTTCGCGACTGTATTCCAGTGGCGGCGATGACCGGGCAACTACTTACAATGAGGTTTGGTCGACACAATGACAGAAATTCAACCTGATGACCTTTTTCATGACACCCAGACAATTCAAGGCTCAACAGCAGAGCAAAATGCTTTTGCCTCAGAAAGATTCGAGCTTCTCGGCCACAGGTTTTCAACCTTTGAACTTAGTCTGCTGTGGTTTTCAATCTGCTGCTTTCTGGCGAGCTATATCGTTTGTTATCTTGCAGACCTGCATTATGGATCGACAGAACACGCCCATATTCTCTACGCAGTTTTTGTCACCATCAATATTCTGGCTGCAGCACTGGGGTTTCTGGCATGGACCAGGATTCCGAGTCGAAGTATTGCCAGGGATGCGACCCTGTTTTTCAACATTTCTCTCTGCAGCGCAGCTACGGGCAACCTGATCGATTTTCTTTTCTGGGTTTTCAAACTGGCATCATTCAAACAGATAGTATTCACCAATCTTTTCTTCGTTTTTGCCATTCTATTTGCCCTGCCGGGGGTTTTTCTGCTGGGCAAAGTCTGTCGAGTCGAGTTCAGCCGCCAGTCATGGGTTTATTACCTGGTGATCATCACTTTATGTACTGCGATACCCGTTTTTATGAATACCGGTCTTTTATATTCAGGGCACCTCAACACCAACCCCAAAGAGGTAATTTTTGGGCTGCTCTATTCGATCGGCATCGGTTATCTTGGCGCTATCAGCCTGTATCTGTGGAAAAATGCTCAGGGCAGACTTTTTCATTCGGCCAGGCTTGTCGGAATGGGAACTCTACTGCTAAGTCTTGGCTGTTCGGTTTATGCGGGGCTTTTTATAAGCATTCCGCCAGACGAAATTCCCTCACATCCGGTTCACATCGTTCTGGCACTGGGTTATATCTCGGTTGCTCTGGGGTTGCGGCATATGGGAATCATCATCAATGCCATTTTCAACTTGAAGGAAAGCATTCTGCCTCCCTCTCTGCCGCTTGTCGAAATTTTTGGGCCCAGCCAGGGCATGGCTGTCTACAAAAAGATGGAGAATAACATTAAAAATGCTCTTGAGGAACTGCTGCGCTCAAAAGCGGAAAGCGAAATGAAACAACGCATCATTGGCGAGCTTGAAGCAGAGGTTAAACTGCGCAAAGAAACTGAAAAGGCCCTGATTCTTGAAAAAGAAAGAGCCGAAGATGCCAATCGCACCAAATCACAATTTCTTGCCATGATGAGCCATGAGCTGAAAACGCCTTTAACAGCAATAAAGGGCTATGGGCAGATTCTCAGCAGCACTTCAGGACCGGCATCGCTGCTTCCGCCGCAAAAGGCCCAAGAGATAGCCAGCCAGATCGTTAATAATTCAAACCATCTTCAGAGCATGATTGACGGGATTTTGAGATTTTCGCAGCTTGAAAACGGCAGTTTTACCTACCATGTCGAAGAGTTTCCATTGAGCGAAATTTTAAACCATATCGACTCGATGTTTCTTGGCCCACAGGCAACCTCTGCCTCGCTTTCTGCAATTATTCCGGACCGGACCCTCATTCTTAGAACTGACCGCCTGTCGCTGCAGCACATACTCGTAAATCTGCTGACCAATGCCTTCAAATTTGGCAAAGACCTGCCGGTGCTTCTGGAAATAAGAAGGCAGGAAAACGATCTGTTTATCGCGGTAGAAGATCATGGAGTCGGTATAGCGCCTCAGGATCTCGAGAAAGTGTTCGAAGCTTTTTACCAGGTGAGCCATGGAAATCGCAGAAAATTTGGCGGAACCGGTCTTGGTCTCAGCATTGTCAAAAAACTTACCGAAGAATTGAAAGGCAGGATTTTTGTTTTCAGTGAGCCCGACAAAGGCAGCAGGTTTGAAGTAATTCTGCCGGAAACGGTAGTGGAAGGAAATAGGAATGCAGTCTGACAAAAAACGCAAGGAAGTTGAGATTTTTTCGGATGGGGCCTGCAGCGGCAATCCGGGGCCAGGCGGATGGGGAGCGATTCTAAGATACCGTGAAAGCGAAAAAGAACTGTCTGGAGGTGAAAGCGAAACCACCAACAACCGAATGGAGCTGATGGGGGTAATTTCTGCTCTTGAGACCTTGAAGGAACCATGCCAGGTAAAAGTTTTCACCGACAGTAAATACATAGCCAACGCCTTTACCGAAAAATGGCTGGAAAACTGGCAGAAGAATGGTTGGAAAACAGCAGGTAAAAAACCGGTCAAGAACCGGGAACTCTGGGAAAGGCTGCTGAAACAGGCAGCAATTCACCAGCTTGAATGGCAATGGATCAAAGGTCATGCCGGACATCCGGAGAATGAGCGCTGTGACGAACTTGCAGTTGCAGCCCGGGACAGGTTTTCCCAAAAAGCTTGCTAAAACAAATTGTAACAATCCTGTGTTTAGTGCTGGTCTCAGCGCCTGGTGCCTGGGCCCAGTCATCCGATGCGGAAGACATTCTCCGCAATCTCCCGTCACCCACAATCAATTACCATCTGGAACATATAAGAGTGACGCCTGCGCTGGTCAGAGCAACCGAACCGGTGCCGTTGCCTCCTGAAGAACCATCGTATGAAGCCAGGAAAATAGTTGAAAAGGTGAAATCGGTAGAAACCACACCAATGATAAGGTCAACCAGAAAGATCATCAGCAATCTTTCAACACCAAGGTCAAAGCAGGAAATGCTGCAGGCATCGACAGCCAGCAACACCCCCAGCATGAGTGCTTCTGCTACTGCAGCAATGGCAAGAGCAGTCAAACCACCGCCTGTAGCAACTTCAACCAGAATCATCGCGGCGGTAAAAGTTCTGGCAGCCAATCAGGACTTGAAAAAACTACAGGACGGACTTGCCAGCGATACCGCTCTTGCCAAAGATATCTTCAATCTGTTTGTCGAAAAATGGAATCCTGAAGCCAGTTCAGACGAAGCAGCCGCCACCGAAACAGAAACTTCCAAATTCGCTTCAATCATGGCTACAGCTGCAGAACTGGAGAAGAAAAAGGACTGGCAGGGAATCAAAGACCTTTTTTCTGAAAACCCCGAGGCAGGAGAGGTTCCTGACGGCCTGAGATTTCAGATTCAGGCTGAGTTGAATGCAGAAAAACCCAACTATAAGAGTGCCCAGCGCTTTGCAAATCAGATCATCGAAAAGGAAGAATCTGATCCGCTCGCCAACTACGCGCTGGCTCTCTACTATTATTACAACCCGAAACCAAACGTCGAAAAGGCCCGCAAAGCTCTTGATATTGCACTGAAAGCCAAGAATCCGCCTGAAGGAGCGTCTTCCCTCAACAGGACAATGATGCTGAAGAAAATGCTTCTACCTATTCTCCTGCTGTTGGCCGGCATCGGAGCCGGAATCAACTGGCTCATTAAAAAACGCAAGACAGCACAGCTGAATATACTTGCATCTGAGCCCGCCCTAACCCAGGAAAAGCCGGTTGATGCGGGTTCATTACCGCCTCAAATTGTGCCGACCAGCAAATTCAAAGAAAAACTGCTGGCCATGAAAGAAAAATTCCTTGCATTAGCCGGGAAATTAAAAATACCAGGCAGAAAGAAAACCGCTGTTCAGGACGAAAATCCAGCGCCGGCAGACAACCGGCCAAAACAGGAAATAGAAACTCCTGCCAATGCTGCCCCTGAAAATTCTTCCGACCCGGCCGCTGAACCGAAATCCGGAAAGGCTGTAAATGAAGAAGAAAACGATGATGAGATGTTTGAACTGGAAGACACGGATTCCGAATTGATCGTCAGCTCATCCGCTGATGAAGTATCTATGGAATCAGAGGTCGAAGAGATCGAAGAGGTCGAGGAAGTTGAGGAAGTTGAGGAAATTGAGGAAATAATTGAAGAGGTTGAAGAGATTGTAGAAGTAGAAGAAGTAGAAGAAGTAGAAGAGGTTGTTGAAGAGGTCATCGAAGTTGAAGAAGTCGATGATGAAGAAGCAGAAGTTGAATATGAGGAAGTGGAAGTCGAAGTTGAAGAGGAAGAAGAATCGAATTCCCCGAAATGAAAGCCGGGGCTCTACTTTTTTTCAGACTGATATTCAGCGAGAATTTCAGGGGCTTCACGGCCGACTTCCGGCCAGAAATACAGCAGAAGACTGAGATTCCCCGGCACTTTTTTGAAGCCGCCGAGAGGGCCGGCATGCGATCCGCCGCCAATAATGGCTTCAAAAGCCTTTTTACCGGAATAGCCATGACGATTCCGCAGGTATCTGGCAATAATTGCTCCGGTTCGATCGCAGCCCCACATACAATGAACATACGTACCTGAAGCAATCAGTTTCATGATCTGGTCTGTCTGCTTCTGATCTGGAATCTCGGCAGCGTTCATACGCATTTTGACCAGAGGGATCTGTTCTTGTCGACAGATTTCGCTAAGCCGATCGGTAAAAGCATCTTTCAGAGGAACATGCAGCAGCAGCAGCGAATGAGCCCCCATTTTTTTCAGCAATCTCACATATTCAGAGACTTTGGCGTCGGAATTGTTCTTTTTTACCGGGTTGAAAAGGTAACCACCGGCGAGCAGAGAGCCATCGACAGCTCGGAAATTGTAAGGAACGCTGCCGCTGCCGCCCGAATCGGGGTATTTAACAGAAGTCGACTGGGCTGAGCAGCATAGAGAAACAAAAAGGCAAAGAAGAACAATAATAAAACGGCACCCCCCGGAATGGGAGTGCCGCAATCTTTGAGTGAAAACCGTCTTATTTTTTGCGGTAAACATTAAGACCGACTTTTTCTTCGCGGCCCGGAATGGCATAATTGCCTTCGGTCGAAGCTATAAGAACGGACTTACCTGATGAAGACTGGCCGAATTCCTTAGACAGGTCAACTTTAAGAATAAGGATGTTGCCTTCTATGCTCATATCAACGTTTTTCATAATTCCTCCTGGACAGACATTTTTAAGAGACTAGCACACAGAGCGAAGCTTTTCCAGCTTTCTGTCTGTTAAAAAAAGCAGCATTCTGAAATCTCAGAATGCTGCTTTTGTTAAATCAGTTCTGAGGGATTCTGAGGGTCATACCAACCTTGAGAAGTTTGGGGTTGGTGATACCGTTGTGTTCGGCAATCTTTTTCCACTGGCCGGAAGTGCCAAAGAGGGCTTTGCTGATTTTGCCGAGAGTGTCGCCTGATTTTACTACATAGGTAGTTTCTTCAGAGGCGGCGGGTTCTTCGGTCGGAGCAGCCTGGTCGGCATATTCTTCGTCAGCAGCCGGAGCCGGTTCAGTCTGGGCTTCTTCTACAACCGGTTCTGAAACTGGTTCTGGTTCAACATAGGGTTCTGGTTCGGCAACCGGTTCGGCGGCGGGTTCAACAACCGGTTCAGCAGCAGCTTCAACCTGTTCGAGAACCTTGAAACTTCTTACCTGAACTGCGCCTGAAGGAAACTTCTGGTCAGGTTTGTAAACATTACCAAAAACTCTGATTTTTACGCTTCTGTTTTCACCGACGTTGGCAGCCTGCTCACCGATCAGAAGAAGATTCTGGCCATCAACGGTCTTGAACATTACTTTGCCTTCAGCAACTGAATCAACAACACCGGTGATGGTGGTTGAGCGACTCTTTTTGCTGAACCAGCTGCCCGGTTTCCACCAGTCTTTGGCAAAAACGCTGGACGGCAGAGCAAGCATAGCCATGATGACGACAAGAAACAAATTTTTTCTCATTGTAGTAAACGCCCCCTGTAAGAATTAGTTCACAGATGGAATGTATATAACTTTCAGTACACAATTTCAAGAGGCAATTTCAAGCTGTTATCTGGAAATAAATTGAAATTGCTGCATTTTTATCAGTTTTCCTTGCACTTTCATCGCCAAGTTAAAAATTCGCTTTATTGAAGCCTGAAAGATTTGACCGTCTTATTCATAATACTGTCATATGCGGTATCGCGGTCTGAACCAAGAAAAAACCTGAGCAGACAAAGAGTCTGACGGTCGAAGAGCAGATAATCAACTACTGAAAGCGGGCCACCAGTGGCATTTAGCTGCCAGCGGATCCGGTAAGCCAGACGTTCGTTATCAGCGATTTTTTCTGGCCCCTTGCGGGAAACAAGTGAAATGTCGGCATTTTTTTCGACTTCGGCGGTTCTCTGATCGACATAATTCTGCAGAACCTTTTCGACCGGGCCATCATCAGCAGCAATAAGAATTGAAAGTCTTTCCCTGAAAGGGCCGACAAATTCAACCAGGCCATCCTCAGTTTCTTTTCCGGCTTCCTTCAGCCAGCCGGCAGGTATTTCGAGGTTCGAGCGCCCGGAGAAAATGGACACCTTATGAAACTCGCCCGGATACAGCGGATAGAATCCGCGAGCCCGGCAATCAAACATCTGATATATACTGAACGCGGCCAGAACCAGGCACCCAAGCAAACAAATGACCCCGGTCAATCGTCTGAGGAGCTGCGAATTCACTACCGGAACAAGTATCAGGCCAATCAGGGCCCCGGCGACCAGACCGCCCAGATGGGCACTATTGTCAACCGCCTGCTCAACCGCCCCGATGATCAGATTGATAATCAGCAGAAAAACAAGGGTCGAAAAATTGTTCCGCCGTTTGAGACTTTCTGAACCATTGACCTTGAACAACTCGAAGACCATCGAAACCGAAAGAAGGCCGAGAACTGCTGCGGATGCTCCGGCAGACAGCGGTTGTCCTGCATAAACTGCAGCCGCTCCACCAGAAATGCCGCAAAAAAAATAGATGCCTATAAAAAGAGGCCAGCCGGCAAGAGTTTCAACGGGCGGACCGAAGAATTTCAGGGCGAGCAGGTTCATGATCAGGTGCAGCCAGCCAATGTGAATGAATTGATAGGTAAAAAGACGAAAATACTCGCCATTCTTTACCAGATAGGCGCTGTTGGCACCGATATCGATCAGGCTGACGACGTCTTCAACATTAACCAGCATTATCAGAGACGCTGAAATTACCATAGTTATCCAGCCGAGAATACTTGAGACGGTTTCAGTAAATTCGAATTTCTCGGCGGTCGCCGCTTCAGTTCCGACAAGTTCAATGAATTTTGCCCGGTTCTGAGCGTAGCTTTCTGCCAGATGCGGCCGCACCCTTGAGGCAAAAAATTCCTTGTTTTCGATCAGTGAGAAGAAGCGCTTGCGCATGAACGGCAGCATTGCCTCCCCGGCTTCATCAGCTTCTGTCGGTTCAGTCTCTTCATCCTGCACCTTCATGTCTCCAAGAGCTTTCATTACGCCAGCCATGGTCTTTTCGCCGGTTTCAAAATCACCAGAATTGAAAAGGCAGACTCCATGCCAGAATTCACGCAACTGCGGCGGCAGATTTTCAATCCCGTTTTCTCCAGATTGCATCAGATGATCGAATTCGGTCAGCCAGCCCATGAAAGCAAGAAATATCATACGGCTGATCACCAGATTTGCGCGTTTTTCGGGAGATGAATCTTCGCCATCGTTCAGCTTGGCTTCGAGAGCCATCTGCGCCGCCAATGCTTCATCGTATCTGGTAGTTTCGAGATAAGCCCTGACAAGATAAAGCAGTTCCTCGAAGGAATGCTGTGAAAAATCGGTTTCCGCATGGCGAAGATCGAGAATCAGACCCTCAAAATTGCGGTTATTGAAATGAATGAGCCCAAGAAAAATTCTGGTCATCGAATCATAAGGTTCACCGCGCTTGAGCAGAGCCCTGAGTTCGTTTTCAAGACGCTGTGGGTCATCGGCACATTCTTCGGCAAGCCTGGCAATGTCGTGCATGTGAACATTCAACTCGCTCCAGGCCAGGTTTGCCTTCCAGCGGGCATATGGTTCGATTTCGGCAATGCGGTTCTCAGCCATCAGTCCATCGATCTGCCGCTGCAGGTAAATCGGCACCAGTATCAGAACCCCGATACCGGTCAACGAGATACCCAGTGCTGTGCCACCGCTGAAATCGCGGGCAACCAGAACGATCATCAGGCAGAGAAGAAAAAACAGCTGGGAGATATAGCCGGAATAATGTCTGAAGCCTTTCCGGTAGAGAGAGAAAATCATATAGCCGACATTAGCGATCAGAATATAAATAAGAAAGCGGTATGCAAGTTCCATCAATCACCCTGCCCGGCTTTTTCAGCAGATTTTTCGACGCAGATCTCAAGTTCGACTCCGGAATGATCGGCTTTCATCTTCAGGCGCCCGGAAACCAGCCTGCCATCTTCAAGCTTGAAACCCTTTATCATACGGGTTGCTTTGCCGGCGATAAGACTGTCAATGGCTGCCTGAGAGATTTTTTTACCGTAGAATTCTTTCCAGACCACGTAACTGCAGCCTTCTCGGAAGCGATTGCACCCGAATCCGCGGCTGCCCTCGATTATCCCTCCGGTACCGCAGGCAGGACAGGGCGCAATCACAGGCCTGGAAACCGCTGGCACCTGAGGAGTTCCCGGATTCTTCGGTGGCGGTGCAGGTTTTTCGGTTGCAATCCGGTTTTCACCGACATTGCCGGGTTGTCGGGGCTGATAAGGCAGAGCGGCAGCACGCAGAGTCGCTGAAGCCTTTATCTGCTCGACAATGTTACCAACAAATTCAGTGATACCTTTCATGAAATCAGCAGCATCATCGCAACTGCGCGAGATATCGGCAAGACGTTTCTCCCAGCTGCCGGTCAGTTCAGGACTCGTAATTTCGGGAGCTGCCAGGGATACAAGCTGAATACCCTTTGGAGTCGGCACCAGTTTCTTTTTGTCGCGAAACATATACTCGACTTTTATGAGTTTTTCGATTATTTCCGCCCGAGTGGCCGGGGTGCCGAGGCCGCTGTCTTTCATGGCCTCACGAAGTTCTTCGCTCTCAACCAGCTTTCCGGCAGTTTCCATCGCCTGCAGAAGTGTTGCTTCCGTATAAGCTGCCGGAGGTTTAGTCTTGCGGGTCAGAAGGGCTGCATCGGTTATCTGGCGATTGTCGCCCTTTTTCAAATCTGGAAGAGCCTGATCATTGTCTTCGTCTTCACCACCATCGCCGGCTTTTTCCGAAGTCTGCCGCTTGTAAAGAACCCGCCAGCCCTCGTCGGTCACCACCTTGCCGGTGGCTTTGAAGTGCTCCGGCCCTGATTTTATGATAATCGTCGTCGAAAGATACTGATGGTCGGGATAAAATACTGCAAGAAAGCGCCTGACCACAAGGTCATAGACGTTCTTCTCGGCTGTATTCCAGCCGCTGGTGTCCGCCTTCTTTTCAGTCGGAATTATCGCATGGTGATCGGAAACCTTCGAGTTATCGAACACCCGCTTGTCTTTGCGGGGACGGTTCTGTCGCAACCATTCAAGATATTCGGAATAATCGTGCGGAAGAGCGGCCAGACGTTTTTCGATCGTCGGGAAAATATCATCGGACAGATAACGACTGTCAGTTCTCGGGTAGGTAACCACCTTTTTCTTTTCGTAAAGATTCTGCAAAACAGCCAGAGTGTCTGCGGCCGTCATCGAATATTTTGAGTTGGCATCACGCTGCAGAGTGGTTAGATCGTAAAGTGAGGGAGGAGCCTGCTTTTTGGCAGTCTTTTTTGCGCTGTTTACAACTGCCTGCTGACCCTTGATTTTATCGGCCAGCTCTTTTGCCTTCTCATGACTGTCTATGCGGCTCGGAAACTCGTCAGCCTCGGGATTGAACCACAGAGCGGAAAAGTCCTGCATAATGGCATTGACTTCCCAGTAGTCACGTGGCACAAAGTTCTGTATTTCGAGATGTCTACGAACAACCATTGCCAGGGTTGGTGTCTGAACTCTGCCAACGGTGAACATGCTGTTGAGTTTGCGCGTATAAGCCCGGGTGAAATTCATGCCGACCAGCCAGTCGGCACGACTGCGGCAAAGAGCGGCACGCGCCAGCGGATCGTATTTTTCGCCTGGCCTGAGGTCTTCGAAGCCATTTTTGATAGCCTCATCGGTCATACTTGATATCCAGAGTCGTTTGAAGGGTTTGTTGCAGCCAGCATGCTGGTAAACCAGTCTGAAAATGAGCTCTCCCTCGCGGCCGGCGTCGGCCGCATTGATGACTAAACCAACGTCGTTACGGTTTAAAAGCAGAGCAACTCCGTCGAATTGCTGCCTGGATGATGGCAACACGCTGAGTTTCCAGTCTTTTGGCAACATCGGCAGGGAGTCGAGACTCCACTTCTTCCAGGCAGGGTTCTGTTCCTCGGGGTGCCCTATTGAAACGAGATGGCCAAACCCCCAGGTGACGATATAGTCGTTACCTTCAAGATAGCCTTCACCACGTCGGCCGGCCCCAAGAATACGGGCAATATCCTTTCCGACAGATGGTTTTTCGGCAAAAATCAGAGTTTTCATGCGTTTATCCTACCCCAATCAGGCTTTTTGTGTCCAGTTTTAAGAGCAGGTCAAATAAAACCTTATGATTTTTTTTTGCTGCCTGAAGTTTCGTAATCCACGCCGGGGGAAATAATTAAGCTTTGCGTTGGCATTGTTTTAAAAGAGTTTTCTGTTCAGGCTTAAAAATTTGCTCTACTCTTCCGATTCGTAGTGTGCTAACATGTAGAATAACTTTGTAACTCAGCGGGTATACCCTGCCCGATTTCTTACTGTTGCAACTCGATGTCTCAAGGAGGGTTAACGATGGCGACCTTCAGCTATAAAGCCAGAAACTGGGATGGCAAAATTGTTTCTGCCGAGATGGAAGGCGAAAGCAAAGAAGTCTGTATCGCAAAATTGCGCGAAAAAGGCTATTTTGTTACCAGTATTGCCGAAAAGAAAGGTGCGGGTGGCGTTTCATTCAGCTTCCTGCAGCGAGGGGTTTCGTCCCAGGAAGTCTGTATCTTCGCCCGCCAGTTTGCAACGATGATCGGCTCAGGCGTTCCCCTTGTGCGATGTCTGACAATTCTTCAGGCTCAGGCCGAGAATCCGACATTCAAAAAGATTATTACCCAGATCAGATCCGATGTCGAAGGTGGCATGACCTTTTCAAAATCTCTTGAAAAGCACCCCAAAGTCTTCAGCGATCTTTTCTGTTCACTGGTAAAGGCCGGGGAAGTCGGCGGTATTCTCGACTCCATTCTCGAAAGGCTTGCCGACTACCTTGAAAGCTCAGAAAACCTCAAAGGCAAGGTCAAAGGCGCACTCACCTACCCGATCGTCGTATTCGGCATCGCAACGATGGTAGTTGTCGCACTGGTAATGTTCGTTCTGCCTCAGTTCAAAGAAATCTTCATGGGTATGAACGTTGAACTGCCTATGGTTACCCAGGCGCTTCTCAGCACCTCGGACTTCATGGTCTCCTGGTGGTTCATAATTATTCCAGCCTTTGTCGCAGTCCCCATTCTCACCTGGAACTTCTTCCAAACCAAAACCGGAGCCAGAATTTTCGATACCAACATTCTGCGCATGCCGGCCATCGGCATGATGATGCGCAAAGTTGCGGTCGCCAAATTTACCCGCACCCTTGGCACCCTGATTGCATCAGGCGTTCCGATTCTACAGGCTCTCGAAGTTACCTCGCAGACAGCCGGTAACGTAGTTATCGCCGAAGCCGTAGATAAAACGCGCATCTCGATCCGAGAAGGTGAATCGATCGCTGACCCTCTGAAGAACTCCGGGGTTTTCCCGCCGATGGTCGTTCAGATGATCGCGGTTGGTGAAGAAACAGGCGAACTCGACAAAATGCTGTCAAAAATCGCCGACTTCTACGATCAGGAAGTCGATACGGCTGTTAAAGGCCTCACCTCGATCATCGAACCGATCGTTATCGTGTTCATGGGCGTGGTAATCGGCGGTATCGTTCTCGCAGTATTCATGCCGATGCTTAAACTGGTTAACGCCTCGTGACCTGACTCAGAATCAAAAGAGCCACCCGTCTGCGGGTGGCTCTTTTTTTTGACCAATCCAGGGCAATACCTGCATTTTATTCTATGTTACCAGGAACGACTGCTTCGTCGCGATGCTCCTCGCAGTGACAGATTTTTGCGAAACTGCTTCGACAAGCAGGTTTTCACATTGTCGGGCTTGCTTCTGCCGTGCCGACACAAAACCAGAAGCGCAGGCTCGATCGAGTAGGAAATGGGTGATTATTTCACCCATTGTCCTCTCACACCACCGTA
>CAYYUI010000099.1:0-14921 GCA_964474705.1 uncultured bacterium
AGCCACATCGGCTATCGCAGTTTGCCCCGCAAACAGGCAAAACAGCAGCAGAATAGTCTGAAAAGCTATATAGGTTCGAAGGTTTGATAATTTCATTGACGTATCCTCTTGATCTGCCCCAGAAGATAATATCATTGCGATGACGTTTATGGCAAATTTGCTTTTAGTTCCAAAAATAGCGGTGCTATTTTTGGGAAACGGTTTTTGGAGAGGAAACAACCCCAGGATCCGGGGAATCAGCAAAAAGCCTGATTCAGGTGATGCCAGATGCCGCAGAGAATGTCTGTGCCTGAAGAATGGCCGTAATCAAGCAATCTGACCGTTTCGGCCGATTTTACCGGTCGGGTCAGAAATGCGGCGAGGTAACGTTCAAAACGCAGTGACAGACGGCCAGCGCAGGCAAACTCGTATTGCTGACAGGCCTGAATTGTTGTTTTATTTCGTATTCTCATCAGAAAAGTGTCTGGAATCCGGATGCGATTCATTGATGAAAACCTGTCTGCCAGCAGCATGCCACAGAGGAAGTCATCAAACGCGGGCGTCAACCCCTCGCCCGCCCCGACAAAAGCCAGCAAACGTTCAAGATCAGGTTCAGCCTCCATGAGCAGGGCTTCTGAGCCCGAGAGGATATTCTTCGAAGTATTACAGCCCATAATCAGTTCGCGAACGATCGAGCTCCGGCCGAAAAGCTTGAGACAGCTGAGAAGCATGTGCAGGTTCTGCCTGACGATTTCCGTATCAGGAGCTTCGCAGAAAACAGGAGGCTCTATTGGCGTAGATTCAACAAGTGTATGCGAGCGGCCACCATCTGCAAAAGCCTCAAGGCGGCCAGGTTCACATCTGATTGCCGAATTATCGGCAATAATGTCGATCAAAGCCTGTGGCACCCAAAAGCCCATGGGGTGAAGAGACAGCAGGTCTGCAGAAAAAAAATACAGCCATGACTCGCCCCGGGCATCAAAACCGTGGGTATATCTTGCCGATACCCGCAGATCGAGTGGCAACGACAAACCTGGAAAAAAATCGCTGCGTCTGGCAAAACCAGGCCAGTCAATTCGGCCTTCAGACATGCCAGTCGCAAAAGAAATCATTCACGAAGCTTATTACAGCCGGAATCTGAGACCCGCATGCCGTTTCATCTGAAAGGACAAAACCGGCAAACCCGGCGTGCATCGCATCATAAAGCTGGACAATTTCAGCCCGCGACGGCTGGGGTATGACCACCATCGAACCGAGAACCTCTCCGGCCAGCAGGCAAGGGCGCCCAAGCCTCGGCAGAGCTTCGATGAAACGGCGCTGCATGGTTCCAAGGCTTTTCAGACCGACTTCAGCGCCAAGGTCGCCACGGCAGAGCCATAGCTCATCAAAACCGGCTGCGATTGTGCCGAGATGATCGAAAGCAGCGCGCTGCTCGATTTTGGCAATCAGTCTGTGATTCGGACCGGTCAATGGCCTGAACAGTTCTTTCTCATGGCCATCGGCCACAAAAGAAACGGCATAATCCAGATTGTCAATATTACGACTCATTTCGACAGCCAAAGCATCTGAAGGCATCACCCTGGCCAGTTCAAATACCCGGTCAGGAGAATTTATGCCCTTACCGCTGCTCAGCGGGCCGTTCTGTTCCACCTTTCCCAGCAAACGGTCATCAGACTTTCCGGTTATTTTGATGACGATGCGGCGATCGTTGAGGAGCAGACGGTCACCGGGCGAAGTCAAAGCGAAAACACTTCGATTTGGAACCGGAATGCTACCTGATTGTCCGGATTTTTCACCAAAAAACAGTTCAACCTGCTCAGGCAGAGCCTTTACGGCAGGAACACTTCCGACCCTGACCTTGGCACCCTGGAGATCGAGAATGATGCGAAACTGCCGGCCGATCGCAACCCGCAACCCGATGAGGCGGTCGAGCCAGCCCTTTAAGGCATCAGGGGACAGATGGGCAATATTCAAACGCAAACCGCCTGCCGAACCAGCCATCCTGGCAAGCAATTCTCCATCTTCTGAAGCCGGGCCACAGGTAAAAACCGAATTATGGAGCAGACCGTTCAAACCCTGGCCTTCAAAACCAGGAAGGTAAAGTCATCCTGGAATTTCACCTTTCCCATGAAATTGTTCATTTCCTGCATTATCGAGGTCGCAAGACAGCTGGCGGTCTGATACTGCAGCCTGGCAAGCATTTCGATGAGTCGGGCTTCGCCAAAAAACTGACCGCCGGTATCCGAACATTCAACAAGACCATCTGTATAGAGAAGGACACTTCGGCAGGCAGAAAAGTCTATGGTGACCACCGGCCACGGAAGAGGCAGACCAAGGCCAAGCATCGGCCCGTTGCCTTCGACGAAGGCTGGAGCCTGACCAGGCTGCAGCAGCACCGGATTCGGATGGCCGGAATTGCAATAGGTAAAAGTCTGGCGTTTCGGGTTGACCAGCCCGTAAATAATGGTAAAAAAGCTGCCGAACCGGGCAAAGGGAAATTCCCTGTCGAGAGCTTTCATCATGGCTTCAGGCTGATACAGGCCGGCATTAACCGATGACTGCAGAAACTGGGCCACAGCTACGGTAATCATTGCGGCGCGGGGGCCATGGCCGGCAACGTCTACCACCCAGGCCGGCCAGGTTTCGTCATCGAGTCTGACCAGATTTACCAGATCACCGCCAACCTGGTCGCAGGGAAGAAACTCGAAAGCAGCTTCAACCATTTCCGATTGCGGCAACTGAACGGGCAGCAGGGTTTTTTGAATGCTGGCAGCGGCCGCAAGATCTTCGAGCATAATTTTCTGGCGATTATTCAGTTCCTGGTTAAGCATGCGAACCTGTTTTTCAACCTCAGCGTAGCGGAGGATGAGGTTTTTGAGAAGTTTGTTGCTGGTATCCACGTCGCGCAGATCGGCCCAGACATCCAGCAGATAGCTGCAGATAGCACGATCGTCGGCATCTGAAGCGGCAAGCTTGCCAACATCCTTAACCGGCAGCTTCAACGATTTCATTTGTTGTTTCCTCGACCTCGAGCTTATCGATGCCAATATCATTGATCTTCAGAAGTTCACGCATCAGTATTTCAGCTGAACCTCGATCGATTATGCTGCCGTGCTGAGAGGCAACAACTTCAAAAGGCACCTGCCGCAGTTTCGCCATTGCCAGATGTACGGCCCGGCTGCACGGCATGATCGTACGGTGAAATGCCAGATAACCGCCAATTTGACAGGTCAGATGATTATCTTTGCACATGTTACATGGGTCACATTTCCTGCAGCCCTCGGGCAACCCGAGAAACAACTGCCAGCTTTTGTCGTAGGTGCCGAACAGATCGCTTGAAAAGAGAACCCGGCTCTGACGATCGAAGATTGCAAAACTGCCCGGGCTGTGACAATGCGGAACAGGGATAAAATCAAGAATCCGACCGGTTTTGAAGGTGAAGATATTACCGAGCTTTCTGATCGATTCAAATTTTGATTTCGAGCCGTAATGATGCAGAAACATCCTGCTGATATCGGCAGAAATAACCTTAAGTGTCGGGCTGGAAATCATCTCTTCGAGATTCGGAATGCTGCCGCACAGGTCAGGATCGAAGTGGGTGTAAATCAACCCGGTGATATTCCTGGGATCTAGGCCGGTTTCAAGAATCTTCATCATGACGATCGGAAAATCGGGGCGACTGCCACCATCGATAAGAACGGCCTCGTCGCCCTCGATAATCAGATAAGGATTGCAGCGCAAGCCGGAATCTCGGTCCTGGAATCCAACCCACCAGACGCCATTGCCGAGGCTTACAGCCCGGTCGAAATCGACAGAATCGTTGCGACGATTGAAATTTTCCATAAATTCACCTCGGGTTAGCTCAACCAGCAAACATTGATTTGATCCGGCTGAAAATGCCGCCCTTTTCTGTTACCTGCGGTCTGCCGAATATTTGTGAACAGAAGGCCTGAATATCTTTAGACGCTTCGCAATTCGGATCGATTTCCCAGACAGGCACGCCACGACTTTTCGCTTCATGAAACTGTTTGAATCCTTCTGCAACTGTTGCCCATTTATAGGGCATGAGCTTGCGGTAGCCTTCAAGATAATCAGATTGATCGGAGCTGAATTTATTGTGAATGCAAAAGAACTTGTCAACCGGGTAATTGAGGCGTTGCAGTGTTGCCAGCAGCCTTTTAAGGCGCGACATTGCCGAAATATTGCCTTCGGTCACAAAAACCATGAGATCGGCAAGATCCCACATCAGCATCGAGATGTCATCAATATGAGTCGGCACATCGAGAATCAGGTAATCACAGTTTCGCGAGCATTCCTGAATTATCTGGTTGAGATTCGAACGTGAGACAAATTCGGCTTCCTGTGGTTGAGCCGGACTGGCCAACAGGCTGACATTACGTGAAGCCTGCATGTATTTTCGGATTGTGTCGAACACCAGGCGTTCTTCGGTCTGAATCATGCGCGCCATATGCGGTTGTGTATTCAAACCAAGATGAACACAGGCATCGCCAAGTTGCAGGTCACCGTCTATATATATTACCCGCTTGCCGGCTTTGGCAAGATACCAGGCCAGATGCGCAGCCAGAGTGGTACAGCCTCTGCCGTCTTTCGGAGCAATGAATGCGACTATTTTCGCGGCTTCCTGGGCCATAGGCATGGCGATGGCTTCACGAATATTGCGGCTGATACCCAGCAGCAGTTTGGTGCCGGTGGTCATCGATGTCAGCATGACCTTCTGCATGGCTTCTTTGCTCAATTCGAGAACGACCGACTGTTCCATCGCCACTACCGTGTCTTCGTAAAAACATTCTTCGCCGAGCAGAGCGGTTTCACCACAAAAACCGCCTGGCTTAACGACGCCGAGCAGAACATCGTCATGACCGTCTTTAGCTTTGCGGCTGACTATTTTAAGGCTTCCCGACTCAACAAAAAACATCGAAATCGCCTTCTGGCCGGCATCATAAATAATACCACCACGCTCCACATCTTTACGGTTCACGTGACGGACAATAATATCGAGATCAGCAGTTGTCAGGTCTTTTATTGCTAACATAAATATTTCCGTTTACTGTAAAGCGGCCTGAACGGTGTCGGTGAGACCCATAAGCTTGTCAAGCCCGAGGAGCTGCAGGATTTTTCTGACCGAGGCATTGCAGCCGGCGATGTAAAGTTTGCTGCCCCTGGCCTGAAGGCTCATGTGATGTTTGACAAGCGTGGTGATTGCCGAACTGCAGATCATTTCGACTCCGGTCAGATCGACGATCACGCGCTTCTTGCCAGAATCTTCCGCTTCCTGAATCGCGTTGTCAAATTCCTGAACGGCATCAAAAAAAATGCTGCCGGTTACCTTGACTATCTGTGCCTGGTCATGAGTCTCTTTGATGAAAGTCATAAAAGGTTGCTCCCAATTTTTGCAAATTTAACGCTGTATTCTAGCATATGTATGAATGCAAAGCATGCATTTGCTGTTCATTTAAGCTCATGCGTTCCTGAGGCAGAATCGAACCGGTTCCAATGCAGACGTTCAGGTTTCCACTTGTCTTTCGGACGATCTGTGCCGGCCGGTTTGCCTACCGGGATAACGCACAGCGGCACCACATGTGCCGGAAGCTGCAGAACCTCGCTGACAATGGCGATGCGGTCAGCATAAGGATAAGCTGCGGTCCAGACTGCGCCAAGCCCCATGCTCTCGGCTGCCAGGAGAATATTCTGCGTTGCTGCCGAACAGTCGAGCATCCACATGTTTTCGGATTCGCCAGCTCTGGCAATCTCGAGATCGCCGCAAACCACTATCGCCGCACCGGCACTGGCCAGCATCTTAGCATAAGGCAGCTTATCGGAAAGGGCGTTCATGGCTGCCCGGTCACTGACGACGATGAATTGCCACGGCTGGCGGTTGCGCGCAGTCGGAGCTGCCATTCCGGCGCGGACCAGTTCGGTCAAGACCTCGCGGCTGATCTCACCCTCAGTAAAATTGCGCACACTCTTGCGTTCATATATTGTCGCCAGGGTTGCATTGGTTGAAGAAGTTTCGGTCGCAACACCTGTCTGCACTGCACTCTGTTTACTTCTGTCGGTCATTTCAGTTCCTTTCTGTTTTATTGCTTCTGCACCAGGGTCAGTGTTATTGCCAATTCTTGCCGGTGACATCAGCAGAATAATGATCGCAAGCGCCAGCAGCACATTCAATACCGCATGAATTTTCACTTCTCCAGCCTCCTTACCCTCTAAAACATGTGTCTGATCGGCAATACCGACCCTGAGCATTTCGACAATCTGACCACTCGGGCAGAAATAGTTGCACCATGGCCTTCTGATAAACAGTGAAAGCCCGAGAAAAACAACCGCCAGCACTAGAACCGTCATCGATGCAGAATTTAGAAGAAAAGCCGAGAAAGGCTCAACGCTGTTCAAAGAGAACTGATATCCGATCATCAATAACAGGGCGATCACTGACAGAATGGCCGGCCTGAGATGGCGAGTCAGGGTTGCAGTCCGGCCGGTAAAATCAATTTTTCTCTGTGAACAGTTTCCAATAAGTTCCTGGGCCGAGCCGAACGGGCAATACCAGGTGCAATACCATGATCGGCCAGTCAACAATGGAATCAGCAAAGTCAAAAGAACAACCGCGACCATAAAGATCTGGCTGGTGAAAGGAATACCGTTTATTACCCAGTTATGCAGCAGTTCCAGAGAAAAAAAGCGGCCAAGAATGAACCCTGGAACAATAATTGCAGCAGCAAGAAAAGTTTTTCGGTATTTTCCAAGCCTGGCGGGGATGAAACAACCGGCAACCGCCACCAGCAGAAAAACCCAGCCAACAAGGTCAAGAGCCAGAGCTTTTACATCGATGCGGCTCCTGATCGCTTCGAGTTCAAGAAACTTCGCCAGACGCAGCCTGACGCTCTCGATTGTGGCCCTGCTGGTCATGGTTGCCCGTGACACTGCATCGACAGGCAGGCTGACCGCTTCACTCGCCGTCTTCCCGTTCCAGGAAGTGAAAAAGCCGGTCTTTTCGATACGTTTGACAAAACCGGGAGTTTCGTCGTTCTTCTGCAGTACCAGCCCGGTGACACGTTCTTCACGGTCAAGTCCGATTACGATCGGCAGCCAGGAAGCATAACCAACGATATGCCTTGTGTGCGGCTGGGTATGCAGCAGCCGCCCAAGTCGACGACCTGCAGCATCGAAAACCAGCGCTTCGTCTCCCGACTGATATTGAAGCAGCGTAGCCCCAGGCAGAAGACCGGCAGCTTCCGCGACCGTAAAAGCGGCAGGCAGGTTGCCTGACTGACCGCCGGAAGTCAGATTGTGGCCAAAGAAGCGGCCTTCCTGCATCGCTATTATCAATAGAACAATCCACAAAAGAGCCAGCAGATAAAGCTTGCCCCACAGGTTATGCATTTTCATGCGCTTACACCAGTCATTATGAACCCTTCGATATTAAGAATTACCGGCATTACCAACCGGGGTCCTGTCTATAATGAGTTAAGACCGACAGGATATTCTACACCAGAAGCCCTCTGATTTCATACCACACCGGCAATAAAAAGCCGCCCCGAACAGGGGCGGCTTCAAACAGGGCAACAGAGAATGGGGTTATTTGCGTCCGGTCTTGCCGGTGCTTTTCGCCGCAGTCTTCTTTTTGCCGTCTCTTCTATTCAATGCTTTCCAGACGTCTTCCTGGCGGATCGGCATATGGGTCAGATCTGCACCGACAGCCTGCTCGATGGCATTGCCGAGAGCGCCGCAGACGGCGATCATCGAATGTTCACCGACACCACGGGCGCCGAACGGGCCGTCGATCTGCGGTGTTTCAATCGCCAGACATTCGATCTCTTCGGGAATATCGAGACTGGTGGGGATTTTGTTATCGGTAAACGACGGGTTGAGCAGAGCGCCCTTGTCGTTGTAGATATAGCCTTCGCACATGGCAGTGCCAAGGCCCTGCAGCATGCCACCGATCGCCTGGCCACGAACTGAACCTTCATTTATTACCTGACCGATGTCGTAAGCCGAAGCAACCTTGATGACGTTGTAAGCGCCGGTCTTTTCATTTACTTCGACAATCAGACCGTGAGCGCCGAACGTCCAGTCGAGAGCCGGGCTACCCTGGCTGTTTTCCTTGTTAAGATTGGTAAGGCCCTGAGCAATATAGCGACCGACACCGATAATCGGGCCACAAATGGCATTGCCGTTCGGAAATGCATAACCGACCGCCATCTGCTGATAAGTTACATAGCTCTTTGGATGATGCTTGACAAAAATCTTGTCGGCATCGTGATCGAGGTCGCACTTCTGCGCTCTGAGCACCTGACAGGCGACATCGTAGCATTTATCGAGCAGATCCTGGGCGGCCAGAATGGCGGCATTGCCTGAAAGCAGCAACCCCTTGGAGGCGACGGTCTGCCAGTCATACGGGTCGCGGTCAGTATCGTTCTCGATTGGAAGTCTGATGCGTTCAACCGGCCAGCGAAGCACTTCAGCGATTATCTGAACGAGTGAAGTGTAAGTTCCCATGCCATAGTCGGTCAGGGAATGGCTGCCGGTAACCGTGCCGTCTTCATTGAGCTTGAGAATGAGAACGGTTCCGGTGAAGGGTGGCATGGCAGGGGCTTTCTGTAGAGCGGCAACCGCTTTGCCGATCTTCATGCCGGTTTTCTTCTCACGGGCTATTTCGGCCGGAGTAAGCTTACCGTAGTTGATCGACTTTGCAACGGCATCGAGACATTTGGTGACGTTGCCGGTATGTTCGACGACTTCTTCACCGGTCATGGTTTTCGAACCCGGTTTCAGGGCGTTGATTTTGCGAAACTGCAACGGATCGATGCCGAGCTGCTGCGCAACGTAATTCATCTGACGTTCCATGCCCCAGCTGAATTCGACATGGCCGAAACCGCGGTAGGCTGTGCCAAAAGGCTTGTTAGTATAAACCGTGTAAGCATCTACCCAGGCGTTGTCAATTTCGTATGGCCCGGAGGCAGAAAAACCGGAAGCACGGGTAACGTTAACCGCATAATCAGCGTAGGCACCGGCATCCCAGTACATGGTCATTTTCTGGGCGACGATCTTGCCATTCTTTTTAACGCCAGTCTTGATGTTGTAGATAAGACCTGAGCGGCAGGGCAGCAAGCTGAATTCTTCCTCGCGGGTGGCCTGGATTCTGACCGGGCGACCACCGGCGGCTTTTGAAAGACAACAGCAGAGGGGTTCGAGATGAATACCGGCTTTTCCGCCGAAACCGCCGCCTACATAGGGCGTGATTACCCGGATATTGCAATGCGGAATCTTGAAAGAGAAAGCGAAGAGATTGCGCACCGTGAAAGGCGACTGAGCCGAAGTATGAATCGTAATGCGATCGCCCGTGTCCCATTTCCCGACAGCAATATGGGTTTCCATCGGCACGTGCTGCACGTTAGGGTTGGTATATTCGCGTTCAAAAACGTAATCGGCTTCTTTGAATCCCTTTTCGACGTCGCCCTTGCGCAGCTTGGTGTGATTGGCAATATTGGTGCCGGGTATCGGAGTAAAAACAGCTTCGATGTAGCTGTATTTGCCGAGATCCGGGTGAACGAGCGGAGCCTTTTTATCAAAAACCTGCTTCGGGTCAAGAAAAGGTGTCATGACTTCATATTCAACTTCAATGAGGTCAAGCGCTTCTTGTGCAATGGCCGGGGTTTCGGCGGCTACGGCGGCTACGGCTTCACCAAAATGGCGTATGGTTTCGCGGGCCAGAATGTATTTGTCGACCAGATACAGACCGACGCGATAGTCAAGGTCATTTCCGGTGAGAACTGCATGGACACCGGTCAAACGCTTGGCTTTGCTGATGTCGATTTTCTTGATACGGGCTTTGGCGTGCGGGCTGCGCAGCACCTTACCGTGCAGCATGCCGGCGAATTCATAATCAGCGGTATAAAGGGCCTGGCCGGTAAGTTTTTCGACGACATCGATGCGTTCGACGTCTTTGCCTACGTATTTAAGAGCTTTTCTATCGGTATCATGAAACACGTTTGAGACCCTCCTTCTTCTTGAGCTGTCCGGAGGTTTCCTGGACGGCTTCGATAATCTGCTGATAGCCGGTGCAGCGGCAGAAATTTCCCTCGATCGCCTGTTTGATTTCCTCTACGGAAGGCTTTGCATTCTGGTTAAGGAGGGCACGCACAGACATAATCATTCCGGGAGTGCAGAACCCGCATTGGACGGCATGATTTTTTTTGAAGGCCTGCTGCAGTTTTGACAGCTTGCCGTTCTTCGCTTCGCCTTCGATGGTCATGATTTCGGCGCCATCGGCTTCGACGGCGAGAATAAGACAGGAATTAACGGTTTTGCCGTTCATGATGACAGTGCAGGCACCACATTCACCGGCGCCGCAGCCTTCTTTGGTTCCGGTCAGGCCGAGATCGTCGCGGATGAAGTGCAGCAGGTTCGTGGTTTCAGAAGCATCACGCTGATATTTCTTACCATTAACGGTCAGGGTTATTTTCATTTTATCATTCCTTATGCGTCAGCAAACTTCAGAGAAAAGCTGTTCGACGAACTCTTTAACCATAAAACGCCTGTAGTCGGCGCCGGCGCGAACATCGTCGATTGGGCAGATGATTTTTTCTGCGGCTGCTACAGCCTTGTCAACGGTGATTGTCGGGCTGAGATCGGCTGTTACGACCGGAGTCGGAGCGGCAGAACCGACGCCGATACGCAGAACTTTTGCAGTTCTGGCAATGGCAACACTGGCGACAGCAATATCGTGCCCTTTGATTCTCTTCAGTTTGCGCATGCCAAACCTGGCGCCGGCCATATCGGCAGGCACCAGAATGCGCAGCAGCACTTCGGTTTTCTTTATCTGAGTCTTTTTGGGACCGGTGAAAAAATCTTTAAGAGCGATAACCCTTGTTCCTTCAGCCGAGCCAAGTTCAACGCTGGCGCCCATGGCAAGCAGCGAGCAGCCCATGTCGGCACATGGAGAAGCAGTGCAGAGATTGCCGGCAATGGTGGCACGGTTGCGCAACTGGGGCGAACCGATCTGATGAGCTGCTTCGGCCAGCAGCGGGTAATGTTTTTTAACGTCGGCGTTATTGATCAGGTCGATGCAGACAGTTGTTGCACCGATTGAAAGACCCGTTTTCGGGCTATAGGAAATACCTTTGAGTTCGGGTATCTTCTTGATATCAATGAGCGACTCCGGGGAAATCCAGTTGTTATGCATGTTGACGAGCAGGTCGGTGCCGCCGGCAAGAATCGTGGCCTTGCCATTGCTCTTTTTCAACAGTGCATAAAGGTCTTTCAGGGTTTCCGGAGCTTGGTAACTGAAGTTCTGAAGCATCCTTTTCTCCTTGCACAAAAGCTCAATTTATTTCAGCAAACAGGTAAGTCTAAAAGTACTGACAGGAAATATGCAAGCAATTTTGCAACCGGCGGGCAAACATGGACGGAATTCCGTTTTAACGCCGGCAGGCTGATTATGGCGCAATTGCAAAGCAGTCCGGGGAACCGGATCGATGCACCCGCAGGTTTCAATGAAGCTTCAGTTTGCGCATGCAGGCGGGAACGTCGTCGCAGTCATAAGCGAGCGCGTATTTTGTCAGTGCTTCCAGCACCATGGCGACTGTGAAGGCCTGCGAACGCCAGTGCGCCAGATCCCAGAATGAGGCTGCAAAAAACAGCCCCGAAAGCCAGGTAGCGCATTTGTCTCCCGGGGTTTTGAATTTACCGGCAGTTTCCGGGTTTTTGGCTTTTTCCCAGATTGCCTGGCGAACCAGATAATCGATGCCACTGCGCACCGCCCGGTCGTATTCGTCGATCAGCCCGGCTTCAATGGCATTCTGCCTGCCAATATTAATCAAAGTGGTCACGGCAAGAGCAGAAGCAAGATGGTCGCTCTTGTCATCACCGCCGGGGAAAGCGCCGCGGCGGGTCGGATTTTGTTCACCCCAGTCTTTCTGGGCGGCAATCAGATCGCGCATGATGCGCTGCATGGCGGCTTTCATTTCGGGCTCGCGGGCACTGCCATCGCGATAGGCCCGGGAAGCCGTATATGGGAAAATCATATTCTGCGGATAATAAAGGCCGGCTTCTGGCCAGGCGTGCCTGTCAGCAGCATTTTTTATCAGAGTGACACATTCCTGATAACCGGGCAGATCCTTTCGACCGGTCAGAGCCATGGCAAACAGAACATTCGAGTTGACCACCACATCGACATTATTGACGCCAAGAGGAACGACGCCAATTTCAGGGCATTCGAACACCGGTGTATTCTCATCTTTCAGCCAGGTCATAAAAGCGCCGGTATCCTTGCCTTTCCAGCCATCCCGACCGTCTTCCCGGGCGCGGCCGACATCACGAAATTCGCTGATTCTCTGCAGGGCGGCAAAATCAGGCCTGATTTCAGCACCGGGAAATCTTGCATGATACATCTGCTGAAATGAAACAGCAGTTGAAGTGTCGTCGGCATCGTTGGGAATATTGAAAAGCGCATCGGCGCCGGTTTTATTTTCGTTCATGTTCAGACAGCGTTCGAGCCAGTATTTGGGAGGTGTCTGCTGACCACGGGCAAGAACAGCGAAGAGCTTCGCAAATTTCGGGTTGAGATAGGCCTTAGCCAGCATTTCCAGCTGCGACACCGGAATATTGAACGGCCCGGTGCGCGGAGCTTCACTGCGGGAACCAGGCAGAACAGCCCAGAAGTTGTAGGCATCAGCCCGCTTGAAACTCTGAATATTGTTGATGGCAAGATGCAGAATGTTATCAATATGCCGTTTCTGCTCAGGCAAAGCACTTTCGTCAAAAAGAAACAGCGGGTAAGCGATAAAAGCGGTCATAAAGAGGTTTGAATCCTGGACTGCGGCCGGCGATCTGCCTTTGAAGCCAAGTTTATTGGGAAGAAAATGAATGTAACTGGCCCATTCGCCGGTGCGGTTGTGGGCTTTGAGATCTTTGGGAGAAGGCATGCCGATGTTTTCGCGAAATGGAATATTGAGACTGAGCCTGGTCTGGCAGCCATCACCTTCTTCAGAACTGTCGAATTCACATGACCTCTGCCCCTGACGTGGGCGAATCTGGCGATCTTCAAGATATGACAAAGCACCGAGAATCGTTTCGGAAAGACCCTTTTCACTGAGCCTGGCTTTGATGACAGCTCCAATTTCAGAATCAGCGAGAGCATAGAGAGACACAGTGTTCAGACTGAAAATTGCAGACAACAGAATCAGCACGATTCCGGGCAATGATTTCTTCATTCAGGCACCCTCCGAAAGTCAGGTATACTTTTTTATTATACCCGACAGGCAATATTCTCCGGAAGTATTTTCAGTGCAATGACATAGATAGCCATTCAGATTATATCAATGATAGATGATCAAAAGGATGGAATAAATCAATGTTATCGGTGTTTATCCGTAGGATGCAGATCGCATATATTGCGGGTCGAGAATTACCGGGGCAGATGATGCCTAGTTGACAAAATCTTCATCAGGATACAGATTCAAATGAGAAAAATCATTTGCAGGAGGCATGTATGAAAATTTTCCTTATCCTGATCACCTGTATCGCCATCTGTGCCGGCCCAGTTATCGCGCAGCAGACGCCAGGTATCGAATCAGATATCCTCAAAGGCAATACCGGCGAAATCAAGTTGACATTTATCGGCCATGGCACCCTGATGATCGAGGCCGCCGGCAAAGTAATCCATATCGACCCCTGGTCGCAGCTGGCTGATTACACAAAATTGCCCAAAGCCGATATGCTGCTGATCACCCACGAGCACCAGGACCACCTTGACAGCAAGGCAATCGAACAGGTCAGGAAGGAAGCCACCACAATCATCTATACTGAAGTGATCGGCAGCCAGCGCGACGATGGCAAAGTATTCAAAAACGGTGACGAGCAAATAATCGACGGAATCAAGATTGAAGCTGTTCCTGCCTATAACATCATACAAAAGCGTGATGATAAAAATCCCTATCACCCGGCCGGCCAGGGAAACGGCTATCTTCTTACCATTGACGGCAAGCGGATCTACATCGCCGGGGACACAGAGAACGTTCCTGAGTTGAAACAGCTCAAAGATATCGACATAGCTTTTCTACCAATGAATCTGCCCTACACCATGACCCCTGAAATGGCGGCCGACCTGGCCCTGGCGATCAAACCCCGCATTCTTTATCCATATCATTTTGGCGATACCGATACCTCGAAACTCATCGAACTGCTCAAAGCCGCTCCGGAGATCGAAGTCAGAATCCGCAGACTCAGCTGAAAAGGCTTTCTCATCAAAGCCGGCTGCCTTTTCAAACAGCAGATTATTGAATCCTGCAAAAACGAAACAGGAAATGTTCGACGGCCCGGCATATCAGCCGGGTTGCTTTTCCTGCAGCGATTATACAAAAGCTCACTGAAAATTACTCAAAACGATGAAATTAGCTCAGGGCCGGCCTTTGCCTTCGACAAACCCTCACTTCGTTCGACACAGAATGCGTCTATGCGCGACCGCCACAGGATAACAGCGGTCTTGCCTTCTCTCTGGGCCTGTTAATGGTTAATTAGAGGGAGCTTTAATCATTCAGTTATCAATAAAAGATCAAAAATGGTCAGCTGCTTTTTTAACAAGGACCAGGTTTACATCCCGAACAATTCTCGATTTTCTGATGGTACTAAGCCAGACAAGTATGCAGCTGAATCCCGGAACTTGAATACTTCAGACGGTTATTTCTTGATTATTCCGGCAGGGAAAAGTTAAAATCGCTGTATCGAACAATCAGTTACCAATCCGGGCCTTCGGTCGTAAATTAAACGATAAAGGGTTTGCTTTAAAGGAACATTCAGGAGGGAAGTATGAAAATACTGAAAAAGTTCTCTGTCATAATGCTGCTATTGGGCGCCATTTTCATGACCGGTTGTGATGCGAGCCAGATTATCGACGTCATATCAAAAGTTGCCGAAGGCGT
>CAYYUI010000100.1:0-14080 GCA_964474705.1 uncultured bacterium
GGCTGGGTCCAATAAAAAGCGGGTAGAGGGTCAGAAATTAATCGGCGTTACCATTCATTTTTACCGGGGTCATAATCAAGAAACAATACTCCCCGTCCAGCAGGCCATTTCATATCGTCTCTTGTTCTGGTCATAGCAGTTTTGAATTCTTCAGGATGTCGCTCTTTCTTCTCCCTGGAGACGACAACCCCTTCTGCTTTGCCTTTAAACAGGCCATAAGTCACTGCAGAATTAGACGATAGGCCATCAAGAAACTCGGAGAATTTTCTCAACGATCTGAAAGTCTTCCGGCAATATTCACCCTCAGATAAGTAAGCACTTGCATTCCGCTTGAGTTTACCTTTCTTAGAAAGTTTGAACTCTTTACTTATAGGATTTTTAGACGTAATATGTGTAATAGAGAATTTTTTCAAAGGCACTTTTGTGCCTGTTTTTTTTGTTTTCATTGGGCTCCTCCTAATAATCTAATTCGCCTTCTAGGGCGGCATTAGCATTGATTCTACAAATGTGCTTTCGCGGAGGACGGGGATGACAGCAAGACATACCGATATAAGGGACCGGCACAGGTTCTATTTTTACAATCTCCCCATCTTGAATGCTAATTAACGCTTCTTTGCCTAGCTGTTTTTCTGGCGTCAATTTCCCGGATGGCTCAAAACCAAGCCAATCAGCCAGAAATTTAAACAGCTTACCCTTTCTGTTCGATGTTTTTTTCAACCAGAGGGTTCCTACTCTCAAGCCAACTTTATCAGCAAATCTAAACCCGAATCGAAACGCAATCAGCTCAGACTCTTTCTCTCGCTTCTCTACTTTAACCTTCCGCACAAAAATACACTTCGCAACATAACCCCAATTAGGCGCGTAATCATCATCAGGAAAAGGTCTTGAAAAATCTACACGGTTTTTCATCTATGCCCTCGCTGAAGGCAATAAACCTGTTTTTTTTCAGCACTCCAAATTTCGCATACAACGCTTAAAATATCTCTCGCTATCAATTACCGTTATCTCTGATAGACTCGATCAAAACGCGAATGCTTTTCACGTCCCATAGGGATGTTCGCGGTGACGGCTTAAGCTACATTTGGGGTAAACACCTGCCTTGATCCCCGCATACCAAGCACTTCTGCTTATAGGAATCAATGCGGGAACCCCTCTTTTCCTATCACCAATTATCTGGTAAAGCCGAAGATAGCCAGTTTCTGGCAGTTGCATAAGAAACCTCCTGTGTTAAATTGATTGAAATGGCTGTAAAAGCTCATTCAATCAGCAAAATTGGAAAGAAACAGTCGCCATCTATTCGATGGCGACTGTTTTAAGCTTTGGCGACAAACGCCCATGAGAACACTATAAAATTAGTTCTCGTCAGTTATTGAACAACCTCGGAAGTTATAATACAAAAAATCCCCGTTGTTGGTCAATATTTTTTTCAATCTAAACCCTTGCTACACGCGGATTTGAAGGTCGTTTTTCAGACACACGTATCGTTATTTTAATCATTTCCAATTCATTATTAAATCTTATCGGTTTTCAAAGCGTCAAGGTAGTCGGCCCATTGCTGCATCATGATTTTGCGCTCTTCGAGGTGGGTGGTGCGGTTGTAGGCGCGGCCGAGGGGGTCGCGGACGGTATGGGCGAGCTGGTGTTCGATGAGGTCGATACGAAAACGCAGCACTTCGTCGCCGAGGGTGCGGAAAATGGCGCGGAACCCATGGCCGGTCATTTCGTCGTTGGTGAAGCCCATAGTTCGCAAAGCCACTAAAACTGCAGCTTCGCTCATGGCTCTCGAACCATCGGGTGTGCGTGGATTCGGAAAAACATAACGCCCCCGGCCGGTCAAAGGTCGAAGCTCCAACAGGATTGCAACGGCCTGGCGGGAAAGCGGCACAATATGTGGCGTGTTGGTCTTAGTTACCAGGTATTTCCACTCGGCTTTTTCGAGATCGATGTCCTTCCACTCTGCGTGCCTGAGCTCGCCGGGGCGCACGGCCGTCAGAGCGGCAAGTTTCATGGCAGATTTAACCACGAGACTGCCCCGGTAAATTTCCATGGCGTTAAGCAGATCACCCAATCGTTTCGGGTCTGTGATTGCCGCCATGTGTTTCGTCTCACCCATGGGTCGCAAAGCATCCTTGAGGTCGCGCGTCGGGTCAGAAGTCGCCCGGCCGGTGGCGATGGCAAAACAGATAACTTTTGAAATATATCCACGTAACCGGTGAGCAGTTTCAACGGCGCCACGTAACTCAACCCGCCGCAAAATAGACAGAATTTCCGGTGGCGTTATGTCACCGACGGGAGTTTTTCCGAGCCAGGGCAATACGTCACGCGCCAGGCGTTCCATGATCACCTTTCCGTGGCCGGGGGTAAACTTTGATGAATTCAGCTCGAACCACTCATGAGCCAGAGCTTCGAAGGAATTCTGCGCTTTTTCTTCAGTTGCGCGCCTTTCGGTCTTGCGGTTCTGCGAAGGATCGACGCCGGAAGAAATAAGTTTTTTCGCCTCTTCACGTTTTGTCCGGGCTTCCTTGAGCGTTACCTCGGGGTATTTTCCCATCGAGAGCATCTTCGTTTTGCCGGCAAACCGGTATTTCATACGCCAGAGCTTCGAACCCCCGGTGGTTATATGAAGAAAGAGCCCTTCACCGTCAAAAAGATATACTGATTTTTCCGAATTCGATTTTGCGGTGCGAACCTCAGTCTCAGACAAGGGCTGGATGCGCTTCGGCATTTTTGGGTATATCTCCTTTGGTAGATTCTCAAAAAAAAGGATCTATACCCATAACTATACCCAAAAAGTTTGGATTTTGGTAGATGTGGCTGGACGAACGGAGACAACCATATAGCACAAAACCCGCCTTGTGGGCGGGTTTTGTGGACTTCTTGGGACTTGCCAAGATTAACTCTGAGCTCCCGAGCAGGGATTTGAACCCCGGGCCAATCGGTTAACAGCCGATTGCTCTACCACTGAGCTACTCGGGATCGTTCGTTGTTCGAACGTAAAAATATTATACAACAACCCCGGGGGGTCTTGCAACAACTTTTTTAAAAATTTTCGGGGGTTTCGCGATGCAGTTCGGCGAAGCGGGTGCGTTCACGCATCAGCTTCGCCAGGCCGGCGGGAAGCCGGCTGCCGGTGGCGGCCAGATCGTCGGTGCTGAAGTTTTTGCACAGGTATTCTGAGAGTGATTCTTCACAACCGGCGGGGTAGCCATTGCCGGCGGCAATCTTGTCGAGAGTTGTCAGACGGGCTGCCAGAGCCGGAGTCTGCGTCGGGGCCGTGGTTCTGAAAGCGACAAATAGATCGCTGCCTGACCATTTCAGAGATTTGCGGGTCATACTCAGCTTTACACAATAAAACTCATCGACCTGGGTTATCTCACAGGTCTTCTTCAGCGGCACGCCCCAGAACGAATCGAAAATCTCAACCCGTTCAGACAGAGCCGAGGGCCACATCTGCACCGGAATAAAAGCGGTGATTCCGTAATGGTCTGAGGGAAAACCATACTGCTCGAGACGCACATAAGCCGCGGCTATGGGCCTGTCGTTGTGATCGACAACCCGCACCCGCCGATCGAGATCGGCCAGCACCAGATCAGTCTTGTAATAAAACTGGTTTTCGCGAATGGCCATTTTGTAAGTCAAGGTCTTATAACCGGCGGCAGCAGCCTCAACCAGAATCGTCGCCTTGTCGTAGCGATAGAGAGCGACCTTGATGCCGGCTATCAGATTCATCGCACTGTTGCGAACCGTTACGTCAACCTTATAATCGCCGAGCTGATACGGAAAAGCCTGGGCGATGCCACCTGCCATGACCAGAACGGCAAGCAACGTCAGAACGGTGATTTTTCGCAAGTTATTGCTCATGTCTCTATAATCTACCCGCGCACCAGTCATGACAAGTAACAAAAATACAACGGCGGATCATCAGCCAAATACGCCAGAGAAAGCAACCTAAACTTTGCAAACGTTTTTACGTTACAAATTTTATACAACCCGACAGGTAATCTTGCTGGAAGAATCGATTGGCCGGGCTTGAAATCAGTGCATCGAATTTCCGGAACCTTTAAAAACAATGAAATCTCTTTCAGAGAGGTTGAAATTATCAAAAAGGGCAGCGCAAATCTCGACTGCAATTATCGCGGCGTCTACCAGAACGACGCTCTCGAAGGCAGCTGGTCAGACCCGAAGGGAGACCACGGCTCGTTCCTCATGAAGAAGCAATAGTCTGGCCGACTATAACCCGGGCGCCCTGCTGAAGCTTAAATCAGGTCATACCAATCCGACTTATTGAGTCCTGTAAATCCAATGTCGGTTTCAAAGGCCGGCGTGGCTATCAGTCGGGTTACTTTTTCTCACACTTCCCCGCCACGAATTTTCATGGCGGGGTTTTTATTGGTGAAATTGCTTATGGAAGCATGATTGACGAATAATAGCGGCTATGCTACTCTTTTGAGACATGTGATATTTCGGTGCCCTGACGAAATATCGGCAGAAGACCTGCTGAACTGCATTAACAAGGGTTCCTGTAAGAATACAAGGAAATATGAAAGGAAATTGTCGACATGACCGCTCACGAGCAGAAAATCTATTATACCCAGACCGATGAAGCTCCTGCCCTGGCCACCGTCTCTCTCCTGCCGATTATCGAAACCTTTGCCGCCCCCACCGGCATCAAAATGGAACTGCGCGACATCTCTCTGGCCGGTCGCATTCTGGCCAGTTTTCCTGAAAGTCTTACCGCCAAACAGCGCCACAGCGACGACCTGGCTTTTCTTGGCGATCTGGCCAACAAACCCGAAGCCAACATCGTAAAACTGCCGAACATCAGCGCCTCACTGCCGCAGCTGACCGCCGCCATCAAAGAACTCCAGGAAAAAGGCTACAAAGTGCCCGATTACCCGGTCGAACCAAAGAACGAAACCGAAACCGCCATCAAGGCCAAATACGCCAAAGTGCTCGGCAGCGCGGTCAACCCGGTGCTGCGTGAAGGCAACTCTGACCGCCGCGTCGCTGACCCGGTCAAAGATTATGCCCGCAAACACCCGCACTCGATGGGCGCCTGGGCCAAAGATTCAAAATGCCATGTCGCTCACATGAACGCTGAAGATTTCTTCGACAGCGAAAAGTCGGCAATCATGGAAAAAGCCGGCACCCTCAAGATCGTTTTTGTCGGCAAAGACGGCCATGAAACCATTCTCAAAGAAAAGGTCAGCGTCGATGCCCTCGAAGTCGTAGATGCCGCAACTATGAAGGTAAAAGCCCTGCGCAAGTTCATCGCTCTGCAGATTGCCGATGCCAAAGAAAAAGGCGTATTGTTCTCTGTTCATCTCAAGGCCACGATGATGAAGATTTCCGACCCGATCATGTTCGGGCATTTCGTCAGTGTTTTCTTCAAAGACGTTTTCGAAAAACATGGTGCAACGCTGAAGACAATCGGTTTCAACCCGAACAACGGGCTTGGCGACCTCTACGAAAAAATCAAAAACCTTCCTGCCGAAACTCAGGCAGCGATTCAAAAAGACATCGAAGAAACTCTGAAGCACCAGCCGGAACTGGCGATGGTCAACTCCGACAAGGGCATCACCAACCTGCATGTTCCCAGCGATGTCATCATCGACGCTTCGATGCCGGCGGCCATCAGAGTCGGCGGCAAGATGTACGGCGTCGACGGCAAGCTCAAAGACATGAAAGCCGTCATTCCTGACCGCTCATATGCCCGCATCTACCAGGCAACCATCGATTTCTGCAAAGAACACGGCGCCTTCGACCCGCGCACCATGGGCAGCGTTTCCAATATCGGCCTCATGGCCCAGAAGGCTGAAGAATACGGTTCACACGACAAGACCTTCGAAATCTACGGCGACGGCGTCGTGCGCGTCATCAATAACGACGGCAGGGTCATCTTCGAACACCATGTCGACAACGGCGATATCTGGCGAATGTGCCAGACCAAAGATCTGCCGATTCGCGACTGGGTCAAACTCGCCGTCAGCCGCGCCCGCATCACCGGCACTCCGGCGTATTTCTGGCTCACCGACGAACGCGCCCACGACCGCAGCCTGATCAACAAAGTGCAGACCTACCTCAAAGATCATGATACCAAGGGCCTCGACATTCAGATCATGGCCCCGAGCAAGGCGATCGTCGCCAGTATGAAGCGCTCCAAAGAAGGCAAAGACACGATTTCAGTCACTGGAAACGTTCTGCGAGACTATCTGACCGATCTGTTCCCGATTCTTGAACTGGGCACCAGCGCCAAAATGCTGTCGATCGTGCCTTTGCTCAACGGTGGCGGCCTCTATGAAACCGGTGCCGGCGGCTCAGCCCCAAAACATGTACAGCAGTTCGTCGAAGAAGGGCACCTGCGCTGGGATTCCCTCGGTGAATTTCTGGCCCTCGGTGTTTCAATAGAAGACTACGGCCGCCGCAACAACAACAAAAAGGCCGGAGTTCTTGCCAAAGCACTCAACGACGCGATCGGCAAGATTCTCGAAAACGATATCGCTCCGTCACGCGACGCCAAAACCGGCATCGACAACCGCGGCACCCATATTTATCTGGCACGCTACTGGGCAGAAGCCATGGCGGCTCAGAATGACGACAAGGAACTGAAAAAGCGTTTCGGCAAACTCGCCAAAGACCTTGCCGCCAACCACGACAAAATCATTGCCGAAGTCAACGCCGCCCGCAACAAACCCCTCGACATCGGCGGTTACTACATGCCCGAGACTCGCAAGGTCACGATGGCGATGCGCCCAAGTCAGACTTTCAACCATATCCTTGAAAGCTTCGTGGCCGACAAGGGTGAAGCCCGCTGCGCCGCCACCGGCGCCTGAACTTTCAGAAATGAATGTACGGCCCTGGCTGCCCGCAGCCAGGGCCGTTCTGTTATATAATCCGGGCCGACAATAAGAAGTTTCATGCGACCCGACTTTATGGTAAGCTGATGCAGCAGCTCGATGCTATTGTCGTGCTCTACACTGCTGCAGCGAACTTCGGAGACTCCAGATGTTTTCTACCCTTGTCTTTTTCGTCATCCTGCTGACTCTTTCGGGCATTTTTTCATGCTCAGAAACAGCCATCACCTCGATCAGCGAAATCAGCATCTCTGCCATGGCCTCAAACAGCCGTCGCCACAAGCTGCTTATCGAACTCATCAAGAACAAACGCTCGGTCATTGCTGCCATTCTGGTCGGCAACAACATCGTCAACACGGTTCTTGCCGTTTACGCCGGGGTTTTCTTCGACCAGATTTTTGTTGAATCGGGCTTGCTGAGCCCGCAGATCGCGCCGGTTATCGCCTCGTTCATTACGGTTATCTTTCTGCTCATTTTTGGTGAAATTCTGCCCAAGCACATCGGCGTGACCTTTTCCCGGGGCTGGGCAAATTTTATCACTTACCCGATCTGGGTGATCGTTAAAATTCTGCAGCCGGTGACCTGGTTCATGAACATCATCAGCCGCATGCTCTTCAAGCTGATCCCTTTCAAGGGCGATGAAGAAGCGCCGACCATCCAGGAAATCCTGCTGATGGCCAAGATCAGCGAACAGGCAGGCCATATCGACTCCTTCGAACGCAAGCTGATGTCAAAATCGAGTCGCTTCAACGATCTTCTGGCCGGCGAAGTCATGATTCCGCGCAACCAGGTCAAGGGAGTGCCGGTCGATATCAAGCTCGAGGAACTGCTCGAGGTTTTCCGCTCCGATATGTATTCACGGGTTCCAGTTTATAAAGATGATCTCGACACGGTCGTCGGCGTTTTCAATTTCAAGGAACTGTTCAAGCTCGACCCGACGCGGCCCGGCGATTTTTCGATCGCCAAGCTGATGCTGAAGCCTCTCTATATTCCGGAAAATGTCGTTCTTGGTGAGCTGCTCGAGCGCATGAAATCAAAGCGAACCCACATGGCGGTCGTCGTCGATGAATTCGGTTCCATGTCAGGCATTATCACGATGGAAGACATCGTCGAGCGCCTGTTCGGACTGATCGGTGACGAATATGACAGCGAAGAAATCCAGGCGGTCAAAAGCCATGAGAACGGCGAAATCGAGGTTGCCGGCAATATTTCGCTGCAGGAACTGAGCGCTACACTGCACGTCGATTTTCCCGACGAGGTCAGACGGCAGGTAAACACCCTCAACGGTTTCCTTACCTGGCTCAAGGGTGATTTTCCCAAGCGAAAAGAGAAGCTTACCTGGAACAAATTCAGCTTCAAGATCAGAGAAGTCGATGGCCACCGCGCCGAGAAAGTCGTCATAAAAAGAAAAGAATGACTTGCACGGTGTTTAATAAATAAACCCGTCCTGACAATCAGGATGCGATGTTGACAAACCCCTCGGTGCGCCGACGCATCCAGCGATAAAGCAGAAGAAGTCCGATTCCTTTGGCCAGCGAAGAAAGACTGATCGCCCACCAGATGCCCGAAACCCCCATTTCGAGGTAATAGGCAAGAAACCAGGCCATCGGAACACGCCCAACCGTGAAGGGCAAGGTGATGAACAGGGTCGGGTATGTAATGCCGAGACCGGTGAAAACACCGCCGATAACCATTTCCCAGGCCATGAAAACTTCGAGCAGCCCGATGATGAAAAGATAATCGGCCCCATGCGATATCAGCAGCTGGTCATCGGTCAGCAGACCGACCAGCCAGTGCGGGAAGGCAAGAAAAACCAGAATGAATGGCAGCAGGATCAGCGTCGATACGCGCAAACCGGCTGCCAGAATCGCATCGATGCGGTTCTGCTCGCGGCTGCCGACTGAATAGCCGGTCAGCGAGGTCATCGCAATGCCCATGGCAATTGCGGTAAAATATGGGAAACTTTCGAGACGGTGGCAGATACCAACCGCAGAAAGCGGCGTCATGCCGAAAGGCGTGATCAGGCGGGTGAGAAACGGGTAGACGATAGACCAGACCCAGGAAGTTGCTGCGTTAGGCAGGCCGATACCGACGATCCGGCGACAGTAAAAGGTGCGGAAACGCAGAAACCCGGCCGGAGAAGGTATGTAACTGCGGGCCCGCAGCACCCATGCGCGCATGATCAGTGACAACACATGGCAGATAACCGTTGCCCAGGCGGCGCCGGCGGTTCCCAGGGCCGGGAAACCCCACCAGCCGAACATCATCACCGGGTCGAGAATCATGTTGGCGACGAGGCAGACGAGCATGATCGCGTTGCTGATGCGGTTGTCGCCGTAAGCGTTGAAAATATTGCCCGACAGCATGTCGAGAAATATCAGCGGAAACCCGAGGAGAATGATCTGAAAATATTCGACAGCCAGAGCGGCAGTATCCGGGTCGAGACCCATCCAGGCAAATGGCCGGTCAATGTAGGGAAGAAACAGCAGACAGATGAGAACCGCAACAATCAGGCTGAGCCAGGTTGACTGCACGATGACTTCCCAGGCTCGACGGCGGCGGCCGGCACCATGAAACTGCGCTACCAGCGATGAGCAGCCCGTACCGGTAACCTGCATGATCGAATAAAGTGACCAGACGATAAAGCCGGCGGAAGCCACCCCGGCAACCGCCCGGGTACCAATTTTTTCGATCCAGTAGATGTCGATGATATCGAACAGGATCAGCCCGAGGAAACCGCCGATAGCCGGCAGGGAAATGTCGAAAACCCGTCGGTAGATACTGCTGTCGATCTGCTGCATTGGCAAGGTGTTTTCCGTTGAATAAATGTCGCGACCGGCAAAGCATATATCATTGCCGGCCCCGTTTCAACACAAATCATGCCGTGCCGGTTTATTGAGACCAGGAAGAAATTGCATCCGGGGCAAAGGTTACGATTGGCTGCAACCGCTTAGGCCAGACCGACCATGTGCCGGTGAGTCAGGAGTGCGAACCAACCGACCAATGACACAAGTCAGTCTGCGTTTCTTTGTCAGCCATGCCCGGCAAGCAGCAGTCGCTTTCGATCGATTTGCGATTATGACAACCGCAAGTGCCTTACCAGCGACTGCCACGTCGCTATGCTCCTCACAGTGACAGTGTTAAGTTTGCCATTGCGAGGGTCACAGACACGAAGCAATCGTAGTCTACGCACCTTACCAGCGACTGCCACATTGCTACGCTCCTCGCAGTGACAGTATTAAGTTTGTCATTGCGAGGGTCACAGACCCGAAGCAATCGTAGTCTACGCGCCTTACCAGCGACTGCCACGTCGCTATGCTCCTCACAGTGACAGTGTTAAGTTTGCCATTGCGAGGGTCACAGACACGAAGCAATCGTAGTCTACGTGCCTTACCTGCGACTGCCACGTCGCTACGCTCCTCGCAGTGACAGTGTTAGCCCTGCAGGCATTCTATCGATCAGAAAGAATCGGCACAGTCGGTGATCTTGACCTTTTCGGAAACGATGTATGAAGGCACCGCAAAGGCAACCGGGGCGCGGCGGCCGTAGGTAGACGACAGGTTCACCGAATCGGCTTCCTTTGAGATCATGGCGATGTTGCCGAAGACATTCTGAAATGTATCGGTAATACGCGATGAAAAGATGGGGCCGACAACCTTGCCGTTATCGATGAGCACGGCATTGAAGCGCGAACTGCCGGTGAAGATACCTTTGCTGGCATTCGGAATGTTGAGATAATGCAGCGCTGGAATATAAAGCACCTTGCCCAGGCCTTTTACGGCTTTGAGGAGGTCGACCGGGTCTTTGCCGTGCTTCATGGTGATGCTGAGCGAACAGTTGCTGTGTCCGGTCAGGGGCCGACCGTATTTGGCGGCGGTCGAAGAGTCATACATCAGATTCTGCAGTTTGCCGTTCTCGACGACCGACCAGGTCTGGCGATGTTTGCCGGAAAGGTCGAAGCCCTGGCGGTAGGTCTTGTCGTCAGCCGGTTCATCGGTGATTGTGACGTTAGCGCCGAGCACCAGATCGCCTTTTTGGTATTTCGAAGTCCAGCCCTGCTTTTCTTCATAGGGCCTGCCGAAAAAGCCGGTATATACAGCCATTTCAAGCACTTCAGCCACGGCATCGGCGCCGAGGGCGACTGTGTATTCACCGGGTTCGATGCGGGTGCCCTGATGATTTTCGTAGACCGGCAGCAGTTCTTTGAAGCCGGCAATGATTTTTTCGACATTGAAATCGGCAAGGCGCCAGCCGGTTGCGGCCTGACGAAGTTCCCATTTCTTTTCGGGGTGCTTGAGCACGACGCTGAACGCCTGGTCAGTGCCAAGATGGTGCACGCTCAGGTTATTAGCAGTCGAAACCATGAAAAGTTCAACCGAACCGCTCGACCATGAACCGGAAAAATTATATTTTGCACCGACTTCGCTGATTATGCGCTGATAAGCGGCGGCTTTGAACGCCGGGTCGATATTCTCGAGTGCCTGATCATACTGGTGTTTTTCATCGACAGTTTTTTCGACCTTGTCGGGAATTGGCTGATAGGCTTTCTCGCTGGCGACCTCGGCTTTACTGACCGCGATCTGCAGTGCTTTTTCGACGTATTCTTCAGAAACCACATCACCCATCTGGGTATGAACGCCGGTACGGCGTCCATTAACTACTTCAATATCAAGGCGGGTAAGCATTTCAGAGGTATTGAGCGATACCGAATTATTGCCGATGCGCATCAGATGGCTTTTTTCGCAATGCATTACAAAGGTGGCGGTAATGCCACGTTCAGCGGCCCGGCTTCTGACCGCGCTGATCATTTCATGTGCAGATGACTTTTTCATGGCTTATTTCCTTTCGCCGGTAATTACATTGTCGAAGCGCACGACCGGAATTCCGTGACCGAGCTGCATGACCTGATTGGGTTCGCCCTTGCCGCAGTTGTCGACCTGCCATACTCTCCAGGTGGAGGCATCGCCTACCGCTGAGAGAGAGTTGTAGAATTCGACGGTGTGGCCCTGATAGGTCGGATTTCGCAATACCCGGGTGCGTTTTCCTTCTTTTACTTCCCAGGCGATTTCGCAGCCGAAATGAAAATGTTCACGATTCGAGCCGATCGACCAGCTGACCGGGTTGTCGAGCACGATGCCATCTTTTGTTGAAGCGATGATATCTTCAAGAGTGCCGTCGTTGCCGGGCAGAATATTCACGTTGGTCATGCGGTCGATAGGAGCGCGATAAAATGCGGTTGCACGGGCAGCACCGCCGCTCTGGGTGAAAATCTCGCGGCCGGCCTTCTGATTGGCTTCGTCAACCATAGCTCGCGAGCTGAGGGCATTGACGAGCATGCCTTTATCGATCAGCAGGTAATCACGCTCAGGAGTACCTTCGTCATCGAAGCCAAATGAGCCCGGCGAATTTTCGATGCCACCGAAAGCACTTACAGAAAGCTTTTTGCTGCCATACTGCAGTTTTCCGAATGAATCGAGATTAACGAAAGAACCGCCGGCGTAAGAAAGTTCGTAACCGAGAATGCGGTCGAGTTCCAGGGGATGGCCGATGGTTTCATGAACCTGCAGAAAGCCCTGCCCCGGAAGCAGGATCACTGATCTTCTACCATAGTCGAGGGTTTCAGCGGTGATCAACTGCTTGAGCTCCGATTTGATGCGATCGGCGTGGCCGCTGAAAAGTTCAGGATCAGTCAGCATTTCGTAGCCACGGGTACCTTTGCCGGTTGTGAAAAGTTCCTGACTGCGGCGCTGCATCTGACCTTCGCTGTCAAGAGCCATCACCATCATTTTGGCGAAGACATTCATCAGGTTGCGTTCAACTTCGGTGCCTTCACTGTTGAAGAAATAAATGTTCTTTTTCTGAAATTCAGCATAGACATAACGTTTGATGATCCAGTCTTCTTTTAGACGGGCATCGAGGCCTCCGAGAAAATCGAGCTTCTCTTTGAGGCTGACCGTGAACGGGTCTTTTTTAACCGGCGAAGAGAATGTGCCACGGTGCGCCGGCTTTTTGCCCATTTTGAGGGGAACGCCAACCAGTTTCGCTGCCGTCATAGCATTTTTGCAGGCAAGATCAAAGCAGGCGTCAATTTCCTTGACGTTGGAAGTTGCCGCAAAGCCCCAGGCACCGCCAAACAGAACCCTTACGCCCAACCCGCTTTCGAAGGTCGTATCGTTGGCCTCAAGGTTTCCATCGTAGAGCAGCAATGTTTCGCTGTCATCGTGGGTATAAAACCGCGCATCGGTGTATTCGGCACCTTTAGCGACAATTCGTTCAACGTTCTGCAGAATCTGTTTTTTGATCGAGGCAGATAGACTCATCAGCAACCACCTTTCCTGTTCAGGTCTTTTATTGACAAAATTTTACAATATCCCGGGCAAATAGAAAAGTGAGATTTTTCACGAACTGAAAAATTTGCCAGGGGTCAAAAGTCGATTTTCATCATCGTGACGTTGGCACCGTGGTATTCGAGTTTTTCGATCGTCTGCCAGCCCATATGCCGGTAGAAATGCTCACGGTCTGGAGTGTAGAGATAGAGAGTTTTAACACCAATTTCACGGGCATGCTGCATGACCCGCTGCACGACCGTGCGACCGACGTTTTTTTTGCGGGCATTCGGGTCGACGAAAACGCTGGCGAGCCAGGGGGTCAATTCGGGGCGTTCAGGCATATCAGAAACGACAATAGAGGCTGAACCGACTATTTCTCCCTCGATTTCGGCAACATAAGTCGCCGGAATCGGTTTGCCTTCGAAATGTTCACGCATGCGTTCAATACGGGCTTCGAGAGTGCGGCCGGGATTGAGATAGCCCCATTCGTGATGGTGCCATGTACAAATCTTTTCGAGGCATTCGCGGCGGTCGGCAAGGTTGAGAATTTTCACCACAAACTCCTTAAGGTATTTTTCGGCATCATACTACATGTCTGCCCAAATGACGATACTCGAGCGACATTACGGGGCAAATACAATGTATGCTGCGTCGCAACAATAATAATAATAATAATAATAATTTTCTTAAGATGCGATTGCTTCGCTGCGCTCGCAATGACAGTGCTAAGCGATTGCTTCGCTGCGCTCGCAATGACAGTGCTAAGCGATTGCTTCGCTGCGCTCGCGAAGGCCATGAGCGCCAAGTGTCGGTGAGTCGCTGAAGCGCGAACGAACCGACCGATGACAAACTTAACACTGTCACTGCGAGGAGCGCAGCGACGCGGCAGTCGCTGGT
>CAYYUI010000101.1:0-13336 GCA_964474705.1 uncultured bacterium
AACCAGCGGCCCTCTGGTCCCAAACCAGATGCGCTACCAACTGCGCTACGCCCCGGCGCTGCGACCTTGCGTTGCAACGAAATGTATATTAACAGACTTCGTTTTTACAGTCAAGCATTTTTTGATTATTTTTTTTCCCTGTAAAAAAGACAGTGTACAACTGCTTCGAATTCGACATCGCCTGTAACAGCCACAAAAATATCTTTTCGCTCTTCATTTTCAATCCAGACAAAAACGAGCTGCCGGCAGGCAGCAAACATCGACAAGGCAGAGTGCGCACGGCATTTTCTTGAGGTTGTTGTCAGACGATATTTCTGGTACATTGCACCCGGTATTATGAAATGGGTAAGAGGTGGACGATTCGATGAAGCAGATATGCGTTCTCGGTCTTGGTTACATAGGCCTGCCAACCAGCTCGATTCTGGCAGCCAAGGGCTACAGCGTTCTCGGCGTCGATGTCAGCCGCAGGGTTGTCGACACCATCAACAGCGGTAAAATTCACATCACCGAACCCGATCTCGATCTGTTCGTCAGAGCAGCGGTTCAGTCCGGCAAACTAAGAGCTGCAACCACGCCGGAAGAAAGCGATGTCTTCATCATTGCCGTACCAACCCCCTTTAAAAGTGACAAAAGGCCCGACATGTCATATGTCGAAGCAGCAGCATCGAGCATTGTCAAGCATCTGAGGCCAGGAAACCTGGTAATCCTGGAATCCACCTCCCCTCCAAAAACCTGCGAAGATATCATCGCTCCGATAATTAGCAAGGCAGGGCTGACACCTGGCCGCGACGTATTCATCGCCCACTGCCCCGAACGCGTGCTTCCCGGGCAGATAATGCGTGAAGTAGTCGAAAACGACAGAGTCATCGGCGGCCTGACGCCAGAATGCGCCGAACAGGCGAGACTCCTTTATGCAAGCTTTGTGAAGGGCCAGATTCACATCACCGATTCCACTACCGCTGAAATGGTAAAGCTTGTCGAAAACAGCTTTCGTGATGTAAACATAGCCTTCGCCAACGAACTCTCAATAATCTGCGAGCGCCTCAACCTCAACGTCTGGGAACTGATCAAACTCGCCAATCTGCATCCAAGAGTCAACATTCTCAGACCCGGGCCCGGCGTTGGCGGCCATTGCATTGCAGTCGATCCATGGTTTATCGTTGACGCATGTCCTGAAGAAGCGAAACTTATCAGGACTGCCCGCGAGGTAAACGACAGCAAACCGGCATTCGTAGTTAAAAAGACCATGCAGGCCGCTGCAAAGTTGAAAAATCCGGTGATCGGCATTCTTGGTCTTGCCTACAAACAGGATATCGACGACCTGCGTGAGTCGCCGGCCATCGAAATTGCCCATCAACTCAAAGAAAAGGCACCTGGCCGACTGATGATATGTGAACCTTTCTGCCGTGAGCATCCTGATTTTGAACTCTTCAGCCTCGACAAAGTACTGGAGGAATCAGATATTCTCGTGCTTCTCGTCGCTCATCGCCAGTTCAAAAATATAGACACTGAACTTCTCAAGCCCAAAATCGTCATCGATACATGCGGAATATGGTGAAAAAATGAAACTTTTACTTATCGATCCCCCGTTCAAAAGTTTTGCAGGCATTTTCAGCCTGTATTTTCCACTCGGGCTGGCCTATCTGGCAGGAGCAGCCAAAAGAGCCGGATATGAATGCAGTATCCTCGACATGGACGCTGCCGAACCCAAAGAAGGCTCATTGAATTTTTCGCGGGAATACGAAAGCTATAACAACTACATTACTGCTCTGAATGATTCTCAGCACCCGACCTGGAAGCTGATGCGACGTCTGGTGGTCGAACAGAAGCCTGATTTTATCGGCATTTCTGCCCTGACCACCAAGTTCGGTTCAGTCATTCAGACCGCCCGCTTCTGCCGTGAAGTGCTGCCTGACGTTCCCATAATCGTCGGAGGAGCGCACGCTTCAACCATGCCTGATCTGACAGCCAGCATCCCCGAAGTTGATTTCGTTCTGCGAGGCGAAAGTGATGAGTCTCTGCCGGAGCTTCTGGACATCATCTGCAGTCGCGGAGATTTGAGCAGGGTTGGCAGCCTGACATGGAAAAAAGCCGGGCGAATAATCCACAACCCCGATCGACCATTTACCCAGAATCTCGACAGTCTGGCTCTGCCAGATCGCAGCGCTCTGCTGAATCCTGAGCATTACTCATCCGAGGACATGGGGGTAATTCTTACCTCTCGAGGTTGTCCGTTCAGATGCAGCTATTGTTTTCACATGTGGGAACGCAAAGTGCGTTTCAGGTCTGTAGATTCAGTTATCGAAGAAATATGTGCTGTCAACCGCGCTTACGGCACCACGCAGTTTTCACTGAAAGATGATTCATTCACGGTGCGCCGCAATCATGTTCTGGCTCTTTGTGAAGCTTTCAAAAAGCTGCCGTTCCGAATCACCTTCAACTGCACTACCCGCGTCGACATTCTCGACGATGAACTGGTTGGAGCCATGAAAGCGGCCGGTCTGGCCCAACTGAGCGTTGGCATCGAATCTGGTTCTGCTGCAATCCTCAAGGAAACTGACAAAGATATCACCCATGCTCAGATACTGAAGGCCGCAAAAATATTGAATCGACACCGTGTTTTCTGGACCGGCTATTTCATGATCGGGTTGCCCACAGAAACCGAAGAAGACATTCTCAAAACCGTCAACTTTCTGCGACGTTCAAAACCATATTATGGCGGCCTCGGTGTTTACAGTCCTTTTCCGCGCACCAAACTATTCGACCAGGGAGTGGAAATGGGCCTGCTCAACCCTAACCTACCACTCGAACATTTTCTCAAAACCAATCCCAAAGACCTGTTCTTCAAAGATCCGCATAAGCGACTCCTGCATATCGAGCATCAGAGATTTCAGGAATTATCGGAACTGGCATCGAAAGAGTTTCACAAGCATAATTCGAATCTTTTCAACCTGATACGACGCGGGTTTGCCAGACGCAAGGCCTACATGTACGACCCGTCACTGCTGCGCCGCGATCTGGGCCGGGCAATCGACTTTCTCGGTCTCAGCGGCTTTCAGAATCAGGGGCACTGAACGATGTGCGGAATAGCCGGATTCAGCGGAAGCTTTGCCGCAGAGGTTCTGCCGGCAATGGTTGCGGCTATAAGTCACCGAGGCCCGGACGACAACGGCATCTGGCTTTCATCAGACCGGCAGACCGGTCTCGGGCATGCGCGCCTGTCGATAATCGATCTCAGTCCTGACGCTCATCAGCCGATGACCAATGAAGACCGCAGTCTCTGGCTGGTTTTCAACGGTGAAATATACAATTTTGCCGGTCTCAGACAAAAGCTGATCGACAAGGGGCATCGCTTTGTCAGCCGCTCAGACTCAGAAGTTCTGCTGCATCTCTATGAAGAGCACGGCCCTGATATGCTGCCGATGCTCAATGGCATTTTCGCTTTTGCAATCTTCGACACTCGACAGCGCAGCCTGTTCATTGCCCGCGACCATCTGGGCGTCAAACCGCTTTATATTGCCGAAATGCCTGCAGGAACGGCATTCTGTTCCGAACTCAAAGGTCTGATACAGTGCCCGGGAATAGACCGCCGCATCGATCTGGCGGCAGTAAACGCACATCTGGCATACATCTGGTGCCCGGCACCGATGACCATGTTCCGCGGCGTTCGAAAACTGCTGCCCGGCGGGGCATGTATAATCGAGAACGGGCATATGACAAGGCAGTGGCAATGGTACAGACTGCCGTATGATGGCGGGCGTCACGAACTAAGCTTTGAACGGACGGCAACTGCACTGACTGAACACCTTGAAGAGGCGGTAAGGCGCCAGCTGATTGCCGATGTTCCGGTCGGGGCGTTTCTTTCAGGCGGACTTGATTCGAGTGCCGTTGTAGCGATGATGCGGCGCCAGATGCCTGATGCCCCGATACGTTGTTACAGCATCGGTTTCAGCGATGACAGCGATGTCGAAGGCTGCCCGGCCGACCTGCCATATGCGATCAAAGTTGCCCGACACCTCAATGTCGATCTGACAACAATAAGGGTTGATCCCGAACAGCTGATCACAAGGATCAGCGAACTCATCTGGTTTCTTGACGAGCCTCAGGCAGACCCGGCACCGGTAAATGCCATGATAATCGCAGAAAAAGCCCGGGCCGACGGCATTAAGGTGCTGCTCTCAGGGGCCGGGGGCGACGATATTTTTACCGGCTACCGCCGGCATCTGGCGATTAAACTGGAAGCCTGGTGGCGCTGGCTGCCTCAACCAATCAGAGTTCTGGCGGGCCGCCTGGCCTCGAAACACGCAGATGTCAGAAACCCGTGGATGCGGCGAGTGGTAAAAGTGCTGGGCAATGCCCATCTTTCCGACAACGACCGCCTGCTGGCTTACTATCAGTGGTCTTCAGACACTGTGCGAAAAAATCTTTTCAATGAGGCATGTCGCGATGAGGCTTTTGCCTCGCCAGTCACCAAGCCGCTTGTCGAAGCGCTGCAGGAAATCCCTGCCGAGCACGACCAGATAAATCAGATGCTGTTTCTGGACAGCCGTTTTTTTCTTCCCGACCACAATCTCAATTACACTGACAAGACCTGCATGCGCTATGGTGTCGAAGCCAGAGTGCCATTGCTCGACCCTGATCTGGTCGCATTTGCCAGCCGGATTCCGACATCCTTCAAGCAAAAAAACACCACAGGCAAAGCTATTTTCAAGAAAGCGATGGAACCCTTTCTGCCGCACGAAGTAATCTATCGGCCAAAAACGGCTTTTGGCGCGCCACTGCGGCGCTGGGTGCAAAATGACCTGCGCAGCAGCATCGATTGTCTGCTGGCCCCGGAAGTCATTGCTGCCCGCGGCATTTTCTCCCCCACCGAGGTGAGCCGGTTGATTGCTGCCGACCGTGATGGCCGCATCGATGGCAGTTATTCCATCTTTTCACTTCTGTGCATCGAGATCTGGTGCAAACTGTTCATCGATGGAACCGCTTACGGAAATATTAAAATCTGATTGTTACAGGAGCCACGCCCATGAAACAGATTCTGCAAAGCCTTAAAACGGGGCATATCGAACTTGCAGAGCTTCCGGTACCTTCGGTAAAATCCGGGTGTCTTCTGATAAAGACCAGCCGCAGCCTGATTTCGCTCGGCACTGAGCGCATGCTGCTGAATTTCGGCAAGGCCGGCTGGATCGACAAAGCCCGGCAACAGCCAGACAAGGTCAAACAGGTGTTGCAGAAAGTGAAAACCGACGGGATAATGCCCACGGTTAACGCCGTATTCAACAAACTCGATCAGCCTATGGCGCTTGGTTATTCAAACGCCGGCACCGTAATCGCTGTCGGAAATGGCGTGTTCGGCTTCAAACCCGGTGACCGGGTGGCCTCAAATGGAAACCATGCTGAGGTTGTCTGTATTCCGGCCAATCTCTGCGCACGAATCCCTGATGGAGTCGATGATACGAGCGCCTGCTTCACCGTGGTTTCATCGATTGCTCTCGAGGGCGTGCGGCTTGTAAATCCGACCCTCGGAGAAAGCGTTGCAGTTACAGGTCTTGGTCTTATCGGCCTTCTTACCTGCCAGATATTGCTGGCCAATGGCTGCAGAGTCATCGGCTTCGATTTCGACCGACGAAAAGTCGAACTGGCTCGCGAGTTCGGCGTAGCAGCCCATGACATTTCGCAGGGCGACAATCCGGTTGACCTGGCAATGAATTTTTCGCGAGGTCATGGAGTTGATGCAGTAATTATCACAGCAGCCACCAGCAGCAACGATCCGATTCAGCAGGCGCCACAGATGTGCCGAAAGCGTGGTCGGGTCGTTCTGGTCGGCGTCACCGGCCTGAACCTCTCACGGGATGATTTTTACCGCAAGGAGATATCTTTCCAGGTATCCTGCTCATATGGCCCGGGGCGATATGCTCCGGAATACGAGGAAAAGGGCCTGGATTACCCGATCGGTTTCGTGCGCTGGACCGAGCAACGGAATTTTGAAGCGGTGCTCGATCTTATGGCCTCCGGCAGGCTGCGCACCCACGAACTCGTCAGTCGTGAAATTCCCTTCAACGAAGCCGGCAAGGCATATGAACTGGTAGGCGGTGCCAGCGACATCCTCGGACTGGTGCTGAAATATGACGGAAACGTCGACCTGGAAACCAGATCTGTGGTATTGCGCGATCAGCAGCATAAGCCGGCAGCCTGTGAAAAGGCGGTGATCGGGTTTATCGGCGCGGGAAATTACGCCGGCGGCACTCTGATTCCGGCATTTGCCAAAGCCGGCGTAGTATTGAAAACCATTGCCAGTTCTGGGGGCGTTTCAGGCAGCCAGGTAGGGGGCAAATTCGGCTTTGCCATCAGCACAACTGAAGTAGCCCGCATCTTCAATGATCCCGAAATTAACACGGTAGTTATAGCCACGCGTCACGCTTCACATGCAGGACTCGTGGCCGATGCACTCGCCAGCGGCCGCCACGTTTTTGTCGAGAAACCGCTTTGCCTTGATTTCGCCGGCCTGCAGCGGATAAAATCAGCCTGGGAAGAAGCTAATCGCACCAAACCGGTGCATCTGATGGTCGGATTCAACCGCCGGTTCTCTCCCCTGGTTCAGACGGCGGCTGAGCATCTAAAAAACGGCAATGCTCCCTGCAGCATAATCATAACGGTCAACGCCGGTCAAATTCCGGTCGAGCACTGGGTTCACGATTTTGAGTCAGGGGGCGGCCGCATCATCGGCGAAGGCTGTCATTTCATAGATCTGATCAGATTTCTTACTGGCCGCCCATTCGAAAACATGACCATATCAACCATGAACAGTCCCCTTTCGCGCGACAAGGCACCTGATACGGTCACGATCAGCCTTTCATGTAGTGATGGTTCGATTGGAACCGTGCATTATTTTGCCAATGGGTGCAAAGATTTTCCGAAGGAGCGTATTGAAATCTTCTCTTCAGGCCGAATTATGCAGATCGACAATTTCAAGAGTCTGAACTTTTTCGGCTGGCCGGGCGCAAAAAATGTTTCTCTCTGGGCTCAGGACAAAGGGCAGGATGCCTGCGTCTCGGCCTTTACAAAAGCAGTAGAACAGGGCGCTCCCACTCCGATAGCTTTCGGAGAACTCTACGAAGTTTCTGCGAAGACTTTACAGGCGGGCGGTATTGCAATAGACTGAAGAAATATCATCGGCAGGAATCAGGCAAATGACTCTCAGCAGACTATTTCACACCATACGACACCTTCTGCCAGTGCAGATATATGGCAGGCCATGGCACGCCATCAAAAGAATGTTTTCTTCAGCCGGCTCACCGGGAAGTATCTGCAAGATGGCGGCTGAATTGAAGGGTAAGCTGCTGTTGCAGCCTTCGGGGGCCCTTGAACTGAGCTTCCTCAACCGTCAGCATCGTTTCAAGCCGGCTGAAATGCAATGGCAGACAGGTCATTTCAGTGACCAGCCCGAAAAACTGTGGGTTTATAACCTCAACTATTTCGGCTGGCTGCATGATGGTCAGACCGACACACATTCACCGCAAAATTTGTATCTCATCCTTGACTGGATCGAGCGCAACGATTCTATCCGGGCAGAGTCCTGGGAGCCATTTCCGCTCTCGAAAAGGATCACTGAATGGGTGCGCTGGTGCCGCGAACATCCCTCCCTCGACGACGAGGCCGCCGAATGCATCAGAACCTCCATTGCCAGCCAATGTAACCGTTTATGGTGCGATCTTGAATATCACAATCAGGCAAATCATCTTCTCGAAAACCTGAAGGCCCTGTTCGTCGCTACTGCCTACCTTGCTGAATTCGAAGATATTCTTGACATCGACTGGGAAACACGCCTGGAATTCTGTATCGATGAATTGGTCACCCAGATCCGGCTGCAGTTTCTTCCTGACGGTGGGCATTTCGAGCGAAGTCCCATGTATCACATCGAAATGCTGCATGCGGTAGAAACAACCAGAGCCGCAAACCGCAAACTTCTCGAGCTCGAAGGAATCAGTCAGGGATTGAGCCGTAAAATAGCGAGACTGGCTATGCTTTGTGGCGACCGTGTGCCGCTGATGCGCGACTGGCTGGCAGTCATGACTCATCCCGATGGTTATATCGCTCAGTTCAACGACTCAGCAATGCGCAAGGGTATCATGCGTGACTGGAAAACCATGATCTACCTGCTTGAGAATTCCGGTTTCTTTGTCCGCCACACTCCGGAATCCTACTTTGCCATGAGTTGCGGCGACCCGTCACCATCTTTCCAGCCAGGCCACACCCACTGCGACATTTTATCCTACGAGCTTTCTCTTGGTGGAATCCGGTGTATTATCGACACTGGCTGCGGTTCGTATCAGAACGAAGCAATCCGCGAGGAGTGTCGACAAACCGGAGCGCACAACGTACCAATGATCGAACACGCCGAACAGTCAGATATCTGGGGCACCTTCAGGATTGGCCGGCGCGCCAGAGTCACCCATCGCGGTTACGACTCAGAAAAAGGCCTGCTGATTATTGAATTTGTCGACCAGTTCGGGCAGATATTCAGACGTGAAGCAGTCTTTTCACCTGGCACCATCAAGATCAGAGATCGCATGATCGGCCGAAAAATCACCGGCACTTTCATTTCACTTATTCACCTGGCCCCAGACACGATTATAAGCACAGACAACCCCGGAACCAACTGTTTTTCACTTGGCTCGCTCTCATTCAGCATAACTACTGAAGCAAAAATTCGCATCCTTCCCTATACATGGTATCCAGACTTCGGCAAACCGGTTAACGCCGAGAAACTGGTGCTGAGCAATCCACAGGCAGAGGCCATCGACTATGTCATCACCTGGAAAACTGCCTAAAATACTTATTGTAACCCAGTTTTATTACCCGGATGTCACCGCATGCGCCTTTCGCATGCGCGAAACCGCTGAACTTCTTCGCCAGATGGGCTGTGAAGTCCACGTAGTAGCCGGAGAACCGCACAAGGGGCAGGTAGATCGGCAGCAGATCGATGACGCCGGTATTGAAGTAAGTCGCGTCCCGCTGGTTAAATACGAAGGCCGGGGCAAATGGAACTATATCGCGCATTATCTTTCTTTCATGTTCGGAGCCATCAAAGCAGCCCGACGCCACCGGGGCAAATTCGACGTCGTCTGGGCATCGAGTCCACCACTGTTTACCGGCATTGCCGGGCTGATAATAGCATGGTGCAAAAAAGCGCCACTTTGTCTCGACATTCGCGATATATGGCCTGAATCAGCCGTTGTTGCCGGCCAGATCAAAGCCGACGGCATGCTGTTCAAGGTTGCCAAAGTCATTGAATACCTTTTGTATCGTGCCGCCTCCGAGATAACCTGTGTCGCCAGGCCTATGGCCGATTATATCTCGAAAGTTTCCGGCGGGCGGGTTCCAACTGTAGTATACAACGCCATTCCGGCAGAAATGGTTGCTGAAGAAGCACTGCCGGTCGACAAAAGCCCGAGGCAACTGAATATCTTATATATCGGCAACATGGGTTACTGCCAGAACCTTGGACTGGTAGTCGAAGCCGCAACCATACTCGCCAGAGAAGGTGAAACGCGCATCAGGTTTCAATTAACCGGCAACGGTGTCGAAAAACCTCTTCTGGAAGAAGCCATCAAAGCCAGGAATTTGACCAACGTCGAAGTTACCGGTCTGGTTTCGAAAGACCGGGCGGTCGAAATGATTCGCAATGCGCATGCACTGATGCTGCATCTCAAAGATGACGGCACCATGGATAAAACCATACCCTCGAAGGTTTTCGATTATATGTCCGGAGGCCGACCGATTCTCTATGGTCTCAAAGGTGAAGCGAGCGATATTCTTGGAGCCATCGAAGGGAACCTCTATTACGACCCCGCCGACCCGGCCAGCCTGGTGCGGCAGGCCAGACATCTGCTGGAAAACTATGCAACCCTTGCTACTGCTGCAACCCGTAATCTGGAAGAAGTCAAGACCAGTTACCTGCGCGAAAGTATGGTAGCAAGGCTGTTGCAGGTTTTCACGAGCATGCGTCGTTCCTGTTGAGCTGCAATTTTTTAAAAAAAATTCAGGCAGCCTATTGATTAGTAGCGCTTGCGGTGCTATCCTCACGCCATTCCCGAATGTTTTTTTCATCCGGGTAAATCTGAAGAAAAGGGAGTATTCGCTGTCGAACCGCTGTCAAGTCGTGTATCGGGCGAAAAATGGTTTCCATGCTGCTAGTTAAAACCGCTGTAAAGAACTCTAACATTGAAGGTCTCGGTCTGTTCGCCGCCGAAGAAATTCCTGCCAACACCCAGATATGGGCTTATCACGAAGACTTTGACAAAGTTCTGACCGAAAAAAAACTCAATGCCATGCCCGAATGGCAGGGCGACTTCTTCAGAAAATACTGCTTTTCAAGCGGCGACCTTCTGTATTACTGCATCGATGATGCCCGCTTCATGAACCATTCAGACAAGCCAAATCTCGTCGATCTTCCCGACGGAACCTTCACCGCCCGTCACATTAATGCCGGCGAAGAACTCTGCTGCAACTATGCCGGCATGGGTCACACCAAGCAGGACATCGCTTTCAACACCGGCTTTCTCCGCTGACTGAGAAAAAATTAAACCGGCCTTTCGGCATTTAAGCCGAAAGGCCGGTTTTGTTTATCAGTCTTCGTAAAGAACCTGCGCTTCAGAGGCCGTTCCAATCGGCTTCTTTTCCGGTTGACGCCTTTCAGAAGCAACCGGCTGATTTCCTGACGCATAAAAGGCAGCCAGACGTTCATACCACTGATTATTGCTTTCAGGGTTCAGAACCGAATCAAAGGTGCCGACGGCACGGCAAACCTTCACAAAGTCACTGAGAAACGAAAACACTGCATTCGCCGAAGCTTCGCGGGCAACAAGAGAAGCATTCTGAGCATCGATCAGATCGAGAATATTAACCGCACCACGTGAATATGCGCTCTGCACCAGATCAAGAGTCTTGGCGGCAAATTCAGCACGGGTCTGCGACAGGCCGATGCTGGAAAATGAAGCCCTGGCATCCTCAAGAGATGCTCTGGTATTCAATTCCAGCCGCTGCATCAGATACTCACGGTCAACCTTGAGTTTCTTAACTCTGGCATCGGCTTCTTTGATCGCAGCTTCGCGGTCGCCACCCTCAAAAATCGGTAATGACACGTTGAGAGCAACGCTCCAGTCATTTTTATCGGGAAAGCTGAAAACACTGTTGAAAGGTGCCGGCATATTCGGTTTGTCAGCGCCGATACCTGATTCTCTTACCGTCCGGCTGAAATTGCCCTGTAGAGCCACAACCGGGTGGCCGTTGCGATGACGGGCCGATTTTTTCGACCTTTCCATGGCTTCGATGCCACGACCGATCTGCTGAATTTCCGGAGAAAAGGCAAAGGTATCAGCTACCAGGAAATCTCGAAAAACCTTGTAACCCAGCTGGTTGTCTATATAAGGAGCAATACGCTTATAATCGAGAAAAAACACCTGCGCAAAAATATCACCGTCGGCTGTGGAAAATTCCTCTTCCTGAGATGCGTTCAAAATCTGATTAAGAGCCAGTTCCGCTTTTCGGCGCATTGAAGAAGCCTCGATTACCGCCTGACGGGAACCTGCCATCTGGATTTCCCAGCGATAGACTTCGGCGGGACCGGAATTGCCGACCTGTTCCCTGAATCTGGCAATTTCGAGATTGGCCCTGGTCACTTCGAGATTGTCGCGCTGAATATTCTGCAGAGTCCTGGTTTTAAGCACATTCAGATAAGCAAGAGCAGCATCCCTGATGATGTCGAGCATAAGCGAGCGCTCTTCTTCGCGCCGGGCATTCTGAAAAAGCTTCTGAATATCGATATTGGCCCTGGCCTGCTCGCTGTAAAGAACGAAAAGAAGGTCAGCGCCGAGAAGTGTCGAATGTTTGGCAGGAGTAAACATGCTTTCGGCACGGTCATCATCGAGAAGCGCCTGACGGGTGAATACGCTCAATTTTGGCTCGACTGCAGACCTGGCACGCTTGACCGTCTGTTCACCCGCGGCCAGATCCTGCTTTTTCGCGATCAGCTGAAGATTGCGCATCAGGGCTGTTTCAATCACCCCGGTTATCGAAAGCTTTCTTTCTACATTGTCTGGTTCTTCATTGATCAAAACCGCATCGGTCATCTGTTCCCAGGTTGGGAAAACCCCAATTTCACGGGCTGTCTGCATATTTATCGTCAGACGCTCAGTGTGACTGAAATCAACCTGATAGTCAGACGGATTGTCGCCCATGAGCAGGCGTTGAAAATTCAGGGCAATGCGCCTGGCAAGCTTCTGAGTATCGATGTCCATGGCAATGCTGCACAGCACACCGTTCTCAACCTGCGCGCGCCCTATCATAGCCATACTGGGAAGCTTGAGAGCATTGATTTTGCCGATCAACTGACGTTGCTGCTCTGGTGCCAGATCAAGATTTGGAGCAAGATAAACTGCTTCAGCACCATTCAGGCTGGCTGCAACTTCAGAAAGATTGGGCACCGCAGGCACAACCACGAGTTTCACTCCCCGGGCACTGGCCTGACCTGCCAGGTGTTCAGCCAGACCGGGAACGCCCTGCATCAAACATGGACTTACTACCAGATGAAGGGTTTTAAAATTTCTGATTTCCTGAAACCGTTCAATATGTCGGCCAAGATCGATGCCAAGATCGATATAGGCGAGATTTTCGCTGCCGCTGGTGCCATCCTTTTTGTCGAGGCCCTGCATGGCTGCGTTGATTATATGCGCGGCAATCGAAGGTTTGGCCGGCTTTTTCATACCAGCGACCACCTGCGATGAAACCGCCCCGACAGCTAGAACCGCGTCAAGATCGGGAGATCGCATCAGGCTTTCAACAGTCCCTTTGATAGTTTCGATCTGCCAGGCGCCATCTTTGACGTCGCCTTCGGCAAAAATTACCTGATCGGTTTCGGGAATCAGCTTTTTGATTTCTTCATCGACAGCGCTGAGAAGTGCCCGGGTATTGTCGGTCAAACCATCGGCAATCACACCGACCTTTAAGCTTCGCGCCATCGCAATCTGGGTCATGAGCGAAAGAATCAGCAGAATTAAAAGGGTTTTGAGCGTTGATTTCATTCAGATTACCTCCGAAGCAAACATATTGATCGACCTGCATTCTAACAGACCCGATTATGAATAACAACACCTCGATATTACTTAATAACACGACGCAGAAACTAGAACAGGAAGCCATGAGGCGCTTGTCTCCAGATGCCCTGGAGAGGTATAATAACAAGCACTATACCGGGATCTTCGAATTCAAACGGAAACTTGAAGATGTCGTCATGGAACACACCGGCATCGTTAAAGCTGTTAACAAACCCGAACAA
>CAYYUI010000102.1:0-13122 GCA_964474705.1 uncultured bacterium
GCTTTTCATTACTTCACTTTCCTTTCGATGCGACCTGATATTATGATGCAACCCCCTTCGGGGGTAACAGGGCCAAAATAGCACTTAATTCCGAACTTCTCAATACTTTGTTTAAAAATTCTCAAAGTATTAACGAAAATCCGGCTGTTCCTCACATTGGCTGCGGCTTAGCAGTCTCTGAGCAATTGCTGCGGCCGGTTGTTGAAAAATCATGGCGATCAGGATTGGAATACTTGCTTCGGCCGGGAAATGAGCCAGCGCAATTACGAGACCAGCGCTGGTATTGCGGATTCCCGCGCAGAATACACATGCAAGCACGATACTGTCCCTGAAGGAAAAAAGTCTGGCCAGAAGCCAGCCGCTGAGAAAACCAAATATGACCATGCCGAGCGAAATGAAAAATGCCGCTGGAATGCGGCGGATCATTTCGGCAGCGGCACTTTGTGCCGCCCCGGTATTGATAGTTATTACGGCGCACATGCAGAAAAATGAAACCGGGCCCAGAAATTGAATATAACTCTTATGAAACCTCCCGGCGGTAAAGTCATGAACCGACAGGCCGAGAATAGAAGGAACGACGATCATTTTGAAAAGACTGAAGATCATGGCGGAATAGGCGATTTCCATGCTGCGCCCTGCAAACAGCAGCATCACCAGTGTCACAACCACCGGACTCAACAAGGTATCGATGGTGGCAGAAGCCAGCGACAGGGCTACATCTCCTTTGCTCAAGCCGGTCCAGATCACGCCGGTTATGCCGACCGGCAGGGCGGCCGCGAGCACAAAGCCGGCTATCAGTTCAGGATTTCCGGCAAGTCCGTATTCGGCGACGAGGCTGGCGATGAACGGGGTCAGAAGATGATGTAATACAACTATCACCAGCAGCGGAGCGGGTTTGCGGAAAATATTGCCGAGATCGTGCCAGCTGGTTTTAGCGGCAGTTACAAAAGTCATGAAAGCGAACATCGGGGCAACCAGACTGCGCAGTGGATCAAGGGCTGATCCGGCAAGCATTCCGATGAACATTGCGGTGAGCATGAAGAAAATCATGCGTGAATTGAGATAATCGTATAGTATTTCGCCGCGTGGTCTCATGCTGGTGTTGTCTGTTGCTTCGTGTTTATCTGCGTTTGTTGAGGTTGATCTCTATCGAGCAGATCAGAGATTACGCAGCCATTCTTCGTATTCTGCCTGGAAATCACCCATGCTTTTGCCTGTGGCTTCGTTCATCGCTTCATCGAGGCTTTTACCGCGCCCGAGACTTGAAAGAAGGCTGTCAAAGGATTGGTCGCCATAGAATTCGGCCATGCAGCGCACCGCAAGATAAGAGGCGAGATAGCCGCGGGCAATCTGGTAATGAGACGAGCCGCCGATCAAAGACGGGACCTGGTTGAGGTCGACAAAATTGCGTTTGTCGATGAATTCTTTCTGCAATATCTGTTCGTAATCAGGCCGCAGGTTTTCGGGTGATCCATAGGCGGCATTGAATTCCTGATACTGGGCCAGCCCTTCGTTAAGCCACAATGGACAGCGGTTGCTGGTTTTCAGATGAATGACCGTATGGGTGAATTCATGGGCAAGCAGCCCTTTAACGTAGTCTGGGCTTTTATAGCCTGACTTCAAAGGAACCATGATCTGGATTCCCTGGGCTGATCCTGCTGACCATTCGCGGCTGACCTTGTAATATTCTTCGGTCAGGAAAAAAATGATGTTGATTTTGACTTCCGGTTTGAAATTCAGAGAATCGGTGACCTGAAAGAAAATTTCCTCGAGCATTTCAAAGGTGATATCGCCCAGATCCTGCTGGGAGTTGCCGGCGAAATGGATGACGAAGCGCTGATCTTCTTCACGGGTTGCGTCACTGGTGGATGCAAGCAATTCGCGGGCCTGGTTCAAAGCTTCTTCGATTGCCTTTTTTTCACGATCATCTTTGGCGAGTTTAAGGGCCTTTTCCCAGAATTCTATTGCTTCATCGAGATGTTTGAGCTCGAAATGGCACCTGCCAAGTGCGTAGAGCACAAAAAAGGTTTCGGGCTTGCCGGCGAGAACTTTTTCGAAATGAGTGATGGCCTTTTCGTAGAACATCTGTTGCATTGCTGCCAGACCCATGCGGCCATGCAGGTCAAGGTCTTCCGGTCTTTTGAAAAGTGCGTTCTCATAATGGCTGAGCGCCTGCTCGTAATCACCCTTGAAGTAGAGAAGGTCACCCCACAGCGATTCGACATAATAATCACCGGGCAGCAGATCAGCGACTTCGAAGATGAAATCTTCGTTGGCTTCATAGCTCAGGCTGCTCTGCAGCGCGATTTTGCGCAAAAGAAACGCAGCCAGGTCAATTTTGTTCTGGCTGGTGGCTGACGGTTGTGTTGCCAGCCTGCGCAATTCTTCAATGCGCCGGTCGAAAGCCGGGCTTACTGCGGTAATGGCGGCCAGTTCACTGGCAAATTCGGGGGTCGCCGGTTTGAGGTAGTCATTGAAAAGCATGATCTGACCATCTGTCAGGACAGACAAAAAAAGTAGAACGATGGTGGCCAGAATTCGTTTAAGCATATATCTACCTCTAACTAGAACTCTAGCAGAAAAATACCGGTTTGCCTACTGGAGACAGAAAAGACATCGGCTCAGGCTATGCCGGCTGTTTTATCTTTTGAGGAAGCGGGCTATGACGTTCTGAATTTTTTCAATGACGATCGGTTTGGTGACAAAGTCATCCATGCCGGCGGCTTCACTTCTTTGCTGCTCTTCGCGGGTGGCTCCAGCGGTAATGGCGACAATCGGAACATGCTTTCCGTCGCTTTTCTCATGTTCGCGGATCTTCTCTGCTGCTTCCAGGCCATCGAGTTCCGGCATCTGCAGATCCATGAAGATGATGTCGGGTTTCTCGTTCTGCCAGATGCGCAGAGCCTGTTTGCCGTTTCTGGCGATCAGGAGCCTGACGCCAGGCAACAGATTCTGAAGAATCGATGCCAGCAGCATCATATTCATTTCTATGTCTTCGGCTATCAGAATGGTAATGCCCCTCGAATCACCATGAACAGCACCGCCACCTGTTTCGCTTGCTGACTGAACCTGGGGTTCCTGGTGTGAAGCAATTTTGCTGAGATAATGAAAGAGGTCGCTGCTTCTGACGGGCTTGGTCAGGCGAAACAGTATGCCCAGCTCCGTGCACTTTTTATGCAGACGTTCGTCGTCAGAGGCGGAATGCAGAAGAATAACCGGCAGGCCATACCTGGAGAGCCGCGGGTGCTGTCTGATCTTTTCGACAGTCGCCAGCCCGTCGATTTCGGGCATGTGATAATCGCAAAGCAGGAGGTCGAATGAAGACTGATTCTCAAGAACACTGATCGCCTGATTACCGTTTTCGCACTCAACGCAATCAATGCCCCAGTTTTTGAGCATCTCTTTGAGGATGACTCTGTTTTGGGCGTTGTCATCAAGAATCAGGCATCGTTTCAGAGCGATCTGTGTCAGATCAGGTCTTTCGTCTGAGGCAACTGTGGTTACCAGGTCGAAAAAGAAGGTGGACCCGGCCCCCGGTTGACTGGTAAGTTTTATGGTGCTGCCCATCTTTTCTGCAATCAGTTCTGAGATAATCAGCCCCAGGCCTGTGCCGCCAAACCTTCTGGTTGTCGAACTGTCTGCCTGCGAAAAGGCTTTGAACAGCTTTTTCTGTTGCTCGCTGTCGATGCCTATGCCGGTGTCTCTAACCGAGAAACGAAAACTGCCAAGGTTATTTTCAAGCGCCTCATAAGAGACTTTCAGTTCAATTTCGCCTTTATCGGTAAATTTAACCGCGTTGCTCAAAAGATTGGCAAGAATCTGTTTCAGTCTTATCGGGTCGACAGTTGCGTGTTTTGGCAGATTGCTGCCAATATTCAGGAGAACTTCGAGATTCTTGCCCCCGGCGTTCAATTTGATGATTTCGGCACTGGATTCAATGAGTTCTACAATATCGGTTTTGATCATCTCCAGATGCATCATTCCTGATTCAATTTTGGAAAAATCAAGGATGTCATTGATTATGCCAAGAAGAGTATGCCCTGAAAGGTTGGCATTCTTGACATACTGATCCTGGGTTGGGTCGAGGCGTGTAGTTTTCAGTAATTCAGTGAAGCCGATCACCCCGTTCAGAGGCGTGCGGATTTCGTGGCTCATGTTCGCGAGAAATTCGCTCTTTGCTTTGCTTGCTGCTTCTGCTGCGCTCTTCGCTGTTTTAAGGTCTTCTTCAGCTGTTTTGCGCACGGTAATGTCTTCCGTTGCGACCAGAATGCCGCCAACACTGCCCCTTTCATCGAGAAGGGGAATCCTGGAGGTGTCTATCCACCTGGCGTTTCCGGCCTGGTCGGTCTTAATGAGCACCGAATGTATTTCCGGTATGCCGCTGTTGATTACTTTCAGATCGGCATCGCGTATCAATTCTGCTTCCTGCGGGTCTGAGACCAGATCGAAATCAGTCTTTCCGGCTATTTCGGCCGGGTTGTTAAGACCTGTGGATCTGGCACCGTTTTCATTGCAGCCGATATAGACCAGATTGCGATCTTTCCAGAAAATCTGCTGTGGAATGCTGTTCATGACCAGTTCGAGCATTTTTTGCGAGTGTGAAAGCTGATATTCGGTCTTTTCATTTTCCAGGCAGGCGAGGGCTGAAATCGCCAGTTTATTCATCAGCAACTGCAGTGAACGGCAAAGACCTGCAGTCAGCTGTTGACCGTTTTTCCTTAAAACAAGAATTCCGAACCCCGGCAGATTCAGAACAATATGGTTGATATCGTCCTGTATCACCGACAAGGGAGTCGACGCGGCGAAATCGAAGAGCTGTCGTTCATCCTGCGGAAAAGCGAAGTCTCTGATAAAGCCGCTGGTTGCGAGTGCTCTGGGAATGGATGTCTGCCGAAACCACTTTAAAAGAGGTTTTTGATGGTTGTCTGGAGATGAGTCCGGGCAATAACACCAGATTTCGGCGGATGAACAGTTCAGGGCCCGCATTATAGTCGTCAGAGTCTCTTTGAGCATTGGCGCCAGCTTAAGGGTGTTGCCAATGGAAATTGATATCTGATAGAGGATTTCGGTGTCGTTGATATTGGTCATTAATTCGGCGATTCTAGAAAATTCCGACAACGGTGGTTTTATTGAAGAACTCAAGGTAATCGCGGCCGTTGTTGGCTATTTCCCCAAGGGTCAGAGCCCCAAACAGCCTGTGGGTTCCGGCGGCGGCCACAAGCTCTTCAGAAATCCGCTGTTCAAGGAAAAGAGCGCGCGAAATGCAGTCGATGATGAAGGCATCTGCAGGCTTGCCATTATGGGGTGAAGATTTTTCGGCAAGTTCACGGGCTTTGTTGGCGGCCATGATTAGAGTTTCAGGATTGCCGTTGAGTATTCGGACGAAACAACCGGCAGGAACTTCTCCAACGCAGACCAGCCCATCGCCGGCAACTTTCATCAGCGGATCTCTGACAATCACTTCGGTGTCGAGCCTGGTGATGCCGAACGGATAACTTTTAGCAAGCTCAAAAAAGTTGTCTTCGGTAAATTTCCGGCCGGCATGCGCTTCGACCAGTTCGCGATAGACTTCGAAAGCGGGTCGCCAGTCGAGCGTTTTCAGCAGATTGCCTTCGGCTTCGGTAACCTTGAGGCTTTCACTGATTGACTGCCAGCCATGCGCAACACCAGTTCCGCATGCAAGAGGCAGTTTGGCGATGACGGCGGATTTTTCCAGAAGACCATGGGGCGTCAACAGACATGGTTTCGGCTGAAAAGAGAGCGAACCGGCACCACCACCGATAAAATTGCGATACAGACCGAAGCAGTAGAACATCGCTTCGATCAGAGCAGTAATTCTTTTGCTTAAACCATCGACGAAAACAACGAAAGTCTCGCTGCCAATAACCTCTGGAAGAGGCCATTTGTCGGCGTAGGGAATCAGCTGGTTTTCAAAAACCGTTCTCGGGTCGTCAAGGCCGCTGATACATATAATCTCGGGAGCGACTGAAAGCCCGATAAGAATAGTGCCCGAAGCATAATTCTTCTGTTCATAAACAACCTGCGGAAAAATGCCGCCGAAAATAGGGAGTTTCAGGCTTTTCAGCCATGGATCGAGGGCTTCGGCCGTCCAGCCATTGGCATCGCATGCCAGAACCATGATGCCTCTAACCTCGGGATCATTCAACAACCCTTCGGCAGCAGTCTGCATGGCTGTTACGCTGCCGGTATTCTCAAAGATTGCTTTCATAAACACCCCGTACTCAAAATCAGTATTACTTTCTCTATTTGCTCCAGATAATCTTAAAACATTAAGTCCGTTTCTTCAACAGTATTAAAAGGTTAACCGCAAATCAGAATTAATTCCTGTCGTTTTTCAGCTGAGAAAAGAAACCCCGCATTACCTGATCAGGTATGAATTCTCGAAATTCGGTCGCAGAACCTGCTCTCAATTCATTTGCATACATATAGTTCGAGCAGTACAATTCAAACTGATCTGCATGTCTGGAAAGAAAGCGGGCGGGGATTTATGCAAAGTTTACGAACTTTTTTCGTTCTTCTATTTCTCGGATCGATCTGGGTTTTGTGTGGCTGCTCCCTGTTCGATCTCCAGGATGAAGCCGTTTCGGCCTTGAATGTTCCGCCCGGAAACGGTGCCGCCAGCGTCGCTTTTAATATCATCATCCCGGGCCGCGCAGTTATTTCTCCCACGGTGCGGGCATCAGAAACTCCCGCGGAAGTAACTTTCAGGATAACTCTGCTGCAGCCAGACAACAGCGTTAATCAGACGATCTCTTTTGTGAAAACTGCGGTTGTCCAGTCTGATGGGTCGGCAGCGACAACTTTTTCGGCTCTGCCAGAGGGCGCAGCTCTCGGCGAGATTTCCATCGAGGGAGGCAATATCGGCGGAAAATCATTCTTTCATGGAGCCTCCGATCTGTTCCCCGGCGACAATGTGATGACGGTCAGCCCCCCAGGCTCATTGCATGAGTCTGACATCCTGGCCAACGCTGTGCAGGCTATTGCCGCCGATCCGGAACTGCTAAAAACTGCGAAACCAAATCTGGTAACCAACATTGCGAATGCGGCGGCTGCATTTATCGCTAACCCGACAGCACATGTCTATGCAGATGTGCTTGAAGTTGCCGCTCAGAACCAGCTTACCTTCGATTCCAGCAGATTCTCGCAAATTTCTATTTCAGCTGCCGACGGTTCATTACAGGCTACCGGTCAGACAACCTGGTCGATGACTCCCGACCGGGTCTGGAAGGACACCGCCAATGCAGGAACAGGTCTGATGCCGGTAACGGTTGTGCGACATGGCCTTGGAGATTATGCCATCATCGCCTGGGAAAATATTTCAAAAAGCACCTGGGCTTTCAGTCGGCAATCAAGTTCGACCGGAGCCCTGCTGAATTATCTTTCCGGCAGTGGCAGCAATGGTTTTATCCCTCAGGGCAGCCAGGTGCTGCCTGGCGATGGTTCGCTGGTTCTCGCCGGCAAATATTCCGGAAATCCGACGCTGATACGCTGGAATGGCAATGCCAACAGCGATCTCAGTTCGGGTGTTTCTGCAACCGGTATCGTCTGGAATCGGGTTTTCGAGATTGCTTCTACTAATACCGCCTCGGCGAGCATTTCCTATCTTGAATATGATAAAACCGGCACCGGCAAAATTTTCTGCCAGGTGAAGGACCCGGCGCTCGGTAACCGGCTGTTTTACGTCGATCCGAGCACCGGAGCTCCGGTTGAGAAGCAGCAGACCAATAATTTCGGGATCTGGAGCCAGGCCGGCAGCGGCAGTGTCGCCCTCGGATGGGATGGTATGGATGCCGCAAACAGCTACAGGGTTTTTTATGCAACCGGAACGGTGATCGCAACTGAGAGCGCTCCTTTCGTAGCATGCAAAGAGAAAGTGCTGCTTTTTGAAAACCTGGTTAACGGGCAGGTTTATACGTTTCAGGTCGGTGCGATAGACGCCGACAACAGATATCTCTCCTGGTCCTCGACCGTTAAGGCTACGCCTCTTGGAGCCTCTGAGCCGATCGTCTATTCAAACTGGAAGCTCAACGCCAATGTTTACGAAATAGGTTCGGCCAACTGGCCCGCGAATGTCAGGATCATGTCGTTCGATGGCAGCAGCAGGCTGCTGGTGCTGGAAATAACCGGAACGTCACCATTCAAAGTCGGTTCTATAATCATCGGGGTTTTCAACAGCATGCCGGTAAGTGTCAAACTGCCGATGCTTGCCCTTACCCCCACACCGCCGGGGGTAGCGATTCCTCAGACAATTCCGGTTGTTGTTGAAGGCGCTTCGATGCAGGAAGTTTTCTCGGAATGCAAATACCTTTTTCGCGGCAGAATGTCACAGCTTCCGGCAATGTCAGAAAAGCTGCTGCAAACAAGCGACCCTGCCTATCAGCTGAAGATGAATTATCTCAGAGGCGGCCTGCGGCACAGCATAAGAGCCAGCCTGACCCGACCGATCGCCGCTGATCCAACTTATGGTGATTTGTCGCTTGAAATGGAAAACTTCGAGTTCGACCCCGACGTGGTTGTTTCCTACGAGACCTTTCTCGGTACCATGCAACAGTTTGAAATGCGTGTTGACGGTTATGCGGCCTGCGATATCTATGCAAAATTCGTGGCATCGAGAGCTGTTGAACTGCCTGTGATTGAAGGCACTCTGCTGCCGCACACAGAGATTCCCTTCTTTGTCGGGCCGGTACCAGGAACCTGGGGCCGTGAAATCACCGCCTCCTGGAAATTCATTCTCAAAGCCGAGGCTGAAGTTAAAGCGGGCAGCAAAATGCGTATCGATTTCAGATCGGGAGTTAACTGGTCTGCAGAAAATGCCTGGGGCGGCCAGTTGCTCTGGAAAGTCAAGAATACTCCAATGTTCGAAGCAAAACTGCAGGGAACCTTTGCCAGCGAAGCAGCGATTGAGATGAAAAATTCGCTGAAAGTCGGTGGTCTTGCCGGCCCTGAACTAAATATCAAACCTTACATTAAGACTGAAGCCACCCTGTCGACTGAAAAGCCATGTCAGGTCGACGCGGCTTTGTCTGTGGGGCTGCAGGGGGAGTTGAAGGCGATAGTTCAGGCCTGGAGCTATGATATTGCCGAATGGAAAAAGGAATTCGAGCCATTCGGGCCTTGGGTCATTGCCTCCAACACCGTTTCTGCCAATGCAACCCCGACCCTGACAATAGCAGGTCCCAAAACGCTGACAAATGAATTGAAACTATCCTGGCCTTCTTATCCATCGGAAAGCTATTTTCCGCATATCTGCTCCAGCACAGGAACTGACAGTTTCATTCTTTTCATGGACGATTCTAAGGGGTTGAACAAAGGTCTGAGCAGAATTGAAGTTGCAGTTGATGACCAACCGGCATTTCTATCTTTCACTCTGGCCTCAGAAACCACAGGGCTGGGCTACACATTCTCCCCTTATCCGCTGCTGGCAACCCTGACGATGAAGCTGCCGCTGGTCATGAATGACAATATGGAAACTTTTTCTCTTGAAGAAGTTCCGAAAGACTTTGTTAAATGGTATACGCCATTCAGATTGTCGCCAGGCAAGCATGAATTCTCATTCAGGGTTTATGATAAATGCGGCGACTTTTCCATCGCTACTCATGCAGTCGAAGTAGCTGAAGATAATAATGTTTTCAAAGGGGAGCTGGCGCAGGGCACAGCCAGTATTTCTTACGAAATAGGCCTCAGTGGCTATCAAAGTGGCGAGTACCCGGCCCGGCAACGAAAAATTGCGCCAACCGCCGAAGCTTTCGATATTTATCCATACAAAGCCGGCAAGGCGAATTTTAAATACTGGGCTAACAACGCCTATGAGTGGGCCCGTGAGGGAAATTTCTCAGTCGATACACGCTCGGGCATCTGGATATTGAAGGACGCGAACGGCAATCAAGCCCGCAAGGTCGAATTCGACAATTCCGGTAATGCTGTGAATTACGCCATCTATTCAACAGATGCCGATGGCAACCTGAATACAAAATTCGAAATCAGGCCGACAGCAAATGGCAACGTAAACATCGGTCTGGTCACTACCGACACCAGTCAGCTATGGCAGGATCTTGCCTACGATAAAGTAGTGACTGGAGTCAGGACTAACGGAATTGTCTCCAGTGGTAACAGTTATGATATCGAGACTTTTGTAGGCGGTAAACGCAACGGCCTGGCTACGCACACTTACTGTTCTGAATCTGGCGGGACAATAACGATTGACACCGGCACATATGCTGATGACCGCAAAGATGGTCAATGGTTCAGGAAGGTATATAAAAACACGCATGAGCTTGACTCGACTCTGGAAAACAACTTTGCCGGTGGTGTTCTTGATGGCCAGGTTTCTTACAGCGATGCTGGAGGCCTCAGCTACGCCGGTGCTTATTCACAGGGCGTTCCCTCTGGAAGCTGGACGGTAAACAATTCTGGTGTTGTCACCAGCTTCTCGTATGTTAACGGTGAGATTGTCGGCGACACCAGCGCCGCCGTTTATATAAAAACAAATCTCTCACCGGCAGCCTTCACGCCAGACGCCAACCCTGAATAAACTTAGTTCGGGCTTTTTCAGCAGAGACTCAGCGGTCTTTCGATAGACCTGAAACAGCACCAGAACCGTCGCGATAACGGTTCTGGTGCTGTTTCGAATCTGGAAAAGCCGGTCGGTTGTTTTATCAACCGCCGAGAGCCTGTTTAACCTTGTCAAAGAATGACTTGCCCGAGCCAATGCCGGTGGCTTTCGATTCGGGGTCTTCTTCGGCCAGCTGCATCAGGAGCTCGCGTTGTTTCGAAGTCATTTCGGTCGGTGTGCGGACAAAAATCTTGACCAGCTGGTCGCCCTGGCCGCCGCGCAGCGACTTTACGCCATAACCGCGCAGCCTGAAGACCTTACCGGTCTGAGTGCCTTCGGGAATCTTGATTTTGACAACGCCTTTGAGGGTCGGCACTTCGATTTCGCCGCCCAGGGCCGCAAGCGGGAAGGTGATGTTCTTTTCGCAGATGATGTCGTCACCGATACGTTCGAAGAAATCGTGCTTGCCGACCGTGATAAAGATATAGAGACTGCCGCTCGGGCCGCCCTTTTCGCCGGGTTCACCTTCGCCGCCGAGTTTGAGTTTGCTGCCGGTTTCAACTCCGGGGGGGATTTTGACGTCAATTTTCTGTGAGTGCTTGAGGCGGCCGGTGCCTTTGCAGGTATTGCAGGGCTTGTCGATGATCTCGCCTTCTCCCTGGCATTGATGACAGGTCTTCTGAATCGAGAAGAAACCCTGGGCGAGGGAAATCGTGCCGCGGCCTTTGCAGACCGGGCATTGCTTGCGGGTGCTGCCCGGTTCGGCTCCGCTGCCGGCGCAGGCGGTACAACCTGACGATTTCTGGATGGTGATGTTCTTGTCACAGCCGAAAACCGCTTCTTCAAAGGTTATTTCGAGGTCATAGCGCAGGTCGTTGCCGCGTCTGGGACCACGTCTCTGGCTGTTGCTACCACCGAAGAAATCAGAGAGAATGTCGCCGAAAATATCGCCAAAGCCGCTGAAACCGCCCATGTCCTGGTAGTTGAAGCCGCTGGGATCTATACCGGCATGGCCGAACTGGTCGTAAGCCGAGCGCTTCTGCGGGTCAGAGAGAATCTGGTAGGCTTCGTTGATTTCCTTGAACTTTTCAACCGCGCCGTCAGTCTTGCTGACATCGGGGTGATACTGACGTGCCAGATTGCGAAACGCCTTTTTTATTTCGCCTTCATCGGCATTTTTGGGAATCCCCAGAACTTCGTAATAATCACGCTTAGCCATTAAATTCTCCCTCGAGGGTGTCGGTTTCTCTATCTAGTATTCTTCAATTATGCTCGAATTGTGGGTTACCGATGTGCAGCAGGCCGCAGATACCAGCAGTGCTGATTCTGCGGCCTGATTGACAATCAGTCTGCCTTTTTGAATTCGGCGTCGACAACATTCTCGTCTTCGCCGGCATTGGCCTGCTGGGGACCCTGACCGGTCGGACCTGCCTGACCGGCACCGGCGGCACCTGCCGCCTGTGAAGCCTGGGCATTTTTGTAGAGCATTTCGCCAAGCTTCTGCGCGGTGGTCTGCAGTTGTTCGATCTTGGCTTTGATCTGCTCGACATCTTTGCTTTCAAGGGCTTTTTTAAGTTCGCTGACCTTGCCTTCGACTTCGTTTTTCAGTTCTGCTGGAACCTTGTCGCCGAGTTCCTTGAGGGTCTTTTCAGTCTGGTAAACAAGAGTTTCGCCCATGTTGACGGTTTCGATGCTTTCGCGCTGTTTGGCGTCTTCCTGGGCGTATTTTTCGGCTTCCTTGACCATGCGGTCAATGTCGTCTTTTTTCAGGCCGGAACTGTTGGTGATGGTGATCGCCTGTTCCTTGCCGGTGCCGAGGTCTTTGGCCGAAACGTTGACGATGCCGTTGGCATCGATATCGAAGGTGACTTCGATCTGCGGAACACCGCGTGGTGCCGGCGGAATGCCAACGAGGTCGAAGCGGCCGAGGGTCTTATTATCGGTTGCCATGGGGCGTTCGCCCTGCAGAACATGTACCGAAACGGCTGGCTGACTATCTGAAGCGGTCGAGAAAACCTGACTTTTCTTGGTCGGAATGGTGGTATTTCTCTGAATCAGGGTGGTCATGACGCCGCCGAGGGTTTCGATGCCAAGTGAGAGCGGGGTAACATCGAGAAGCAGAACGTCTTTCACTTCGCCGCCGAGAATACCGGCCTGAATGGCTGCGCCCATAGCAACGCATTCCATCGGGTCGACACCACGTTCGGGGTCTTTGCCGAAGTGGGTCTTGAGAAGGTTCTGAATGATCGGCATGCGGGTCGGGCCGCCAACCATGATGATATGATCGACTTCACTGCGTTTGAGACCGGCATCATTAAGAGCGTTGTCGATCGGCGGTTTGCAGCGTTCGACGATTGTATCAACCAGCTTTTCGAGCTGTTTGGTTACTTTTTCTACCTGTTCGCGGGTGGCCTTTACCACAATGGTAAATTTGTGGATACCTCTGATTGAGGAGGCCGATACCGTAAGACTCTCAATGTTAAGCCGCCTGCGTGTAAAGATAATGGTGATCCGGTTCAACAGCCCTACGCTGTTTTCAGAGAAGGCCG
>CAYYUI010000103.1:0-12090 GCA_964474705.1 uncultured bacterium
CCGCCTGGCAGGTCGATGTGAGAATTCTGGGACCCTGAGGGGTAATGGCCACCGTATGCTCAAAGTGTGCACTCAAAGCGCCACTGACCATTATCGCCGTCCAGCCATCCTGCTTTATGGCTATCTCCGGGTCACCGTATGTAGCTATGGGTTCGATCGCCAGAACCATTCCAACCTCAAGCCGCGGCCCCTCTTCAGGGGTACCAAAGTTTGGAACGGGTGGTTTTTCGTGGAGCTTACGCCCTATCCCATGGCCCACAAACCGTTTAACTACTGACAGACCGCCAGTCTCGATGATTTCCTGCATGCTTTGTGAAACTTTTCCCAAAGTATTGCCGGGAAGCAAATTACGAATTCCGGCCGCGAGGGCCTTCCTGGTAATCTGCAGAAGACTTGTTATTTCAGATGGAGGGGTGGCCCCCAGAAATATTGTCTCCGCCATATCTGCGTAGAAGCCGTTGCGTCTGATGCCGATGTCTATCTTGAGAAGGTCACCGTGCTGGATGACCCTAGATGACGAAGGTATACCGTGAACAACCTCATCGTTGAGACTGATACAGATCGCCCCCGGAAAATCTCTGTAGCCTAGAAAAGCCGATTCGGCCCCAGCCTGCAAAAATTCCTGATGAGCGTATTCCGCCAGTTCCAAGGTTGAAACACCGGGTTTGGCCTGATGCTTAACCTTATTAAGAATGACCGAAAGAATTCGGCCATTTTCCTGCATCGTCTCGATCTCCTGAGGTGTTTTCAGGTGAATCAAGGCTTATTCAGTTTGTCGATTATATCACAGATTTCGGAAAAAATCATCTCTATTTTTTTATTTCCATCGACTGTGTACAACTTTTTTCTCTTCTGATAAAAATCTATCAGAGGTGAGGTCTGGTCATGATACACTTTCAGACGATTGAGAATGACTTCTTCAGAATCGTCCTTCCGCTGATACAGTTCACCCTGGCAGCGATCGCAAACACCCGCAACCTTTGGTTTAAGATATTCGAGATGATACGAGGCACTGCACTGGCGACAGATTCGCCGGGCGGTCAGACGGTCGGTAAGAACCGCATCGGGCACCATCATTGCAACTACACCCGACAGAGGCATTTTCTTTTCATTCAATGATTTGTCGAGAGCTTCAGCCTGGCCAACAGTGCGTGGAAAGCCATCGAGAATGAAACCATCGCGGCAATCAGCATCACAAAGTCGTTCGAGCAGAATATCAAGAACAAGCTCATCAGGAACCAGTGCGCCGCATGCCATGAATGATTTGACTTTGTCACCAACAGAAGAACCTGATGAGACAGCGGCTCTCATCAGGTCTCCGGTTGAAATCTGCGGAATATTGTATTTATCTACAATCATCTTGGCCTGGGTGCCTTTGCCGGCACCCGGCGGCCCAAGAAATATCAGATTCAGATTTCGTTTGCTCATCTCAATCCTTTTTTCTTCATAAATCCTTCATAATGCCTGGTAACCAGATGTGATTCCAGCTGACGCATGGTATCCATGGCTACACCTACTACGATCAGAAGCGCGGTGCCTCCGAAGTAGAAGTTAACATTCATGAACATGATGAGGAGATTGGGGATAACAGATACAATAGCCAGGAAAACACCGCCGGCAAGAGTAACTCTCGATACGGTTTTTTCAAGGAATTCGACTGTTTTCTGCCCGGCTCTGATACCAGGAATAAAACCGCCATATTTTTTCATGTTATCTGCGAGATCCTGGACGTTGAAAGAGATAGCAGTGTAGAAATAGGTGAAGAATATGATCAACGCAACGTAGATAAGAATATAACTTACACTGTTGTAATTGAAGATATTCAGCAGCCAGTAAACGATCGGGTTCTTCACAGCTTCCTGCATTGATTCGAGACTTTGTACCCAGCTGAAGATCATTGCCGGAAACATGAGAATCGAACTTGCGAAGATGACCGGGATAACGCCTGCCTGATTAACACGCAGAGGGATATAAGTGTTCTGACCACCATAAACCCTGCGGCCAACCACGCGTTTGGCATATTGAACCGGAATCTTGCGGACGCCGTCCTGAACGAACACGATAAGCATGATCGTTACAATGACGAAGAAAAGCAGGAAAATGGTTTTAACGACATCGTGTGCATCACCACTGAACAGGGCAACCTGATGGACGATGGCTTCAGGCAGACCAGCAAGAATACCAGCGGTAATCAGTATTGAAATACCGTTTCCAATGCCTCTTGCGGTCATCTGTTCGCCAAGCCACATTATGAAAGCCGTGCCAGCAGTGAGGGTGATTACAGCCATCAGCTTGAAGCCGATACCAGGATGAGGAACAACCTGGTATCTTTCAAGCATGAAGCTGATGCCTAACGCCTGCAGCGCGCCTATCAAAACTGTTCCGTATCTTGTATACTGACTGATCAGCTTGCGGCCCTCTTCGCCTTCTTCTTTGGCCAGGTGTTCGAAGTAAGGAATTACATACACAAGCAACTGCATGATAATCGATGAGTTGATGTAGGGTGCGATCCCAAGCGCAAAGACCGAGAAGCGTCTCAGTGCGCCACCTGAAAACATATTCAGAAAACTGAAAAGTTCAGAAGAAGGAAGGTTCTGGGTGAGCAACTTGGCGTCCACACCCGGGGTCGGGATATGGGTTCCGACTCTGAAGACCAGAATCATGCCAAGGGTAAAAAGGATACGATTCCGGAGTTCCGGAATTCTCATTGAGTTTGACAGGCTTTGCAGCAAGTTAGATCACCTCCGCCTTTCCACCGGCTTTTTCAATTTTGTCCTTTGCAGAACTTGAAAACTGATGAGCTTTTACGGTAAGAGGCTTTTTGATTTCGCCGCGAGCAAGAATCTTGACCGGAAACTTGTCGTTTTTGACCAGCCCGGCTTCGATAAGCTTCGCTACGGTTACTTCAGCGTTGGCGGCAAATGCCTGCTCGAGAGCAGCAAGGTTTACCACTGAGAATTCAACACGATTAGGGCTGGTGAAGCCGCGCTTCGGCATAATGCGGACGAAACGCATCTGACCGCCTTCGAACCCGGCATAAGGATGAACCTTGCTGCCACGGCCGAGCTGACCGTCATGACCCCTGGTGGCCTGGTTACCCATGCCGGAACCCTTACCGCGTCCTACTCTTCTTTTATCTTTGGTAGACCCTTTGGCCTTTTTGAGATTACCAAGATTCATCATAACGAGGTCTCCTTAATTTACTTCGATCCAGCGCTGCATCTTGCTGACCATGCCAAGAACCTGGGGAGTTGCCACGTGTTCAACTTCCTGCTGCATCTTGCGGAGCCCGAGAGCGTGAAGGGTTTTAATCTGGCGTTCTGTAGCGCCGATCATGCTTTTGATAAGTTTAATGCGGATTTTCTTTTCAGTCATGGTGTTTCTCCTTAGCCGTTGATGACCTGGCCGGGAGTGATGCCACGATTTTTGGCAACCACATCGACGCCGCGCATGTCACGCAGAGCGTTCATGGTAGCCTTGGCCATATTAACGGGGTTCTTGGAACCAAGGCGTTTTGACAGAACGTCTTTAACGCCAAGAGCTTCAAAGATGGCACGGACCGCACCACCGGCGATAACGCCGGTGCCGGGGGCTGCCGGCTTGATCAGAACCTGAGAAGAACCGAACTTGCCAACATAGGGGTGAGCAATGGTATCTTTATTCAGGGGGATATTGACCATCTGCTTGCGGGCTTTTTCAAGACCTTTGCGCACTGCGTCCGGAACAGCCTTGGCTTTGCCGATGGCAATGCCGACTCTGCCTTTCTGGTCGCCAACGCAAACCAGAACGGAGAAGCCAAAGTGTCTACCACCTTTAACGGTTTTAGAGACACGGTTTACAGAAATAATCTTTTCGGTGAATTCGTTTTCCACGACCTGGTCACGTCGGCGACCATCACGACGGAAACGAGGATTTCCTTGTTCAGCCATCTGGTTTCCTCCTAGAATTTCAAGCCAGCGGATCTGGCGCCTTCGGCCAGTTCCTTGACGCGACCATGATATTTGTAACCACCCTTATCAAATACCACAGCAGTAATGCCCTGTTTGATTGCCTTTTCTGCCAGTCTCTGACCGATAGCTTTGGCACCTGTCTTGTTGCCGCCTTTTACAGCGGTACGAATATCTTTGTCAAGTGAGCTTGCCATTACCATAGTTTCGCCAGTTGAATCGTCAATTACCTGAGCATAAATATGCTTAAGGCTGCGAAACACTGCAAGACGTGGCTTCTGGGCAGTACCGGACAAATAAAATCTGCTGCGTGCATGACGCCGCTTACGCATTTCCTTTTTTCCGAGTTTCATTTTGTACCTTCCTTTATTGCCTTAAGCTGCAAGCTTCTTGCCGACCTTGATGCGGACATTTTCGCCAAGATAGCGAATGCCGGCGCCATCTTTGTAGTGGCGGGGAGGTCGGATTTTTCTGATTTCAGAAGCTGTCTGGCCAACGACTTCTTTATCAACGCCGGTTACAAACACTTTGTTGCCGTCAACTTTGAGCGTGATATCAGTCGGCGCTTCATACACTACGGGGTGTGAATAACCGATATTTACCAGGATCTTGTTGGGGGCCTGATTCTGTGCTTTGTAGCCTACCCCGATGATTTCGAGGCCTTTGGTGAAACCGGTATTAACACCGATTACCATATTGTTGATAAGGCTTCTTACCAGACCAAATTTTGCTCTGACAACTTTGGAGCTACCTTCCGGAATGGTGCAGACGATATGATCATTTTCGCGTGTAACTTTAACTTCTCCGGGCATGTCTTTGCTCATATGGCCTTTAGGACCTTTGACAGAAACCATGGTGCCGTTGACGTTAACTTCTACGCCTTTGGGAACGATTACGGGTTTTTTACCAATTCTTGACATGTCGCTTCCTCCAGGTTACCAGACGTGGCAGAGAACTTCGCCACCGACGCCAGCTTTGCGGGCTTCTTTGTCAGTCATGACGCCCTTGGAAGTGGTGAGGATAGAAATTCCCAGACCGCCGAGAACCTTCGCGATGTTTTCCTTGCCAGAATAAAGTCTTCTGCCAGGTTTGGAAACGCGGGTGATTCCCTTGAGGATGTGAGAATTCTTTTCGCCATACTTCAGGAATACTTTCAGATTGAATTTATTCTGAAATTTGTAATAGCGGAAATCCCGGATGTAGCCTTCTTTTTTGAGAATCTTGGCGATCTCGATTTTCATTTTGGATGAAGGCATTTCAACGCTTTCATGCTTAACCATGTTGGCATTCCGGATACGAGTCAGCATATCGCCAATAGGATCAGTCATACTCATAACTCATTAACTCCTTATTACCAACTTGATTTGGTTACGCCAGGGATTCTGCCTACAGAAGCGAGGTCCCGGAAACAGATACGACACATCTGGAAATCTCTCATGTAGCCACGGGGACGACCGCAGATCAGGCAGCGGTTGTAGGCGCGGGTAGAGAATTTTGGGGCTTTACTCCACTTTTCAATAAGTGCTTTCTTAGCCATAACAACTCCTTGTTTTACTGCGCTTTTTTAGCGGTCTTGCGGAACGGCATACCCATCAGTTCAAGCAGTTCATATGCTTCACCGTCATTGTGAGCGGTGGTAACGATGGTAATATTCATGCCCTGTACTTTTTCCACTGAATCGTAAGTGATTTCAGGGAAAACCAGCTGTTCCTGGAGACCCAGGCTGTAGTTGCCGCGACCGTCGAAAGCTTTTGGAGAAAGCCCGCGGAAGTCTCTGATGCGGGGAACAACGATGGTGAACAGTTTGTCCAGGAAATAGAAGGCTCTATCGCCCCGGAGGGTAACGCGACATCCTATGGGGACGCCTTCTCTCAGCTTGAAGTTAGAGATTGACTTCTTCGCCTTGGTGACAACCGGCTTTTGACCGGCGATGATGGTGAGGTCTCTCGTGGCGGCTTCGAGAAGTTTAGCATTCTGAGTAGCGGCACCTACGCCCATGTTGATAACCACCTTGGTTACCTTCGGGACGCGCATTGGATTACCATATTTGGTATTCAATTTCGGTGCGATTTCCTTCAGATACTTTTCCTTCAGCCTTGGGAGAGACTTAGGCCCTGTTGCTTTTGCTGCAGGGGCTGCCTTTGCGGGGGCTGCCTTTTCGCCCTTTTCTGTCTTTGCCATGCCGAAACTCCTTATGATATCTTATTCCTGAACGAATCAGGTTACTTACTTGCGGCCCAGAGGCTCGTTAGTAGTTACACAGACGCGATTTTTCTCGTCACCCTGCTTGATGATCTTCGCATGAGTGAGTTCTTTTCCGTCTGGCGAGAGAAGTCCGATTTTGCTGATCGCAATCGAGCCTTCTTTTTCAATGACGCCGCCCTTGCCGATTTTTTTACCGGGTCGGGTGTGTCTCTTAATGTAGTTGACGCCTTCAACAACAGCGGTGCCCTTCTCAGCATCTACTGAGAGAACGCGACCTTTTTTGCCTTTGTCATCACCGGCGAGAATAACTACCTGGTCGTCTTTTTTGATGTGGGGTTTTTCGACACCACGTCTTGCTTTGATCTTCTTGTGCATGTTATCGCTCCCTTACAGTACTTCTGGTGCCAGTGAAACGATCTTCATGAACTGCTTTTCGCGAAGTTCTCTGGCCACGGGCCCGAAGATGCGGGTGCCGCGAGGATTGTTATCGTTTCCGATGATTACGGCTGCGTTGTCGTCGAACTTGATGAAACTGCCATCAGGACGGCGGGTTTCTTTGGCGGTGCGAACGATTACGGCCTTGACCACTTCTTTTTTCTTTACGGTGCCATCAGGAATAGCGTCTTTAACAGAAGCTACGATGATGTCACCAACCCGGCCGAAAGATCTGCCACTGCAACCGGCGACGCGAATGCAGAGAAGCTTTTTGGCGCCTGAGTTATCAGCAACTTTTAATACGGTTTCCTGTCGAATCATTGCTGGTGCTCCTTATTCTACGATGGCGGCGCCGGTCTTGACGATCTCGCGCACAATCCATTTTTTGGTTTTGCTTATCGGTCTGCATTCTTCAATGCGAACCAGATCGCCAACCTTGCATTTTTCTTCGGGGTCATGAACCAGGAATCTGGTATGACGTTTGATGTACTTTTTGTAGCGGGGATGCTGAACCATGCCTTCGATTTCAACCTTGATGGTCTTTTCGGTGCTGTCAGCAACAACTTTTGCAACGCGGCTGCGTCTTAAGGTTTTTTCGTTTTCCATTTTCTACTCCTGCTTAAAAAGGAAGCCGGCCTGCGGTCAGTTCCCGCTGCAGAACTCTGATGTTTTCAAGTTCGCGCAGTTTGGCACGCTTATTTTCCTTGATTGTGGCGATCTGAGAAGCTTCATTTAATCCCATTTCAGACAATTTGTCAAGAAACTTCTTTCTAATTGTACATTTGGGATCCCTGAGGCGCTTGGAAGCCGCTCGCAGCTGAGCGTCGTCCTTGCCGTTGGCATTGCGCAGCTTCTTGGATATTTCGCCGCGGATATTCTTCAGCAGCTCGGCAACCTTTTTATCGCAGTTGGCGCGAATTTCCTGGTTGACTTTGCGTGCCTTGACCGACAATCTGGCTTTGAGGCGGGCGATCTTTTCGGTCAGCGGAGTATTGCGGGTATCAATTTTTTCTTCTTTGAGAAGCGCATCGTATTCAGCCTTGAGAAGCTGATGAATTCTGGCCTTTTCCATTCTGGTGAGATAGGTCTTGACGCGTGCGATATTGCGGCGCACCAGACTGATTCTGGCCGGGTTGGCAAGCTGACCTGTTACAGCCTGGAATCTCAGGTTGAACAGTTCTTCCTTGTAATGTTTATATTTATCTTCGAGTTCCTGCTCGTTGAGTTCAGAAAAATCTTCGCGATTCTTCATTGGTCACCTTCCTGTTAGCTATTGTTTGAGACTATCTGGCAGCGGATCGGGAGCTTAGCTGCTGCCTGAGTCAGAGATTCGACGGCGATATTTTCGGGCACACCTTCAAGTTCGAAGAGAATCTTGCCGGGTTTGATTACTGCTACCCAGAATTCCGGAGCGCCTTTACCTTTACCCATACGGGTTTCGAGAGGCTTCTTCGAAACTGGTTTGTCCGGGAATATGCGAATCCACATTTTACCGGCACGCTTGACGGTGCGGGTGATAACCTTACGAGCGGCTTCGATCTGAGCACTGGTTACCCAGTGCGGGTCGAGGGCCTGAAGACCGTAGGAACCGAAAGCCAGATATTTGCCGCCTTTGGCCTGGCCTTTCATTCTGCCACGATGCTGTTTTCTGAATTTTGTCCTTGCTGGAATCAACATTGGCTGGTTCCTCCTTACTTCCTGGTGTTAGCGGGAGCGCTGGCGTTGGGGGTATTTACCGGGGTGCTGGAGTCACGGTTGTAAAGATGGGCTTTCCCGATCTTTTCACCTTTGAAGATCCAGACTTTTACGCCAACACAACCGAAGGTTGTGATTGCTGTATCAGTTGCGTAATCGATATCAGCGCGCAGAGTGTGAAGAGGAACGCGGCCTTCGCGAACCCATTCGCGGCGGGCAATTTCAGCACCGTTGAGACGACCCGAGCACAGGATCTTTACGCCCTTGGCACCAGCGCGCAGAGCGCGGCTGATAACCTGCTTCATAGCGCGGCGATGTGAAACGCGGCGCTCGAGCTGCATAGCGATGCTTTCGGCGATGAGCTTGGCATCGGTATCGGGCTGCTTGATTTCCTGGATGTTCAGGAATACTGATTTGCCGGTAAGATTTTCAAGTTCTTTCTTGAGTTCTTCAACCTTGTCACCACCGCGACCGATGATAACGCCGGGTTTGGCAGTGTGGATGGTGATGCGCATTTTGTTGTTCGATTTGCGTTCGATTTCGATTTTGCTGATGCCTTCGCGGCGGAACTTCTGCACATCGATAAAGTCGCGAACCTTGACGTCTTCATGCACGAACTTGGCGTAATCGCTGCGTTTTGCATACCACCTGGAATCCCAGGTTCTGGTAATACCAAGGCGAATGCCTATTGGATTAATCTTCTGACCCATTATTGTTTACCTCCCTGTGATTTGGTGGTCTTCTTGGCAGCGGGTTTCTTGGCAGCAGCAGGTTTTTCGGCCTTGGCGGCTGTTGATTTGGCAGCGGTCTTCGCCGGAGCTTTCTTAACAGTCTTCTTGGCAGCGGCATCCTGGGTCTTTTCGCTTACGGCGAATTTGGCCATCGAGAATCTTTCGCGCAGAACGATCTGAGCATGTGAGGTTCTCTTTCTGATGCGGCAGGCTCTACCACGGGCACGGGCCATGAATCTCTTCATGGTGGCGCCGCCGTCGATGGTGATTTTGGCAACATAGAGATCGTCGGCACGCAGGTCATGATTGGCGCCGGCATTGGCGATAGCAGATTTGAGAAGCTTCAGCAGGGTCGGAGCTTCGCCCTTCTGCATGAACTGCAGAATAGCCATGGCTTCATCGACACCCTTACCACGAATAGCGTCAGCGATGAGTCTGAGCTTCTTCGGGCTTGAATGAATGTTTCTCAGCACGGCTCTCGGCATGTCTACGATGTCGATAAGTCTTGCTTTGTCTTTCCAGCTGAGGTCGGCAACCTTAGGGTAAACTTTTTCAAGTTTGCCATTCGGCTGGAGCTGGCGATTATAGAGACCGGCCTTGGTCAACAGAGTTTCGATCTTGGCGCGGCTGTTTTTAGTATCAAGGCCCTTAATCATGCGGAGGCCATTGAACAGATCAACGTCATCGGGAATGGTTACACCAACAAGTCGTAACATTCTTATTTCTCCTTCCCTTATTTAAGCTTCACAGCTTTTTCGCTGGCATTGGCGTGACCTTTGAAGGTTCTGGTGGGTGCGAATTCACCCAGCTTATGGCCAACCATGTTTTCGGTGATAAATACAGGAACATGCTTGCGACCGTTATGAACGGCAATCGTGTGCCCGACCATTTCGGGGTATACAGTTGAAGCGCGTGACCAGGTTTTTACCTGACGCTTTTCACCGGCATGATTCATATCCTGAATTCTTTTAACTAATCTTGCACAAACAAATGGAGCTTTTTTTGCCATTGTGTTTCTCCCTTACTTCTTCCTGCGTGAAATGATGAGACGGCTGGTAGGATTCTTTTTCTTTCTGGTCTTGTAACCCTGAGCAGGTTTACCCCAGAGAGATACCGGAGTTCTACCGCGGCTGCAGCGAGCTTCACCACCACCGTGCGGATGGTCGCATGGATTCATTACAGAACCGCGAACGAACGGGCGCCAACCCATCCATCTGTTACGACCGGCTTTACCAATGCTGATGTTCATGTGATCTGAATTGCCAACTTTGCCGATTACGGCGCGGCAGTCAATCAGAACCATTCTCATTTCACCGGAGGGCATATTGATCTGGGCGTATTTGCCTTCTTTACCGACAAGCTGAGCGGCGGCGCCGGCTGATCTTGCGACCTGAGCACCTTTACCGGGATGCATTTCGATATGGTGGACAGTCGAACCCAGGGGGATATTTCTGAGGGGGAGGCAGTTACCGGGAAGAATGTCAGCATGAATGCCGCTTTCGATAACGTCGCCTACCTTGATACCTTCGTGTGCAATAATATATCTCTTTTCACCATCGCGGTAATTTACCAGAGCGATGCGTGAAGTTCTGTTAGGATCGTATTCGATTGTAGCAACAGTGCCGGGAATGCCGTCTTTATTGCGTTTGAAATCGATGATGCGATACAGCCGGCGTGAACCGCCGCCTCTGTGGCGCAGGGTGACGTGACCGTGATGATTGCGGCCAGCGGTGGTTTTGAGCCACTCACAAAGAGGCTTATGGGGTTTGTCAGTGGTGATGTCACTGAAATCAAAACCGGTCATAAAGCGGCGTGAGGGGGTAATAGGCTTATAAACTTTCATACTCATGGCTTTCTCCTACTCCTGTCTCAGCTGATACCTTCAAAGAAAGTGATCTTGTCGCCTTCTTTGAGGGTCACGATAGCTTTTTTCCATGAGCCGGTGAAGCCCTGGAAAACACCGCGGCGTTTCGGCTTTCTGACAACAGTTACGGTGTTAACACTGTTAACGGTAACCTTGAACAGAGCTTCAACTGCATCTTTGATTTCATGTTTATTGGCGCTTTTCAGAACCTTGAACTGATAGATGCCTTCGCCCATGCGGTCGTAGCTTTTTTCTGATACGATTGGCTGAATTACGATGTCCTGAGGTGTTTTCATTTTACCAGAACCTCCTCGAGCATTTTAACTGCTTTATCATTGATGGCTACCTGGCCATATTTAAGCAGATCGACTACGTTCACATTCATCGGGGTAACGACTTTAACGCTCCGGAGATTGGCGGTGGCGCGTCTGGTGTTTTCGCTGATCTGGGGCACTACAACCAGAACCTTGTTCAGTTTGTGGCTTTCCAGGAAGCTTACGACGTCTTTAGTTTTGCCGGTGGCAAATTCAAGACCTTCGACAACACGAACGGCACCGTTGCTTGCCATAGCGGTGAGAACGCCGATAATGGCGCGATCGACAACCTGCTTGGGCGGGCGCTGATCAAAAGTTCTGGGTTTGGGCCCGAATACGATACCACCACCAAGGTGCAGCGGAGATTTGATGTCGCCCTGTCTGGCACGAGCGGTGCCTTTTTGTTTGAACATCTTCTTGGTTGTGCCATTGACTTCACCGCGGGTCAGAGTGTTGACAGTCCCGTGGCGTTCATTGTTCAACTGTGCTTTAACAACGTCATTGATGGTCTGGGGGTGAGCTTTGGTAGCAAACACCTTTTCATCAAGTTTGACTGAACCGCTGGCGGTTCCATTCATTTTAAAAATCTTGGTTTCCATTTTTTCCTCCGTTCCTTAAGCCTGCCGTCTGATGATAACCAGACCATTGGAGGCTCCAGGTATGGAACCCTTTACCAACAGAAGGTTCTTCTGTTCGTCAACCTTTACGATCTTGAGACCTTTTACGGTGCGGCGAACATTACCCATTTGCCCAGGCAGCCTTTTGCCCTTCATAGTGCGAGACATGTTTGTACCAGAACCGCAGGAACCGGTCGCGCGTGCGCGGTCAGACTGACCGTGAGTGGTCTGCGCGCCATTGAAGTTATGACGTTCCATTGCGCCGGAAAAACCTTTACCCTT
>CAYYUI010000104.1:0-11991 GCA_964474705.1 uncultured bacterium
ATAACCGGGCTGAGTTCCACAAGAACTCAGCCCGGTTTGCTTTAGATCTGAATTCGGATCAGTGACAAAGCCTCTGATATGCACTCAAAAGCTGTTTTTCGAGAAATCAGCGATTATTACAGGTTGCGAAGATCATATAGCTCATAGATGTTGTATTCACGGGCTTTTCCTTTGAGCGAACAGCGGCGCAAAAAGTTTACGCGGCCCTTTCCCTTGAGAAGACGCATGGTCGAACCCGAAATTATCAGTCCTGTGGTGCTGTTGATCGCTTCAGCCTTAAGTCTGGCAGCTAGATTTACCTGATCGCCGATTACAGTAAAATCAAGTTTTCCTGAATATGAGCCTATTCTTCCTGAGATAACAGTTCCAGAGGCAATTCCGGCATAAATATCAAGATTCTGACTGCGCATGGCTTCGGCAAGTTCAAGTGCAGTCCTCGAAGCTCTGAGAGCATGTGAGTCTGAACGTAATTCGTTTTCTCTGAAGACCAGCATCAAAGTATAATCGATTATTTTATCGATAGTGCCGCCATGCTTTTTTACCAGCTGGTCACCAATGGTGATGAAGCGGTTGAGCAACTCAACCGTTTCATCTGGAGAGAAATCAGCAGTGATCCGGGAATAATCTCTGATGGCGGCAAAAATAATGGTAGCCTCTATGTATTCACCGCCTGGCGCCATATTCCGGTTTGAAGACTGCTCAATTTCAGAAATGGCGTCTTCAGAAACATAGTCGCTGAGCATGTTGCGTTGTTTGAGGCCGACTACGAGCTCAGAAAATGACCTGTTAAGGTCTTCGAATTCATCACCGGTCATCAGCGCAAGATTCCAGGCATCGCCGCCCCGCGCGATCCGTTCAGCACCAGCGGCCAGGTTTCTTACCGGACTGACGAAAAAATGTTCCAGCAGGCGGCTTACCATAAAAAAAACGATGCAGAGATACAATATAAGAGCGGCGAGAGCTAAGATTGCCATTCCTGAACTATTGGCAGAATCTCGAGAACGCATGGCATGTGCTGCCAGAATATGCGGAATACGGTGATTGTAACGACTGACCAGATAAGTTTGCCTGCCGTTTTCATCAATTTCGGCAAGATTTTGTGATGCTTCAACCCGCATGGCTTTTCGCAGAACCGGATCAGTGACGTGACCGCTTCCTGACCACGTCTTAAGAGCCCCGGTCCTGGCCGTCGGGAAAAAGGCAAATCTGATCTGGAAGTCGCCAAAAGACTCATTGAAGTCGTTGGCTGCAAGTTCAAGTTGAGAAGTAAAGGAAGCCAGGATTGGCCCGGGTTCGAATTTGCCGCCCAAAATACCTATAAATGGCTGGTTTGGCAATTCTTTGTCATAGAGTTTGTACATTGAATACCAGATGACACTATCGTTATGATCTACATAGTAAAACTGGCCGTTGGTGCGCAGCCCTTCTTCTATCGCAGCATTTTTTATCAGGTTGCCTGCAACGATCATGATATCCTGACGCCGGCGATCGATAATTGGCTCGGGTTCATTCATCAGCTGCAAAACCTGTCTGGGCATGAATCGCTCGATCATATTGATTGAATTGTTCTGATTGCCCTGGGAAACACGATCAGGAAACTCGATTGTCTGCGAATCCCTCAACCGATGCATTGCCAGTGCAGAAACCGGAACAATACGACCCAAATTCCGGAAAAACTTTTCGGTTGCGGGCAGATCATCGAACAATACACGGTCGATTTTTTTTCCGTAGAAAATCAGCTTGCTTTCAAGATTTTCCATGTATTGTTTCAACTCGTTATTAATTTGTGTAAGTCTGGTTTCAATATGGAGAATCAGGTTTTGATGGGCGAGGAATTCGTCAAATTGCTGGTGAAGGTGAAATCCGGCAGCGAGAAAAGCGAATGGTATTGTGGAAACCAGTATAAGGCTGACCAGAATTCTGTTTTTAAAACTTGTGTTGAGGCCAATGCCGAAAAGTGACATATACAAGAGCTGCACCAGCGACAGCAGAATTATGATTCCTGAGATAGAACGGAAGTTTTTTCTCAGACTGTGAAAATCGTGCTGCAGGGCTTTTTCGGGCAGATGAAACTCAATGTAAGGTATTTGAAGTTCCGGCTTTTTTTGATTCAGCTGCAACCCGAAGTTGTGCAGCCAACTTCTTATGAAACGCTGATCAGCTGAAACGGTTATAATTATGTCATTGTTATGTCGGCTGACAGAGTTAAATAGCTTGCCCGGGTTTTCTGCAGTTTTTAGAGCGCTGGTCTGATGGAATCTGATTCTGAACCCTTGGTGTTTCAGCCTGATCTGCTTAAAAATTGTCGACCACGAAAGTTCTTTGCCTCTTATTATTGCAAGACATCCAAGCTGGTCTGCCTGTGGTTTTTTGAATTCAAAATAGGTGAAATAGAGCTCCCCGCCGAATGCAACCGAAAGATTTTTGGCAACCTTTCCTGGTCTGATATTTACCGCAGTGAGAGTTCTATACATCTGCTGAACCTGCAGTGAATTGCGCAGCTTCTCTCCAGAATCGGTATTGTCTGCTGCTGTACTGCTCTGGTAATTTTCTGCCTGCAGACAGGAAATCAGCTTGCGAAAAAGGGCAACTGGCGGTAACTGACGTTTGAGATCGGCCGGACGACTGCTTCGGGTTAAAAGTTTTGCAGACTTTTGATCGAAGAAGACATATTGCATGCCCCTACCGCCAATTATCCGATCGATATGAAGCTGCAGAGCATCAATAGTCGCTGACCCGGCTGGAATGTCGATATTTTCCAGAAGTGGAATTCTCGCTTCCAGGTAGTTTTCAGGAACGAGCAGATGTCGACATTCTTCAATCTGCTGGCGGGCGATTTCCATCTGGACTGGCTCAGAAAATAGTTGGTATTGCCTGAGAAAATAATCGAGAGCAATGAGAGAGCTGCCAAGGGGCAAAAACAGCACAAAAAACCAGACCGCAAGAAGATGCCAGGGTGAAATTTTCATTTCCCTGGAAGGCGTAACACTTCTTTCAGCAGCCATAAATCAGTTCCCAGCTTTCATCATCATGTCGAATCACCTGGTATTCGTCTGACAATGCTTTCATCGTAGCTTCGCAGATCAAAATCCGGCTGGTGGTTTTTACCGTGCGGGCTTCCAGGCTCGCTGCTTTCTCAGTCACGCGACCAATAATCGTGAAGTCTTTTCGGCCGGTTTGACTGCCGATACTGCCGGAAACCGCCATTCCCGTCGTGATGCCGATACCGTTTTCCAGCTTGAACAGGCTCTTTTCTGCACGCCTGAGATTTAGTTGAAAAAGTTTCTGTCGCATGACAATCGCTGCTCTGCAGGCACGAATAGCTGGTGACGCCAACCCGGCCTTCTCGTAGAAAACAACCTGGATGGCATCGCCGATGTATTTGTCGATAACGCCATGATTGGGGGAAATAGCTTCTTCCATAGCGGTAAAATAGTTGTTCAACAGCTCAACCACCTCAGATGGCGAGGATTTTTCGGAGATCGCAGTAAAACCTCTTATGTCAGACGCTATGACGCTGACATAATTGATTTCAGTTGCAGTATCAGTGCTGCTTTCCAGCTTTTCTACCAGACTCGACGAAACAAGCCTTTTGATCATTTCCCGCTGTCTGAGTGCCGCTGACATCTTGTTGAAAGCAGACGTGATCAGGCTGAATTCATCGCCTGAAAATGGCTGTATCTGAAGGCCATATTCTTCAGCGCCAAGCCTGTCGATTCCCTCAGAAAAAATTCTTACCGGTTTAACGATAAATTCTGCGAATAACAACGACAAAACCATGATCAGCAGGATTCCATAGCCTGCCAGAAGCGGAAAAATCAGACCAAATGTCAGGCTTCCGAATCCACCTTCCCGACTTCTTCCGGTCGCAGCAAACAAGCATGGCATTCCTGGCCGAAAACTCCATGCCCATGTTTTTGCGCCGGTTTCGGTTTTGAAAATCAGGCTTCCGGTGTCTTTCAATTCAAGGGCAGTGGCAAAAATTGCCAGTTTTTCTTCATCTGGCCTGCTTTCCACTGGCCAGCCGGAAGCAATTGTTTCTGATTGCCGTCTTAATCTGGCACTGAGATCAACTTCACAATATTCATCGAATCTGTTGAACCATTTCAGGTTGTTTCCTGCATATTCTCTCAGGTAGGCGTGGGTGTTGAGGTCACCATCAGAAACCCTGGGATAGGCGAATATGTAGCCAAAGGCATGGGTCCTGGCAAGAATGGATGAGGCACGACTTGTATCGAGCGTATGTGAAATATCTCGCCCCAATGCAGTTTCATGGGGAAGGAATGCCTCTTCCCGTGCCGGGGTAACGTAATCTTCAAAAATCCCTAGAGTCAAAGTTCTTGATAGAAGGTTTCCTTGTTTTTTCAGCAAACCAAGATTATCGAGATATTTGGGCAGAATTATATCAAGCAGTTTATTGGCATCGGCTGTAACCGGATCGAGGAAACCTGAAAATTGAATAATTGTGCCGCTTTCACAAACCCAGGAATGATTTACCACGCTTGAGGTTAACCAGAAAAGGTTTTCTCCCTGCCTGGTCAAAATGGCTTTGGGATTCAACTCAGTTCCCTTGTACTCTTCAAGCCGCTTTTTCATTTCCAGCATGGCCAGCTGATGTTTCAGATCATTTTCTTTATCGTGTTCGATAAATTCGCGTATCAGCTCCTGAGTTTTCTTGAGAACGTGATTTTCCAGTAGCCGGTCGGCACCTTTAAGGTCTATTGCAGTTAATAATCCTGTCGCGATTACCGGGATCAGAATAATTACTGCAAGCAGAAGTATCAGTTTCTGGCGGATGCCGGATCTCAGTTGTATGCCAAAGAGGTAGTAATGCAAAGCCGCCATCAGATACCCAAGAAACAGCATTCCTGAAGCCATCTTGAATAAATGTCGACCGTTACGCATCTGCAAAAGCTCATCTGGGGTGCCGGCACTCAAACAAAGGTAATAACGCCCGGCTTCCTTACTATCACCGAGATGATGAAATCTTCGGTAAAAATCCCTGTGGTTCCAGAATTCTGTGGGTAGCCTGTCATAATATTCCAGACCGTCATTACTCGTGAGAAAGCCTGGTTTTTGCTTTGTGAAAACCGAAATCCTTGCTTTAATGCTGCTGTCAGCAGGCTTTAGGGCATTTTTGAGAATTGCCACCGGATTGATAGAAGATTGAAGAAAGCCGGCCAGATAGCTGCCATGAAAATTTCCCCGGCTTATGCAGGTGTAAGGATAGTAAAAAATTGACTGTCGGCCGAAATAGTCGGTAAATACTTCTTCAACCCGGTCATTAACTAAAATGGATTCCTTGAACCGGTTCAAATATTTGAATTCAAGAGTCTGGCCGCTGGTATAGCCAAAATTGAGGAGTTTGCCAAGCGTCGCACGAAGTCGCAAAAAAGGCTTGTTATCGCGGTAACATTGTTCATAGAATCTTGAGGTAATACTCGTCAGCTTGTAGGCCAGGGCAGCAGCCAGATTCCCGGTTTCGGGACATTGTTGATACAGCTTACTGTCAAACCAGTAATGAACCTTGCGAAACCATGGGCCGGCAACTGTGATAAAAAGAGGTGACAGGCCATGATCTGCAAGCTTCTTCTGCAAATTTCCAGGCAATGAACCAGCGAAAATATCTTTACCAAAGTCTGAATCAGGCAAAAGCTTTATCAATTCAGGTGTTATCTCAGGAAGCAACTCCGAATGAGCCCTTCTCATTGTCTCCTTAACGAAAAAGGAAGGCTTCATCAGATTCTTTATACGCTCGGATTCCTGAAGTATTTTTTCACGCAGTAATGCCATCGAAGCGTCTTCGGTGCGCTGCAATGCTTTTGATAACAGGCCTTGAAAGAATAACAGCGGAGCTGCCAGCACGATCAGTCCTGACAGCAGGGTAATTATCAGACGGGTATCACTGCTTCTCTTCAAAATAAGGCCGGCACTGGCGTTGATCGAGGCCGTTGAATTCAGTTTCAACAATCCTGAAAGATTTCATTGTCTCTATTCTACCATTACTGATCAGCAAAACAAAAATATAACAATACAGCGAAAATGTGACCCGTTTAAAAATCCGTTACCTGGCGCATCATTTATGCGTAAAACTTCTTCTGAATGTTACTGCCTGATTTTATTGATAAGGTTTGTGTTAAACTTTTAAAGATGCCGAAGACTGAACCGCAAACAGGTAATCGCAGAGAATTCCCGATTCTTTCATGGCTGGGAATTATAATCTGTTTTGTCATTTTTCCTGCAGGCCTGATCAATCTTGGCTTGGAGCAGTTGTTTGCCACCATTTCTGCCAATAATCGCGAAGAAATTGCCGGCAGCATGGAAAAAGCCCTTAAAACTGTCGAACTTTTCAGCAACAATGAATATTTTGCTCACCATCTCCTGTTGGAAATAAACCAGCGAGTTTCGGCGGCAGCAAATCCGCAGGCTGATTTTGCCAGGCTTAAAAAAAACCTGCAGAAAAGATATCCTGACGCTTTCACCTTCATTTTCTGGAATGAAAATGGGAACCAGGTTAAGGAGCTTTCTGATGAGACTTCGTTTGGTTACATAATCAAAAAAACCTATCAGTTTTTGAAAAAGGCCTCTGACATTCTGGGCCATTGGGAAGAAACGTCAGAAAAAATAAATCTGGGCACTCTTGCAGATATTGAGAAAGAAGCAAATATTCTGCGGAATTTTCTTGGAAAACTGCTGGTCAGTTATCAGCTTCGCTATCCATGGTTGAGCGGGCACCTGGGGCGGCCGCTTCAGACCGCTCCGCCAGGGCCGAGAAGCCGGATATGGTTCAGAATCAACGAAAAATTCGGGTTTCTCTGCTTTATCAGTGACAGTTTCATCAGGAGCAATGCGGGAATGCGATTTGCAGTCGCGCAAACAGCCAGGGACCTGCCAGACTTCAAAGTTCACATTACCGACTACCCTGCTTCCGAAAACTTTTTTCCCCAGGCTGATTCAGGTGTTGCTCCTCGCCTCGTTCAGGCTTTAAGCCGTTTTGAAGCGATAAGTCCGGCGAGATTTGAAGAAATGGATAACGTTCTGGTTGGTTGCCAGATAATTGATCAGAGCCAGCGGGCGGTCTGCTACTGTTCTGCAGATCGCCTGTTTTCTGGTGAACAGGCGAAATATGAGTATATCGGCCATGGAGCGAGGCTGATTATACCTTCGCTGTTTGTATTGCTGGTATGGATTAAGACCCGGAGCTCTGGTTTTGTTTCTGTCAGATTCAAGCTGATCGCCATTTTTCTGTATGCCGGCGGCATTCCTTTGATAATAATGGGTAGTGTTGGCATTGAATACCTCGAGCAAAAAAAACAGCAACTGATTTATGAGGCACAGACACGTGGAATAAACGTTTTGTACAATATCGACAGACATTTTCAGATCTTTTTGCATGACCAGGCCCAAATTCTGGCCAAAAACATTAAATCATTTAATGACACTTATGGTCTGAAAACGATTGAAGCTGAAAAACTTTCTGGCCTGCGCGGGCGATTGCTGACTGAAACCGGTGCGGAGTCAATTCAGGTTTATAACGAGAAAGGCCATGCTCTTGTCCAGGACAGCAGTAAAACCATTTTTTCCGACTACACAATTTCGAGCCAGATTGCCGTAGAGGTTCTGCAGTCTGTTAAGCCGGCAGGCGCTTCAGCCAATAACGCAAACCCGATACTCAGCAACAATTTCGGGCTCGATGCTTCAGCTAAAAAACGAGAAATTGAAACCCTCGCTCTTGGAGCGCACGAACTCTATTTCTTTTTTGATTTTCTTGGCAAACCCGATGCCTACGAGAACCTTGCCATGCTTGAGCTTTTCTGGCGACGGGAAAAACTGCAGCAGAACTTTTTTGAAACGTTCCATCGCACAAGTCTCGTGCGTGACATTCCTGACCAGGCCAGCGTTATTGCCTATTATCCGGGTGAAGATCTTATTTATCCGGCAATTCCTGCTGGAGAAAATTTGAAGACTTTTTGTCAGAACTCATACAGCAATGAGATTGGCAGAAAAAATCTTCTTGTACTTGGTACCAACAACTATTCTTCCGTTGCCATTCGTGGCATGAATCTTGACCGCATCTGCCTCCTGTTTCTTCTGCCTTTGAACGGAATTGAAAAGGCGGTTGTCCAGCTGCGCCTGCATATGTTTGCCATTGCTTCAGTATTTCTGCTGCTGGCTTTCATGATGTTCAGGTTTCTGGCGGGCAGGTTTCTTGTGCCCATATCGGAAATCCGCCATGCGATCAAAGCAATCAATGATCGTGATTTTTCCGGACGGCTTCAAATTGATTCCAGCAGTGAGTTCCGGGAACTTTCGCAAACATTCAATGCTACTCTTGAAACCCTTCACGATCTCGAGACTGCCAGAATTGTTCAGGAAAACCTCCTGCCAGAAAGAGAAGCAGTGGTCGGCGATCTGCAGATGGTGGCATATTCGCAGGCATACAGCCGTATCGGCGGCGATTATTTTGATTTTTTCAAAATTGGCGAGCGAACACTCGGTATTTTTATTGGTGATGTTTCCGGCCATGGAATTTCTGCAGCCCTGATAATGGCTATGGCAAAAGCGACAGTTATTTCGGTCAAAAATGATTTTGTAGATGAAATTCACCTGATTGAAGCCATTGATCAGATGATTCATGCCAACCGCAAAAGCGGCACCCGGGAATATATGACTGGCATTTTTATTTCGATTGCCGATGAAAATGGCCTTTGTCGTCTGATTAACCGGGGCCACTGTATGCCGATTCTGGTCGGTAATGAAGGTGTCAGCGCAGAACACATCAAATCTGGAGGCCTGCCATTAGGCTATGCAAGGGCTGACTGCAACCGTATCATTGAGTTTTCTCTCCAACCCGGCGAAACGCTTTGCCTTTTCACTGACGGGGTCTCGGAGGCTTGCTGCAAAAAAGGCACACCCCTTGGTTACGATGGCTTCAAAGAGATGTTGCGCACAACCTGGCATGAGAATATCGATGAATATCTCAAGATTCTTATGCAGAGCCATCGCAACTGGGCTGACTTTCAGGACGACGATCAGAGCGTTGTGCTGGTCAGAAGAAACGGGTAATAAATGACTGCAGCCAACAAACAAGCTCGTTCTCCTGCTATTTCAGGATATTTCCCGGCAATCGTTGCCCTGAGCGTGCTTTATTGCATTGTTTATGCCGGACTCACTCACTTTGCCCAGCGTCATCTGGAACTCGAAATGTCAGTATTTTCCCGTAAAGCTGAAAATCTCGTCGAAATGATGATTCCCCATGCCGATGCTGAGCATTATTGGGTACAAACTCTGACAGCAGACTTCCAGTCGTCTCCTGACCATGATGAATTCAGAAAATCTCTGCATCGACATCGGTCTGAAACCGGAAACAGGCTTGAATGCGTGGTTTGGAATGAAAAAGGTCAGGTCGTCGAAAATAGCCATTTCAAAAGGGTGGAAGTTTCCGATGAGTTGCTGACAGAGGCTTTTAATGATCTGAAGAAAATCTACGAAACAGGCAAAAATTTTCCTCAATCAGGTTTAAAGAAACTTCAGAGCATCCTTGGGCCACATCTTGAAGCAGAAAAGCTTGCTGCGGCTTTGTATTTCCGACACAAAAGGTTTTTGAGGCCGGATTTAGCTGGCCATTATCCTGATTTATGGGTAGCGTGGTCACCAAAATTTGCGGCCATGGTGTTCTTTGATAAAAAGCAATTCAATGAAGATATGGGGCTAATTCAGTTTGCCAGGAAAAACTCCACCATCGGTTGTAAAATTGGTTTTACAAAGCCTTCGGATGATGATTTCAAAATGTTTGATGCTGCTGTGCGCAAACTCGAACATGAGGGGCGTTCGGCGGTCCAGGTTAACGGAATCCTGATAGCAGGAAAACGAATCTCTGAAAACCGCATTCTTATTGCTACCAGACGCTTCGAGCCAATTTTTCATCCAGGCAGACTTGCCAGTTTAGTTGCAGTGGTGGGCATTTTTGTTCTTACTCTGTTTTTACGTGGCAATGGTTTTGGTCTTGACCGGCGTTCGGTTAAACTTCAGATCCTTATCATGCTGGCGGTCACCACCGGCCTGCCATTGCTGCTTCTGGCTTTGGCTGCTTCTGACCACGTTTCCCGCAAACGAAACTCGCTTATTGAGAATGCATACCAGAGCTGTATCGGCTATATTCAGCACATAGACAAGCGCAGTCTCACAATGCATTCTTCAATCATTCATAAGGTTAACCGCTTTATTCCTGAAATTAAAAAGGAATTGCCACAAAATTTTGGCAGCAGTGAAATGCTGGCGCAAATCCAGAGGCAAATGGGTGATTCTCTGCTTTTTATGCGGCTGGTTGCCAGTTCGCCCGCGAAACTTATGAGCGAATCCGGAATCCTCGATGGCAACCGCTTCATCGCATACGAAAAGGGCAGGAAACAATTGAGTAAAACTCTTCTCGATCTCAAAATTTCCAGAGATATTGCAGCAGGGTACATGGCAGAAATAAATGGTTCGTCAGCCGGAAACATTTTGACTGAAACTGAATTAGTCGCAGAAATGGTCTATCAGAGACCTTTTCATGAAATTATCCAGAATATGATGCTTGCAACCGACCGAATTTTTCTTCTGGGTCTTATTGATCGCACCTCTCCGCTTCTGGTTAAGCTGATTTCTCTGAAAAATAATGCGGTTATCGACTATTTTTTAATGCTGTTCTTTCAGAACAGGCGCCTGCAGGAAAAATTCCTTTCGGGAAATTCCGGAAATTTTGCACGCAATCCCCTTGGGATAAGGTTTATTTTTTCAGACGCTAACATGTTTAACCTGAATGGAAAATCATTCAGCCATAACGAATGGTTTGCGGAAATCTATTTCAAGACCCGTGAGCATCCGGCTGTTGACCCATGTATTACCACTATTGCCGGCCATGAATATGTTTACGCCGGCATGCGTGCAAAGAATCTTGATATTTACAGTCTTTTTGCCTTTTACCCTCTTGAAAAGATCGAGGCTCAGATCGCCGAAGAGAAAAATTTCATGCTTTCGGCCGGCCTCATGACACTTGTGATGCTGTTTGGGCTGGGTATAATCTTTTCAACCAGTTTTGTTCTTCCACTCTCCGAATTGCGTAATGGAGCCATTGCGATCAGAAGTAGAGATTTTTCTTTCAGACTGTCCGAATCGGCCAAAGATGAGTTTGGAGAAATGGCTCGAATTTTCAATGCCAGCATAGCTGATTTTGAAGAGCTTTCGCTGGCAGGAATCGTTCAGGCACGCCTGCTTCCGCAGAAAGGGATTTCCGATCCACGATTCGAGTTATACGGAAAAAATATCCCAATGACTGAGCTTGGCGGCGACTATTTTGATTATTTCATGGCTGATGAAGGTCGTTATGTCATCATGGCCGGTGATGTTGCTGGCCATGGTGTCGGTGCATCGTTGATAATGGCTATGGCAAAAGCGGGAATTCTGCGCTGCCGCGATTGTCTGCACGATCCGGCCTCGGTGCTGGCTCGACTGCATCAGATTGTTCACGAAACAAGAACCCGCTCCCAGAGAAAAGTTATGACTTTTCAGTATTTGTATTACAATGCAGAAACGGGGGTCGGTACCTATTCGAATGCCGGGGCGTGCTCACCAGTTTTAGTTGATAAGACCAATGGGTTGACTCGTGAAATAAATCTTCAGGGAGCTGTTCTCGGGGGGTTCAAAAAGACCAGATTTTCCAACACAGATCTGCAGCTTTCTCCTGGCCAGGCTCTGGTTTTTTATACTGATGGTATAATTGAGACGATAAATTCTGCCGGCAAAGAAATTGGCTACGATGGTTTCAGGCAGATGCTTCTTGATTGTTATGACCCAGATGCCAGATGCTTCTACGATAAGGTTTTCATGCGTTATCTTCAATGGCTGGGTAATCGCAGACCTCAGGATGACGTAACTCTTATTATACTTGTGAGAAATTATCGATAACAGCATAATTAAAGCTCCCTCTAATAAATCATAAACAGGCACGGA
>CAYYUI010000105.1:0-11820 GCA_964474705.1 uncultured bacterium
CCTGCTGCGGAGTTCTGATGCCGGCAACGACGTCTTCGCCCTGGGCATTGATCAGATATTCGCCGTAGAAGGCATTTTCGCCGGTGGCGGGGTTGCGGGTGAAGGCTACGCCGGTAGCGCAATCATCGCCCATGTTGCCATAAACCATGGCCTGAACGTTTACTGCAGTGCCCCAATCTTCTGGAACGCCTTCTTTTTTGCGATAGATAATGGCGCGTTCGCCCATCCATGAACCAAATACGGCATTGATTGCGCCCCAGAGCTGTTCCTTCGGATCAGTCGGGAAATCATGCTTGGTTCTTTCCTTGATCAGCTTCTTGTAGCGCTGAGTCAGTTCTTTGAGAGTGGCGGCATCCATTTCGGTGTCTTTGGTGATTTTCTTTTCTTTTTTCAGCTTGGCCATTACAGTTTCAAAAGGATCTTCTTCGTCTTTTGATTCTGGTTTCATGCCAAGAACTACATCACCATACATGTGAACGAAGCGGCGGTAGGAATCCCAGCCAAAGCGTTCGTTGCCGGTTTTGTCAATGATGCCCTGAACGGTTTCGTCATTCAGGCCAAGATTGAGAACGGTATCCATCATACCGGGCATTGAAACGCGGGCGCCGGAGCGAACCGAAACCAGCAGCGGGTTTTTCTTGTCGCCAAATTTGGCGTTCATGACGCTTTCGATGTGCTTCAGACCGTCAGCTACCTGCTTTTCAAGCTCTTTGGGGTAATTGCGGTTGTTTTCATAATAAACAGTACACATTTCTGTGGTAATGGTAAAACCTGCCGGTACTGGCAGACCTATGCTGTTCATTTCAGCCAGGTTTGCGCCTTTTCCACCGAGAAGGTTCTTCATGTCGGCTCGGCCGTCAGCCTTGCCAGCCCCGAAAGTATAAACGTATTTGGTCATCGGTGCCTCCAGAGAATTGAAGATAAGTGGCTTTGCCACACTTTTCCGGGTAAGAATAGCACAGGGGAAAGACAGATGCAAGAGACTTGAAGCCCTGCTTATGATTATTTTCGCGTCAGCAGTCTGTCTATTTCGTTTATTACCACCATCGGATCGAACGGTTTGAAAATGAAACCGTCGGCCCCGCATTCGAGACCTCTTTTTTTGTCCTGGATCAGGGCGAGCGCTGTCACCATGATTATCGGAATTTCCCGGGTCGATGGATCGCTCTTAAGGTTCAGGCAGACTTCGTAGCCATCGATTTCAGGCATTGCGATATCAAGAATGATCAGGTCGGGTTTGGCGTTTTTCGCTGTATCCATTGCCTTGCGCGGCGAAAAACATGAAACGCAGCGAAAACCGTAGATGTTCAGAATCGTTTCAAGAAGAAGCACTATTGCTTCCTCGTCGTCGATCACCAGGATTGTTTTTTCGATCTTCTCACTCATATAATCGATGATGATAAAGGAAACACTGTCTTTTTTCAACCAAAAACCGGTTTGACGATTGCCTGATACTGATGTTATATCTACGTTAATGACATTTCTTAGAAAATTGTTTGCCCTGTTGGTCGTTTTTGGAATGGCTCTGGCAGGCTTCTGGCTGGGTGCCAGATTTGTTATGCCTGCCCCGCGGCTTGTCGAAACGATGCGAATGGAAAAGTGCCTGCAGCTTTACCGTGATTATCGCCACGACAACGATCAGAGTCGACTGGCTGCCAGCCTGACAGAAATCGGCCTTACCCCCAGGCATTTTCAGGAAATAATCGATCGGTTCATCTATTATCGCTCAAGGAAATCTTCAATGGATCAGGCTATGCAGCTGTTGAGAGCTTTCAGGGCCGGGTATGACATTGAAGTTACCGGAGTGGTTTCGATATCTGGTCTTGCGTCTGAACCATTCAGACTCGATGCGGAAATTCTGGCTGTTTTTGAAGGTCAGCCTGAACTAATTAAACATGCCTTTGAAGGATAAAAATGCAACGCCAAAACTTGGATGTTTCCTCAAATAAATCCCCCGAAATGGTTGAAAAACCTTCCGCAGGCCGCTTTTCCGGGCAGCTTGGCCGCATTTTCACAGGATTTCTGGCGATGCTTGCAGAAAGACAGATCATTTATAAGGTCTTTACCCTGCTTTTCGCGTTGCTTGTTTTTGGTTTTGTCTACCTCCAGATGGAAGGATACCGGGGTATTCTGACATACATGGGTCTTATGCTTCTGATGGTGCTTGTATATGTCGAAGTGCTCATTATCCGTGATCATCTCTGGGTTATCGAAGGCAGCATGCGCGAAGCAAGAAAATGGCGTGATGTGTTTTTCAATCAAACGGCGCTTAAAAGGCAGAGGTTTCGCAAGATTTTCAGTGTGCTGTTCGCTCTTGCGATTTTTTCCTATGTTTATATGAAAGTTCCAAAAGTCAACAGCCCGGTGCTTTCCTTCATGGGAATCATTCTGATGATTACCATGCTCTATTACGAAATCCTTACTATCCGCGACGATGTTCTGTTGATGCGTCAGGCGTTGGCTCAGCACCTGGAAGAATCCGACAAAGACCTGAGCCGCAAAGAAGAATACGACCGATTCATCAAGGCCCAGAGCCATGAGGCGGCCAATAACCCTGTGAGCTCTCTGGCAACCGATAATAACAGTGGAAATCCCAATGATACAAATGATGACCGGAAAGCTTCGGAAAAATAGACTGGTATGGCTGCTCCCTCTGATGGTTCTGCTGACTGTGAAATGCTTATTTGCCACAGATGACAGTCTGCTTTCCAGAATTAAGGTAAACGGAACGTTTTTCTGCCGTACTCCTGACCGGGTGCCGTTTATGCGGTACATTGCCGGTGAAACATTGACTGCCGGGTCGATACTCACCGTTCGTTCTTCGGTTGAGAATCCGGCAGCCACAGATTCAGCTGTTTTGCTGGGCAGTCATACAATCACTTTCTATCCAGGCGCCAGTATTAGATTGCTTGATAACGGTATTATGCCATTGTCCGGCCGGCTTGCCATAATTTCCACTGAGGCTGCAGAAGCAATAAATATCTTCGCCGCCAGGTTTTCAGGTGCCATGCTCGATGGTTGTCTTCTCATCGAGATCACCCCTGATGATGGGGCTTACGTCGCTATGAAGAGTGCCGGTTCAGCATGGTTTAAAGACCGTGAACGCAAAGTGTTTGAGCTGAACAATGCCCGACAGCTGCATTTCCCTTTGTTTGGAAAAACTCTTGAACAGAATTCCCCTGGTGGGTTCTGGTCTTTGCCTCCGAGTAGCTTTGCTGCGCTGCGCCCGCGTCAAACCAGTGAAGTTACTGCCTCGGCGACAGCACAAACCATTGCTTCAGAGACTTTACCAGATATTGCATCAGAGGCTGCATCGATCATTGCCTCTGAAACCGAATCGCCCATTGCTTCAGAGACTGCATCAGTGTCAACTTTACTGCAGCCCACCCGCGAAAATATCATTTCAGTTACATCTGAACCCTCCGGGCAGGAAATTTCCCCCTGATTTTTAAACTGCCGCGGTAGAACAGCCGATAAGTAGTCAGGTAGGCAAGTCAATTATCGAGGTTTGCAGATGCTGCTTTTCTGGTTTGTTACCGCCATGGTTATCGTGGTGCTGATAAAGGAGGCTGTTCGTGATTAAGCGCGTAATGATTTACACACTTGTGGCCATGTTCTGGTCTTTCCTGCTGACCGGATGTGCCTGAAAATAAGAAGACCGGGCAACCAGAAAACAGGTTGCCCGGTCTTTTTTTTATCAATAACCCTTGCCGGCCGGTTTTTCACCTTTTACAATACTGACTGAAGCGCTGGCTCCAACGCGGGTTGCCCCGATCTGGATCATGCGCACGGCGGTTTCGGTGTCACGAATGCCGCCACTTGCTTTAACTCCCATGGTTGGTCCGACGGTTTTGCGCATCAGACAAATATCCTCGAGGGTAGCCCCGCCGGTACTGAAACCGGTGGACGTTTTGACGAAGTCTGCTCCCGCGAGTTTGGAGAGTTCGCAGGCCTTAACCTTTTCTTCATCGTTCAGAAGAGATGTTTCGAGAATGACCTTGACGGTATTGCCGCATGCAGCTTCGACGACACGGGCAATATCATTCTTGACGAGCTCGAAATCCTTTGATTTCAAAGCGCCGACATTGATCACCATATCGATTTCAGTAGCACCATTGGCTATTGCATCGCGTGTTTCGGTAGCTTTGACGAATGAAGAGGTTGCGCCCAGAGGGAAACCGATTACGGTGCAGACTTTTACCGGGCTTCCTTCAAGAAGCTTGGCCGAGAGCCCAACATATGCGGGGTTGACGCATACAGAGGCAAATTTGTATTCACGGGCTTCTTCGCAAAGTTTTACGATCTCTTCACGGGTTGCGTTCGGCTTGAGAAGGGTATGGTCGATGTATTTGGCCAGTTCATTTCCGGGGATCGGGGTGCCGAGACCTTTTTCGATACGCTCAGCTCCCGCTTTGATAACTTCTTTAACTTTTTCCGCGCATTCTGAGACGCAGCTGCCGTAACTTTTTGAGCAACTCTCAGCAGAGCAGACGGCGGGGGTTGCGGTAGTTCTGGATGATGCTATTGGTGGCGGATCTGAAAGTTTTCTTTCACTTTGCTGGGTTGTTGAACAGGTAGTGCAGTCAGCGCATTTGCCGGCGGCACAATTAGTGCATTTGTGGTCGGGGGTGATCTTGATGCTGCCTCTCTGGAAAACCACACCCATCCCTTCGAGTTCACGGCGCAACTGATCTATTTTGCGAGCTACACCAGCTGGAAAATAACGTGCTGCGTCGATAATAGATTCATCGGTGACTGTTATTTTGACGCCATCACCAAGGGCGTGGCAGAGAACGCGGGTGATAAAGGTGTCGGCCACGAGGCTTGCCGCCTTTGAAAGGCTGTTGATAGATAGTGATGGAATCAGCAGTTGGTCGATCCCCTCGAGAGCTTTGTGGCTGGGGATATTTCCAGAATGAATGAGCTGAAAACCACGACCAACATTATCTTTGCCAAAATTTTCGTAGAGATACGATGAAACGATAATTGTCCCGCCCTGGGGAGCAATAGCCTTGAGCTGGCCGAGAACCTGGTCGATTACCTTGAAATTTGCGGTAAGCAGTATGGCTGTCTTCCCGGTTTGTTTATCTGAACGCAAATCGCTGCCTTCCATCTTGCGTGGCGGCGGTGTATATGATGACCCGCGATTGGCTGAGTCTGATTTCAGCTTCAACATTACTTCTCTGGCGATCTGTTCAACTATCGATGATTCCATCTATCGGCCTCCTGCTTTATGCTGCTTCGGCAACGGACTTTTCAAATATGCGCTGATCGTTAAGGGTTATGTGGTCGACTATACCAATAATGGCGGCATCTGCAGGTGCTTCATCCAGGCCCATCATATCGTTCACTGAACTGCCTTCCTTCATGATGAGAACCATTTCATCGATTGCTGCGCCAACGAAGTCGATACAGAGGACTTCAGACCCCTTGTTCGCGAATTTCATGCTCAAAGGCTGGACAAGCAACAGAGGATACCCGGCAAATGCGCCGTTTTTAATGGTCGATACCACCTGTTTCACGACTTTTCCGATTTCCATGTTCAGCCTTCGATACTGTCAATGATACCCAGAATACTGGCGTCAGAGGGCGGCCGCCTTTTTATGAATGGAAACGCTGCTTCGCCGCCACCACACAGAAAAACTGTTTCGCCCTGACCGGCTCCGATTGAATCGCAGGCAACGAATGGCTTGCCTTTGGCATTACCGTCACGGTCAATGCGAGTGACAATAATGAGCTTGAGGCCATCGAGCTGCCCATCTTTGGCTGTACATACAGCCCGGCCCAGCACTCGACCCAGATACATGTTTCACCTGCCGGTTTGAATTTTACAGAGAAAATTTACCAGATTCGCGGCGCCAGCGCAACAATAATAAAAGAAAAATCGCCGGCTCATGCAGATGAACCGGCGATTCTGGTTGAGATTCAACTTCAGGCGCGAATGTCGATACGACTCCCAAGTTCGGGCATTACCGCTTTCGGTTTGTTGGCCATGCTTTGCGTGCGGAGCTCTTCTGGGGTGGGCTGATTCTTTTCGGCCTGTCTGTTTTCGACGGCACGGGATTCGGCTCTGCGTACTTCTTCACGTGGTTCGGGCTGCTTGCGTTCGACGGCACGAGGCTCGGGTTCACGCTTATATTCAACAGGCGCCGACTGATATCCAGATAAATTACTAACCATTGGCTGCCACCTTTCTTACTATCTCTTACTAAAAGATAACTGTTTTTCCTGAAAAAAGCAATGGCCGGTAGATCAGCTGCTGTGGCGGGCGAAATGCCGTAACAGGCTGGCCGTGGAAGCATCGTGGTTCTTGAGGGCCATATCTTTTCCCTGAAGCAATGCTTCTTCTTCCTGCAGGATAGTTTTGGCCAGAACTTTGCCAAGTTCGACTCCCCATTGATCGAAACTGTTGATGCGCCAGATTATACCTTGTACGAAGATTTTCATTTCGTACATGGCGATCAGCATACCCAGATTGTAGGGCGTCAGCTCCTTGATCAGAATCGAGGTTGTTGGCCGGTTACCGCTGAAAACCTTGTGGGGAAGAAGCATCGTTGCCTTGTCGCCGCTGACCTTTTCTCTGGCGAAATCTTCTCTGACCTCAGCTTCGGTTTTGCCTTTCATCAGAGCTTCGGTTTGAGCGAAGAAGTTGGCCATCAGTTTCAGGTGATGATCTCCTACAGGGTTGTGGCTCTTGATACAACCGATAAAATCAGCCGGAATCAGCTTGGTACCCTGATGGATGAGCTGATAGAACGCATGCTGCCCGTTTGTGCCTGGTTCGCCCCAGATGACAGGTCCGGTCTGATAGTTTACCTGGCGTCCTTCACGATCAACATACTTTCCGTTGCTTTCCATGTCTCCCTGCTGAAAATAGGCGGCAAAACGGTGCAGATACTGATCGTAAGGCAAGATTGCCATGCTGGCGGCATTGAAAAAGTTGTTATACCAGATGCCCAGTAATGCCATTATCACCGGTATATTTTTTTCCAGGGGGGCGGTCGCAAAATGTTCGTCGAGAGCACCGGCTCCTGCCAGCAATTCTTCAAACCGGTTGAAGCCGATTGACAGGGCAATCGACAGGCCAATCGCTGACCATGAAGAATAGCGGCCGCCGACCCAGTCCCAGAACTCGAACATATTGGCTGAGTCGATGCCAAAGCTTTCAACGGCTTCTTTGTTGGTCGAAAGCGCTACAAAATGAGATGCAACCGCCTTGTGGTCCTTCAATACCCTGAGCAGCCAGTCGCGTGCTGTCAGGGCATTGGTCATGGTTTCCTGGGTGGTAAAGGTTTTTGATGCCACGATAAACAGTGTTTCTTCCGGATTGAGGCGGCTGGTTTTCTCGACAAAATCGGTGCCGTCCACATTCGATACAAAGCGGACTTCCGGGCCATCGGCATAGTGCTTGAGTGCTTCGCAGATCATGACCGGCCCCAGGTCTGAACCGCCGATACCAATGTTGACGATATGACGGATTTTCTTGCCGGTGAAGCCGAGCCATTCGCCACTCCTGATTTTTTGACAGAAAGCCCGCATTTTGTCCAGAACGGCATTGATTTCTGGCATCACATTTTTGCCGTCAACCATTACCGGCCGGTTGCTGCGATTACGCAGAGCACTGTGAAGAACTGCGCGACCTTCGGTCCAGTTGATTTTTTCACCGGAAAACATGGCTGCAGCAGCTTCTTTAACTCCTGAAGCCTTTGCCAGGTTGAAAAGAAGCTGCATTGTTTCGGCATTGATACGGTTTTTGGAATAATCGACGAGAAAATCGCCGAGCTCGATGCTGAATTTGCTGAATCGCTCGGGGTCAGCTGCAAACATCTCACGCATATGCTGACTGCTTATGGTTTTGAAATGATCTTCAAGGGCTTTCCACTCAGCAGTTGCGGTAAGACTGCCACCTGCTTTTATCTCTTTGTCGATCTTCGAGGCAAATTGCATCTGAACCCTCCACGTAAAAAGTTATTACGGCTCTATATAACCTGAAATGACAAAACAATTCAACCATGGGTGGCGGATGCAAAATTTTACAGTTTGTGCTATGCTATCACACTAAGTTTTACCGCATGGTTCAAAGGAGTACATGAAGGATGCAAAAAATCGTTGCCGCAGCAGTACAGTTTTCTGTCGAGCCGATGGCTGTTGAACGAAACATGGATCGGGCCTACGAGCTGATTTCTCAGTGCTCGCAGGCGTCAAAGGCAAATCTGATCGTTCTACCAGAAAGCTTTACAACCGGGTTCACCCCACGCGGCAAGGCCGAAGACCTCTGGGATGTAGTTGACACCATTCCTGGCCGACTGACCGACAAGGCAGTAGGCTGGGCCAAAGAATTCAACTGCTATATCTGCTTTCCGACCTATGAACGTGGCCCTGAAAAAAGTATCGTTTATAACAGTGCCGCGCTCGTAGGACCAGAAGGGCTGCTCGGCGTCTATCGCAAAACCCATCCTTTCCCGACCGAAAGGCTTGAAGGCGGTGGCTGGACAACTCCAGGCAACGATTCGTGCTGTATTGAAACCCCGATCGGCAAAATCGGTATCGTTATCTGCTACGATGGCGATTTCCCCGAACTCGCAAGGGTTACCGCTCTCAAGGGCGCTGAAGTTATCTGCCGTCCGTCTGCTTTCATGCGCACCTTCGACCACTGGGAACTCACCAACCGTGCCCGTGCCTATGACAATCACGTCTACTGGATCGCTGCCAACAGCGTTGGCCCGGATGCGAGCGGCGCTTACTTCTTCGGTTCATCGATGATCGTTCACCCCAACGGCGTCAAACTTTCTCAGGCCCGTGCCTGCGATGAATACGTCTGGGCTGACCTCGATCCAGACCCGATCAGAACTGTGGTGCCAAATTCATCGACTCCGCAGATCTTCGATCATCTTGAAGATCGCAACATCACATCTTATGTGGGCATTCTAACGCAGGGCCGCTCATCGTTTGAACCGGCCAGAAGAATTCCCTACAACACCCGCTGGAGATAAAAAATGCCCGGTCCACTGCAAGGAATTAAAGTTGTCGATCTTACCAGGGTTCTCGCCGGACCTTTCTGCACCATGACTCTCTCTGATCTTGGTGCCGAAATCATAAAAATTGAAAAACCTGGTAGCGGCGATGATTCTCGTGCATTTGGCCCCCACCTTAACGGTGAAAGCGCCTATTTCATGAGTATCAACCGTGGAAAAAAGAGTCTCACTCTTGATCTTAAGGCAGAAAAGGGCCGGGAAGTATTTCTGAAGCTCATCGAAACGGCTGATGTGGTCGTTGAAAACTTCAAGCCTGGCGTCATGCAGAAGCTTGGGCTCAGTTACGAAAATCTAAAAAAAATCAACCCGCGCCTGATCTATTGTGCTTCGTCAGGTTTCGGGCAAACCGGGCCTTACAGCAGTCGGCCTGCTTATGACCTGATTATTCAGGGGATGGGCGGCCTGATGAGCATAACCGGGCCCGATGCTTCGCAGCCAACCAAGGTGGGAAGTTCCATTGCCGACATCTTTGCCGGCGTTTTCTCTGCGATCGGCATTCTAAGTGCCCTTTACAACCGCACCGTTAGCGGCAGAGGGCAGATGGTCGATGTCGCCATGCTCGACTGCATGGTGGCAATTCTTGAAAACGCCATCGCCAGATTCACCGGTTCAGGCATCGACCCTGTGCCGATCGGTAACCGGCACCCATCTATCGCTCCTTTTACCTCAGTGAAAACTTCTGACGGCTATATCAATATCGCCTGCGGTAATGATCAGCTCTGGAACAAACTCTGCGAGATCATCGGCCGGCCTGAATTTGCTGCTGACCCCCGCTTCGTCAGCAACCGCAGTCGCTGTGATTATATGCCTGAACTGTTGCCGCTCCTGAATGAGGCAATGTGCGGCCAGACTTCTGCATCCTGGCTGCAGAAACTCGAGGCTGGTCATGTGCCTGCCGGTCCGATCAACACCATCAGCCAGGTTCTTTCAGATCCTCAGGTTCTGGCGCGCAACATGCTTCTTGAACTTACACATCCGGTTGCCGGGCTGATTAAAATCCCCGGCAGCCCGGTCAAATTGTCGGAAACCCCGGCGGAAGTCAAAGATCCGGCACCGGTTCTCGGGCAGCATAACGAAGAAATTCTTGCCGGCCTGGGTTATTCTGCGGCACAGATCGATTCATTCCGGGCCCAGGCAGTTATCTGAGAGACCCTCTTCTGATGCGGCTGACAAAATTTCTGTTGATTATTCAGGCTGATTCTGATAAAATGAATAAACTGGTTCTGGGGCCGTTGATTTTGGCCTGACCAATCGGGGCGTAGCGCAGTTGGTAGCGTACTTGAATGGGGTTCAAGTGGTCGCTGGTTCGAGTCCAGTCGCCCCGACCCTAAACCCGCCATATCGATTTCGATATGGCGGGTTTCTGCTTTGGGGCAGGTTTTGGTTGTGATATTCAGTGTTACAAAATTGATTTCTTTTCTGGACAAAGCGAAAAAACAGGCATAATATGGCAGCAAATTGATCTGTACAAGGGAAAGGAACAGTTGCACATGAAACATTCAGATGTAAAGTTCGATACCGCCTGCATTCACGCCGGTCAGGCTCCTGACAAGCTTTTTGGTGGTGTGAGCGTGCCGATCTACCAGTCCTCTACTTTTGCTTTTGAAGATGCCGACCAGGGTGCGGCCAGATTTTCCGGCAAAGACAGCGGTTACAAATATACCCGTATCGGCAATCCGACTAATGCAGCCCTTGAAAGTTGCGTAGCCGAACTCGAAGGTGGCAAATATGCCCTTGCTACTGCCACCGGCATGGCTGCGATTTCTACTGTTTTTATGGCTTTTCTCGGTGCCGGAAAACACATCGTGTCAACCGGTTCTGTTTATGGCCCGACCAGAACAATTCTTGAAAGAGAACTGGTCCGTTTTGGCGTCGAATCCACCTTTGTCGACAGTTCTGACCCGGCTAACGTCAAAAAAGCCCTGCGGCCGAATACGGTCATGGTCTATGTCGAAACCCCGGCTAACCCAACTCTCAGCATAACTGATATCGAAGCCTGCGCAAAAATCGCTCATGATGCCGGTGCTCTGCTGGTGGTCGACAATACTTTCTGCAGTCCGATGTTGCAGAAACCTCTGCAGCTGGGTGCTGACGTCGTTCTGCACAGTATGACCAAATTTCTCAACGGGCACAGCGATGTCGTCGCCGGCATTCTTGTTACCAAAAAGCAGGAACTGCTGAAGCAGATGCATGGTGTGCTTTGTCAGTGGGGTGGAACTATCGACCCGCATCAGGCCTGGCTCGTGCTTAGAGGCATCAAAACTCTGGCCCTGAGAGTTAAAGCTGCCCAGGAAAATGCGATCAAGCTTGCTGAAGAACTTGAAAAACACCCGAAAGTTTCCTGGGTTAAATATCCTGGCCTGCGTTCACACCCTCAGTATGAGCTTGCCAAAAAACAGATGTCCGGGCCGGGGGCCATGATTTCCTTTGAAGTCAAAGGCGGAATTCAGGCCGGCAAAACCGTAATGGATTCAGTTCATCTCAGCACCCTTGCAGTTTCTCTGGGCGGCATCGAAAGCCTTATTCAGCATCCGGCAAGTATGACCCATGCCAGTATGGGCCCTAAAGCACGCGCTGAAGCAGACATCTCTGATGGTCTGATAAGATTCTCAGTCGGTTGTGAAGATTACATCGATCTGAAGAAAGACCTCTGGCAGGCTCTCGATAAAATCTGACCGGCAGTCCGATAATTTATAACCGGCCGACTCGTCTGAGTCGGCCGGTTTTTTGTAGTGCGCCCGGCATGGGCGATAACTCGGCGGTGCAAGTCCGCTACAGGCTTGGC
>CAYYUI010000106.1:0-11218 GCA_964474705.1 uncultured bacterium
CAGGAGGGCATGTACATGCTTAGAAAAGGTTTTACTCTCATTGAACTGTTGATCGTCATCACGATCATCGCGATCCTGGCCGGCGCGGCCATTCCTTACGTTCAGGACTACATCGACGAAGGTCGCAAGGCCAGAGCAAAACAGGACTTGACCGAAATCAGAAATGCGCTTGTCAGATGGGAACTTGAAAGAAGCGTTTATGCCAGTAACTCAATTGAACCTCTTGTCGGTCCATTCCTTTCACAGCTGCTGATCGACCCATGGGGTGCTCCTTACTATATCGATCTGACTCGTTCTCATGTAAGGTCTTTTGGGCTTGATGGTGCAGACGATGATGGTCTTGATGATGACTTGACACTCGATTTTCGCCCCCCCATGGCGGTTACAAAAGTTGAATATACTGACGCTGATGGTAGTGGTAGTTATACTATTGGTGATTATCTGACCTTCTACTTTACCAGACCGGTTAATAATCCAGTAGCAGCTGCAGATCTTGCTGCGATAACCGTTGGTGGCGTTGCGTTGAACAACGCCGCGTTTTCGGCCCCAACTAAAACCGTTGGTGCTGTTGCTGCATTGGATGGTACAGATCGCAAAGCATACGTTGAGTTTGCTGCTGTTCCTGCTTTTACAAGCAATAACATTGTAATTACTCGCAATCCTGCACCTGCAGTTCAGGAAGGTTTTTGCGATATGACTCCTGACGCTGTAGCCGATACAGTATATTTGGCTTGGCAGAAAGCTGGAACGCTTAAGCTTAAAGCTACAGGTTTCTAACGTATAGTTTTTTAATTCCCCGAAGCTTTGGTTTCGGGGAATTTTTACTTATCTAATTTGAAATTCGAAAGTTGGTTGTTTGTGAAAAAAGGTTTTACGCTGATTGAGCTGTTAATAGTAATTCTCATTATCGGGATATTAGCAGGCGCGGTAATTCCATTTGTCCAGCAGTATGTTGAAGAATCGCGCATGACGAGAGCCAAGCAGGATCTCGATGAAATCAAGAATGCGCTGATTCGTTATGAAACCGACCAAAGATTTCTCTATACGAAGACAACGACTTATGATCTGGTTGGCCCGTATCTTTTGAATGCAAAACCTGACCCATGGGGTCGACCCTATGTTGTCGATTCGCCAAAGTCGGTTTGCTATTCAATCGGCCCCGATGCAGCCGATAATACCGGCGATGAGGTAAAGGCATATTTCAGGCCGCCCCTCGCAATTACCCGCGCCCTGTGGGAAGACACTAATAGAACGATGAAAGTCGATACCGGCGACAAACTGGTTCTGAAATTTACCCGCCCGATCGATCCTGCTCAGGGCCCGACTCTGAATGTCGCTGCAGATGATCTTGTTTATTCAAACGGTAACCCCGCAAGCAACTATACGAATAAAGAGCTTTCAGATCAAAACATGACTGTGAAGCTCACTCTCGATTTTACTGCCAACCCCCCGGGAAATCCCCCGTTCAGGCTTGGCCACGATTCTGTCAAAGCGAAAGACCCAAACACTATCAAAGACGGTGAAGGCAATTCCTGCAAAACCGAGCAGGCTACCAGCATAAAATATTGATTCAGCCCAATTTTTTTGAACTTTAACAGCGACCGCGCCTGGTATGTTACCGGCGCGGTTGTTGTTTTGTTGCCTGAAAAGCCTTGAGATGATATAAAATCAGGTGTTCAGAAGTGTGGGCGGCATTCCTGAATTTATTGATTGCCAGACCAGCAAAAAACTGCCCGGCACAATCTTGAATTATCAGTAATTCTGCAGGTTTTGCGAACAGACACGAAAGGGAAAAGCAGGCATATGTCCTCAGACAGCAATATTGTTCTCAGCGCGGCAGATGAACGACGTGTGGAATCGGATGACCGGCCGGTTCACTGGATCGGACTGGCTCTACTGGCTGCAATTGTTGGGCTGGTGCCGTTGATCGTCTGCCTGCGCGCCGTGAGGTTCGAGGGAATAGCCGCCGAGGTCTACGGGCCGGCAGTGCAGGGCAACTTTTTTTCATATTACAAGGCGGTCTGGCTGGTCATTCTCTCGACCACCGCCCTGCTGTGGTTCACGTTCAATCGCCGGGCGCAGCGGCCCTGCTGGTATTACCAGCCTCTGGGGCTTTATGCGTTTTTTTCGGTCATCTCGACGGTTTTTGCCGAGCACTGGCAGCTGGCGCTGTTTGGCGACCCGCATCGTCACGAAGGGCTGCTGGTGCATCTCAGCTACATGGCGATTGTGTTTCTCTTCATCAACATGGCTGCCCGGCAACGCGAACTGAAGATTCTCGGCACCTGTCTGCTGGCTTCGGCGGCGGTGCTTGCCATTGCCGGCGCCGCGCAGTTTTTTGGTTACGAATATATGTATGCCGGCTGGGCTAAATGGCTTCTGGTGCCGCAAAGGATGTTTGAAGTCGTTTCAAGCATTGACCTGACTGAAGTGAAGAATCAGGGACACCTGATTTTTCTTACCTTCGGCAATGGCAATTTCACCGGCAGTTATATGGCAATGCTGTTTGCACTGACACTCGCGATGGCGGTTCTGGCGCCGAAAAAATGGAAATACTTCCTGGTGCCGTTGAACGTGCTGCTGTTCGTCAATCTGCTTGGCGCCAAATCCCGGGCCGGGATGCTGGCCGGCATGGTTGCAGCACTTGCTTTGCTGCCCTTCATGCGCAGCCGGCTGCGCTGCAACTGGCGGGTTATAGCATTTCTGCTCTGCAGTTATCTGATCGCGCCCTTCATAATGGATGCATATACCTGGAAGAGAGGCGATGTGCCAAGGTTTCTCGGCTCAGTGTCATCGCGGCCCCTCGAGAACCAGCCAGGCCTCTTTGGAAATTTTGAAGATCTGCAGCTCGCATCGCAGTCGGCCACTTTTGTCTTCGATGGCTTCAAATCTGAAGTCAGGTTGAACAATGACCGGCTTGAATTCTACGATCAGCATGGAGAGCTGGTTCCTTACCGGCTGTTGCCAAACCCGAAATTACGAACCGGTGGGACAGACATCATGGCGTCATATACCGCCGTCGTGACCGCCCCGGCGATTGTCTGCTCAGATATGCCGCAAACCGGTGTCGCCAGTGATGGGTCGGTTGCATCATCCACGGCCTTTGCGTCGAAAGAATATCTGGTTGTATTTCCTGAGAAAAGAATGCGTGGTTTCATGATCTACGCATGGCCTGAGTTCAATGTTCTGGAAATCGGCCGCGGCGGGGTTTCGTTTTATCTGCTGGCGGCTGCCGACGGCTTCAAGCTTCTAAACCAGTATGGCAAGCCTGCCGAGAACAGAGAAGTCGAGGTCTGGGGATTCAAAAACCGCCAGCACTTTGCCAGCAATCGCGGTTATATCTGGTCACGAACCCTGCCGTTATTGAAACGGACTCTTCTGATCGGTTTTGGCCCTGATACTTTCGCGGCGCATTTTCCCAACCACGATTGTATGGGCAAACTGAAGACCTGGCCCGGGGGCGGGTTATTCACGATGATCGAGAAGCCTCATAGCCAGTATCTGCAGATTGCGATAAATTCAGGTCTCATATCTCTGTTTGCCATGCTGGTTATGTTCGCCGTTTTTCTATATGAGTCGGCTTCAATCTACTGGAGTTGCAAATTCAACGGTTTTGCCGAAATCATGGGCGTCGGCTTATCGGCTGCCGTTCTGGCTTACCTGATCGCGGCAATCTTCAACGACAGTGTGGTTTCGGTAGCTCCGGTATTCTGGAGCCTTCTTGGCATGGGCATCGCCGCCAACCGTATCAACCGGCAGAGCAGGAAAACGATTGAAGAATGCTGAAACCGACATTCAGGTTTTTGTTGTTGGGAGAAAAAGGGTGTGGTAGTATCTTCAACCATGAATAAACGAGCATTTTCTTTGATTGAACTGTTGATCGTCGTTACCATTATCGCCATCCTGGTTGGCGTTGCGCTGCCTTACTATCAGGATTACGTCAGGCAGACCCGTTTGACCAAGGCCAAACATGAACTCGATGTAATCAAAGAGGCCCTGATCAAGCATGATACCATGGCCGAAAGGCCGTTTCAGGGAACCGACATGCGGGTGCTGCTCGGCACCTACCTGCAGGATCTGCCGCGTGACCCATGGGGCCGCGAATACAAGGTCGATTACATCAAGGGTCAGGTCAGTTCGAACGGCCCCGATAACGCCGTTGAAACCGACGACATCATCGTTGATTACAAACCGCCGTTGACTCTGCAGCGCGCCACCTGGATCGACGCCGATCACAACCGGCAGATCAGCCCTGCAGATTTTCTCCGGCTCGAATTTTCGCGTTATATAGTCACAACCGATACCAATATTACCGTTTCGAATGCTTCACCGCCCACTGGTGATCTCTGGGCTTCCCGTGATGTGGCTGAGGTATTTGGGATTGCCAGTTTTACTAATGCTTCGACTACCGAAATGCTGCTGCTCCTGACCGCCGCTGCCAGTGATACTGCTTTTTTCCCCGGTTCTTCGACGATCCGGATTTCACCGAGCAATACCCGCATCAAAGATCATTCCGGCCGCAAAGCCAACGGCACAACTGGCGAATATCCGGCTGACCCGGTCACTATAAAGGCTAACTAAGGTCATGGCAAAGAAACGGGTCAGAAGCAGCATAGATTCCGAACAGGAAACGACCAGTGAGGTTCCCGGCGGCGGTTCGCTGCTGCAGACAGTCGAAGACTGGCTCTACAGGTTCTTCAGAAAGAGCCGCAACGAAACGAAAGCCGGTCTCTCGACCACCGACTGGCTGATCTACATCGGCCTGCTGCTGGTCGTTCTGATTATGCCGTTTCTCTACAGCCGGGCTACTACCGAAAACTTTCTGACCCCGAAAGAATTCTTCTCGAAGATCGCTATTGCCCTGCTGGCGGGTATTTATTGCGCCCGCATATTCACCCGTCGCCATCTGATGTTGGCCCGCACCAGCATTGATTTTCCGCTGGTGTTGTTTTTTGGTTTCGCTGCTCTCTCGGTGATGTGGAATTACAACGTGCCATCGGCGATTCGCGATCTGCGCGGGGTTTTCTGCATCATGATGCTTTTCCCGCTGGTGGCGAATGTGGTGCGCAGTCGCTGGCAGGTCGAACTGATTCTCTGGGCGGTTGTTTTCACCGGTCTGGCGACCTCGACGATCGGCATCATGGAAACCTACAATTTCTATTTCAAGTTCGATGCTCAGAACCTGATTACCTACGTCAAAGAAGACGTGCTCAACGGCAAGATCGACCCGAACGGTTACTATCTGCCACTGTTTCCGCAGCTGGCCAATCGTGATTATTATATGGGTTCGGTAGTCTCCACCTTCGGCAATCGCAACTACCTCGGCACCTTTGCGATGTTCACCGCATTTCTACCGCTGGCTTTCTTTTTCTACTACCGTAACCCTCTGATGAAGATATTTTCGCTTGGGCTGTACGGCTGGCTGCTCTACGGGTTGTATATCACCCGTTGCCGTGCGGCGTTGATCGGCATTGCCTGCGGCATGGTCTACATGGTCATCATGTTGTTCCTCAATGACCGCAATCAGAAACTGATGCGCCGGCACGCTGCCTTCTTCCTGGTGGCTGTGATAATGATCTTCGGCGGGCTTTTCACGCTGTCGGTCAAGACCATTCAGTCTGAAAGCATTCTCGACAAGATCAAATACACCTTCACGCTCAATCGCGAGGCCAGTAACACTTACGAACGCATGTGGGTCTGGTATGGCACCATCAAGGCTTTTGACGGTTCTGTTCCCGGCTGGCTTTTCGGTCGTGGCTTTGGTGCATTCAAGCATTTTTTCCCGCTTCAGGAAGGCGAAACCTTCACTGAAGACAACAAAGAGACTTTTACTGCCGTCACTTTCCGCCAGGCTCACAACGACTGGCTGCAGCTCATTTCTGAAATGGGTATCATTGGGCTGGCGCTGTTTCTGTTTGTGGTGTTCCGGTTCTTTTCGAGCATTCAGCAGGCGTTGCGCCGCGAAATTTTCGCACGCCCCGACGGGGAAATGCGTGGTGATCATATTCTGCTTATCGGCCTTGCTGCCGGCATTGTGTCGCAGCTGCTGGCTGCGATACCCGATTTCCCTTTCCACCGCATCGAAACGGCGGTTTATGCGGTTCTATTTCTCGGCCTGGTGCCGGTGCTGACCGAAACCGATTTCTTCAGTTCGCAGCTGGCCCGCAAAAAACTCGAGCTTGGTCGCCCGGTAGCGGCAGCATTTGCCATTATCGCTCTGCTTGGCGCTTCCAGCAATGCCTGGCATGAAATGCGCTGCTGGACTGCTGATGAAAAGGTGCGCGAAGCCGATATGTATATGCGCTACACTCAGGCCGAAGCTGTCAACCGCGCCAAAGCTCTTTTACATGAAGCGGTCGAACTCGATCCGCTGCCAGGTGACCCTTATCTGAAACTATCGACTCTTTATGCCCAGGAACAGGATGCGCAGCGAGCGATGAGTTACGCCGACCAGTCGATGAAGAACATCAATTTCAACGCCAGGTCTACATACCATTCGGTCGTTTTCCGCAAGATGCATATTTACTATCATCTGATGAACAAGCTTGTCGAAGCATATCAGATGGCGACCCGCGGTCTTGAGCTCACTGCCGGCGAAGCACGTTCGATCTATTACATCTATGCAGGCAAGATCGCCCTCGACATCACCAGATATGCGATTCCGGAAGATCGGCGTAAAGAATTGATGGCCGCCGCCGACAAATACCTGACCAGAGCCCTGAAATACCCCTCGTTCGAACTGCAGGCGAAAGCTTCGCTGGCGGTCATGAGAGCCGGCGACCAGAAGTGGCAGGAAGCGCTCGACTTCGCTGCTTCAGTTTCGGCCCAGGTTGGTGACCGCGACCCGACGATGCTCAGCATCATCGGCATTGCCGCTTCAAACGTCGGCAAACAGCAGCAGGCTGAAGAAGCGCTGGTGAAAGCCCTGGCGCTGAATCCCGACAACGGGGTTTTTCATCGCGATCTGGGTGTGGTGCTGATCAGGCAGCAGCAGCTCGACCGGGCCAGGCAGCATCTTGAAACCGCTGCCACCATGCAAACTTCGCCCCCGGAAATCAAGGCCCATGCTTCTTCGCTCGTCGCCTCGATCACCGAGGCCGAAGTCGCGATGTGTAACGGCCTGATGCAGGCCGGCCGGTCCAATGAAGCCGTTCCGATACTTTCGCGCATCGCCGCATCGAAAATTGTCGCTACCGAAACCAGAACCTGGGCTGAAGGTCTGGTGACGAAATACAACCGGTTGCCGGCTGAAGCCCCGGCGGTCGTGCCGGCCGATGGCATTGCCAGTTTTACCGGAAATCAGGTGCCGGGCATTATTCAGGCCCCGCAAAACTGACTGCAAGGAACCTTATGAACAATCTGCGAAACCTTTTTCTGATTTGCCTTCTCGGTGCTGTAATCATTCTCAGCGGTTGTGGCAGCAAAAAGAAGCTGCCGGAAGACATTGCCGCATTGCTGGCCGACAACAGCGGTAAAGTTGTCAAGCTGGGCGTCTACGGCGACCCTCTGAGCCTCAATCAGCTCGAACACTGCGAGTCGGAACACGGTCAGATGGTGGGAAATTTCGTGCATGCCGCGCCGTTGCGCAAGCTTGCTGACGGCAGTTTCGTTCCCTACCTGTTTTCAGAGTATTATCTGAGCGCCGGCGAAAACGGCACCGTGGTTCTCAATGCCGTCTGGCGCCGGGGTCTTAAATGGCATGACGGCACTGACTTTGATCCGCGTTCACTCGATTACACGATCAAAATGATGCGTGACCCGGAACGCGGCAGCCCTTATGCCGATCTGGCGAAAGGTGTGCTCAGCGTTTCCTCGATCGGCCAGGGTCAGCAGTGTCATATTGTTTTTGCCGGCGATTCACGACAGTATCTCGATTTGCTCTGCGTCGGTCTGCTGCCGATGCACAAACTGGCGACCGGCAGTGCCGAGGCCGTCCAGGCCGAAGTTGCTTCCGCGACGACTGCGGCTAATGCCAGCGGGGTCTACGATCTGGCTGCCTATGCCGACAAGCCGGTCGGACTTGGTCCTTACCGGGTCAGATCGCGTGAGGGCGGGCTGTATGTATTGCTCGAACCGAACCCTGACTTTTTTGACGATCGGGTAGCTTCGCGGCCGCTGGTGCTGGTTCACAGCGTCTACGACATTCAACAGCTGATTTCTGATTTCAGGGCCAATAAATACGACTGGGTCAACCTGCCGTCGATGGTGGCCGGGCAGCTCGAGGCGATGAACCTCGAACAGGTTAAATTCGTGCGTTATCCGAACCAGGCTGAAATGGTCTGGATGTTCAATATGAAGGAGCCTATGACTGCTGATGTTAAGGTGCGTCGGGCTCTAGACATGCTTATCGACAGAGCCGGCATCGCCAAACAGTTTTCGTCGGAATGCGAAGAGGCTTTTGCCAGTCCGCTGGCTTCAGGTTCGGGCACGGTTGAAGACTATGCAGCGCGCTCGGCTGCAGCCATGAAATTGCTCGAAGAAGCGGGAGTCGTCGATACGACCGGTGACGGTCGTCGTGACTACCAGGGGAAGCCGTTTGAAATTAGTATTCTTATCAATGATGACAATCTCACCAGGCGGGTAGTGGCTGATCAGATGGTGTCTAATCTTGCCAGATCCGGAATCACGGCAAAAATCGAGGCAGTTTCGTGGTCTGATTTCGTAGCGCGGCGTCTGCGCCAGGGCGAGTTCACGACGGCGCTGCTGAGTCTGCAGCTGCCGGTGGCCGGCAACTGGGTTTCGCTGTTGCATTCATCTCCACGGGTGCTCGACAATCTGAATTTTGTAGGAGCAGCAGATCAGCAGCTCGACGAGGCTCTCAATATTCTTGACTCGATGCTGGAAATGCCGGATCGCGAGACAGCGCGGGCCCGAATTGCCGGTTATCTTGACGAGACCCGGCCGATGGCTTTTCTGTTGCGGCCTCGCGATGTCGGGCTGTATCATGCCGAAGCCGGGCGCGCCACCGCCGCCTGCCAGATATGGAACGACGTGCTGAACTGGAAACTGCTGTTCGGCCCGCCCGAATCAAAATTTTGAGCTGAAAGCAGGCCGGTATTGCTCAGGGTCGAGAATTTTTCACTGCAGCTGAAGGGAACCGACGGCCGATTGCTGCCGGTTCTCGAAAACATTTCGCTCGAAGTGGCCACCGGTACATGTCTGGGCATTGCCGGTGAATCTGGTTCGGGCAAATCGGTGCTGGCCCTGAATATTGCCGGGCTTTTTCCGGAAGCGGTAATCAGCGGGCGCAGCGGCAGTATCGAACTCGATGGCCGGCAGCTTACCGGGGCCGATGACGAAAGTATGCGGCACCTGCGTGGCCGCCGTATCGGTTTCGTTTTTCAGGAGCCGATGACCGCGATGAACCCGTTGATGACCCTCTTCGACCAGATCGCTGAGACTGTTTACGCCCACGAAAAGGGTGTCAGTCATGATCAGGTCAGAGAAAAGGTGCTGAGGGCTCTTACCAGGGCCGGGTTTTCCGAGCCCGAAAAGTTCTGGCACTCGTATCCGCACCAGCTGAGCGGCGGTATGCGCCAGCGGGCGATGATAGCGATGGCGCTGGTCATGGACCCCGATCTGATCATCGCCGATGAGCCGACGACCGCTATCGATGCCGAGCTGCAGGTGCAGCTTCTCGCTGAACTGCGGCGGCTGATCGAAAAAGAGGGCCGGACAATGATTTTTATCAGCCATGATCTGGGCGTCATCAGGGCGGTTTCAGATCATCTGGCGGTTTTCTACTGCGGCTGCCTGGTCGAGAATGGCCCGACGACAAAGATTCTTGCCGCTCCGGCGCACCCATACACTGCCGATCTGGTGTCAGCGCTGCCGCGACTGGTTGCGCAACGGCGTCTTCCGACCGCGATTGCCGGTAACCTGCCATCGCCCGATCGCAAGCCCGCCGGCTGCGTATATTCAGACCGATGCCGGCAGGCCCGTGCCGAGTGCCGGGGCAGTCGGCCGCAGGTCTCTGCTTCTGGTGACGGCCGGCAGGTGGCCTGCTTTTTTCCGCTGACGGGGGCAACAGCTGATGGATAAAACCGGTATCGATGCTTCACCCGCCCGCGAGATTCTCGTCGTCGGAGCTCTGCGTAAGAGTTTTACCGTCGAAGATTCATTTCTGCAGCGGCTCAGGCGCCTTGCCGGCGGTGGCCCACCCCGGCAGTTGACTGCCCTCGACATTCCCGGGTTTTCGGTCGGCCGTGGCGAAACTCTGGGTATTCTCGGTGAAAGCGGCTCGGGCAAATCAACTCTGGCGCGCGTTCTCATGGGTATTTATGAAGCCGATTCGGGGTCGGCACAGTTGAATGGCCGTGATCTGGTCGGGGTAGGGCGGGCCGAGCGTCTGGCGGCGCTTCGCGACATGCAGATGATTTTTCAGGACCCGTTCGGGTCACTCGACCCAAGAATGACAGTCAGGCAGATAATCGCAGAACCTTTGAAAATTCACGGTATCGAGCCGGAAGGCGGCCGGGAGCAGGCAATGATTCAAGCCCTTAAAGAAGTCGGGCTTGAAATGGAAGCTCTCGATCGCTACCCATCTGAATTCAGCGGTGGCCAGCGTCAGCGCATCGGCATCTGCCGTGCCCTGATTCTCGGCCCGAGTCTGGTTATTGCCGACGAGGCGGTTTCGGCACTGGATGTGTCGGTGCAGGCACAGATTCTTGAACTGCTGATGGGCCTGCGGGCGCGTCGAAATCTGTCGATGATCTTCATTTCGCATGATGTCGCGGTGGTCAGGCAGATTTCCGACCGAATCATCCTGCTGTATCATGGCCATCTGGTTGAAGAACTGCCTGCCGACAGTCTCATAGACGGGGCCCGTCACCCATATACCAGGCGTCTGCTTGATTCAGCACTTTTTTTGCGCGAGGGAAACATCAGACATGCCTTAGAACACATCCCGGCAACTGACAACAGGGCTGCCGGCCCTGAAGGGTGCTGCTATTTCGCGGTCTGCCCGAAACGCGGCGAAAAGTGCCTGCAGAAACCGACATTGGTAGAAGTTGCGCCCGGCCACCGGGTTGCCTGCCACCACGGATAAAACTAGTTCACAGGCCAACTCCGCAGACTGATTTCCCTCGGATGAACACGGAAAGACCCGGATTGTTCTGACAGTACATGCATAAGATCAGATGACAGGATTTGCCTGTGCCTTGTACACAAGGGCAAGCGCTTACTATCTCCTGATAAAAGTTTCGGCAGGTCAGGCGAT
>CAYYUI010000107.1:0-11050 GCA_964474705.1 uncultured bacterium
GCAGCATTCGGGGTGGAGCCAGAAAACACGCTATAAACAGCTCGGGAATTTAGGTTCAGAAAGACAGAACCTTTCAGCATTCACAACCTGTTCAAACAGGCTTTGATCAATATTTTCAATAAACTCGAAGTTCGGTGACGCGGCTCCCACTGTCATGTGCCTCAACTGCTGAGTGTGAATTATCTTCTGCAATAATACATATTTTTTGCCTGTTTGTCCTGCGTTAAGTTGCAATTTTGACTAAATATCCGCCATTGACCCAACCCACCCATAGCTGATCGCTGCAAAATCTTGCCCGGCTGCCAGGATTGATTGATTAACCGATATTATCTGGTTTTTGCAGAAATCGGCGGTTATTATGTAAAGCATGTCACGGAAAAGATCTGGAAAAAAATCGGCTGAAGCTAAACGGCCTGTGGTCAGGCCTGAACCTGCCGTTGCACCGGGTTCGCTGACTCAGGCCTCGCAAGTAGCTGTTCTAAGGATTATTGCCGCCGGCCTGCTTTTTGCCGTTCTGGCATTCTGGGGGTTAGCGAAGATGAGGCACTTCAGCGAAGGGTTCATTTTGCGGCATGAAATCCAAAGCTTCAGGTCAGCTGTCAACCGTGCACAGGTTTCTGCCGTGCAGAAACGGCAAACAGTAAGACTGTTGCTCTCAGAATTCGAAAAAAGCCATATTTGCCGGTTCGAAAAGCTGGCCCGCAACCCGCAGATATGCGTCGGCATACCCATGAACAATGAAGACGATGCCTACGGCAAAAATCCGGAAAACTGGAGCCCCGCCGAACCTTCTCAATATCGACTGCTTTCATTGATCGATGTTTCGGTCGGATCGTTGACTACGGTTTATATGTTTCCTGACGGCTCGTTTGCCAATGGCTGGCCATTGCCCTCCTTTCTCTTTTACAACCCTGAAATGAAAACGGAACCCGTCAGATTTAGTCTCGACGATGCAGTCGAAACGGTCGTCTTTTCAGCCTCAGGTTTGATGGATTGAGCAAAGGACTTTTCGAGGCCGTGATGATTATGAGAGTCAGAAAGCAAATTCAGCTGATAAAAAGCTCTGATTGAGAAATCGCTGACCGATGCCGATAATATATGTATGGGATGGCTATGGAATCACGTACATGATATTTTCGACGAAGACGACGGCAGTTGCCCGGAAATCTGCATCTGCGGGCTGTCGGCTGCCGAAGTAATCGCCGCCTACCGGCTGGTAAGAAAGCAGGCACGCTTCATGGTCGGCCGGGCCCGTTTTCTTGTCCACGAAACCGGCAATGAAACAGGTCTCGACGAGGTCGAGTGCGCGGCAACCCTGGTTTGCGACAAAAAGGCCAGCCCATTTCATTTCATGGTGCGTAACCTCGAGTTCAAACGCTGCGAAGCCTATGAGCTCGGGGTCTTCGTTTTTGACAATGCCATCGCCTTCGACTACGAAAAAAGCCGCCTGTGGGGCGAAAGCCAGATACAGGCACTGCTGATGCTGGTTAACGAGATTCTCGGCAAGTCGGAAAAAGGATTTCTCAGATTCGAAGAAACCTTGAGCCAGCCAGATCGCGAGCGTCTCGAAAAGGCGCTGCATCGGCTCGCCCACCCTTTGCCTGACGACTGATAAAGCTTACAGGAATTAAAAACCGCTCATATCCAGGGATATGGGCGGTTCTTTTTTGCTCTGCGGCTGACTATTTTTCTGAGGCTGCCAGCTCGGCAAGGGGGTTGTCAGGATTCAATGCTTCGAGTTCGTAATCGAGTTTGAATTCTTTGAACACTTTGGCGGCGAATTCGTCATTGGCTGCCAGCGGCAGATCGATGCCGGTCTTTTCGGCTACCGCTTCCCAGGCTTCGACTGTGGCTTTCCAGGCTTCGAGTTCTTCGTTGATTTTTTTGAGAAGCTCAGCCGGGTGGGTGATTTCTTTGTCAAACCACAGCAGACGATCACGCGAATCGGCATTTGAGGTATTGGCGAAGCCGGTGAACTTTTCAACGTCTTTTTCCAGCATTTTCAGCAGCTTGTCGGTTTCGTCATAAGTCGAATAAACCTGACCGAACCAGTCACTGACAGTGTTGCCCTTGAAGTCGAGAAAACTGCCTGACTTCAGATATTCATGGATGGCGATGGTTCTGAAGGTCTCGTCAAAGCGGCTCAGACCCTCGCGGCGGTCTTTGACAAATGCGTGCATCAATGTCGACAGGTCGAGCTGCTGCTTGACGGTCGTCAGCAGCACCACGGTTTCGGCGGCTTTTTGAGCCAGCGAGAGCGGCTCGTAAAGCAGCGATTTTTCGATGTCTTTCTTGAAAGCAGCAACGATGGCAGTCGCGGTTTTGTCTTTCTTTTCAGCGTTCCAGCGCCATGAGAAAATACGCTTGCCGTCGTTGAACAGCTTGTTGTCGGCTTTATCGGCATCAGCCGCACAGGCTTTTGCGAGACGGTCGAGAAACTTTCTGATGCGGGCGGCCTGCGGCAGGTCCTTTTCGTCGATCTTGGAAACGGTTTTATCCATGTCTTCGATGAATTTTTCGGCCTGTTCTGAAGCGCCGCTGATCTGGCCGCGCAGGTGCGCCAGTTCTTTCTGACCGATCTGAAATGCATCTGCCGCCAGCGATTCACGCAGCAGTTCTTCATTGAAAACCCCAGCGTCAACGGCAATCAGCGGGACATAGTTGAATGGCGACTGCTCGATACGCAGCCCGACCGCATCGTAAATGCCGCCTGAAAGCTTGTTGGCAGTGGTGTAATTCAGGTATTTCTTGATCAGAACATAATCGGGATTGAAGAAAACTTTCTGAATATTGTATTGCTCGATAGTTTTGCGGTATTCCTTCGACTGAATACCGTCACCAACCCAGCCGGCCCAGGTGACCGGGCTGACCATCCTGCCGATTTTGTCCCAGAAACCCTTCGCGTTTGCTTCTTTTTCGGTGGGCTTCCATGACATGAAGTCGGCTTTCATCTGCCAGAGTTCTTTGAGACGATCGATGTCAAAATCAGGCAGCGAAAAGCCCTTCTGACTGTAATAGCTCATCAGCACGCCCTGCTTTTCAAGAGCGATGAATACCCTACCGTTTCTGGCTTGGGGAGTATCACCCTTCGGGGCTTCGCTGACTTTGAATTCCTGGAAACGCTCGTGCATGAGCCGCAGCGAAACCGCCTTCTCTTCGTTTTTCAATATGGCGCGATTGTCGTAAAACGAGCGAAATTCAGGATCATTTTCGTAGAGATACCAGTATGAATTCTTGTAGGCATCCTTCCAGCGCTTGTTATATTCGCCGACAATGTCGCCGACGAAGGTGATGATCGACCAGGTGAGGCCGGCAAACAGAATTATCTGACCGATCAGAGGTGTGCAGCACAGAGCCACCAGCGACGCCACCCCAAAAGCGGCACCGACATAGTGTTTGGCAAGACTGTAAGAAGTGCGGCCTACCTGCCGGTCTTCAGATCGGGCAATGCCCCAGGCATCGATGGCCAGCCCCACGACTACCAGACCGATACCGACACTTCTCGCAATCCCCTGGCCGTCGGTCAGCTCATCAGGCACTGAAGTGTTTCCGGCTTTTTTCTGAACCCAGCGCCAGTATGATTTGAAGCCCTGGCCGGCAACTTCAGGGTTGTTCCAGCAGGGGGGCGGCGCGGTGAATTCCATGATATCGAGGAAACGACTGCCCTGGACTGCGGCCATCGTCGTGTCGGCAATGTTCGCCAGGTTGTTGAGGCGCATGAACCCGATTATCAGATTGGTTGAACGTGTCAGAAGCCTGGATCTGGCGACATATGAAAAGCCATGCAGAGTGAAACTGACAATCGAACGGAATACTTCAGAAATGTCAGCAAGAACGGTGCTGTTTTCGCGCAGCGCCTTCATCGCTTCATAAAAACCAAAGACGTCGGTCGACCCGTCATCGAGCAACATGAAGCTGGAATTGAGCATCGACATCCACTCGCCCCAGACGCGCGCTTCAGCTTCTTCGCGGGTCTTGCCGCGCAGACGCATGACCTGATCGAGATAATCGGCAGGTGCAATGATCTTTTCGAGGTCGGCCAGACCATTCACTTTATTTGTATTGATTGACGGTTTCGGCATTTCTGATGCAGAAACAACCGGTACAACCATTGGTTCAAGCGCGATCAGCAAAGCGAGCAGCATTGCAAAACAGCGTTTATATTTATTAATCATCAATGTACTCCTTGTCGATTTCTTAATTGTAACCGCTGCCAGGCAAACCCGCCACCCGCTTTTGCCTTTTTTAGACCTTTCAAATTGAGACTCAGCCGTTCTGGCCGGAAAGAATTGCTCTGATGCGGTTGAATTCGGCCGGGCTGGTATTTCCGGCTTCAACATAGGCCCTCACTTTTGCCTCAAGGCCGGTACCGTGTAAAGCTTCGAGGGCAAGAGCAATATGGTTGGCATCTCCTTTGATGATGGCTTCGGTCAGAATTTTTGTCGGCACCGTAAGTTCGTAAAGCGGATGCATGCCACGGTACCCTGAGCTCCGGCATTTGTCGCAACCCCTGCTTTCACTGTAGCGGCCGGGCTTGAGATCTGCCAGGCCAAGCCTGAAGAGATCCTGAGACGAAAATTCGATTTCCCGCCGGCAGTCGGAGCAGATATTGCGAACCAGCACCTGAAAAACAACCGCCCCGATGCCGCCATAGAGTTGAAATGGCGGCACTTTAAGATTCAACAGTTGCCTGAAAACTTCGCAGGTGTTGCGGGCATGCATCTGAGTAAGAACCAGAATTCCCTCATCAGCTGCCTTGAAGCACTCCAGAGCCGTTTCCTCATCGATGAGATCTTCAACGATCAGCACGTGCGGCTCAGCTCTGACTGCGGCTTTTATGGCTGCGCCCATCGTCATGCCGATATGCGGCTTCACCTGTATACAGCCGATTCCGGGGGTTGAACGGTAGATGCGGCCGACTTCGAAAATGACACGCGAACCATCGTTCAGCAGAGAAGCTGCAGTATCGCGGGTCGTTGTCTTGCCTGATCCGTGCGGCCCGGCGAAAATGACAACCCCCCTCGGAAGATTCTGCAGCAGACCGGTAATCTGCCGGCGCTGCGCTTCATCAGGAAATACAGCCGCAACGGGTGGCATCACTTCATCAGGGCGGCTCAGAAAAAGCAGAGCTTCTTCGCCAAAGACCGTTGGAACCAGCTGAACCCTGATATCCGCAGTTTCCCCGTCGATCCTGATCAGCATGCGGCCATCCTGCGGCAGACGACTTTCGCCGATATCCAGGTCAGACATCAGCTTGATTCTTGCAACAATGCGATCATAGGTGGCATGATCGAAAACTTCGCGAGCTTCAAGCCGGCTGTGCCTGACAACATTGAGTTTAACATGGTCACGCTCAGGTTTAAATACAATACGGGCCAGCTTTTCTCTGACTGCATCAGAAATTGTCCGATTTACAAGCCTGATCACCTGCAGAGTCTGGTCTTCGCTGCTTCCGGCGGCTTCGTCAATCTCACATCCACCCTGCCCCGGCGACAGAGTGCCTTCGGCCAGGCAGTCGGCAATCGCAACCATGGCCTGGTCGAGGTTTCCCTGGCCCTCTGCGGCCTTCACCATTGCGATGAAAACTTCGCTGAACACTCCGGGAAACATGCCGAGACACCCGGAAAAAGTATAACCTTCCTTGAGCTTTTCTATTATGTGCCCGATGATGCCGCCCATTGCCGTAGCGCCTTCTTCGCGCAACAGCAGCTCGAGCGTTTTCAGCAGCGGAATGCCGGAACCAAGCATCTTGCCGAACTTTCTACTGAAGAGTTCAAGATCACGTGCTGATAAGACTGACATAGGCACACTCCTTTACAGATGGCGACAGGCTGAACCGGTATAGGTCACCGGCAGCAAAATCATTTACCAGTTTTCGACTGATTCTTTTTCATATGGCAGAAAGTAATATGCCAGAAATATCAGAAAAGATTGACTCGAAACAAAAAAAAAATTCGGGCCGCGGCAAATTCTGCCACAGCCCTGAATTTCGGCCTGAAACTCTGCCGTCAGGCCATATCTTGAATTGTCATTTCTTTTCGGCCACCAGTTTTTCGAGAAAGCTTCTGGCTACCGCCGGGTTGCTGATTACCCCCGGCCCGTGCATGCAGCCGCCTTCACAGGTCATGACCTCGATGAAGGTAGGCTTCTTGATGATCTTGTCGACAGCACGCAAGGTGGCGAATGCCTTTTTATCAAGACCGTTGAAGAGTTTTTCTTCTGCCTGCACTCCTCCTGCTGCGGCTCCGGCTCTAACAGCGCCGGCAACACCGCCCGCCACCGCAAATTTTCGCCCGGTTGCAGTGGCGATCTGATCAGGCGGGGTATCGGCACATTCGAAAACGTCTATGCCGGCCGCAACAAAGATTGAACCCAGTTCTTCAAAGGTAAGAACATTCTCGACATTCTCTGAAGCATTTGCTTCAGCCCTTTTGGCAACACATGGGCCGATAAAGACGCGACGTGCGCCCGGCCACTGCCTGCCGGCCCATTCACCGGTCAGCTGCATCGGGCTCGGAGTGTCGGACACAAGGTTCTTTATGGTGCCAATATGCTTGTTAACCGCTTCGACATAAGCCGGGCAACATGAAGAAGTCATACATAAAGCCCCATGGCCTATTCTTTCGACAAACTCCTCTGTTTCTCTGGCAGCTGTGAGGTCAGCGCCATAAGCAACCTCGACAACGTGGTCGAAACCTAGTTTCTTCAGCGCCGTCACGACTTTGCCCAGATCGGTATTGAACTGCCCGACGATAGCTGGTGCAACCATCGCAACGGTATCTTTTGCCGGGTTCAGAACATCCCGCAGCACATCGAACATTTCTGATCGTTCCATGATGGCTCCGAACGGGCAGGCCTGCATGCAACGGCCGCAATGAATGCATTTCGCTTCATCGATCTTTTCCTTACCCCGTTCATCCTGACTTATGGCACTGACCGGGCAGGCTTCTTCACATGGGATCGGCTGAAAAATGATCGAATGATATGGGCAGGCTTTGGCGCAGATACCGCAGCTCACGCAGATTTTCTCGTCGATTACCGCATGGCCGTTCTCGATGCGTATGGCTTTTTTAGGGCAGTTCATCTGACACTGCCGGGCAACGCAGCCACGGCAGGCATTGGTGACCCGATAATTGGCGCGCACACACGAACTGCATGCTTCGTCAATAACGGTGAGAATCTTCTCGTCGAAGCGGTCGCTCCCCTTCTGCCCGGCTTCAGCAACATAACTTGCCAGACTGCGTATCTCATCTTCGGGCTTTTCATTTTCGACCGCGAAGCCCAGCAATGCCATCAGGCGGTAGCGCAGCACCGCGCGGTCGTGATGAATGCAGCAACGCACCGATTCAGATTCCCGGGGAGCCTGCTGTAACGGAATGAAGTCGACCTGAGTTTCAAGGGTGCCGGCAAACATCATGCGTGCCAGCCTGACCATCAGCTGCCTTTTTATCAGCGCCGCATTGTTGATGTACGACATGGTGAATTTCCTTTGTCTGAGTTGATCAGTTCTTGCGAAGATAGTCGACAATCCTGGCAATCGAAGCCGATTCCATCAGATAGTCGTTGATTTTTACAAATGGCGGCTGGGCGTTGTCACCCTTGCGGCAGGCCTGCAGACAGGTCGAACCGACAATTTCGACCTCATCCCTGAATTCGGCCGGAAGCAGGTCGGCAAGCATCATCAACTGGGCGCCGCCCATGACGTAACAGGCTGTTCCTGAACAGATGGTAATTTTGAACTTTTTGCTCATATCTCGACTCCGTTAAATGTATTGAATGCTTGTTTCCTTGAGATAATGTTTCTCCAGCAGGGCAGCGATCTTCTTGATGACATTACGCCTGATCTCAAGCTCGACCGGCATGTTCGGGTCCTGGTGAAACTCGTTAACTCTCGTTCCGACTACAAAGTTAATTATATCGCTGTTGAGCAGCATACGGACAATTTTTGTCGCCGGGTTAGCATCGAGAAGTTCGGGGTCGCGACGTTCTTCAAGATACTTCGCAACCCGCCCGACCGTAAGAATGCCCTCGGTGATCAGGTCAACCCCTTCCATTGTCGAGGCCGGAGGCAGCTCCCGATCGATGTTTCCAAGCTGCACATGCACGGTCCGGCCGGTCTCTCTGGCAACGATATTCGCCGTAGTGCCGCCACAGATAATCTTGCGGCCGGGAAAACTGTCGACCAGGTCGGCAAGCAGACCGTCTTTCTTCTGATCATACGGCGGGCCGGTCATGATCAGCAGTTGTCTGGGCTGCCGGAAGTATATTACACCGCAGGTGATGTCATCGAGCGCTTTGCCGCCATTGTTGAGCCAGGAACGGTCAACGATCGCGGCTGACAGTTCGCAGGCAGAAATGTCGGATTTCTTCTCGATCAGCGATCTGGCGAATTCCCCCACCCTGTCGATTCCCCAGCCGAAAGGCAGCGAACTGCTGCCTATACCACTCTGGCTGACGCCATCGGAAAGCAGAATGATACGATCGCCTGCAATCGCCTGAAAATCAGAAACATAAATGCTCACCGCTTCCTTGTCGCTGCGGGTTACCTGTACCTGGTCACGCTGCAAGGGTATTACCTCGGCGTCTCTGATAACCATTACCGGCGGGTTGTCATATTCGACGATTCTGACCTCGTTCTCGAAGTCGACATCGATCATCGAAAAAGTGCTGTAGCTGATATGCCGTTCAGAGCACACGGGCAGGGTATCCATAATACTGCGCGCCGCTTTGGCCGGATCGCGAAAACCGGTCATGTAGTTCAAGCCCATGACTGAAGTGAGAGTTGCCAGAACCCCGGCCTTTACCCCACTTCCGAGCCCGTCAGAAAGAACTGCAACTACCCTGTGCTGCTCCTTGATCTTTCGCGACAGGAAAACGTCACCGCCGGTGCGCTGCCGCCCACAGTTCTTCTGTCGATAATCGACTTCGACACAACAGTTATTCATAATCCTGGGAAATTCCATTGATTTCCTCCGGGCTGCTGCCAAAGGCTTCGAGAACGTTGTTCAGGCGCAATTCAGTTTCAGAGGCATTTTCACCCAGCAGATAAGCAACCTTCTGCACCGTTTCAAGATTGCGTCTGATCACTTCTTCAACCCGTCTGATAACCTGATCACGTCTGACATGCGGCACGCGAATATCCTGAATCACCGCGCCGACGACCTGCCCCTTCTCGATCGAGAAAACTGAAATGTTCAACTGATGCTCACGATAGCTTATATCGTGGTCTACCCAATCTTCACCGGTAACCAGAACATTCCTGAAAACCTTATGAAAGGGCACGATCTTGTCGAGCTGCGCCCCTTCCATTCCAGGCGATGCGTCGAAAACGATTTCCATGTCTGACCCAAAGATGCTGGCGAATTTACGGTTGCATTCAATGATCCGCATTCCGGCATCGACAATGACCACTCCGGCCGGCATGGCTTTGATAAGAGCGTTGGCTTTCTTGCTGGCCAGTTTGCGCATGTAGGAAACGCACATGTTTTCCATTGCCTTGCCATCCAGCAGCGCTTCGGCGAAATCGCGGCACGAATCATAGCCGCAGCTGCCACAGTTTAGCTCATCGCGGGGGCCGGTCTTGCCGACCCGTTGAAGGGCAGCCCTGATGTAACTTTCTGATCGCTGTGTCTTTCTGACCGCAGCAACATTTATCTGCGTCGAAACATCTATGGAATCGACTTTCTGTTTCTGAACGATACCGGCGACCTCACTGACAATACGGTCGCGTTTCATTATCATTGCCTCATGACGCTTCATTACCGGGCCATTTACACAACCACCTGCACATGCCAGCAATTCAACAAATATCTGCCGTTCAGCGGGAAGTTCGGTCATGTCATGCAACGCGGCTACTATTCCTTCTATCCCGGAAAAACACATAAATTCGACATTAGTTTTATGCAGACTGCTCTTAATCCCACTTATCATTCCGCCATCAACCGGGTAAAGACCGCCTTCGGCGGCTGAATGCGGATAAAAATCAACCAGCGGGTCGACCGCCTGCTGATAAGGATCTATTGATCTTTCGGCAAACCAGTCATGGAGATTTTCAAAAGTCAGAGCACTGGCAACCGGCTCATTGAAGCGTTCCGATTCAATCTTCTTGCCAATACATGGCCCGGCGAAAACAACCGAACATCTTTCGCCGCGCATCGACTTCAGAAGTCGGGTATGGGCAACCAGGGGCGACACTACGCCGGTAAGATATTTCCCGTATTGCGGGTAATATTTACAGATCAGATCAACGACAACCGGGCAGGCGGTAGAAAGGAACAATCCCGGACCTGCATTATCAATAAGATCAGCCACCGCCCTGGAAACCAGCTGTGCGCCGATAGCTGTCTCAGAAACTTCGCTGAAGCCGAGTTGTCTTATTGCGCCGACAAGTTGTGATACATGCAGACCTTTGAATTCGACCCGCCATGATGGGGCAAGTGAAAGAATTACATCCCGACCGAGATCAAAAAGCTGCTGCACGGTGGAAATATCGTTGCGAACCTTTTTGGCCCCAACCGGGCACACTTCCACACAGCGGCCGCAATGGACACATAGATCATCGACAATGCCGGCGCTGTTGTCTTCGATTTTAATCGCCTTGACGGGGCACTCGCGAACACATTTATAACAGTCCCGGCAGTCGGATTTACGGGTGAATATTGGTTTCAGCTGGTTCATCTGTGCTTTCACCGCCTTTGAAAACATGATCGAGAATCTCAGTTACCGCCTGCGGCGCGACTTTTTCGAATGGACGCTGGTCAACAACAATCACCGGTGCAGCCTTGCAACGATTCGTACACAGGCAGCCCCTGAACGATACTGAATTTTTCAGACCGTTTCTTTCGAGGTATTCATTGACAATTTCTACATTGCTGCTGTTGCCGCGGGTGTAGCAGGCACTGCCCATGCACATGACAATTTCATGTTTCTGTGAACCAGGCTCATTGTTATCTTTTGCCTTATCCATCGCCAGCCTCCATTTGTTTAAAAAACCTTGCGTATGCCCTTTGCCTTTGCCTTTGCCTTTGCCTTTGCCTTTGCCTTTGCCTTT
>CAYYUI010000108.1:0-10219 GCA_964474705.1 uncultured bacterium
GAATTTCTCATTATAATCTGCTGTTAAGATTCCAGTACTCCGGAGGATTCCCGATAATGGCCAAAACAATACTTGTGGCTGAAGACTCCTTGATGTTGCGCAAGGTAGCTTGTTTCCCCCTCGAAAAGGCGGGCTACAAGGTGCTTGAAGCCAACAATGGTATCGAAGCCATTGAAGCAATGTCAAAGAACGAAGTCGACATCATCATCACCGACCTGAACATGCCCGGCATGGACGGCTTCGAGCTGATTACCCAGGTCAAAGAAAACGAAAAATTCAAACACATCCCCATCATCATTCTTACCACTGAAGGCAAAAAAGAAATGGTTATGAAGGGGTTGACTCTCGGAGCCAATTCGTTTCTGCAGAAGCCGATCAAACCTGATCTGATGCTGCAGGAAGTAGAGCGTCTGCTCAGTAAATCAACAAAGGGGGCCTGAAATAATGGCAAGTTCATCAGTTTTACTTGAACAGTTGAAAAATTCAGACCCCGGTTTGCGCCGCAAGGCTGTTCGTGAGCTGGCTCACTTCCCTGAACAGAAGGAAGTCGTCGAAGCTCTTTGCGAAGCCCTTGGCGATCCAAATAAAGGCGTTCAGAACATCACTATCGAAGTTTTGTCTTCGATGCTGCATGAAAACGTGGTTCAGGGCCTCATTTCGGTTGTCAAAAGCACCGATTTGAATACCAGAAACGCCGGCATGACCATTCTGCGTAATCTGGGCCCGATGGCTATTGCGCCATTGGTAAAAGCTATCGGAACAGCCGAAGATGTTGACGAAATCATTCAGATTCTCGTTATTCTCGGCGACATTCATTCGCCTCTGGCAACCGATACCGTTCTCAAATACATTAACCACGCCGATGACAACGTTAAAACCACTGCGGTTGAGTCTCTTGGTAAAATCCAGGATCCAAAAGCAGTAGACATTCTCGTTGAAACCTATAAAAACTCTGATATTCTCAAATATTCGATAGTCGAAGCGCTCGGAAATATTTCGGTCGACAAGGCGATGCCGGTTCTGCTCGGCGCTCTTGAATCCGGTGACATTCTTGAGTATTTCACTGCGATCGGTGCCATGGGTTCTATGGAATCACCAGCCGGCATCGATCCTCTTTTCAAAAAGCTCATCAAAGAAGAAGACAGTGGCACCCGCCGTCTGATCTTCAAGTCGCTGGCACAGATTGAAGAAGCCTGCCCCGGTTCTATGAAAAAACTGGATCTGGCTGCTGTAAAGCCTATTCTGCTTGGTCTGCTCGAAAATCAGGATGCAGCTGAATATCGTTTCCTGGTCAGAGTTGCCGCTTCTCTCAACGATGAAACTTATGCCGGAGCCCTGCTCGGCGCTATGCAGTGCCCCGAAGCTGAAATTGCCGATATCGCTTTTGAAGGCTTGATCAACATTGGCAAAAAGGCTGTTAAACCAGCTCTTGAAAAAATTGGCCGGGTTGAACCGCCTGTTGCAGTGCGTATTCTGCAATTCCTGGAAAAATTTCCTTCACCCGAAACACCGGCAGCTATTTCTCTGTTTGTCAGCAACCCTGACGATCTGTTGAGACAGGCTCTGGCAAAGACTCTGGGTGCCAATCCTTCAGACTCTTCGTTCAGCAGTCTCAAAGAACTGCTCAACGACGCCGACGAAACTGTGCGCCGCAATGCCGTTGCCGGTATCGCCCGCATGCTGACTTACGATGGCGCACTGACCGCTCTGATCAATAAATTCAAGGATATCAACGGCCACGTTCGCCGTGAAGCCTGTCTGGCTCTTGCCAATTCTACGTCATCGCAGCTGGTAGAACCGCTGTTCGGAGTGCTTACTACCGAACCCTACGGCGACGTCAGAGAAGCCGCCGCCTCAGTGCTGGCGTTGCGCAAAGACCCGGCAATAACCAAGCGTTTGCTTGAAATGCTCGACAGCGACAATTCGCGCATCCGCGAAACCATTTCCAGAACCATCTGGCAGTGCGGCTCAACCCTTGCCGTCGACTCGCTGATTCAGAAACTCAACGACAAAGAATGGCGTGTGGTCGTTAATTCATGTTACTCACTCGAAAACATGAAGGATCTCAAGTCGATCTTTCCGCTTAAAGAACTGCTCAAAAACTCCGACTGGCAGATTCGCATCGCGGCTCTGTCGGCTCTTAGAGCTTTCCGCAGCAAGGAACTGAAACAGTTCTTCGTGCCGCTGCTCGGCGATGAGAACTCGCAGGTTGCCAAACTTGCCGTTGTCGCTCTCAGCGAACTGGGTGACAAATCTCTCGATATCGATCTGCAGAAGCACATCAGGCACAACCGCTGGGAAGTCAGATACCAGATCGTTAAAGCTCTGGGCACCATCAAAAGTCAGAGCAGCGTCAGCACTCTGGCCCAGTTGATTGAAAAAGATGAGAGCAACGCGGTTAGAGCCCGTGCCATTCTGGCGCTGGCAAAAATTGGCGACAAGAAACCGGCCGAAACCATTTTCAAGGTGCTTGACAGCAATGATCAGAATCTGGTCATCGCCGCAATCAAGTTCTTCAAGGACAATGGCAATTCGAATCTCAATGGTCTCGAAGCGAAAATCAGAGAGATTTTCCTGCGTGACACCTGGGTGAAGAATTATTTCATTCAGACTTTTGCTCAGAACCAGTCTGAATTTCTCGAAAAAGTTCTCAAAAGTGTTATTGCACCGCGCCAGGTCCGGTTGATCGATCGCCTCAAGGCAGCACCGGCTGACGACAAGGGTATGAACACTGAAGAAGCACTCGTGCTTCGCGAGATCATTTCCAGAAAATGTGGCGTTGAAATTCATGACAAAAAGGCTCTCGAGCAGAAACTGTCGCGTAATCTCGGCCGCTTCTTCATCACCTCCTGGATCGAATATTATCATTGCCTCAGATACGGTGCTGAAGAAGGCAGCGACCTTCTTAACAGCCTGTATGATTCAATTACCAACCCGGTAACCGAATTCTTCGGAGAAGCAAAACAGAGCACAGTAATGGTTTCGACGATTCTGCCCGAATTGATCGAAAACCGTGTCAAAGAAGGCGCCAGCGAAATCAAGATTCTCTGCTGCGGCGTGTCGTTTGGTCCTGAAGCATACTCAGTTGCCATGAGCGTTCTTGAAGACCTGCATTCTGACAAGGCCAAAGTCAGGGTTATCGGCACCGACGTTTCGCATATCTGTCTGAATACCGCCAAACGTGGTATCTACAAACGTGAAATGTTCAGGCAGGTCGACCAGAAATACACCGACCTGTATTTTGAAGATGACCGCGGCGACCTGAGGGTAAAAGATCAGGTCAAGAATCTGGTCGATTTCAAATACACCAATGCCATCAATGCAGAAGCGATGGAAGAGCTTGGCGAATTCGACGTCGTCATCTGTCGCAACCTGTTCTCTGACTTCTCGCAGAAGGCAAAGGAACGCATGGCCGAAAATATTTACAATATTCTCGTGCCGGGCGGCGTGTTGCTGATTGGCGGCAAGGAAACCCTCTATAACGTTACCAAGGCGTTCAGACTGCAGACCTTTGACAAGGTGGTTGCCTACCGCAAACTCTGACACCAGGCAGCAGCCTGCTGCGCCTGTGTCATTGCGAGGAGCAAAGACGACGTGGCAATCCCTGCTGAACGATAAGGGTTCGATTAACTGATAAACTACCTGCCTGACGGTATAGCCGGTCAGGCAGGTTTTTTATGCATGTGGTTGTACTTCGCCATGCTTTTTGGTACAGTAACCGCAGCAATAAATGTACGAGGTTTTCAGATGAAAAGAATGTGCGCGGTTCTGGGTCTGTTGATGATAGTTCTTTTGACCGGCTGTTTCGGTGGCGATGATGGCAGTTCTCCGACTGTGCCGACAAAATTCGTCAGTCTTAAAGGAACGGTTACCGCCCCCGGGCAGATTGAATCGTCTTTGCTTGGTTCGGTAGTCAACAACAGTGAAACCGGCGTCAGAGACGCCTTTAAGGCAGCCTCGATCTGGGTTAACGGTTTTCCGGCCGCGAGCTGCACCATTGATTCATCAAATGGCACCAGCTGGCCGGTGCGCGTTTATAATGTTCCCGAAAATGCACAGGGAAAATATAACCTTCAGGTAATTGCCGGTCGGCTCATTCTCAAAAGTAACATTCTGGCGACTGAACGCGACAATTTTGTGATTTCAACTGAAACTACCGCGGCTGCACTGCTTGCAGAAACATTGAAAACAGATCAGAAGATGATTCTTGCCAGTTACCCTGCTATAGTCAACAGTCTGAAAGCGGATCTTCTTTCGGCAGCTAGAAAAAGCCCGGCCGAGCTGGGATTGAACCTGGTGAAATCAGGTTTGATAGAAACGGCTGTTAAAAAATATAAGGGTTATCTGGACGCGATCGGTGATTTGAAAAGCGTGGCCAATCTGGCTTATCTGCAGAAAGAGAACGATCTGGATGGCGATGGGGTAATCGACCTGCAGATCGTTCAACTTGGTGGCGGCCAGAGAATAAGGTTTTTCACCGCCCTGGCCACTGCAACGTCGTTGCTGGAAAACACTGCCAGCCTCGATATCTATAGCGATGATAAAGTTCTTCAGGATTTCAACGGGCACCAGACCAGCGAAGGCAATACCTTTGCGGCCGCTGATAAAGATTTTACCCTGGGCCTGTTTTTCAAGCGTTCAGCATTGGCCGATCAATATGTTAAAGTGCTGGTACGACGTATCGATCTGAATTCTGAAGGCGTTTTCAGCGGCGTAGTTGCCGAATACAAGTATATCTCGACGGGCACAACCGCAATAGTTTCTGGAACGAAGACTCTGCAGCTTTTGAACGGCTCTTCGGTCGAAGGCGCTGTAGCCGCCACCGATTTCATTTCTGATAGTTTTCCGGGCGATTACAATCTTACCTATATCAGTACAGCGCTTGGTATCGGTTGTTACAGTGGCAACCAGATGCTCGTTGCCCTGATAGACGGCCAACCCGATCTCGAAAAGCTTTCGAGTGTGCCAAAAATTACTTCTGGTGTGTATTTTTCCAATACCGCCGCAGCTCTTAAAGATCTCAAGACTAGCCGGGCTCTCGAACTCGGCGATGTTTTCGGTGCCTATTTTCCGACTACCAGACATTATGCCCTGTTCAAGATCAGGCAGGTCGATTCATACAGTATTACAGTTGATTACAAAGTGAATTCCACCCCTGATGAACCCAGATTCTAATTGAAGTTGATTTTTCCCACCGATAAACACGTATTAACTCTGATAAAAGCAGGATTTATATTGCATTTGTCCTGGCAGTGACTGTCGTGTCGTTTGATTTGCTGACAAGACGTATAACGCCTCGCGAAGCGCACTGAGGCACAAATGTCAGAGCGCACTGATCCAGTGGCATGCTCATTGTAGCCACTTTGGAGATATCTGCCACGAAGCAATATAAAAGTTCAGATCATAATTGCTGGAATTGTTGAGAAAATAAGCCTGTACTGGTATTTTTTATTGCATGCATGAAGCGGCATATTATAGAAGACAGGGTGACAAGATCGAGTGTCTGCTCTGCCCGAATCATTGTCTGATAAGCGAGGGTGGCTGTGGCGGCTGTCTGAGCCGGGAAGTGACCGACGGCAAACTGCTGGCCGGTACATACGGCCGGGTTGTTTCGGCGAGTGTCGATCCGGTCGAAAAAAAGCCTCTTTACCACGTCAGCCCCGGTCGGCCGATCTATTCAATCGGGTCATACGGCTGCAATCTGCACTGCCGATTTTGTCAGAATGCCGAAATTTCGCAGCAACGCCAGGCGACCGTCGAGGTGAACCCCGAACAGCTTGCAGCAGAAGCCGCTAGCATCGATGGCAACATCGGGGTCGCCTTTACCTACAACGAACCTGGTATCTGGTATGAGTACATTCTTGCCTGCGCCCCATTGCTGCATAAGAGCGGCATGATGACGGTAATGGTCACCAATGGTTATCTCGAAAGCCAACCCTGGCAGGATTTGTGCAGAGTCACTGATGCTATGAATGTTGATATCAAGGCATTTACAGAGGGTTTCTATTCTAAGATCTGTGGCGGCCGTCTGGAGACGGTAAAAAGCAATATAAAAACCGCTGTTGACGCTGGTGTGCATGTAGAACTTACCAATCTCGTCGTTCCCGGCCTCAACGATCGCGAAGAAGAGTTTTCGGCTCTGGTTGACTGGGTTGCCGGTATTTCTGATGCAATTCCATTACACATTTCCCGATATTTTCCGCGCTATCGCGAAACCGCTCCACCAACTTCCCCCTCGATGATCAACAATTTTGTCGAACTTGCCAGAAAGCGCCTGAAATTTGTTTACCCGGGCAATCTGCCCGGACATCAGGATACCAGTTGTCCTGGCTGTGGAGCGGTGTGGGTCAGGCGCAATAACTATGATGTTTCGGTTCTCTACCGGGGTGCTGCCTGCGAATGTGGTCTACCCATCCCTTTTTTGCATAAACCTCGAATTCTGTCAGCCGCGAAAGGATAAAACCAGCTGTGCCAGAAGTTAATCAGCGTCAATTTGACTGGGGCCCTCCGGCCGGTGCCGGCGATGGTCTCAAAGAGTGGTTGCTTTATTTCGTCATCATGGTTCTTCTCGGCTCTGGTGTCTGGGTTCTGCTCGATATCAACGGTCAGAAAGCCGCCCCGGCAAAGGGGCATGTTGATGTGCCTGCAGCCAGGTCTGCGGCACCAGGTGTGCCGGCTCCAATGGCGCAGCAACAGGTTGTTCCAGCGCCTGCCGTTCCAAAGTCCAGATTTCATGTGCAGCTTGGTGCTTTTGCCGACGAGGCATCGGCAAAAGAGGTTTTCAACCAGCTGGCTGCCGACGGTTTTTCTCCGACTCTGGCGGTTCCTGATGAGCAATACGAGATTCACCGCGTTCTGGTAGGCCCATTCGACACTGAACAGGAAGCAGAGGAAAAGGCCGGACAGCTCAACGCCATCGGCCTGCACTGCTTTGTCACAGAATCGCCATGACTGAGGCTTATGCAGCAATTCTCGGTCAAAAATGTCATTGCGAAGGGCAAAGCCCTGAAGCAATCGCAAACTTCAAGAATACGATTGCTTCGCTACCGCTCGCGAAGGCTAGGGATGGCCGAGTGTCGGCGAGTCTCAGGATAGAGATCGAACCGACCAATGACAAGCTTAAGCAAAATTCGGTCCTTTATTGGTGCGGGTTTTATAGCTCACCGAGAATTGCTGAGGCTTATGAGTTTTTGCTGCCAGTTTCTCAACGATCTATGATAGAATCGCTTTAACAGACCACAGAGGGAGGGCTGTATTTTGGCTATAAAAACTTCACAGGATACCGCAGTTGCAGCAGGATTTCTTTCACCATTCATGCTGCTTTTTGGCATTTTTCTGATCTTTCCGATTTTTTATTCGTTCTATCTGAGCTTTTTCGGTTCGCCGACCGATTATAGTCTGACTAATCTCGAATTTGTCGGTCTGGCCAACTACAAGAGCATCATGACCGATTTTCAGTTCTGGTGGTCGCTTGGGGTAACCGCGTTGTATGGTGTTCTGAGCATTCCTCTCGGAATATGCGCATCGTTGGCCCTTGCCATGCTGCTTGACAACAAACTGTTCGGCAAAAGCTTTTTCAGAAGTGCTTTCTTTTTGCCCAATGTTCTCGACATGCTGGTTGTCGGCGTCATCTGGACGCTGATCTACGCTCCCAAATTCGGAGCGCTCGCCCAGATAACTACCTGGTTGATGGGTGAGAACAACTTTTTCAACACCACCGGTCTTCTGGGAAGCCCGATGACTGCTCTTCTGGCAGTGGTAATCGCCATGGTGCTCAAAGGCGCCGGATTCGGCATGGTTCTTTTTCTTGCCGCTCTGCAGAACATTCCCGAAGCGGTTTATGAAGCCGCCGATATCGATGGGGCTTCTGAATGGCAGAAATTTACTAAAATCACCGTGCCGCTCCTGCAGCCAATCATTATTTTCATGGTGATAACCGGCGTCATTGGTTCGCTGAACGCTTTTACCGAGATATACGCTATGACCTCCGGCGGCCCGCAGGTAGTCATGGGCGGAGAAACCGTAGGTTCAACCTCGGTTGCCGGCTATTATCTGTTCAAGCAATTCGATTCGGGCAATTATGGCTACGCTGCCGCGATTTCATATATGCTGCTGATCATAACTCTTGGCATCACCTGGTTGCAACAGCGCTACGTTGCCCGCAATGACGGAATGGAGGCGAAAAAATGAGCAAGGAACTCAGTCCCGGAAGAATTTTCGTTTTCATAGTATTGCTGGCAATAATGATTTCGATGTCATACGTCATCGCTTCGCAGCTTTTCAAATTTGGCGCCATGGCCGTGTCGGCATTTTCAACCGGTGAAGGCGCTACTGCCGCCGCAGAAGCCGGCACCCTTATGAAAAAGCTGGTGCCGGTTCATAGTGGTCTGGCTATCATTCTAACCATCGTTCTGACCATCTGTGTGGTGCAGCGATTTCTCAGAACCCATTACGAACAGCGCGGCGCCTTTCTCCGGCGGATGTTTCTTTATGAAGCGCTGATTGCCGGCGTCGTGGTCGTGCTCTTTCCTTTCTTCTGGATGCTCTGCACTTCGTTCAAGCCATCAGGCCAGGAACTGGTGATCAGTAAAACGAATCCGTTCGATATCGTTCCGTCAGAACCGACGCTCGACAACTTCAGGCGTGTGCTTAAAACCGATGCAGCTTCAGTTGCTGCCGGTGCTCTCGATCCGATCGAGAATAAAAAGAATTTTGGCACCTACTTTCTCAATAGTCTGCTGGTCGCAACAACTGCGGCATTTCTGGTAACTCTGTTCGCTTCGATGGGTGCCTACGTATTTTCGAAGAAAGAACTTCCCTACAAACAGCAGATGTTCATGCTGTTGCTGGCTACTATGATGATTCCAGGCATGATGTTCATGGTTCCGCAGTTCTTCATGGTCTGCAAAATGGGAATGTTCGGAACCAAGTGGGCGATGTTTCTGCCACATCTGGCTTCTGTTTTCGGCATTTTCATGCTGAAGCAGTTCATGGATACGATTCCGGATTCACTGCTTGAAGCCGCCCAGATCGACGGCGCCTCGGAGTGGCAGGTTTTCAGGGTTGTCATCGTGCCGCTCGCTTTTCCGATCATTCTGACGCTTTTCCTGCTGACTTTTCTGTTTCACTGGTCAAATTTTCTCTGGCAGCTGATCGTCACCAATTTTGAAAATCCCCTCAGCATTACTCTGCCGGTTGGTCTGGCGCTTTTCAGAGGCCAGTATACCTCAGAACTGGGTCTGATCATGTCTGCGTCGTGTTTCTCGATCGTGCCGATTGCCGTGCTGTTCCTGTTTGCACAGCGGTATTTCATTGAAGGCATGACCCAGGGCGCGGTAAAGGAATAGGAGTCGGCCATGAAAGAAAGATACCTGCTTATAATTGCTGTAGTTGCTTATGTCGCTCTGGTATTTGTCGGCTGGGATGACTCAATAGCCACCAGCCCCGACGGCAGAACCATTCTAACCTTCTGGCATACCTACAATGACCCCGAAGAGGTCATTCTGCGCGAAATCATCAAGAAATGGGAAACGGCGAATCCGAAATTTACCATTCGCCCGGTTCGCATTCCGTTCGATGGCCACAAGCCTAAACTGCGCACCGCTCTTACCGTAGGTCAGGGGCCAGACATGGCCCGTGTCGACTGGTCGTTCGTCTGTGAACTTGCCCGCAAAAATGCGGTTGTCGACCTCGGAACCCTCGGCTTCGAAAGCATTAGAGCCCAGTATCTTCCGGCTGCCATCGGTTCATGCAATGTTGGCGGGAAGTTCTACGGCCTGCCCGATCAGAGCAACTGTGTCGCGATGTTTTACAACCGGCAGATATTCAGAGATGCCGGGCTGCTGCCGGCGACTGGCAGCGGCTCTGCCGAAGCAGGCGAGCTGGAAAACGTGCTTCCAAAAACCTGGGAAGAATTCATCGAATTCGGCAAAAAGCTGACCGATGAATCAAAAGGCCAGTATGCGTTTGCGATGCTCAACACCCTGTGGTGGAACCTGACTTTTCTCAATACCTATGGCGCCAGAATAATTTCTGAAGACGGCACGAAATGCCTGATCGACTCAGAAGCGGCGGTTAAAGCCGTCGAAATGATGGCCAGCCTGTTTGCGCAGCATAAAATCGAAGCCGGCGCCTGGCGCCCGGGTGCGATTACGCCCGAGCAGGGCTTTGTTAACGGCAAATACGCGATGATCATGATGGGGCCCTGGAACCTCGCCAA
>CAYYUI010000109.1:0-9982 GCA_964474705.1 uncultured bacterium
ACACTTGCGTCTGCCGGTACCTGTGATATAATTGCCTCTGATCGTCAGAGCGCCGCCGCCATGATTCCCCTTTACCAATCAGGAGTCATCGACCCGGCCGGGCTTCCAGACTCTGGAGCCATAGTAGTAAACAAAGAATTTTTGCAGCAGATTACCAACAGGAAGGGAAACTGAAACATGATGATCGATGAAAACCAGGTCAAAATGATCGTTGCTGAAGTTATCAAAGGCATCGAACTCCGTGAAAGAGTCCGGCCAGGCCAGATTCCAACCGGCGTCAGCAACCGCCACGTGCATGTCAGCCAGGCTGACCTTGAAACCCTGTTCGGTAAAGGTTATAAACTCAAAGAAATGAAACCCCTTTCGCAACCCGGCCAGTTTGCCGCAGATGAAACTCTGCTGCTCGTCGGCCCGAAAGGTTCGCTCGAGAAGTGCCGGATTCTGGGCCCGGTTAGACCTTCGACCCAGGTCGAAATTTCCATGACCGACAGCTTTAAACTTGGCGTGCCCGGCGTTGTCAGAGATTCCGGTGACACCAAAAATACTCCCGGCTGCACTCTTAAGGGCCCGGCAGGCGCAGTTACTCTCAGCGAAGGCGTTATCGTCGCCTCCCGCCACATTCACGCCAGTTTTGCCGATGCCGCCAAGCTTGGGGTCAAAGACATGGATCGCGTCGCCGTGCGCTCGAGTGGCGTTAAATCTGTAATTTTCAACAATGTTCTCGTGCGCGTCAGCGACAAGTTCGCTCTTGATTTCCATATCGATACGGATGAAGCCAACGCCGCCGGTCTCAAAAACGGCGACATGGTCGAAATAGTAGCCTAATATTAATCTGTAATTAAACTTTCAGGAGGTTGTCATGCAGGAAGCCCTGGGTATGATTGAAACACGTGGATTGACCGCTCTTATTGAAGCTTGTGATGCAATGGTAAAAGCCGCCAACGTTAAACTCGTCGGCTGGGAAAAAATCGGTTCCGGTTATGTAACCGCTTTCGTCAGAGGCGATGTTGCCGCAGTTAAAGCCGCTACCGACGCCGGTGCCGCCGCTGCCAAGAAACTTGGCGAACTCGTTTCCGTACACGTAATTCCGCGCCCTCATTCAAATCTTGACGAAGTGCTGCCCATCAAAGAAATCCTGGCCAGCTCCAAGAAATAATCGAAGGGTGTAAACCATGATACTTGGCCGCGTATGTGGTACTGTTGTTTGTACCCGCAAAGATGACAGCCTGGTCGGGCTTAAACTGCTGATTGTCGAGGAATTGACCCTCGACGGCGCGAAACCGACCGGCAATCATGTCGTCGCTGTTGACGCGGTAGGTGCAGGAGCCTCGGAGAACGTTCTGGTCGTTGCCGGCAGCTCGGCCAGGCTTTGTGAGCGCACGCTCAAAAAGCCGGTCGATGCTGCAGTCTGCGCCATCGTCGATCAGGTGGTATTCGATTCAGAACGTTCCTGAGGGTTCCGGCATTTTGAAAACCGGAGACACAGATAATGAGCGTTTCAAGGGAAGACTTGAATCTGATTGTTCAGGAAGTGCTCAGCCGCATCGGTAACGTTCCGTTGCCGACCGCTGCTGTCAAACCTGCCGCCGGCAAAGGCCGCGGCGTTTTCGAAGCGGTCGACGATGCAGTCGCTGCCGCCGACCGTGCTCAAAAACAGCTGGTCGATCTGCCGCTGGCCACCAGAGGCAGAATCATCGAGAACATGCGCCGCCGCGCCCTCGAAAAGGTTGAGGAACTGGCCCGTTTCGCGAACAAAGAAACTGGCTATGGCCGGGTCGAAGACAAGATCCAGAAAAACAAACTGGTAATCGAAAAGACCCCCGGTATCGAAGACCTCGTGCCCGAAGCTGCTTCCGGCGATCATGGCCTGACCCTTGTCGAAAGAGCCCCCTACGGGGTCATCGGGGCGATCACTCCGTCGACCAACCCGACCGCTACAGTTATCAACAACTCAATCAGCATGGTTTCCGCCGGTAATGCGGTAGTTTTTGCCCCGCACCCGGCTGCAGCCAAATGCAGTCAGTTTGCCATGAGTCTGCTGAATGACGCGATCGTCGAAGCGGGGGGGCCTGAAAACCTGCTCACTACTATTGTCGAACCAAGTATCGACAACGCCCAGAAGATCATGACTCACCCCGGCATCAGACTGCTTGCAGTCACCGGTGGCCCCGGGGTAGTCGCAGCCGCCTCGAAATCACGCAAAAAATACGTTGCCGCCGGCCCGGGTAACCCACCGGCCGTCGTCGACGAAACCGCCGATCTGCGAAAAGCAGCACGCGATATCGTTTCCGGTGCCAGTTTCGACAATAACGTTCTCTGCATCGCCGAAAAAGAGATCATTGTCGTCGAATCGGTCGCCGACGAACTGAAAAAACATCTACGCAACAGTGGTGCTTATGAAGCTTCACCACGCGAAATTCAGCAACTCGAAAAAATCTGTATCGACCATAAGACCAACGCCCCGAACCGTAATCTGGTCGGGCGCAACGCCTCGGTCATCATGGCCGAAATTGGTGTCAGAATTCCCGAGGAAACCCGCATCATTCTCTGCGAAACTGCTCCAGATCACCCATTTGTCGTTGAAGAACTCCTGATGCCGGTAATTCCGCTGGTGCGCGTCCGCGATGTCTTCGCAGCCGTCGACCTGGCAGTCAAAGTCGAAGCCGGCAACCGCCATACGGCAGTCATGCACAGCAAGAACATCGACAATCTGCATCTGATGGCCCGCCGCTGTGACTGCAGCATCTTCGTCAAGAACGGCCCGAGTTACGCCGGGCTCGGTTTTGGCGGTGAAGGTCATACCACCATGACCATTGCCTCCCCGACCGGCGAAGGTATCACCAGTGCGCGGTCTTTTACCCGCATGCGCCGCTGCGTCATCGTCGATTCCTTCAGAATCGTCTGAACGGTTTTAAACAAGGTTCAGCGACTGCAGCGCTGGCTCTTTCCTGAGGCTGAAAAATAAGAAATGGCAGAACAGAATTTTTCCAATCTTGGTCTTGTAGGCTGCGGCGGTGCCGGGTTTCCAACCCAGGTCAAGCTGGCCGCCCGTAACGTCGAAGCCCTGATCGTCAACGCGGCTGAATGTGAGCCTCTGCTGCACAAAGACAAAGAGATTCTCAAACATTGCACCGCTGATTTTTTCAAAGGCCTGATTGCCGCCATTGACCTGACTGGGGCCCAAACCGGGTATATCGGTCTAAAAAAGAAATATCACGAACTGCTCGTTTATCTCGAAAAGGCCATTCCCGACAAACGTATCCGCATGCTGCCGCTCGGTGATTTTTACCCGGCCGGCGATGAATTCGAACTGGTTTATGAAGCGACAGGCCGGCTGATTCCGCATGGCGGCATTCCGCTGAATATCGGCTGTGTGGTAATGAACGTCGAAACCCTGCTGAACCTCGGGCGCAATCGCCCGGTGATCAGCAAGTTTCTCACCATAACCGGCCAGGTCCCCCACCCCTGCACCGTCGAGGTGCCGATCGGCATAACCGTGCGCGAAGCTCTAGCCCTCGCCGGGCTCAAAGGCACCGAAGGGCTGCGAATCATCGACGGTGGCCCGATGATGGGCAAACTGATCGCCAACCCCGACACTGACATCGTCAGCAAAACCTGCGGCGGCCTCATTGCCCTGCCCGAAAACCATATGCTGATCAGCAAGATGAGTGCCGGCGACCGTAAGAATTCACGCATCGCCAGATCTGCCTGCGACCAGTGCACTGACTGTTCCGAGCTCTGCCCACGAGCTTTGCTTGGTTATCCGATTCGGCCGCACAAAGCGATGCGTACCGCTCAGCTGGCTCCTTTCGCCGAGAGTGATTACGCAATCGACGCGATTTTCTGCAGCGAATGCGGTTTATGTTCATTGTTTTCGTGCTCTGAAGACCTGCCGCCACGCGAAATGTGCGGCATTGCCAAAAAGTTTCACCTTGGGCGCGGCGTCAAACTCGCCGATATCAAAGGAACTCCACAGGTTCACCCGATGCGGCAGGCCCGCCGCGTCAGTATCGAGCGCCTGTTCAAAAAGCTGGCCCTGCTCGATTTCAACCATAAGGCACCGCTGACCGAAGTGACCCAGCGTTTCGAAAAAGTTACCCTGCCGTTGAAAATGAGTATCGGCGTGCCGGCAACCCCGGTCGTTAAAACCGGCGACAGCGTAAAAGCCGGGCAGCAGATAGGTATAATACCTGAAGGCAAGCTGGGCGCTGCCCTGCATGCCTCGATCAGCGGCAAGGTCACGGTAAGTGACCGGGCGATCGTCATTGTCAGAGAGTAAGGGAAAAGTCATGAACATAAGCCATAATGCCATAGGACTGATTGAGCTTTCCAGCATTTCAATCGGGTATCTCGTCACCGATACCATGCTGAAAACCGCTGCCGTTGAACTGCTGCTGTCACGCACCGTCTGCCCGGGCAAATTCATCTGCCTGGTATGGGGCGATGTCGCTGCCGTCGAAGCCAGCGTTGCCGCAGGCATCCAGGCCGGTCAGGGTTACCTGGTCAATGATCTGGTGATTCCGAACCTGCACGAGCAGATTTACCCGGCAATGACCGCCACAAATCAGGTTGGCCGCACCGGCGCCCTTGGAGTCATCGAAACCTTCGACATCGTTTCGACGATTCTCGCGGCCGACGCCTCGGTTAAAGCCGCCAACGTCACCCTCTGCGAAGTCAGAATAGCCATGGCCATTGGCGGCAAAGCATTTTATACCGTTACCGGCGATGTCGCTGCCGTCGAAGCCGCAGTATCTGCCGGTCTCAAATCGCTCGAAGAAAAGGGCCTGGTGGTCAACTCGGTGGTCATTCCCAGACCGCGCCCCGAACTGTTTCAGGAGTTCATCTGATGCCAAAAGTAGTAATCGGTTCCGATCACGGCGGGTTTCCACTCAAAGAAGAGCTTAAAAAGCATCTGCAGAGCAAAAATTACGTCGTCGAAGATGTCGGCACCCATTCTGAAGGGGCCGTCGACTACCCGGACATCGCTTTCCTCGTTGCCTGGTCAGTTTCGCAGAACCCTCACACTCTGGGCATCATCGTCGACGGAGCCGGAATCGGCTCATGCATGGCCGCCAACAAAGTGCCCGGCGTCAGGGCCGCCTGCTGCAACGATCTCTATACCGCCCGCAACAGCCGCGAACACAATCATGCCAATGTTTTGACCCTTGGCAGTATGGTAATCGGCACCGGCTATATGAAGCAGATCGTCGACCTGTGGCTGAATACCGAACCGGCCCCCGGCCGCCACGCCGCCCGCGTCGAAAAAATCATGCGCCTCGAAGAAATTAGGTCGGCACGCTGACCATCGGGCCATAAGCCTTTACAGGGGCAGGCCGAAGGGCAGTATAATTCTTGCCCTGTCGTTCAAGGTGAACGCAAACCCCGTCTGCTTAAAATGGTCTTTGCGAAAGGCCTAGCCCTGAAGCAGTTGCAGGTATTCAGATTACGATTGCTTCGCTTTGCTCGCAATGACAGACTTAAAAGATGTCATTGCGAGGAGTGAAACGACGAAGCAATCGCATACTAAATGGCTGAGATTGCTTCGCAGCGCTCGCGAAGGTCAGGGATGGCCAAGTGTCGGAGAGTCGCAGGAGTGCGAACGAACCGACCAACGACTGACATGCCGTAATACCCCTGATGGACAGAAAAAGGTTCCCGTTAGCCCTGTGCCGTTTTTCGACCTTGCTCTGTAGCCTGGCATTTGTGTTATAATTCCTGTAGATTGACCGGCTTCTTTGAAGCCAGCAGCATCGTCTGCACCAACATAGCGATAAGGAAAGAAACACAATGCGAGCAATATGTATAGTACTTGACAGCGCCGGCATCGGGCCGATGCCTGACCAGAAAGACTACGGCGACGTCGGCGCCGCCACCATCCCTAACCTGGCGAAAGCCGCCGGCGGCATCAAGCTTCCCAATCTGCAGAAAATGGGGCTCGGCAACGTAGCCGAGATCGCCGGCGTTCCGGCTGTAGAAGCACCGACCGCTCTCTATGGCGAAATGTATGAACTGTCACCCGGCAAAGACACCACCACCGGCCACTGGGAAATGATGGGCGCCAGAATCGACTTCGCTTTCCCGGTTTTTCCCGATGGCTTTCCCCGTGATTTCATGCAGAAATTCGAAAAAGCGATCGGCCGCCAGACAATAGGCAACTACCCGGCCTCCGGCACCGAAATCATCGAAAAACTCGGAGACGAGCATGTAAAGACCGGCAAACCGATCGTCTACACCTCGGCCGACTCGGTATTTCAGATCGCCGCCCACGAAGACGTAATTCCGCTCCAGGAACTCTACCGCATCTGTCAGGTGGCCCGCGATATGCTGCAGCCCCCGCAGCTTGGTGCCGCCCGCGTTATCGCCCGTCCGTTCACCGGAAAATCAGGTGCTTACACGCGAACCGCCAACCGCCACGACTTCAGCCTGACTCCTGACGAAACCCTGCTCGACGTTCTCAAAAGCAAGGGCATAGTCACCTATGGCATCGGCAAAATTTACGACATTTTCGCCGGCAAAGGTGTCGAACCGCATGTTACGACCAAAAGCAACGATGATGGCATGCAGCGAACCACCGAATCGATGGCGAAGATCAAAGAAGGCCTGATCTTCACCAACCTTGTCGACACCGACATGAAATACGGCCACCGCCGTGACGTGGCCGGTTACAAGAAAGCCCTCGAAGAATTCGACGTCTGGCTCGGTGACTTCATCAAACTGATGAAAAACGACGATCTGCTGCTGATCACCGCTGACCACGGCTGCGACCCGACCTACAAGGGTTCAGACCACACCCGCGAATCAGTGCCCCTGCTCGTCTACCGCCACGGCGGCAAAGGCTACGATGTCGGCATCAGACAAGGCTTCTGGGATGTCGCGGCCACCATCGCCGAGCACCTGAAGGTTCCATACAGCAAAGGCAAATCGGTTCTGCCGCTTTACCATCTGGCAGCTTGAATCAAGTTCACGCAAAAAGGGCCGGCGAATGATCGCCGGCCCTTTTTTATCAGAGCTTATTCAGCTGCCTTGGCTACGATCTTGTCGTATTCAACTTTCCAGTTGACTGCAAAGATGAGAGTGCTTGGGGTTGGCTCGTTTTCGGGATTGACCATAAGATTCGACTTGGCGATGCTGAAGGACTCAGTTCCTCGTGTTAAAGCCAGCGAATATGACATGTAATAACCTACGGCAACATCGCGAAAGGTAACTACTACCGGTTCTCCACCGGTCGACTGACCGGCACTGGTCGGGTTGAGCGGATAAGGCAGGTCGTAGCTGACTCCGGTATGCGGCAGACTTATGGCCATCGACACGATATCGTTGGGATTCAGATTGGTTACATAAATTGCTATGTCGCGGCGTTTGATGTTGTCGTAGAGTCCGACAACGCTCTTCAGAGCATCGGCCGGGTCATAGGTGATCGGAGTCGTCTGGCCACCGGCAACGCTGCCGTTATTGTGCAGGAAGTCGATGTCGAGGCGGTAATTGCCCTGGGCACCTTCCTTGAGGTTAGTGCTGGTGATATGGACAACTTCATCGAAATAGCCACGGGTCTGAATGCGCAGATGAATACCAAGAGCGTTCTGCAGAACGATACCGGGCAGTTCGAGAACATACAGATCACCATAGGCCTGCATGACAGCACTTTTTACGATCTGTGCCGGCTGGAAACCGTTGGCGGGAATCTCGGCAAACAGGTTGACCACAGCCTGTGAGCCGACAATGTAATCGGGAACATTCAGACAGCGAAGCGAGAGCTGATAGGTGACCGCTGTCATTTCGATGCGCTGGTAAATGTCACCGCTGCCGTTGATGGTCACATCGTCACGGGAATTGTAAACAGAGGCACCAGTGCCGACCGGTTCGTTTCTGATCACGGTTTTAACGCTGGTAGCAGCAGCAATTTCAACGCCTTCGTCGCGCCACATCTGGGCACTCTTGGTGAAAGAGGCGCCGTTGAGGCTGATGGTGAATCTCAGGGCTTCGGTGTTGTCGTAATTCTTATCGATCGGCTGCTTGGTTGCGCTGTCGATGAGGTCGAGCTTTACCTTAACCTTTGCTGGCAGCGGATTAGAAATCTTTTCGAGCGGCAGCATGCGAAGATCGACATAAGCGCCGCTGCGTATGCTCACAAACTGAATTTCAGCGGTGGCGCCGCCTTCAGCTCCTTCCTCGCTCGAGCTCGATTTCGGATAGATCATGCTCGAATAGCCCGGTGCAGTATACTCAAAGACGACGTTGTCGGCATTGACGCTCTCAAACACGAATTTGCCGTCTTCGCCGGTCACAGCTGAAACAAAGTTATTGCCCTGAACCAGTTCGGAGGTCCCGACCTGTTCCTTTGAAATCATTCTTACAACGGCATTGGCAACCGGAATCGAAGGATTGTCCTTGTCGACGACCTGGCCGACGACAGTCGCCGGCTTGACGCCGAGCGCACCTTTTTCACATCCCATGGTCAGCAGAATGCTGATGCCGGCTATTGCCAGAAACCAGCCACCCCAGAATCTAAGATTCATGATATTAAACCTCCCGCCTGAATGAAAAGACGTGTTTTGCATATTTCACCTCAAGGAATCGAGACGATCTGGGCTTCAGATCCGTCATCGTTGATCGCCTTGGAAGCAGTCCCCTTGGAAGAGGCGTTTTCGACGATATAACCGACGAAGGTAAAGGTATAACCGGTCGGCATGTACTGGGTGCCAAGATCTACGATTTCGGGTGTTCCAAGAGTGGTACCGGTCGGATTGGTTACGATGGTTTCGGGCCAGCGGGTGCCGGTTTCTTCGCAATAGGCGCCGACGCGATCGTTGGTGCCGATGGCGGCGTTGCTGTAAACGACCCTTACTTCACGCATGATTGCTGAAAAGTTGTTCTTAAGAGAAAAAGTCTGATAGATTGTCCCCTGGAAATCGCCATTCGGATAGATGGCGATCGGCGAGTTCATTCGATAGCCCTTGATTTCGGCATCGATGGTCACTGACATGCCTTTCGGTATTCCACCGATTTCAAACTGCTGGGCATTCATTGTCGAGGACGCGGTAGCAATTATCTTTGAACCGGATCTGGCAAAAATAGTCGCCGGGGCCTTGTCGGCAAAAACCCAGCCGGGCACGTCGGTCCAGCGGCCGACGACCTTGTAGGTTTCCGGCTGTAAGCTGACGGTGCCGAGATCTCGGTCAGTCACAGCGCTGTCTAATGGAATCGTTGCCGTAAGATAACCGGCAACCGTGATGACGATGCTCAATGGGCCTGTTGAAGCCGGAATTCTGAAACCGGAAGTAAATTCGCCCGGCAGACGATTGTTGAAGGCTTCAGTACCGAACAGAAACTGACAATTGCCATAGGTGATGGTGGTGCCGTTAGTTGCATCCTTCAGTGTGCCTCTGATTGTGACATACTGGTTCACATAAGTCTGAGTCATGCGCACCTGCGGCACCTGACTGTTTTCGTTGTTGACAACCACAACGGTAACCGCCTTGGAAGCAGTGCCATCTATTGCTTCATAGCCGACTTTATCAAAGGAAAGAACCCATTCATCGGCACGCATGCTCGAAAAATGGTAATTGCCGTTTGAATCGGTGGTGGTGTATTTGGTGGCCCGGTCATTGTCACCCTCTTCGCCGGCAAGCGCAGTAATGTTAACCGCAGCAATACCGTTCAATGAGCGGCTGTCAAGTACCGATCCAGAAATACTGCCACCCTTGAGCCCAAGGGTTCCGTTTTCGCACCCTACCAGGCTGCCCAGCAGCACGAGAAAAAGTGCTGTCAGAATCCCGAAAGTTATCGGGTTCCGCCTTTCTCTGTTCATAATTACGCCTCCAGCAAGATTCTTAAAAGAGTCGGCTTCACTACTTAATCGGCGTATCTGCAGAAAAAATTTACCAATTTTGATTGTTTTATCTTGATCTCTTTAAACCCCTGAAAAACCGTCATTGCGAGCGAAGCGAAGCTGGCGCATGCTCATAACCGACGATTGCCGCGT
>CAYYUI010000110.1:0-9821 GCA_964474705.1 uncultured bacterium
AGGTTGTAGAACCTCTTCCAAACGCCATGTTCAAGGTGGAGCTTGAAAATGGGCACATGGTTCTCGCTCACATCTCCGGCAAGATGCGCATGCATTACATTCGAATTCTGCCAGGAGACAAGGTCACCGTAGAATTGACTCCCTATGATTTGACCCGTGGGCGAATCGTCTATCGTTTTAAATAAGTCCTGATAAATCGATAGCAAACTGCACGCAGGAGGAAAAAATGCGAGTTAGGGCATCTGTAAAGAAAATCTGTGAAAAGTGTAAAATCATCAAACGTCGCGGTATTATCCGTGTTCTGTGTGAAAATCCCAGACACAAACAGCGACAGGGCTAAGACAGGAGGAAAATTATGGCACGTATAGCAGGCGTTGATCTGCCTCGAAACAAAAGAGTCGAAGCAGCTCTCCCCTACATTTATGGAGTTGGTTGGACTGCATCGAGGCATATTCTTGCCAAGACCAACATCAACCCGGACACCCGCGTCAAAGACCTGACTGAAGACGAAATCTCATCGATCAAAAAGGTTCTTGATTCTGAATATCGCGTTGAAGGCGATCTCAGACGTGAAATTTCCATGAACATCAAGAGACTCATGGAAATCGGTTGTTATCGTGGTCTCAGACACCGCAAAGGCCTTCCGGTTCGCGGTCAGAGAACAAAAACCAATGCTCGCACCCGCAAAGGTCCGAGAAAAGCTATCAAAAAGAACAAAGTATGAGTTCTTTTTGAGGATGTAAACTGATTTAAGGAGCATAAAATGGCAAAATCAGGAGCTAAGTCCAAAGTCCGGACCAAAAAGCGAGAAAAGAAAATAGTCGCCAAAGGTCAGGCACACATTCAGTCTACTTTCAACAATGTTATTGTAACCATTACTGATATGACCGGTAATGTTCTGTGCTGGTCATCCTCTGGCTCGAACAGCTTCAGAGGTTCCAGAAAATCTACTCCATACGCCGCTCAGGTTTCAGCCGAAATTACTGCCAAGCGCGCACTTGAATTCGGTATGAAAGAAGTGGAAGTTTTTGTAGCCGGCCCCGGAATGAGCCGCGAATCAGCGATTCGTGCTCTGCAGACCGTCGGTCTGTCTGTAACTGCTATTAAAGACGTTTCCGGTATCCCGCACAATGGTTGTCGCCCGCCCAAGCGACGCCGCGTCTGAGGAGGCAATAGAATATGGCTAGATATACTGGTTCAGTTTGTAGAATTTGCCGCCGTGAAGGCGATCAACTTTTCCTTAAGGGAGCCCGCTGTTTTACCGAAAAGTGCGCTATCAAACGCCGCGCTTTCGTACCCGGTCAGCATGGTTCCGAACAGATGCGCAAAAAAGCTACTGGTTACGAAGTTCAGCTTCGTGCCAAGCAGAAACTCAGAAAAACCTACGGAATCCTGGAACGCCAGTTCCGCAAATATTATGAAGCCGCTAGTCGCAAAGCTGGTAACTCTGGAGTCAACCTTTTGCACCAGCTTGAAACCCGTTTTGACAATGTAGCTTTCCGTATGGGTTTTGGTCTTTCACGCGCTCAGACCCGCATGTGGGTCACTCAGGGCCACTTTGAAATCAATGGCCGCAAGTGCAACATCCCAAGCTATCAGCTGAGAGCCGGTGATGTAATTGCTATCCGCGAAAGCAGCAAGATCAGAACTCAGATCAAAGATGCTCTCGAAATCAATTCAAGCCGCGAAGCCAGTTCATGGCTCGAAGTAGATCGCGAAAACCTCAAGGGTAAGTTTGTGGCTCTGCCCGAACGCACACAGCTCGACCCGAAGATCCAGGAACATCTGATTATCGAATTCTACTCTCGCTAAGCTTAACAGGAGGCTAGTTCGCGTGATTGAAATTAACCGACCAAAAATCAAGTACACTGAAGGCGAAAACCCGAATCACGGTATCGTTGAACTCGAACCTCTTGAAAGAGGCTATGGCCAGACTCTTGGCAACTCTTTCCGCAGAGTTCTCCTTGCATCTCTGCCCGGTTCTGCAGTCAGCGGCGTCAAAATTGACGGTGTTCTGCATGAATTCTGCAGTATCCCCGGCGTTGTCGAAGATGTTACCGCGATCATTCTTAACCTCAAGAAACTTGTCGTTAACGTGGAAGTAGATGAACCTATCACTCTGCGTCTTGAAGTTAAGGGGCCGGCTGATGTAACAGCTGCCGATCTGCCTTCACATCCTGACCTTCTTGTCATCGATGAAGATATTCACATTGCCCAGGTCACTGGCGATATCACCCTTGGGATGGATATCACCTTTAAACGTGGCCGCGGTTACGTTCTGGCCGAAGATCATAAGGTTTCCAATCCTCCGATCGGCACCATTCTGGTCGACTCCCAGTTCTCACCCGTCACCCGGGTTATGTACAATGTCTCTGATGCTCGCGTAGGCCAGAACATTGATTTCGACAAACTGACCCTCCAGGTCTGGACCAACGGCAGCATGCAGCCCGCTGAAGCGGTTGAACTGTCCGCCAAGTTCCTGATGGCTCATGTCGATCTCTTCAAGGCTCTTGAAGAAGAAGTCGTAGAAGACAAAAAGGGAATGCCCACCCACAAGGAAGAACTCGTTATGGTTTCTTCCCAGAAACAGGAAGCACCCCAGAAGGGTCATCACGACATCCTCATCAAAGATCTTGAATTTTCAGTCCGTTCGAGAAACTGCCTCAAGAAAGCTGGCATTCAGACTCTTGGTGAGCTTGTTAACAAAAAAGTTTCCGAGCTGCTCGAAATCAAGAATTTTGGTAAAAAGTCGCTCAAAGAAGTCAGGGAAAAACTCAGTCAGTTCAATATGAGTCTTCCCGACGATGATGGTACCGCCGGAGGTAATGACGAATGAGACACAAAAAATCAGGCCGCAAGTTTGGTCGTGAGTCACATCAGAGGATTGCTCTGCTGCGCTCACTCTGCACCTCACTTGTGAAGTATGAAAAAATCGAAACCACCCTGCAGAAAGCAAAAGATCTGCGCCGGGAAATTGAAAAAGCTTTGACGATCGCCAAAAAGATGCTTACTCTCAAAGGCGAAAATCAGGCTCAGACCGCTGGTCTTAAAGCTGCCAAAAGAACTCTTCTCGAAAAGTTCTTCCACGGTTGCAATGATCGCGAAATCGCTGGTCGTAACGAGATCAAGAAATATATTTCCAATCTCGACAAAGAAACCCGCGAAGCCACTGAAAAATTCATTGCCGACCCCGATAAGAATCCGAGACCGGAATTCATCGTTGACTACATTCCCGCAACCTGCAAACGCACCGTCGACCAGGATGGCAAGAGTGTAACCAAGGAAAGAAAGAACGCTCAGAAGATTCTCAGAGTCGAAGGCACGGTCAGCAAATTCATCAACCGCATCGCTCCCCGCTTTGAAACGGTTCCCGGTGGCTACACCCGAATCTACAAACTGGGCAATCGCCGCGGTGACAACGCCGAAATGGCCATTATCGAATTCATTAAATGATGGTGATGACGGTTCAATGATTCTCCTAGACCGGGTCAATTTCCGGTATCACGGGAAACAGGAAACCTCCTTCAAATTGAAGGAGGTTTCTTTTTCTTGCCGAAAAGGCTGTATAAATGGCTTCATCGGAGGCAATGGCAGTGGAAAATCTACTGTTGCCCGCCTGATTGCCGGCCTGATCACTCCACAGTCAGGCAAAATTCTTGTTGATGACCTGGAACCAGGCCAGCATTCAGGAAATGCCTCTTTTTTGGCTGGCATAATTTTTCAAACGCCAGATAACCAGATAGTCGGCACAACTGTGGCTGAAGACCTTGCCTTTGGGCTTGAAAATCTGGGTGTTGAAAGAAATGAAATGCAAAAGCGGGTCAGGGAGGTTGCCAAAACCTTTGGGTTGAATGATCTGCTCGAAACCCCGGTACATTGCCTTTCTGGGGGGCAGAAACAGCTTCTTTGCATTGCTTCGGTCGTAATTATGGAACCGGCCTGGCTGATATTCGACGAACCGACATCACATCTTGATCCATGGGCACGGAGCAGTTTCTGGGAGACTGTCGGTGAATACGCCAGGTTGAAAAACATAGGCATCATTGTTGTATCTCAATTACCAGAAGATTTAAGCCGCTTCGAACAAATTTTTGCCTTCGATGATGGGATGCTGGTATTTTCGGGCAATTTTGATGCTCTGAAAAAAGTCAGCGATACTTTCACCTGGTTCAATTGCCCTGAAGAATGGACTCTTGAAAGGCTATTAAGGTTCAGAAATGACTGAATTTTTACATCTTGAACGATTGACGATTTTATATGACGGCAGGCAAATAGTCTCTGATATCGATGGGCGCTTCTGCAGTGGTGCTGTCAATCTTGTTGTCGGTCGAGCCGGGTCGGGCAAGAGCAGTCTGCTTCTTGCAATTGCTGGATTTCATAAAGAGTTTGCCGGTAAAATACTTGATCGCAACGGAGTTTTTCAACCGCAGGGTAATTTTTCACTGGCATTTCAAAACCCGGAATCGCTGTTTTTCAATCCGACGGTCGGTGACGAAGTTGAATTTGCTTTGCGAATGCGGGGCTTACCGGAACGTGAAATAACTGAGCGTGCTGAATACTGGCTGGAACGCTGGGGCCTTGCACCGGCCATTTATTATCGCAAACACCCCCTTGAATTATCAGGTGGAGAAAAGCGTCGTGTCGCCATGGCAGCCTGTACTGTTCTTGCTCCACCAGTCATGTTACTTGACGAACCTCTGGCCGGGCTGGATCATCGAGGCCAGAAAAAGCTTGCAGAAATGCTGCAGCAGTTTGCCAACGACCACGTTGTCATAGTTGTTACACATGAACCGGAAATTTTTTTGACCGCGCGCTCGCAGGTGCTTTTTCTGCGCGAAGGGCAGGGGCTTTGGCTGACAGGTACAGAGTTCACAAGCCGGGCTTTGCAAAACCCGGATTTTTATCCGCTCCCGGCCTGGTATAAAAAAGCTCTTGAACCGTTTGGGACTGTTGATTGCCCGCCAGAAATAAACGCACAAGCCGTTGCGCGTTTTCTTGAACAGGTTAAGAACCAAAATGATAGCTTATAAGCCGGGAAAAGGGATTGTTTACGCTTTAAACCCGCTGGTAAAAGGTTTTCTGGCCTTTGTTTCGGTAATTTTCTTTTCCCTGAATACATTATCTGTCACCAATATGTCGCTTGCTCTTGCTTTGTTGCTAATTTCAGGTCTGCTTTGCAGATTGCCGGTGATCGAAATTATTGCCTCGATTAGACGAATAGGCTTTCTTCTTCTTATCGTCGGCCTTGTCCAGGGGTTCCGGGGCAATGGTTTTGCGATAAGTTATGCAGCGGAAGGTGTGATCAGGATTCTCGGCGTTTTCATCGTTGCGGGCTACTATCTTTCATTATCACCACAGGCAGAATTGATGTATTTCTGGGAAGTGGTCTTCAGGCCGCTGCGCTTATTCAAAGTTCCTACCCGTGAACTGGCACTGGTCATGGTTATTGCGGTTCGTTTTTTACCGGTTATGCTCGGCGAAATAGAACGCATTCGTATGGCTCAAATTGCCAGAGGAGCCAGAATTGGCAACGGGGGGATACTTACTTCTGCAGCTTCCCTGATGCCATTGATGATTCCGACGCTTTCTCAGGCACTCATCAGAGCTGAAGAGCTTGCAGAAGCGATGGAAGCACGCGGCTACCGTGTCGCTGCCGCCAGAACCCGTTATAACCATTTTGCTTTCAACTGCCCAGATATGCTGGCTTTGGTGCTTACGGCTATGATTTTTTCGGTGACAGTTGTTTCGAGATTATGACAGAATCAGGTTCGGGTGCTGATGCCGAAGGTTCTGTGAGGCAGCTGTTTTTGTAATGCTTCGAGATTTTTCTCTGCTGCTGCGGTTAGCTTACATAAATCCTGCAGCGTTTTGTCTATGGCGCTAATGTTTGAGTCAAGGCCGGGCAGATTGGCATTTTGTGTTGCAGTGTTCAATCTGTAGCTAGAAGAAAAACGCTTCACAGCTTTGGCAATCAATAAATATCCAGGCACAGTAGCAACTACCATAAGAAAAAGGGCGTGAATGAAAAAATCGCCGGGAAGCCAGACGCCCTGAGCCCAGCTGATTGTTGAGCGATAAAGAGTTTGCAGTAACACCAGAAAAGGCAGAATATTACCTGCAACAATATAAAAACGCAGCAACGCAGTTTCAGACTTTTTCTGAGCTTCCTCAACGATCTGCAGGCTGATTTCCCCATGGGTGCCGTGAATATCGATGCGATCATCCGGCATATCAGAACCGGAGAATGAAACAAGCTGGCGATCCTCGAGAAAACGTCTGGCGCTGGTCAGGCAATCAGTCAGCTTAAAATCGCTTGTCAAAGCAGCTTTTACAGACTGCTCGGTTGCTTCTGGTGACACGCGAGGAGTAAGCCAGTTTATCACCGCGAAATACGGAAAAAGGAAAAATGAACCATTGCCGGCAAGTTCACGATAGAGTGATGACCGGAGGGCATCGTTCGCCATGCCGCATATTGCCGGAGAAGAGACAATTTCCTGGGTACGGGTCTGAACTCTTTCGCTGAGATTGGTTCTAAAAGCAGTTAGTTCCTGAAAAAGCTTTAACATGCCGCTCGTTTTGTTCTCGGCATTAGCGGCGTGCAGAAAGCGCCTGGTTTCTGCTTCCTCTCTGAGAATTCGACTATGAGCAACGGTGCGCTGTGAAAAAACCGTGTCACGAAAGCGCCTGAATTCTTCTGAATCAGGATTTCTTGCAGAGAAAGTAAAAAGAGCCGCCTGGTCGACTGAGAATCCGAGATGCTCGAGCCTCAGTGCCAGTTCGGCTTTCAGGGTGTCTGCATCTACATCTGCAGCTGTATCGGTTTTATTGATTACAAAGAACCAGCGTTTGCGCGATGCCCACTCGATAATATTTTTGTGAATGCTGAAATTGGCTCTTTTGTCGGGTGTGGTTACACAGATGATGATATCCGAGACCGAAAGGGTTTCCCGGGCAATACGGGCGTTGTTGCAGTCAATGGTATCAAGGTCGGGGGTGTCGATCAGCACGGCACCAGGGATTAAACCGGGTAGAAAGTGAACTTCGTCGCGCGAAAAAGGCAGCATCTTCAGGTCTTCTTCGCTGCCTGAAATGTAGAGATTGCGGGTGAACCCTCTTACTGAACCGGAAGAAGGGCTTATCTCAGGGGTTGAGCAGAGAGTACTGAAAATAAACGATTTTCCGACTCCGGTTCCACCGGTCAGTGAAATGACTACCGGCACCGGGGTCTCATCATTGTCGGCAGCCAAAGCGCTTTCCAGATTGCGTTTCAACAGGAAAAACATTTCATTGCTTTTCAATGCTTCGCATCTTTGTATGATGTTGCGGGCTTTTTCCCGCATCAGGGCAGTTCTATCTGATTTCATGAATTCTGCATATTTCCTTTAGTTGCCGACAGGCGTTTTCACAACTGCTGATCAGATCAGGTGACAGGGTTGTCATCCTGTTCTGGAGTTTGTCGAGAAAGAGTGGGCCGGCCAGTTTTTCGCGAAGATGGCTGATATATGATGCCTGGCGCAGTCTTTTCCAGCAGGTATGCGCTTCGACTATTTCGCGGCTCAGACCAAGGTTGTTGAATAACGACATGAGCAGACCGCCGGCTGCACTGCTGCCGCCGACTACTGCTACTACACCAAGAGTCCCGACGCCACCGTCCAGAAAAAAGTCTGCTACCACAAGGCCAAAGCCGAACAACATGAACAATTCGTCAATAATATTCATCCAGCGCCATAAATCTTTGTTTCCGGCCTGCCATTTCTGCAGCGATTCGTTTACCGTCTTTTCCCATTCTGTGTCGATGGGCGGGAGCTCCGCCGCAAATACTGCTTCGGTGGCGGCTGAACATTGCTCGGAAGTGAATCCGGCTAGATATGGCTGCTTTCTCCAGATTTCAACGAGTAGATTGGCTTCACTGTGAAGTCTGTTACGCTCAAGCAGGTCGCGTCGCTTGATTTCTCCTGAAAAACTCTGGCTGCTCGCCCCGGAAATGGCTGAACCAACCGAGGCGATCGCTTTCATTATTCCTGAGCCCAACAGAAAAAAGGGTTGCAGAGCTCTTCTTAAAAAAGATGGCCGATGCTCTTCAAGCTGTTTGCGAATTAACTCAAGGATTCTGAAAACCGGAAATTCTTCGCCGGTAATTTCTTTTGCCGCAGTGGCGAGCAGTTGTTCACATGCCTGAACTTCGTTTTGCGTCTTCTGCCTATCGAGTGCCGCGCTCCGACAAATAGATTCGCAGCTGTCGACGCCGGTTCTGATGCTTTGAAGCTGGCGTCGCAAAGCAACTTCAAGACCTTTCTGGCTGAAAATGTGTGAAACAAAATCACTCTGGGCATTTTCAACAGGTCGAATTTCAGAAAAGGAAAGGCTGGTTGAATAAGGGCTGTAATAAAAGGCGCAACCGGAAAGAAATTCGACAAGGGTTTGTCCATCAGCACGTCTGGTCATAAACTCCGGACGCTTCTCTGCGCAGCTGATAAGGTCACTGCGAATTTCGGCAGCACTGGCAGCAGCATTGAGAGGGTCGAGTTTGGTAAGCAGCCAGGTGATATTTCCCGCGATCTGAAGAACTTTGAAGAGAATCTCGAAAGTTCGCAAATCTTTGTATGCTTCATGGTAGACGGTAAAGATTATTGAGTCGGCGCGGCTAATCATCTGTTCGGCTTTTTCCCAGTTCGTCAGTTCCGTGGTATTGAAGTCGGGAATGTCGATAATGCATGGCCAGAGATTGTTGGTAAAATTCGTGCTCTCATAGCTGGTATAGAAAAGCTTTCTGGCGGCGATACCCGGACTCTTCAATTCGGAAGGGTCGGTCAGGCTTGATAATTCGAAGCCATTAAACAGGTGGTCGAGCTCGACAATTTTACTGATCTCGGCTGGAATTGCCGCAAGAGAAGCATGGGTGGTTGGTCGGACGGCACCGCCTGCCGGAACTTTCAATCCGGTCAGGAGGTTGAATACAGTGCTTTTTCCTGCGCCACTTGGGCCGCAGAATGCGACTGAAATCACCGGGCGATCGTCAACCTCGCTGATTTGCAACGGTATAGTCTGCAGGATTTCAAGATTCTGGTCGCTTTCTGAATCTTTTCTAACAGACGCAATGCGAGGCATGTTTGTCTGCAGAATCTGCAGGAACTGCCTTGTATTCGACAAAAAGCTGTTGATTGATTCGGTTTTCGCATCCATAGACCGAATTATAGCAGATTGGAGGAAAAATTTCAGATTTCAGGTTGTCGACAGCTCAATTTTGCAGACCTGATGACGATATGATCTGCAAGATGTAAAAAAAAATTGACACGGAGAGATTATGGCAAAGGCGGAACGATTACTCATAGTTGAGGATGATGCACTGGTTGCTGGTATGATGACAATTGTGCTGGGAAAGGCCGGGTTTATCTGCGATGTTGCCGAATCAGAAAATTCGGCCGTAGATAAATATAAAACCGGTAATACTTCCGGAGTCACGTATTCGGCAGTTATTTATGACCTGATTCTTAATGAAGATTGCATTGCTGGCCTCAAAGCCTGCCGGAGGATCAAAGATTTCGATCCCGAAGCTAAAGGCATTTTATGTACCGGGTTTTCTGACAATCCGATAACAGTTTCATTCAGGGAATTCGGGTTTGACAGATGTCTGCAGAAGCCGTTCAGTGGCCGCGATCTTCAAAGCATCGTAGCTGAACTGGTCAAAGCTACTGATGGTGGTAACCATGCAGAATCTGATCCAAGGCCAGTTAATAAGCAATTTTAATAATTATGAAAGAGGGTGAAAGAAAATCAAAAAAAGTAGTTGACACTTAGGGGGTTGATTTGATAATATGAAC
>CAYYUI010000111.1:0-9793 GCA_964474705.1 uncultured bacterium
GCCCAGGTGGGCGAGCTCATCCGCCAGGGCGCGCGTACCTTCCTGCGCAAGGAATACGCGGTGCTGGCCCGCTTTGCGGGGGTAGCAGGGGCGTTGATTCTGATCTTCCTCCCCTCTCCCATCTGGAAGGGTGACGTCTTCCATAACATCACCATGTGCATCGCCTATTTCGCGGGCACGATCTTTTCCGCCATCGCGGGCAAGATCGGCATTGAAGTAGCCACCATTGCCAACGTCAAATCCGCCGAAGCCGCCAAGCAGGGCATCAAGCCCTCGTTTATGGCAGGCTTTCGGGGCGGCGCCGTTATGGGCATGGCGGTGGTTGGCTCCAGCCTTTTGGGCGTAGTATTGGTATACATGCTTACCGGCGACGCTACCTCCATCCTGGGCTTTAGCTTCGGCGCCAGTTCTCTGGCTCTCTTCGCCAAAGCGGGCGGCGGCATTTTTACCAAAACCGCCGATATCAGCGCCGACCTTACCGGTAAGGTCGAGCTGGGCATCCCCGAGGATGACCCCCGCAACCCCGCCGTTATCGCCGACAACGTGGGCGATAACGTGGGCGACGTGGCCGGCATGGGCGCCGACCTCTATGAATCCTACTGCGGTTCGATCCTTGCTACCGCCGCTCTCGGCGCCGCCGCATTCAGCACTCCAGAGCTGATTAACCTGCAGATCAATTCAATCCTGCTGCCGATGGCCATTTCTGGTGCAGGCATTCTGTTCTCGCTGATCGGCATTTACTTCGTCAGCACTGAAGAAGACGCTTCACAGAAAGAACTGATGGGTGCCCTCGGCCGCGGCATCAATGTATCCTCTCTTCTGACGGCGGTTGGCAGTGCCATTCTCGTCTGGAAAATGCTTCCCGACCATATTTACATTCTCGGCTCGATCATCACCGGTCTGATGGCCGGCATCATCATCGGCTGGGCAACTGAATACTATACTTCTTCAGACTATGAGCCGACCCAGGAAGTCGCCGGTCAGGCCACCACCGGCCCGGCCACCGTCATCATCGAAGGTCTGGCAACCGGTATGCTTTCAACCGGTATTCCGGTTCTCACTGTTTGTTTCGGCATCATTCTCGCCTACGGTTTCGCTGATGGTTTCAACAATCCGTCGATGGGCCTCTATGGTATCGGTATCGCTGCCGTCGGTATGCTTTCGACCCTCGGCCTGACCCTCGCCACCGACGCTTACGGCCCGATTGCCGACAACGCCGGCGGCAACGCTGAAATGTCAGGCATGGGCCCCGAAATCAGAAAACGCACCGACGCTCTCGATTCACTCGGCAACACCACAGCCGCTACCGGTAAGGGCTACGCTATCGGCTCAGCAGCCCTGACCGCCATGGCACTGCTTGGCGCTTACATTGAAGAACTGCGCATGGGTCTGCTGCGTGTCGCCAAATTCAGCGAATCACAGCTCGACCAGTATATCTATGTCAATGCAGAAAAAGCCGTTCCGATAGCCAAAGCCAGCATGGCTGACTTCATGGCATACTACAACGTGCAGCTTATGAACCCGCTCGTTCTAGTCGGCGTTTTCCTTGGCGCGATGCTGGTATTCGTCTTCTGCGCCATGACCATGAAAGCCGTCGGCCGTGCCGCGCACAGCATGGTCGAAGAAGTGCGCAGACAGTTCAAGGAAATCCCCGGTCTTCTCAAGGGTGAACCCGGCGCCAAAGCTGACTATGCTTCCTGCGTCGCCATTTCAACCAAGGGTGCCCAGAAGGAAATGGTTGCACCCAGTCTTATCGCGATCATCACTCCGATCATCGTCGGCCTTGTTCTCGGCGTCGGCGGTGTTGTCGGCATGCTGGTAGGCGGCCTGGCCTGCGGTTTTGCGATGGCAGTTCTGATGGCCAACGCCGGCGGTGCCTGGGATAACGCCAAAAAATATGTTGAATCGGGTCAGATGGGCGGCAAGGGTTCCGATTGTCACAAAGCCACCGTTGTCGGCGACACAGTCGGCGATCCTTTCAAAGATACCTCCGGCCCGTCTCTCAACATTCTCATCAAACTGATGAGCATGGTAGCCGTAGTTGTTGCCGGTCTCACCGTCACCTATTCACCGAAGATCCAGTATTATTTCGGCTTCGCTCCGACCGAAATGCGCTACAAGGAAGAATTCGGCAAACTGCTCAGCACCAAGAGCGTCACCCTTCCCGGCCTCAACGAAGCTGAAAAAGCCGGCAAAGGCAGCTCGATCTTCGGCGACGACCCGTTGATGGGCACTGAAGATATCATTCTGCCCGACGAAGATGCAGCCAATAAAACCACTACCCCTGCCCAGATTCCGGAAGTCAAACCGGGCGAAGTCAAACCGATAACCCCGGAAGTTAAACCGGCTGACGCTGCTCCAGTAGACAACAAACCGGCAGGAACCGGCGACGGATTCAGCGGTCTCGATGACGGCAAACCGGCTGATAAACCGGCTGATGCCCCTGCGACCGGCGGCTTTTCAGGTGGATTCGATGCTATCGATACCCCGAAGGAAGAACCGAAACCGGCTGACGCTCCGGCAGCTGATGCCCCGGCAGCAGGCGGTTTCGACGCCATCGACACCCCCAAAGAAGAAGCCAAACCCGCTGATGCTCCAGCAACCGCTACTCCGGCCGATGCGCCGGCAGCAGCTCCAGCTGATGCGCCGGCAGCGGCTACTCCTGCCGATGCTCCAGCAGCAGCCCCGGCTGATGCTCCGGCCGCAGCAGCTCCCGCTGCAGCTGCAAGCTCTTCAGCTCCAGCAGCCGGCGGATTTGAAGGATTCTGACCGTTAAAAAAACGGCCGCCCCTCATCGGGCGGCCGTTTTTTTATGCGATTTTATACAATTCTGATAGCGAATCGCGGGCAACCCGGAGCGCAGTAGCCACAGAGCACACAGAGCTGATGATCGACGACCGGTGCTTTTTCACCGGGTTTGAGAGCTGACTGTTGGCAGGTTTTGATGCAGGCACCACAATTTATGCAGAGCGCGGTATTTATAAACAGACGACGTGGCTGACCGGCAACCTTTACAGCAAATTCGCGGCTCACCTTTTCATTCATCGCGATCTTCACATTCATTTCGACCTCAGCTTCAGAGGTCATGCCTACTACAGCAGAATCAACGACACCAGAAGCAAGCACCCACGCCAGCGATGCAGCGGCATCGTTGCGCAACTGCCCCCCGCCAAGCGGTTTCATGGCATAGATGCCGACGCCATTCTGCCTGGCCTGGTTGAGATAAGCGGTCATTTCGGCAAGTGAAGCGTCGAGAATGCCTATACCATCACGATTGTACATCGGATGCAGCACTTCGATGCCCGGCATTCCGCCAAGCATGCCTACCGTATGCGCTGAATGCGAACTGGCACCGACTGCGCCGACCAGACCCATATCCCGGGCTTCACGCAGATACTCGAAAGCTTCACGACGGCCGGCAAAATCTTCTGCGTCACGCACAGCATGCAACAAAAAGGCATCGATACGTTCGCACCCGGTCTGCTTGAGACATTCTTCCAAGGCTGCCCGCATCGTTTCACGGGTTCGGGCTGCTGATTTCGACGCCACTACCGGCCGGGCACCCTTCCATTGCCGCAAAGCCTCACCCACCTGTGGATATGAGCCATACATCTGGGCAGTATCGATAAAATTGATGCCGCTCTTCAACGCCTGCAGGATGACCCGGGCGCCGGCAGCAACATCGAGCCCACGCTGCATCGGGCTCATCGTTAAAGTGCCGATGCCGAGATGAGTGACTTCGATACCGGTTTTTCCCAGCCTGTTCTTCTTCATAAAAGCCCCTTCATCAGAGAGATTTTCTATTTCATTCTAATCCCTCTCAACCTTCCTGCCAATATATGCAGAAACCTTCGGCAAACGCAAACTTCAAGAATACGATTGCTTCGCTACCGCTCGCAAAGGCCAGGGATGGCCGAGTGTCGGCGAGTCTCAGGATAGAGATCGAACCGACCAATGACAAGCTTAAGCAAAATTCGGTCCTTTATTGGTGCGGGTTTTATAGCTCACCGGGAATTGCTGAGGGTATTATGCGTAGGTTGTGTTTGGGGTCCGCGTGTGCTAAGTTAGCGGGAAAGCGGAGGAATATCATGAGTCTGGCACAACTGGAAAAGACCCTCAAACTCGACATAAAAGCAGCACTGGGCTGCACTGAGCCTATCACTATCGCTCTGGCGGTCTGCAAGGCGCGAAGATTGACCGCTTCTGCCATCAACCATATCACCCTGCGCCTTTCCACCAACCTGTTGAAAAACGCCATGGAAGTCGGCATTCCCGGCACCGGAGGCCAGCGCGGCATTCCGCTCGCCGCCGCCCTCGGCTGCTTTTCACCTGCCGAAACTCCTGGTCTGACGCTTCTTGAAAGCATGAACGACAAGTGGCTCGAAGAAGCACGCAGTCTGGTCGCCCGCGACCTGATCACCATCGATCTGGCATCAGAAAAACATGGTCTGTTTATCGATGCCCTGGTCGTCGACGACCAGAATCATACCGGGCGCTGCGTCATTTCCGGCAGCCATGAAAACTGCATTCTTCTCGAAAAAAACGGCATGACCGTATTTTCATCTGACGAAAAAGGCGATCAGGGTTCCGGGGAACTGCTGAAACAACGCCAGGCCCTGGCGGGGGTTTCTTTTGCGGAAATCTGGAACGATATCGGTAATCTGTCTGAAGAACTGCGCAGCCATATGCTCAAAGGCATCGATATGAATCTCAAGGTGGCTGAAGCCGGCATGAACCGCGAAGGTTTTCTTCATATCGGCAATATTTACAACAGTCTGATAAAAGAAGGCTGGCTGGGTAACGACGTTATCAACCGGGCAAAAGCGATAACCTCGGCAGCGGTAGATGCGCGCATGTCGGGTTGCGACCTGCCGGTCATGACCTCTGCCGGCTCAGGGAACCAGGGCCTTACCATATCACTGCCTCTGCATATTCTCGCCGAGCATCTCAAGGCCGATCGACGGAAGCTGGGCGAAGCGCTGGCCATCAGCCACGGCATCACCAGCATTCTGAAACACCATTCTGGAACATTATCAGCCATGTGCGGCTGCGTAGTCTGCTCCGGCACCGGCTTGACCGCCGGCGCCACCTATCTTCTCGGCGGGAATCTCGAAACAGCCACTGCGGCAGTCAACAACATGGTCGGCAGTATAACCGGCATCATCTGTGACGGCGCCAAGGTCGGCTGTTCGATCAAACTTGTCTGTGCGGTAGATTCGGCATTTCAGGCCGCGATGATGGCGATGCGCGGGCTGCGTCTGCCCACAACCAACGGCGTTCTGGGCGACACACTTGAGTCGAGCCTGGCGAATATAGGTCTGATTGCTGCACCTGGCATGATCGAAACCGACGATCAGATTCTGTCGATAATGCTTGGCAAGCCTCTGCATGCAAATTGACCCTGCCGGAGGGTTTTCCGGGCAACTTCGTCTTCCGGGCGACAAGTCGATTACCCACCGCCTGGTTCTGATTTCCCTGCTCCTGAATGGCAGTCTCGAAATCGGCAATCCTGCCGGAGGCGAAGATGTTCTGACCAGTCTGCAAATTGTCGAACAGCTCGGGGTAAAAAGCGAAAGATGTGAAAACCGTCTTTTGTTGTCCAATACAGACAGCAATCCAGGCGGCACTCACGAGATTTATTGCGGTAATTCCGGCACTACAGCGCGGCTGCTTGCAGCCATTCTTGCCGGACGCATTGGCAGCTACCGGCTTACCGGCGATGTTTCGCTTTCCCGCCGGCCCATGCGCAGAATTGTCGAGCCACTCAGACTTATGGGTGCCGATATCGTCTGCGAAAATTCTGACAGCCTGCCGATCTTCATTACCGGCCGCCAGGAAATGATGCCGTTGAATTTTGAAAACCTTCTCGGCTCGGCGCAGGTAAAATCGGCAGTTTTGCTGGCCGGAATGCATGCCCGCGGCGAAACGACAGTTCACGAAGCTCTTCCGAGCCGCGACCACACCGAGAGGCTTCTGGCACAACTTGGAGTCAGAATTTCATTCAACCCCGGGAAGGCGATGCTGCATGGACCGAGCCTTCTCACCGGACACCACCGTTTTGAAGTTCCGGGGGATATCAGCAGTGCGGCGTTTTTTGCGGTTGCAGCTGCAATTTTTCCTGGCGGCACAGTTACGATCGAAAACGTTTCTCTGAACCCTGGTCGAACAGGCTTTCTCGAAGTTCTGCGACGTATGGGAGCCGGAGTCACCATAAAGCCGACTTCATCAAACTGGGAACCATCCGGAACCATCAGCATCAATAGACGCGGCTTAACTGCCGTGCAGATAAATGCAGGCGAAATCCCCGGCCTGATCGATGAATTGCCGGCCCTGGCCGTGGCCATGGCTTTTGCTGGTGGGCGGTCAACCGTCTGCGGCGCTTCAGAGCTTCGTAACAAGGAAAGCGACCGAATTGCCAGACTGGTCGAAGGGTTGAAGCGAGCTGGTGTCGATTGTCAGGAAACGGCCGACGGTTTTTCCATTGCCGGCAGGCCTTCTCAGCCCGGCGGCACCGAGTTACATCCGGCCGGAGATCATCGCCTGGCCATGGCTTTTGCAATTCTGGCATCCCGGAGCGATAAAGGGGCTTTTTTGCTTGAATCAGACTGTGTAAAAATTTCTTTTCACGATTTCTTCTCCTGTCTGAATACATGCATCAGACGCTGATTCAGCAAGGTTTCAGTCATTTTTTTCAGGCGCTTTTTTTTGTTGCATAAAGCCGGAAAATAGTGTACGATGTCGCCCATTAGTCGGTTCATTATCGCTAACCGATGAGTTATCAGGAGCGCCTCAAAACTTGCATTCGCCAGGAAAAACCGGAAGCTGCGACATAGTCGCCATCGACGGCCCCGCCGGGGCCGGCAAGAGCACGGTTGCCCGTATGGCCGCCGACAAACTCGGATACGGTTATCTCGATACCGGTGCCATGTATCGCGCTGTAACTTTGAAGGCTCTCCAGGAAAAAATCGACTTTTCTGACCATACGGCTCTGGCCCGTTGTGCCGCCGAATGCGGCCTGCGCTTCGAAACCAGCGAAGGTTCATCGCAGCCACGTGTTTTCCTCAAAAACAGCGAAGTCACTCACGACATACGCAAACCTGAAGTTGCCCGCAATGTTTCAGCAGTAGCGGCAGATCAGGGTGTGCGTGAGAGCATGACGGCTCTGCAGAGGCAGATAGGCAGCAAGGGCCGCTGGGTGGTCGATGGCCGCGACATCGGCTCGGTTGTTTTCCCTGCAGCCCGCACCAAGATCTACCTTACCGCATCGATCGAGGAAAGGGCGAAACGTCGCCTGCACGACCTGCATGAAAAAGGATTTGAAGCTGATCTGGAAAGCCTCAAAAAGGAAATAGCCCAGCGCGACGAGTATGACTCGAACCGAGAATTCGCTCCACTCAAGCAGGCAGATGGAGCCGTGTATCTGGATACTACCGCACTGACCATTGATCAGGTCATTGAACGGATTATCATAATTGTAACTAATACCCGGGACGCAAAGGTCCCAATGGAGGAACGTATGACCCAAAGTAAAAACACCCACAAGGAACAGGCTGAAAGCGCCAACGAGAATCAGATGACGATGGAGGAAGCGCTGAGCGGTGAGTTCCGGACAATCTCCAGGGGCGCCATAGTAACCGGCACCGTCATCGAGAAGAACCAGAGCGGCATCTATGTCGATCTCGGGTATAAATCAGACGGCATCGTTCCGATGGACGAATTTGATGGTGAAGAATCAAAATACAATGTTGGCGACGAAATCAGGGTTTATGTGAAGAAGGTCGATGACGGCCACGGCCAGCTGCTGCTGTCCTTCCGCCGCGCCCAGGAACTCGGTTCATGGGATGAACTCGACGAAGCCTTCAAAAACAAAACCCCGGTCGAAGGCCAGGTTAAAGAACGCATCAAGGGCGGCTACAACGTCAGCGTCCTCGGCGTCAGAGCTTTCCTGCCCCAGAGCCAGCTCTCACACGGCAAAAATGCTAAAGAAAGCATTGGACAGAGTTTTCCGATGCTGATCACTGAATATGACCGCCGCCGCAAGAATGTCGTCGTATCAGAACGCGCCATTCTCGACAAGGTTCGCGACAAACGCAAAGGCGAAATTTTCGAAAAATTCCATGTTGACGATGTCATCAAGGGCGTTGTTTCAAGAATCGTCGAATACGGCGCATTCGTAGACCTCGGTGATGGCGTTGAAGGCCTGATTCATCGCAATGACCTGAGCTGGTCAGTAATTTCCAACCCCCGCGAAGTTGTTCAGCCGGGCGAAACCATCGAAGCCAAGATTCTGAAGATGGATGTCGAAAAAGGCAAAATCAGCCTCGGCATCAAGCAGAAGAAGGACAATCCGTGGGAAACCGTCGACAACCGCTACAAGGTTGGCCAGAAGTATCACGGCAAAGTTAAGAACCTCATGGATTTCGGCGCATTTGTCGAACTCGAAGAAGGCGTCGAAGGCCTGGTTCACATTTCCGACCTGTCATGGGCCCGCAATATCAAGCACCCCAGCGAAGTCGTCAAGACTGGTGACTCCATTGATATCGTGGTCAAGGAAATCGACAAGGAAAAGAAACGCATTTCCCTCTCTTATAAAGAAGTTCTGCCCCACCCGTGGGAACAGGTCACTTCCAAATACAAGATCGGCGATGTGGTGACCGGCAAGGTCAACAATATGACCGATTTCGGCGCTTTCATCGAAATCGCCCAGGGCGTCGAAGGCCTGCTGCATGTTTCCGACATGGACTGGGTCAAAAAAGTCAGCCATCCGAAAGAAATCCTTGAAAAGGGCCAGGAAATCAAGGTCAAGATTCTCAATATCGACACCGCCAGCCACAGACTTTCTCTGGGCCTGAAACAGACCACCACTGATCCATGGGAACGCGTCGAATATGAATACAAGATCGGCGACCAGGTAACCGGCGTCGTCAAGAATCTGGTTCCCTACGGCGCTTTCGTTCAGCTCGAAAACGGCCTCGAAGGTCTGCTGCACGTTTCCGAATTCTCATGGCAGAATGACGTCGAAAGCCCTGCCGCTGCCCTCAAGGTTGGCGATCAGGTAACCGTCATGGTCTATGAAATCGACAAAAACAAGCAGAAAATCGGCCTGTCCCTGCGCCGCATGCAGGATGACCCCTGGAAAGACGTTGAACGCAAGTTCACCAAAGACAGCGTTCATCAGGGCAAAGTTTCAGCACTGCTTGAAAACGGCGTTGAAGTCGAAGTTACCGAAGGCGTCACCGGTTTCGTTCACATCTCTCAGCTGTCGGCTCAGCGCGTTAACAGCCCGTCTGAAGTGGTCAAGCAGGGTGATACCGTTACCTATAAGGTTCTTGAACTCGACCGCAAAAATCGCCGCCTGAAACTTTCGATCAAAGAAGCCAACATGGACAGCGATGCCAAGGAACTGAAGAAATACCAGGCTGAATCAGAATCCGGTTTCTCAGACACCATCGGCGACCTGCTCAAAGCCCAGCTCGAGTCTTTCAAATCAAAGCTCGACAAATAATAAACCTGGCGTAGAACCCGGTTAAACAGACCTGTCAGTCATCCCCGCCTCCGGCGGGGATGACTTTTTTTCCGAACTAAATTTGTCCGATATTTGCCGGTCGATAAATTGGGGGATTGACAAGAAGTACTTCGACAAAGTAAAAAGAGTGCGTGCTTATTCGTGCTTGCTTTGTTCTCTTTTTCACAACCCGATACTCAAATAAATAATTCGGAGGCAAAAAAATGGCAGTTAAATTAGGAATCAACGGTTTTGGTCGCATTGGCCGCCTGGTTTTCAGGGCAGCAG
>CAYYUI010000112.1:0-9662 GCA_964474705.1 uncultured bacterium
CAAGACTGTCACTAGCCTTTAAAGCAATTTTAGTCAAAGTCCGACAGACTGCTAGCATAGCATTCAGGTTACATCAGAAAAACATTTTCTTTTCGACCGGTTAATTTATAAAATTCATTTGTTGTGGGTTCATCGGGGGCGGATATTGACGGCGCCGGGGTGATGCAGTATAATCGGCAGGCCTGCACGGCAGGGCCAGTCATCTTACACTACATGAGGTTATACCTATGAGTCTGTCTATCAGCAAAATTCTGACCATGTCGCCTTCAGACGCGGTTGTTTCGGTTAACGGCTGGGTTAGAACCAGAAGATCGAGCAAGAACGTTTCTTTCGTGGCGCTGAATGACGGCTCAACCATGCGGAATCTGCAGCTGGTCATCGATATCGACAAAGGCTATGAGGGAATCAACGAAGACCTGATCAATCAGATCACAACCGGTGCTTCGCTGTTCGCCTCCGGTAAACTCGTCGCCTCTCAGGGCAGCGGTCAGGCCGTTGAGCTTCTCTGCGAAAAAATTACGGTGCACGGGCTTGCCGATCCCGAGCTGTATCCGCTGCAGCCCAAGAAACATTCGCTTGAATTCCTGCGGGAAATCGGGCATCTCAGGTTCAGAACCAACGTTTTTGGCGCGATTCTCAGAGTCAGACACGCGATGACTTTTGCAATTCACAAGTTTTTCAACGACCGTGGCTTTTTCAACATTCATTCACCGATCATCACCGGCTCTGACTGCGAAGGTGCCGGCGAAATGTTCCGGGTTACGACTCTTCCAGACAAAGATCCGCCTCTCACTGAAGAAGGCAAGGTCGACTATTCCAAAGACTTCTTCGGGAAATCGACCAACCTTACCGTTTCGGGCCAGCTCGAGGCTGAACTCGCGGCGATGGCGCTCGGCAAGGTTTATACTTTTGGGCCGACCTTCAGAGCCGAAAACTCAAATACCACCCGCCATCTGGCTGAATTCTGGATGATCGAACCCGAAGTTGCCTTCAACGACCTGCAGGCAAACATGGATCTGGCCGAAGAATTTCTCAAGTATCTGATCGGCTATGCTCTCGAAAACTGCGTAGACGACATGGAATTTCTCAGCAATCGTTATGCTGAAGAAAACAAGCTCAAACCTCAGGCCGAACGCGAAGAAATGACTCTGCTCGAAAAGCTTGAATTTGTCCGCAAAAACAGTTTCGAACGCATTACCTACACTGAAGCGATCGAAATTCTCAAAAACTGCCAGCCGAACAAGAAGAAGAAGTTTGTATACCCGGTTGACCGCTGGGGCATCGATCTGCAGTCGGAACACGAACGCTATCTCGTCGAAAAGCATTTCAACAAGCCGGTAATCGTTACCGACTACCCGAAAGAAAACAAAGCCTTCTACATGCGCGCCAACACCGATGGCAAAACCGTTGCCGCCATGGATATCCTGGTTCCGGGCGTCGGCGAAATCATTGGCGGCTCACAGCGCGAAGAACGCTATGAAGTTCTCAAACAGCGCGCTGCTGAATTCAAGATTCCCGAAGAAAGCATCTGGTGGTATCTCGATATCCGCCGCTTCGGTTCAGTAGTTCACAGCGGTTTCGGTCTTGGCTTCGAACGCCTGCTGATGTTCGTAACCGGCATGGGCAACGTCAGAGACGTTTCTCCGTTCCCGAGAACTCCAAAGACAGCCGAATTCTAACTTAACGCATCGACAGCAAAAGGCCGGGCCTGTCCCGGCCTTTTTGCTGTAAGGGTAAACGCAAGCCCCTTCTCAGTTTTTGAAGAGGTCAGTCGTTGCATCAGCGAAAATTTCGGAACGTGGCAATGACTGACATGCCTGCTAGTATTCGCAACCAGTAATAGTTACAATTAGCTCTACCTGCAAACGGAGTTTTTGTCTGGAAATCGATGTCTGATGTATAATGCTGGCGATAATGCAAAACAAGGGGACCCGTATGAAACGAATGCTTCTGGGCTTTGTGCTGTTTTTTGCCGGGACAATATCTGTTTCTGCCAAAGATTTTTCTTCGGAAATCATTCAGGTCAACTCGGCCGGGTTTCCGAAAATCGGGGTTATTCTGAAGGTTTTCAATAAAGAACCCGTTGAAATGCAGTCAGACAACTTTGTCGTCAGCGAAGATGGTTCTGGCATAAGCAGTTTCGAACTGGCGTTTCAGAAAAATCGTCATTATATGGTTCTGGTGATTGACCGCTCATCGAGCATCGAGCCGGCAATGAACGAAGTGAAACTCGCTGCGGCAAGTTTTGTGCAGAGCATGGTGTCTGATGTCTCGATGTCGGTGCTGTCGTTCGGCAGCGATATCGACTTTTCCCATGATTTCTCCCAGGATGGTCAGTCGCTGGTGACCGCGGTCAACAAACTTCGCCCCTGGGGCGGAACCGCCCTTTACGATGCTCTGTACCAGGCTTGTGAAGAATTGCAGAACAAAGCCGGCCGGGCCGATCTTAAAACCGTCGTCTGCCTGACCGATGGCCGAGACAGCACACCTAATGGGCAGACCCCGATGTCTACCCATACACCCGATCAGGTAAACAAGTTTGCTTCTGAGAAGGGCGTCAGACTGATCACCGTCGGTCTGGGAAACGATATTGATACTGATGTTCTGAAGGGCTTTGCCGGAGCGACCGGTGGCTGGTATCTGCAGACGACGACCCCTGAACAGCTGGCAAAGATTTATGAAGCCCTCGGCCGAAGAATGAAACTCGAGCGTTATTATCAGCTGGGCTACACGACGCCAAAGCCCGCCCGTGATGGCACGAAGCGCAATATTGAAATTACCAGTCGCATGAAAGGTCTTGAAGACCAGGGAAAGGGCAATTATACGGCCCCGACGATGACCGTACATAAGCCTGTGGCAGAAGAAGGCGACACCAAAGGCAAATTTTCGGTTAAAAAGGTCTTTTTTGATTTGCACATCGACGGGCCTGATTCAGTATTTCTGACCGCTCCGATCACCCCGCCGCCGGCTTCGCCCGTATTTGGCCTGAACCGGGCATCTTTGCTGGGTCTCGGTGAAGCAGAAACCGCCGGGGTCATTGAGCAGGCACGTGCCAGAGTCAGTTCCGAGCATCGTCAGAATTATGACCAGCAGTTGAAATACCTCGATGATTACCAGAAGTGCTGTGAACGTTTGTGTCAGAAGGTCGAAGAGGATGCTTCCCGGCCTGATCTCAAGGATTTTGAGCGGCCACGCATCGAATACCGGCGGCAATACCTGCAGTTGCGCCAGGAAGAAATCAACCTGTACAAACAGCAGGCTTACGAAGAATACCAGGCAAAACACCAGGCTGCGATGGATGAGCTCGATTTTTATCAGAAAACCGGGTTGTCAGGTGGTGACGATGATGCCGGCTTTTTTGAACGTAATTCGGCCAGCGCCACTGCGACCTTGAATGCCATATCCGGAAAATATGACCAGCTCTTTGCTGCCCATCGCGAAAAGATGAACAGCCATTTCAGCGATTCTCAGGCCGGCCGCGGCGCTCATGTCGAAAGCAATACCACTATCGTCGACGAAGAGATCGATCTGCCTTCAGGCGGCGGTAGAAGCGACATGACCGGAGTCGGTGCCGTGCCTTCGCTTGGCGAAATTGACAAATTCATCAAGAACCGTGTTCCGGGCAATCGCGATATCGATGAAGACGAATCTGACTCAGATGATGACAATTCAGATTCAGACACTGGCGATTCAGAAGATTCTGACGCAGATCAGCCGAAAATGCCGGATCTGAAAATCCTGGACCGCTGATGTACGGGAAAGAAAAGAAATTTCCCACGGATTAATCAATTTATTCCCAGGGGTTGAATAGTTTGATCCCGGGGATTTTCCTGAAGTCTCTGATATTACGGGTTGCCAGAACCAGATCACCGGTGATGGCAATGGCGGCAATCTGGGCATCTTCGACGCTTACAGGTGTTCCCCGGCATTTTGAGTCGGCTATGATTCTGGCATATTGCCGGGCCGCCATACTGTCAAAGGGCAGCCAGCGCTCATGGAAGTCCTCGGTGAAAATCTGGCAGGCTGCCTCATAAAGACCAGTTTTGCGTTTGCCATTCGGCAGGCTTTCGATGCCGAGAAATATTTCGGCCAGAGTAATGGCACTGACCCACAGGTCGAGTTCGTTTTGTTCATCGAGCCATCTGACGACGCTTGCATCTGGAGTCGGTCGCATTAATTCTGAAATGATATTTGTATCCAGCAGTATCAGGATTTATCACCGCTTTCAAAAGAAACCACCGGTCGGGGCATGGATCGTTCAGCGAGCTGCAAATCGCATCCGCCGGCATCTGCAAAACGTCGGGCAATGCGCGACCCGATGCCTTCCTGGCATTTCTGGCGGTTTATAAAAGCTTTTAGAATCTGCCGGATTTCCTCTTCCATGGAGATATTTTTGGCGGCGGCGCTGAGGCGAAGCATCTTTTTGAGCTCATCGTCTATATTCCGAATGGTTATGCTTCCCATGTTTCTTTCCTTTTATTCAATTCTACTAAAAGTATATGCATGCATTGCAATCATTGCAAGCAAAAGCTTGCCGCTGAAATGAAAACCCCGCGCTGCATAAGCAGCGCGGGGTTGTAGAAACCCTATCGATAGATTATCTGATTGATGGAGTAGTAGCAGTGGGTGCAGTCGCCTGGAAATCTTTACCGGCGATATCGGCGTTTGAAACTACGACGTTTTCATAACAGCAGGGAGTGAAGCTGTGGTTGGCAAGCGAAGGAGTGAGGGTATAAGTGCCCGGAACAACGTCTGTGAAGGTATAATAGCCGTTGGAGCACAGAACGTGTTTGTTTATGGTGCGATCTGCATTGGCAAGATAAACATAGGCATTGCTCGAGCCGGCACCGTCAATCTGCTTAACATAACCGGAGATATTATATACTGTATAAGTTGTTGATACGTCAGCAGCTTCTGTAACCGCAAGTGCATCGGCACCAGTGTAAACCGGGGCGGCTGACAAGTCAGTAGTTGTCCAGGCTGCCAGAGCATTCTGGATAGTTGTTTCGATTGTAGTGATATCGGCACCAGCAGATTGGCTCAGATTGTATGAGAAATCACTGTAAGAACGTCTGGTAGCAGTTTTGTTCCAGTTGGTGAAAACTTTGGCTTTGGCGGTGCTGTTGTTATCTACGGTCAGGTTGACTTTGGTTGAAGCGCCAGTTTTCTGGGCGGTGGCAACATACTGCACGCCCTGGTGAATCAACTGGTTGTTAGCATAGACCTTAACCATATATTGATTATAGTTGTCAGATATCTGGTATTCAGCTTTGATCGGGTCACCGGCGTTAGTCGGAGCGGTCAGTTTGTCTGATTCGATAGTGTAGCTGCTGGCAGCTTCAGTGCCGTCGGCATTCAGCGGTGTGATGACGATTTTGGGTTTGGTTGTGGCAAAGCTGATGGCCGGGCGGAGTGAGTCGCGGGTGTTGGCTGCGAAAACAGCGGCACTGGTACCACCGGAGGCGGAGATGGCCAGAACGAATACGGCGGCGCCGATAATTGCGCCGATACCGTCATCGCCGCCAAAACAGCCGGTCATTACGATCAGCGAGCCCAGGAAAGTTACGAGAATAAGAACACTCATCAATTTTTTCATGAAACAGGTACCCCTCTGTTAAGATTTGTAAAGTCAACTTAGCATGAAAAAATCAACTTGGCAATTTCTTTTCATGCAGATATGTGTCTCGGATTTTTTGGATGCCTGATGCGGCAAGTTGAGACAGATCCTCGATTTCTTCAATGTTGCCATTTTTAAGAAGCGCTTTTGGCAGCCCAAGCAGTCTGTGCGCAGAGTCAAGATACTGCTCTGCTTTCTCAAATTCTGAAAACCCGAAGCATGCCAGAGAAACCGAGAATTTTTCAGGTTCAGTGGAATGATGCAGCATAATGTGAAGAATATGCGATTCAATCTGGTCGTATTTGCCCCGCCGCAGAAGCGTCAGTCGATTCGGGTGATAGTGAAGAAGCTCTGGAAAATCTGGAGAGGGAGTGGTTTCTTCGATAACCAGGTAGTTGTAGTTGTTGAAAGGTTGTTCCCATTTGATGGTCAGCATCGGCCAACGTGCCGATCGCCATTTTACAAATTTTGTATTGATATACAGGTCGATTTTGCGGAAAAAGAGCCCGAGAAAGCCGGCAATAAAAATAGTAAACATTGGTGTTAACACGATAAAGTCTTTTGCATGCCATTTGAAGAAAATACCCATGACAATGATGCCAATAGTTGAGAAGGTAAGGCAAAATGCCGCAAAAACCGTACTGATAAAGCTGTCTGCCCTGACGATTACGGGGAGATAATCCATCGAAAGATTCGGGTAGGTCTGCATTGCAATGGCGTCCTTTCTTTCCAGGCACTACCTGTTTCCTCTGATCCTGTGGGAGCAACAAAGTAAAACAAAACAGAGGAGTGTTGAGCAGGCTGCTGATCAGCTCAGCTCGACCCAGACCGGGGCGTGATCGGAGGGCTTTTCCATACCTCTGATCAGGTAGTCGATCCCGGCGCTGCTGCAGCGCTGCAAAATTGGTTTTGTGCCGAGTATGAGGTCGATGCGCAGGCCGCGTTGCGGTTGATCCTCAAAGCCGGCGGTTCGATAGTCGAACCAGCTGAAGAGATCAGCGGTTTTGGGGTTCAATGCACGAAACAGGTCTTGTGTACCCCATTGCATCAGGCGCTGTAACCATTCTCTTTCTTCGGGCAGGAAACAGCATTTGCCAGTTTTCAGCCAGCGCTGGGCGTTTTTTTCGCCGATGCCGACATCGAGATCGGTCGGGGCAACGTTCATATCGCCGAGAATCAGCAGGTTATCATCGGTTCTGAAGTCTGACTTCAGATAAGCGAGCAGGTCGGCGTAGAATTTCTGCTTGGCCGGGAACTTTTCAGGATGTTCACGGCTTTCACCCTGAGGAAAATAGCCGTTGATTACCGTAATCGGCCTTTTCTGGGCATCCAGCCAGGTGCCGACAATCAGACGTCGCTGAGCATCTTTGCCGTCACCGGGAAACCCGCGTTGAACGTTAATCGGTGCATGTTTTGAAAGGAACGCGACGCCATAATGGCCTTTCTGGCCAAAACTTTCGGCGTGGTACCCCATGGCGGTGATATCGTTTAAAGGAAAAGCGTCGTCGACGCATTTTATCTCCTGAACTCCAATGATATCGGGCTGATGAATGTCGATTATCTGTTTGAGCTGATGCAGGCGCGAACGGATGCCGTTAGCGTTGAATGTAACAATTTTCATTTTTATCTCCAACGTTTTCAAAGAGATTACCATAAATAAATTTTCTGCGGTTTCAGAATCTGGCTGGATTATGGTAGTCTGACAAAATGATCAGCGATCTTGAATCGATTAAACGCAATGCCTTTATTTACGAGCCTGTCGATGGCTTTGTCATCATTGCCGGGCGCACCAGCAAAGACAATGATTTTATCAGTGTCAAAGTTGCTGCACCCGAAGATTACTGGTTTCACGTGCGTGGCATGCCTGGCAGCCACGTGCTGTTGCGTTCCCTGAATGGTGATGAGCCAGACAAGCGCCTGCAGGAAACAGCGGCGGCCGTTGCCGCGTGGCACAGCAAGGGTCGCAGTGGCGGCGTGACAGCGGTGTCGATGACGAAAGCGAAATTTGTCAGCAAGCCGGGTGGCGTCAAAGACGGCACCGTCTATATCAAAAACGAAAAAGTTCTAAAAGTACGCCCGGCCTTACCCGAGAACTGCACCGGCGAACAATGACAATAATGGTTTCTTCGAACCGGAAGCCATAACCGGGGTGATTCCTGTGTGATTCCTTGCTATCACCGGATTTTCAGGAATCAGGTTCGCGTTTTTCGCGCAGCAGTCGGGCGATTTCTTCTGACTCGATGATATAGTTCTGACTGCAGAAGTGGCAAGTGACTTCGGGCCGTTCTTTTTTTTCAATAATCTCTTCGAGTTCTTCGACCGGCAGGCACGAGAGCGAATAAACGACTTTTTCACGGCTGCAGGTGCAGCGGGCTACAAGGGGGCGACGTTCGATGATCGTCAGATTCTCGAGCCCGAGAAGCTGACTCATCAGGTTGATGTCGACGGCTTCAGCCAGGGCTTTCTGTATAGTGCGGTCATTGAAACGCTCGAGCAGAGGAATAAAATTTTCCGACAAACCTTCCGGCATGCGGCTCATACGGATGCCGACCGCCCGGTGCAGGTAATGGTCGCGACTTGTGGCGCTGATTTCAATTGCAGTCGGCTGCTGGCGCATGTCGTTGAAGTATCTGGCCAGTCCATGACACAGGTTCATTGGATTGCATTGAATCTGATATTGGGAAAGCACGCTGCGGCTGTTTGAATGAATCATGGTCAGAGCGCCGGCATCTCCAAACACAGCTTTAAGCGGCGTTGAATCAGTGCCGTCATGGTCATTGAGTATCTTGATCGTTGTATAGCCGCGCAGATTGCCTTTTCGGGAAGCATCGACCAGGCAGCCGCCGATTGGCCCGCTGACCTGTGCCTGCAGGGAAATACGTTCGTCGTCGTTGCCGAGGTCTGCCGACAGGATAGAAACTGCAACCAGCGCTTCGGCGAGAAATCTGCCGGCAGTAGGGCCGGAAAGATGCTTCTTCTCAAGGGTTTTTGCCGCTTCGGTGACGTCGACAAAAGTCAGCGAAATGCCTTTTTCTCTTGAAAACCCATAAAATAACTGATCCATGCGACCTCGTTGAATGGCTTGTTGGGGAACCAATATAACCCGAAAACCATAAGTATTTCAATAATTAATCGCCAATTAACCGTGTTTGTCTGACAAATTAATCGGTGCAGGAGGTGCGGTTCTAATTCAGTCTCATTTTCGGCAGGATTTATTCGTCTTCGCCACGCCATTGAAGTATTCATAACTTTGCATCTGCTCTTTGTTGACTCCTGAAAAAATAAACGGGAGTAGGACCGACGGCCCGGCAAATCAGCCGGGTTGCGGTTTTGTTTAGAGGAGGTTGGCAATACTCGCGTCATCAGGACAGATGCTGTCGGGTGCTGCAGCGATTAGCTCTGAGCTGGTCACAAACTGTAGAAAAGGCAATTCAGTTCGACGCAGGATGGCAGCGGTCGTGCCTTCTCTCTATGCCTGTTTATGTTTTATTGGCGGGAGCTTTGTTTGAGCGGTTGCTAAAAAATGATTGATAAAATCTCTGGTGGAAAATTTTCGACTCGATCGAATTTGTGTGTGCGATTTTCGCACAATGTGCGAAAATCGCACATAGAATGTAAAAAAGATTTGCATTTTTGGCATTTTTCGGGTATATATAATTGGCACGAAGATTGCTACTTAGTATTTAGTTCTTTGATAATAATGGGTTTAATAACTGACGGCCACCGTTAATCGGTTGCAGAGCGGTGCTGCTGTTTCAATCGGCGCTGTTAATGCGGGCCTGAGGCTATTTAACCTTTCATTTTACGCTTAGTCGCGTCCCCGCGCGACTTCACGTATCCTCTCAAAAGATCCTCTCACTTTGCCCCTGGCTTTTTGACCAGGGGCCCTTTTTTTTAGCTCATCTGGTCTGTCTGGCCACAGATGAAGACTGAGAATTCGGCTGATATCCAGCGGTTGTGAAGACTTATTCATTTGTGCATGAATATACCAAAGCTCATTGTAAATTACTCAAAACAATGAGATTAGCTCAGAGCTGGCTTTTTA
>CAYYUI010000113.1:0-9653 GCA_964474705.1 uncultured bacterium
GCACGCCGACCTTGTCATAGCCGGTTTTGCCGTGCATGTCGGTTACCTGGCAGAAGATGTTGTGCGGGCCGGAAGCGAGGGCGCTGGTGTTGAAAACAACTGCCGCTTCCTTGGTGGTTTCATCTACGTTCAGACCGGTCTGGGTAAAGAGCGGGGTTGTGTTGGTTGCCGCGTCGAACCAGCGAACTGAAAGTATGTCGGTGGGGTCGTCCTCTTTAATCGTCGCTGTGAAGGTCAGACCTGCATCCGTATCGTTGCGGGTGCCGGAAGCCGGTGCGGTGATGGTTACCTGCGGGGTGCTGTTGACAAAAATTTCGACGCTCTTTTTGCCCGGGGCGCCGTTTTTGTCGAAACCGGTCAGGGTAATGGTGTGCGAACCGAAGTCGGCGGTGTTGGTGTAACCGGCAAAATCAAAATCGTCCGGCAGTCCGCCGGGTGTAACGGAAATCGGTGAGGTTGCATCGCGGTTGAAGCCGTAGTCTTCCCAGATGAACAGTGCGGTGTCGATTATACCGGCAGCGTCGGTGCCTCTGCCCTTGATTTTGAAACTCTGATTCAGGCCAACGGAACTGCGGTCGAGAGGCAGATCGATGACCATGGTAGGTGCGGTATTGATGAAAACCATTGTGGTGGTTGCCGTCAGACCGCCCTGAGTGTCGCTGGCTTTGAGGGTGATCGTGTTCCAGCCGGTGCTCAGGTTATTTTTCTTGAAGGTGAAGCCGCTGCCGATAGCGGTTGCACCGACATACCAGTTGATATTTCCAGCAGAAACAGGGCCTTCCGGGTCAGTGATGGTGGTTGAAAAGGTTACATCGCTGCCCTGCATGAATACCGACCCTGATGCCGGCTGAATATCGGTGATGGTCGGGGGCGGATTGATGAAAATCTGTCGGGTAACGGTGCTGGAGGTAGCGGTAAGCTTGTCGGCGCTGTAGACCTGCACGGTTTGAGTGCCCTGCGGCAGTTCGTTGGTGCTGAAGAATGCTCCGACCTGACTGCCGACTGGTGCCGGGAAAGTCCAGTACAGGTGATCGCCGGTGACCGTAACATCTTCAGTGTCAGCGCCGGTTGCAGTGAATTGGACGGTCGAGCCGAGCTGGGCGACCGACTTGTCAGGGGGCGCAGTGATGCTGACGGTCGGGGTGGCGTTGATTCTGAAAGTTACGGTGTCTTCCCCGGTGACATAGAGGCTGTCATAGGCTTCAAGCTTGACTGTATAGGTGCCGGGAACATTGTAGGTCTTGCCGAAAACGCCCAGGCCGCTTTTAAGGAGGCTGAACTGACCGTTCAGGGGCTGTTCATACCAGGTGAAGCGTGCTTCGTTGATTTTAACGTTACCGGAAGCGATGGCTTCGCCGATGAAGCTTACTGACTGCCCGGCAAGAATCAGATCGTTTTCGTGCGGCGTCAGAATCGTGACGGTTGGCGGCACGATATCGGTCGGGTTGATTTCATAGGTAACTTTGTAGATCGAGCTGCCGCCTTTGATGTCGGTGACCCGCACGCTTACTTCGCGGGTTTCGGTGGCAATAACTACCGGGGTTTTCCAGATAGTCTGGTTTTTGATCGGGTCGACGATCGTGCCGCTGGCGTTCCAGAGGTAGGTAATCGGGTCATTGTCGGGGTCAGTAGCGCTGACGGTGAGCAGATATTCAGTGTAGCCAAAGACCGGCGTGCTGGAAATCTGGATGCCGGCGATCTGTGGCAGCTGGTTGACTTTGGTCGGGGCTACGGAAAGGGTTACCGTTTTTTCGACTTTGCCGTTTTCTTTGCGGTCATCGACGATTACCTTGATGGTAACATCGGTCGTTGCGGTGACGTCGGGAGAAATCCAGGTGACGGATGCGGTGTTGTTCGTCTGCAGGGTGCCGGGTTTTCCGGTGGTTGAAGACAGCGACCAGGTGTAGGTCAGCAGGTCTTTGTCAATGGTGTCGGTGGCGACGATCGAAAGCCGGTAATATCTGGCGCCGGAAATATCGACCGGGGCAACGGCAATGTTGTCGACGGTCGGCGGATTGTTCGGCACGACGATGCCCTTTCCAACTTTGATCATGACGCTTGAAGCTGCTTTAAGTCCGGCGGAGTCGATGGCGGTGAAGGTGATGGTCGCGATAGTGTCGGCGTTGGGAGCGAACCAGGTGCGCAGCAGCGGGTTTGACTGGTCAGAGGTGAATTCGCCGGCTGTTTTAGCCCAGGTGTAAGTGGCGATATTGTTGTCGACATCACTGGCGGAACCGGTCAGATTGACTTCATAGAGTCGGTCGACTGCGTATCTGGTAGCAGAAAGCGAGGTGACCGGGGCACGGTTGGTCGATGAGGTGGTAACGATGGTCTGGGTGATGTAAGGGGCGGTTGGTACGAAGGTGACCGGCAGCTCGACCTGCTGATAGCCGGGCTGTTCGATGATGATTTTGTCGGCGAGGCCTTCAACCATCAGCGGCGATTTGAAAGTGCCATCGCTTTCGCTGTAGAAGGATTCACCCCACAGGGTCAGCTTTGCATTCGGAAAATTGCTGCCGTCGGCTTTTTTAACCACACCGTAAACTCTGGCAGTCGCTTTCTTGAGGTCGAGCTGGGGGGCTTCGGCCGTGGCTTTCTGTTCAGAAACGGTAACGGTGGTCGAAATCGCCTTGTAGGCAAGAGTATCGGAAACCTTGATGCGGGCTACAACCTGATAGGTGCCCGGCTGCAGGCCGGTGATAAGGTATTTGCCGTCTTTGTCGGTGGTGGCATTTTTGGTCTCATCGGAAGCGAGGTGCACGAGAACTCCGGGGGCAGCAAACTGTGCACGCATGTCGGGCTGCAGGTTGCCGTCATACCTGATGTTGCCAAGGTTGTCCTGTGAGTAGACGGTGCCGGAAATCTGCAGAACCGGCACCACGATCGGGTCGGAAGCGGTTCCGCCACTGCACCCGAAGAACCAGGCTGCACCGATCAATGCACAAACGAGCAAAATAAAATTCAGACTGCGGCTTTTTCCGGCCATAGTGATTCAATCCCCCAGAAGTAATACTTGAATGCACACATTATCAACCGGAATACACAGCGATGTCAATGAGTCAACGCAAATAATTGCTTATTTTTTAGCCTGAGATAAACAGGATGGGAAGAAGAGTTTCCACGGATGAACACGGATGGACAGGGATAGCGGGCTTTGTTTTATGCGAATTTACACGAATGAAACCGATGAACATGGATAATGGCCGCCGGGGGGCCTGTCATTGGTCGGTTCGTTCTCTATCCTGAGACTCACCGACACTTGGCCATCCCTGGCCTTCGGTCGGTTCGTTCGCACTCCGGCGACTCACCGACACTCGGCCATCCATGGCCTTCGCGCGTGTGCAGGGTAGCAATCGTCGGTTTGCAGAACGACGGTCATGTCGTTTTATTCGAGGTTCGAGGGGGCAGTCAGAGGTTGAAAATTGAAAAAACCGTTGATTCGTGGGTGAAGAGCTCTTCGAAGATGACGACGAAAAGATTCTGGTTGAGAAATTTCTGCAGGCGCTCTGAGCCGGGGCTGAATCTTTCGGTGACCATGGCGATGACTTTTTCGCGGTCAGGTTCACAGCTGAAATTGCCGTCGTCGCTGCTGGTGGTGATTCTTGCCGATGCCGCGTAAAAGGGCAGGAGAGCGCAGCCGACCAGCATGCTGAACAGGCCGATGCGGGCGCTGGCGAACCGGGCGAGTTTTTCCGGCACGAGCATGCGTTTCATGAGCTCGATGCAGGTGCTGCGCAACCAGGCCTGGTCGGGATACCAGGTTTTGATCTCGGCAAGCTTCATGGTGCGGTTGGTGCCGGGCACGATGAACGAACCGTAGCCGAGGCCGGCAGCGGCGATGCCGCCGAGAATCTCGAAAAAGCCGGGAAAACCCTGCTGGTGCTCGATAAAGGTAAGAAACATGCCGCGCACCAGACTGGCCTTGAACCTGTTGAAATCGGGTTCGTGGCTGTCATGTGCCAGCACCAGATGTTCGGCGCTGATCGGCTTGTTCTCGAATTTGAGGTCGATCGCCTCTTTGAGAATGCGGGTGAGCATGACGGCAATCATGCCCGAAGAGAGACCGCGGCTTTCCCCGTCGCTGATCGCGGTCTGGAATCTGGTGCACAGGGCCTGGATTTCCTGGGGCTCGATCTGAAACTGCAGTGCGAGCCGGCAGCCCTTAAGAAGTTTTCCGTCTTTCTGATCCTGCATTGCCAACCTCTTTAAAAGACAGGTGCAGCCCGGTTGAGCTGCACCTGTTCGTTTTGTTTATCAGGCTTCTGCTTCTTCGTCGGCAGTCTTATATTCTTTGATGATCTGTTCGGTGACGTTGCCCGGAACTTCTTCATATGAGCTGAAAGTCATGGTGAAGTCGGCGCGGGACTGGGTCATCGACTTGAGGTCGGTAGAATACTTATACATTTCGGCAAGCGGCACCCTGGCTTTGACGATCTGCTGACCGCCGAGGGGTTCCATGCCGAGGATGCGGCCGCGTCTCGAGTTCAGGTCGCCGATGATCGCGCCCATGAATTCATCGGGCACGGTTACGGCAACTTCGTAAATCGGTTCGAGCAGAACGGGCTTGGCTTCGGCGATACCTTTTTTGAAGGCCAGAGTAGCAGCAAGTTTGAATGCCATTTCAGAAGAGTCGACATCGTGGTATGAACCGAAGTCGATGGTGGCCTTGAAGCCGATGGTCTGGAAGCCGGCAAGAACGCCGCGTTTTCTGGCATCCTGCAGGCCCTTTTCGACGGCCGGGATGAAGTTGTTCGGCACGGCACCGCCGACGATTTCATCGACGAATTCAAAGTCAGCACCCGGAAGCGGTTCGAAGCGAAGCCAGACGTCGCCAAACTGACCGCGGCCGCCTGACTGTTTCTTGTGCTTGCCCTGAACTCTCGATTTGCCCTTGATAGTTTCGCGATAGGGAATCTTGGGTTTGGAGATGTCGACATCGACGCCCCAGCGTGATTTCAGGCGGCTGACGGTTACGTCGATATGGGTGTCACCGAGGCCGGAGAGCAGGCCCTGGCTCAGTTCCGGGTCGAATTTGTAATTCAGAACGCCGTCATCGGCGCACAGGGTGTTGAGGCCAACGCCCATCTTTTCCTGGTCGAGTTTGGTGCGGGGGTTGACGGCATAAGTCAGCTTGGCGAGTGGCAGAGCCGGGACTTTGACGTTGACCGCGTTGCCTTTGTCGCAGAGAGTGTGGCCGTGGGTGCTCGATTTTGGTTTGACCAGAGCGACGATATCGCCGGCGACGACCTTTTCGATTTCGACTTTGGTTTTGCCGCGCAGAGTGGCGAAAGCGCTGAATCTTTCGAAGTTGTCGGTGGTCGGGTTGTAATATTCAGTGCCCGGAAGGAAAGTGCCGCTGATGGCGCGCATGAAAATCATGTCGCCGGCCTGTTCGTTGATCTTCTTGAAGATGAAACCGCAGGCGGGGCCGTTCGGATCGTTTTTGAACTGGACCGCTTCTTCGGTGCCGGTTTTTACGACTGGCAGCACCCGGCATTCTGCCGGTGACGGAGTGCAGGTAACGATGAAATCAAGAAGGTTTTCGGTGCCGATGCTCTTGAGAGCCATGCCGCTGACCAGCGGTTTGATTTCATTCTTGGCGAGGCCGGCACGCAGGGCGGCGCGCAGTTCGGCGGCGCTGATTTCCTGGCCGTCGAAGAATTTTTCCATCAGAGATTCGTCGCATTCGACGATCGATTCAACCATCGGCTCGCGCAGGGCTTTGGCGTAGTCCATCATATCGGCCGGAATGTCTTTGACTTCGATGGCCTTGCCTTTGTCGTCATTGTAAGCGTAAGCTTTCATGTCGATGAGGTCGATGACGCCTTTGAGCTTGTCGAAAGTGCCCCAGGGAACGATGACCGGGGTGATCTTGCTGTCGAAGCTCTTCAGCCCCGCCAGAGTCTTGTCGAGATTGATGTTTTCTTTGTCGAGCTTGCTGAGATAAACGATTCTCGGAGTTTTGGTTTCTTCGAGAATCGACCAGTTCTTTTCGGTGCCGACTTCAACGCCCGACTGGGCATTAACGGTTACGATCGCCATATCGACGGCGCCGGCAATCTTGTATACTTCACCGATAAAATCGTCAAAACCGGGCGCGTCCAGCAGGTTGATCTTGTGATCTTTATACTCGAGGGCGGCGAGGGAAGTGCCGACCGTGGCTTTGCGCTTGATTTCTTCGCTGTCATAGTTCATGATCGAGCTGTCGTCATCGACTCTGCCGATGCGGTTGTTCGCGCCGGTGTGAAACAGCATGGCTTCGGCCAGTGAGGTCTTACCCGTGCCGCCGTGACCGACGATAGCTATGTTACGAATCTTTTCGGTAGTATACAGTTTCATGTAATTCTCCTAAAAATACTGTTAAACAGTTGCAGACAAAATTTAATCTAATATTTATACCGTAATTTTTTTCTAAATGCAACGACAATCAGTACCGCATGCGGACTTCAGCCACACTGTCTGATTGTGCGCTATGCTGCCTGCTACTTGAAAAGCGCGAGAGGTTTTGGTACAAAGAAAATTCCCAAGGAGATGATAATGAATCTAAACCTGAAGTTAAAGTTCCTGTTGCTCGTTCTGGTTGCGGTGCTCGTCGTTCCGGTTTCGACAGCGGGGCAGTCGTTTGACCGCAGTCTCGATGAAGTTGCCCGCCTGAACAGTGCCGGCAAACACGCCGAATTGCTCGATCGTCTGGCCGGTCTCAAGCCTTCGCCCGAGCTCGCTGACCTGCATATGTTCCTTGAAGCCGAAGCCCTGAAAAACCTCGGCCGCAAGGCTGAAGCATTCAAGGTCTACGATCGCATCGTCAGACAATTCCCCGGCACGGAATCCGCCTTCCAGAGCCAGATGCCGCATTTTATGCTGCAGCTCGATGCGGCCGGCCCCCTTGCTCTCGCAGCTCTCGAGGCTGAGGCAGCGGCGTTGTCGACTCAATGGCAGCGCGGCACCGCTTTCCAGAAGCTCTATGATCTGCCCTTTCTCGATCGGGCGCAGAAAAGCCGCATGGCACTCAACTCGGTCAGGCAGTTTCGCTCAGACAGACCTTTCTACAAAACCGCCCCGGCCTGTGCCGATATGCTTAAAAAAATGCTCGGCAATCCGGCAGAATTTTCCTTCACCGACGATGAATGGCTGGAAATTCTTCTGGCCGGCTCTCAGGAAAGCCTGATCGGTGAGTTCTTCAAAAAAACCGGTTCGCAGGCAGCGATGCTCGGCAGATACGGTCAGCCGGCCATCGATCTGTTCAGGGCCGAAAACCTGCGCCTGCAGAAGAAGCTGCCGCAGGCCATGGAAATCTATAATACCCTGATCAGCAGCCGCCGGATTGCCGGGCCTCTGCTGGCGCTCGCTTACCAGCTGCGCGGCGATGCGAATCATTTCGCCGAAAACCACGCTGCCGCCGCCGGCGATTATCGCGAAGCGCTGAAATGGCGAAAATTTCCCGTTGATGTTCAGGCCGCCGAATATCGTCTGATGCGCTCAGCTTTCAGAATCGGCCGTGATGCCGAATGCCTCGAGATTCTCGGCCGCCTGGTCAAAAATATGAATTCGGCAACCCTGCTGCCGGTGCATGTCTACGAAATGGGTCTCGAATGTTTCGACGCCGGGCAGGCAACCCGCGCCGTGCCTTATTTCATGCTCCTGTCCAGATCTTTTCCCGGGCATCATCGCGCCGATGATGGTCTTGGTTACGCCGCATTGGCGGTCGGCCCGCAATCGGCCGAAGGGCAGAGCATCATCAAGCTGCTGAAAAAGAAATATCCCAATTCTTTCTATATCAGCTGGGTTGCCCCCACAGCGCGCAATGAAAAACTGATCGTCGCCAATGGTCAGGTTCCGAAACTCGAAGCCAGACTGCAGAGCCGGGTGGCTGCACTGAAAAGGCTCTGGAACAGCCAGTTCGCCGGGCAGGCCCGCGCTGAAGCCATAAGACTTACCGATGCCAACCCGGGCAGTCTTGGGCTATATCACGCCATAATCGAGATTGCGCGTGCCAACAAGGACTACAGTCAGATCGTCGCCTATGGCGAGCGGCTGGCGCGTCAGACTCTCGAAGCCGACAAATCGCTTGCCGAAATGCCGGAATGGGGCTGGCGGGCTCTCTATCCGCTGGTGTTCGAAGCGCAGGTGGGTATGAACGCGAAGAAATTCGGTATCGATCCGTTCTGGATTCTTTCGATCATGCGCGAAGAAAGCCACTTCAAGGTCGATACTCTGTCACGCAGCAATGCGATGAGCCTGATGCAGATTCTTCCGAGCACCGGCAAATGGATCGCCGGCAAGCTTGGCGAAAAAGGCTTCAAGAAAGACCTGCTCTGGAACGTCGACCTGAATATCAGATACGGTGCCTGGTATCTGCGCTACCTGGCCGATCTTTTCAACGGTGATCTCTATCTGGCTTCAGCTTCCTATAACGGCGGCCAGGGAAACATTCAGCGCAAGGTAGAAGCCGGACCGCACGCCGGTCTGCCCGTTCTCGACCGTCTCGATCGTGTGCCGCTGCCTGAAACCCGCGATTATTACAAGAAGGTCATGAGCAGTCACTGGAATTACACCAGACTGTATAAGGCTTTCTGAGCCGGCGACCGTCGTTATGTCGCGCTGAAACTGCGCAATTCTTGCGAAGCGCAGTGATACGAAATAAAAATGGGCTGTTTCATGAACATGAAACAGCCCATTCCTATCAGGGGGTAAACTTGCTGGTTATGGCCTCACACGACGACTGCGCGTCTTTTCGAGGCGACTGTCATTCTGCCACTCCTTATAAAGGGCAAACAGGGTCTTGCTCAACATAAAGCCGGTGCCGACCGAAAAACTGAGCAGGTAGAAGATTTCGCGTGCAGATTCGTTCATTGGTCACAGAAGGTGGGCGTTATCAGGGAAAATGCCACTCACCGGTGAATTGCTGGTTTTTTCGAGGTCGCTCAGCCATTTGATGACGCTGTCAGCACGAAAACGCACTGATCGGCCAATTTTGACTGTCGGCAAACCCAGATTTCTCAGAGTGTAGATAGTATTACGTTTGACCTGGAGAAAGTCCATCAGCTCTGGAATTGTCATGAGGCTTTCTTTCTTCATCGAGTTTACCTCCGAAGTATTTCTTTATCGTTCTTTACTAACCGGTAAATTTCCTATCGTCAAAAAGATCGGCAACATTGAGCCCGGAAAAAAATTAAAAAAAGTAAAAAAAGTGCTAAACACTTTAATTTATTACGTCGATAGAAATTTTGAAGTTCATGTAAGGTTCAACTTTAACTTGAGTGGAACCTGAAGTGAATGGACAACCAAATCCCTAACTCCCTTTCAATGTGTCGCTTAAAACGGCACATTTTTTATTTTAGTCACAGATGGGAGAAAGAAGAGATTTCCCACGGACTACACGGATATCAGCTTGCGATTGCTTCGCTGACGCTCGCAATGACAGATAGATTGTCATTGCGAGGAGTGAAACGACGAAGCAATCGCATGCTGAAGACTGAGATTGCTTCGCTGGCGCTCGCAATGACAGATTCAGAGTGTCATTGCGAGGAGTGAAACGACGAAGCAATCGCATACTGAAGACTGAGATTGCTTCGCTGGCGCTCGTAATGACAGATTCAGAGTGTCATTGCGAGGAGTGAAACGACGAAGCAATCGCATGCTGAAGACTGAGA
>CAYYUI010000114.1:0-9089 GCA_964474705.1 uncultured bacterium
TTATGGAGCGCTCGATAAGCGACGCTTATGCAATCGCCTGACCTGCCATGAAACCTCACAGAGAGCCAATTAGGTAAGCGTTTGCCCTGGGCAGGCTATTGCGTGGCGAATGGAAAACACCCGGATATTCTGCTATACTTGCCGTCTGAAGACTAAACCCAGTTTTAGAGAAAGCCCTGCATTATGAGTCAGACCACTTCCCATACATCCAGATATCATTTTTTCGCGCTGCTGCCGTTGTTCGCAGCTCTGGCAGTTAATTATTACGTTTTTGTCACGCAACTCGATCTCAGCTACATCGACGGCTTTTTTTCGGCTCTGCTCTGGGGCATTACTGCAGACTTGTCGGTTGTCACAGTTTGCTGGGCCCTGCTTTTCGGCATCAGTTCGGCCTTTATTGCCCAGAGTCTTTTTTCGCTCGGGCTGACTACCGCATTGTTTCTGATCATTGCCGATGCGATCTGCTTTCATTTTTCTCTGGCGCGGCTTAATCCGGGAGTGATGCATGATGTAAACTATTATGCCATCAAGGCGGTTCTAACGATCAGCGACGTTCTGGTGCTTGCAGTTCTCATCAGCGGCATCGGGCTCTTTGCCTGGCTCAGTTTCAAGGCAGCACGGGCTTTCAAGGTAACGACTCCAGCGACTGTTTCCCGTCGCTTTTTTACTCTGTCACTGCTGATAATCATGATGGGGCTGGCAACGCAACTGATACCGCACTCATACGACGAAACCGCCGGCAAACAATTCTGGATCGATGAATTAACCCAGCTCAACAAGGATTCATTTTTAAAGAATCTTAAAATTGGCGTATTCAGAAACATATTTAACGCTACTCCCGCCGGAATCAGCCCGGCATGGCAGGCTTACCATGATGGCGATGAAAGCGAGCTCAAAAAAATGGGGTTGATTCCGGCACAGGAAACAAAAACCGATCTTCAGATCAAGCCATTCAGAAAAGTTGTGATGATTGCCCAGGAATCACTGGCGCTCGATTATTTTCATTCCATAAATCCGGATATTCCGGCCGCAGCATCAGATTTTCTCGACGAGCTCACGCATCGGTTTCCGGCGGCAAGAAACTTCAGGGGTTCTACTTATCCGACCCTGCATGGCCTCATTTCCCTGCTCTTTTCCAGAGTTCCGGCCCAGTATCACCTGATGCGCGATACCGGCGCCACCAGCCTTTTTCAATTGATGCAGCAGCAGCACGGCAGTCGAGGTTTTCTCATCGATGGCCTCAGCCGCTTCTATGGCGGCGAAAACGTCATTGTTCGCAAGGTGATGGGCGTCGAAAAATACATTGCCTACGAAGATCTCGCCGAAGAATATCCCGAGCCTCCCGTTAATTCATGGGGGTTCCACGACGACGTCGTTCTCGACAAAGCTTTTAAAATCATGAAGGAAAACCGCGAACAAAGCTACATGATACTGGTCAAAACGATCGACATGCATCAACCGCCTTCCTACTGTGGCATTCCGCTCGACAAAATGCCAGCTGAGGTTGCTTCACACCCAAACCAGGTCGTGCGTTCGGTATACTGGACCAACAATTGCCTGCGGCAATTCTTTAAGGCAGTCGAGGGGGCCGGCCTGCTCGACGAAGAAACCCTGATCGTCGTTACTGCCGATCATTACCCGATGCCGAATTACGGCCACAGCGACCTGGTGCGCGGTGAATACTACCTTTTCAACCGCCTGCCCCTGATTCTTGCTTCTGGAAGAAAAGAACCTCTGCCAGGCTTCGATGCCGAGCGTCTTGCATGTCAACTCGACGTTGCGCCAACGATCTGTCGCCTGACCGGCACGAAACCGGCCGCTTCATTCATGGGTTACAGCCTGATCGACAAGGTAGCGATGCCCAGGGCTCTCGGGTTTTACAACAACGTCTTCAATCTGGAAACAGCCTCAGGCGCGGTGAATTTTCCGGTCAATCTGTCGCCAAAAGAGTACCCCGCTATTGCCCGCTGGATCAACAACACTTATTCAGCGCCCGCCCAACCCTAAGGGGTTGTCTCAGGTGACGGTAACCTAAGATTGATTTGCCTGATAATGGCGATACTGCCCTTTGAAAAAGCTGGTTACCGCACCCTGCTTTTCGAGATTTTTCAGCGCCGCCTGAACTTTTCCGTCACCATGGCGGCGGAATTTGCCGCTGATTTTACTCATGGTTCTTGGAGTGGCGCAGTATTCAAGGATCTCTTCAGCAAGCATGTCGACTGCATCCGGCAACTCTTTCATCGGCAAGACCAGGGTCTTGCCCGGGTTAGCGGGCGAATAGTTCTCGCCAGGCTCGAAACGCAGGCAATCGGCATTCCGGCCGAGGAAACTGCGAATGCATGTTCGCAAAGCACCGCCGGTTCCGCTCGAACCATAGCCGTGAATCACTTCAAAGCGGGTGCGGTTACCGCTGCGAATCCGGTCGTTATAGAACCTGATCAGCATTTCAAGGGCCTCAACTCTGGTGCAGCCGTGCAGATCGATTTCATTGCCCATATTTAGATAGATTACCCTTGTCTTTATCGAGCATACAGAAGTTCAGTAATTTTATCGAATCAGGTAAAAATAGAACAGAGTCGTACAACAGTCCGGCCTTGCAGCTGCAGATCCGGGCTGACGTGCGGCAGCGCATTCAAGAACCTGAGTATCATAAGACTTGCCAGTTTTGTCAGTTCTTTTCGGCATTGCGGCGTTCAAGGTCAAGATCGAGAAGTTCATCGTAAATCGGCTTGTTGCCAACAAATTCGGGTATGGCATAGGCCATGATGGCGACAATCATGAGGGGCAGCAGCAGCATGAATTCATTGGTCATTTCGATGATCAGAACTGTGCCGGTGAGCGGACTGCGAACCACAGCCGAAAACATGCCGCACATGCCGAGAACGAGAAAAATGACCAGATCAAAACGCCCGGGGTCGGCCCAGTTAACCAGATTAAAGAAAATTCCGCCGCTGATAGCGCCAAGAAGAAGAATCGGGGCAAAAATTCCGCCCGGTGCGCCGGTGTTGTAGCTGAGAAGAGTTAACAGAAAGCGTGCCACCAGAAAAATGACCAGCAGCTTCAGCGGAAACAGCCCGGCAAAAATCTGTTCGGTGAGACGATGCCCGGTACCAAGAAGATTGGGGTAGAAAAAGCCGGTAAAGCCGAAAAGAATGCCGAGAAAGATTCCCAGAATCAGGCGAACCGGGCCAAAAATTTTCAATGACCTGATCAACAGCAGATTGAATAACAGACCTATAAAACCGATAAAAATGCCGAACGGCAGACACCACATGACAAGCCGCAAATCCGGGTAAGACAACAATTTTAGCTGATAAACGGGATTCTGGCCAAGAAGAATTCGACAGACGATGTTTGCAGAGATGGTTGCACTAAAGGCGACTACCAGACTGAAGCGGTCGAGTTTCTGCTGAAGCTCTTCAAGAATGAACAGCAGGCCAGCCAGCGGGGCATTGAAAGCCGAAGCCAGGCCGGCGCCGGCACCGGCACAGAGCATGAGGGTCCGTTCCTGATGATTTGAACCAAAAAGGCGCGCACAGATATCACCGACAGCACTGCCCATCTGAACGGTTGGCCCTTCGCGACCAAGCGCCAGGCCCGAACCTATGCCGATGATGCCGCCGAAAAATTTCACCAGCAGGACTGGAAAAGCCCTGAACTCGAAACCTTCCTTCAACACGCCCTTCAGGTGAGGAATACCGCTGCCAGAGGCTTCTGGAGCCCAACGTTTCAGGGCGATCAATATGCCAGCCAGGAAAAGGGCAAAAATCATCGACGGCAGCATAGCGTGATGCGTTCGCATCATGCCCAGAAACAGCGACCTGGCCTGTTCGGCTTTTTCAAGGCCGATGCGAAACAGAACGGCCACCAGACCGGCCATTGCGCCCAGAAATATAGATTTCGCCGCCAGTTTTCGCCTTGTCAGAAAGCAGGCAGGTTGATTGTCAGTTGCCATAAATATGAAGATGAATAATACTAAAACCTGAGAAACAAATCACCGCTTTTTTTTGAATAGGGAAAAAGACTTATTCCAATCGGTTTTTCATTACGGTTAAGCTTGATTATACTGCCGGAGCAAAGTAAATTGCATGGAGATATAAAAGTATAAATGCATTGATCTGCAGCATTGTCGAACCACCTGCATGTTGGGGAAAATAAGAGATCGAAAGGGAAAGTTCAGGTGAAATCAGTTCGAAGGTTCTTTTTTGCGTGTTTTGCTATTGCTTTTTTGTTTCTGGCTGTTTCAGAAACGGTTTTCGCTGGCGGTTACCAGATTTACGGCGCAGCTTCTCCGGAGGCGATCGCGCTTGGGGCCGCAGTTTCAGGGCGTGACGATCTGGTTTCGAACGCCTGGTATAACCCGGCTGCGGTGATGAAGTTCAAAGATCCTGTTTACAACAGCGGTTATTCGCTTGTTAAGCTGAACTGGGAATACGAACCAGGCAACGGCGCCGGAAAAGTTAAAATCAAGGACCAGACTCACATGATTCCGGGCTCGCATCTGATTTGCCCGATCAACAACAGATACACGGCCGCTTTTTCACTATACACACCTTTCGGACTCGGTATCCAGTGGGATGACAATGATATCAGACGTCTTGCCGATTCAGGAATTTTCGACAATCCGGGTGCCTCTCCGGCTGGAATGATGCTGACCAGAGCCGTGCCGTCACAGATCGACCTCAAAGTTCCCGTTCTTACTTCGACCATCGCCACACGCGTCAACGACCGGCTTTCTCTGGCAGCCGGGCCGGCTCTGGTCAGAGCCGACATGAAACTGCGCTTTCACTCACGCGGAACTCTACTGCCCGGCACCATTATCTGGGACAGCTTCATCAAATATCAGGCCGACGGCTGGGGGCTTGGCTACGTTCTTGCAGCCCATTACCAGGCCGGCAAAGACTGGAAATTCGGGGCCCGTTACCTTTCGAACGCCGACGTTAAAATGAAAGGCACCGTCGAAGACCACCCGCAGACATCGATTGCCGAAGTTCAGGGCAACCTCATTCTGCCTTGCGTGCTGACCTTCGGCTGCGTCAACACCGGGCTGGAAAAATGGATTCTTTCCTGCGACATTTCGCGGACGGAATGGTCACGCTACAGTGAGCTCAAAATCGAGAGGAGCGACAAAAGCCAGACCAAAGGAGGGTTCAACACCCTCAAGAACTGGAAAGACACATTCTCATACAGGCTGGGAGCCGAATACCTCTATAACGAGTTCTGGACATTCAGGGCCGGCTACGTTTACGACAACTCACCGGTCAGCGAAGAAAGCCGCAACTTTGAACTACCAGGCACCGACGGGCAAGTATTTTCGTTCGGCGCCAGCCGCAAATCACACAATTACGTCTATGACCTGGGCTACAGTTATATGCTGCTCAAAAACGGCAAAGCGGGCAGTGATGCGCTGGGGGGCCGCGGTGAATTCACAGCCGGCAGCAACCACTTTCTCATGCTCAGCCTCACCCGAACTTTCTGAACGCAATCAGGGTAAATTGACAGATAAGCTGACTTCCGGCTATGATGCAGGCATCGATATGACGGCCGGCATTTTTATTACGGCGCACAGCTCAATCAGGGGAAAAACAATGATCTTCAGAGAAGTGGGAAAAACCGGAGTTAAAGTTTCGCAACTCGGATTCGGCTGCATGCGTCTACCGGTAATCGACGGTGTGGCGAGCCAAATCAACGAACCTGAGGCCGTCAGAATGATCAGGCACGCCATCGACAATGGCGTAAATTATATAGACACTGCTTACCCATATCACGGAACCGGCTTCGACCGCGGCGGCGAGAGCGAACCTCTGGTCGGACGCTCCCTGCGTGACGGTTACCGTCAGAGGGTTCAGCTTGCCACCAAGCTGCCCAGTTGGCTGATCACCTGCCGCACCGATTTCGACAAATTTCTGAATGACCAGCTGCGCCGGCTTGAAACCGACCATATCGACTTTTATCTGGTGCATGCCATAAACAAAGGCTTCTGGAAAAACCTGCTGCAGCATGACCTGTTTGGATTTCTCGATGCCGCGCTGGCCGATGGGCGCATCCGGCATGCCGGCTTTTCGTTCCACGATGACCTGCAGCTGTTCAAAACCGTTGTTGACGCCTATAAATGGTCATTCTGCCAGATTCAGTACAATTACGTCGACGAAAACTACCAGGCCGGTCGGGCCGGCCTCGCTTATGCCGCCGAACGCGGTCTGGGCGTAGTCATCATGGAACCGCTGCGCGGTGGTGCCCTGGCCGGCAAGCTTCCCGAGGCCATCAGCAAGTTGTTCGTCGAATCAGGTTTTAATCGCACCCCCGTAGACTGGGCGCTCAGGTGGTTATTCGATGACCCGCGCATTTCTGTGGTGCTGAGCGGCATGTCAGCGATGGAACAGGTCGTCGAAAATCTGCAGGTCGCTTCTGCCGCTGCCCCTGCCTCGATGACTGACAATGAAAAGCAGGTCATGAACCGGGCCCAGGCAATTTTCAAGGAACGCATCAAGGTTCCCTGCACCAGCTGCGGTTATTGCATGCCATGCCCCTCCGGAGTCGACATTCCGAAAAACTTCTCGATGTATAATAGCCTGCACCTTCTCGACGAAAGTTTTCAAAATTCGCTACGTTTCATGTATCACGCCCAGGTCGCCGAATCAGCTAAAGCCGGCAACTGCAGCAAATGCGGCCGCTGCGAAACCCACTGCCCGCAGCACATCAAAATCATCAGCGAACTCGAAAAAGTCGCCGCCACCTTCAAATAGGCACCAGGACAGACCAGCACAGGCCGGCCCTGTTTATCTCCGGAAAGAATCGAAGAGTATACTTTCTGGAGATTAAACAGCTCTAAGTTTCTGTTAATTCTTATGGCAGCGAGAATGGCTTTGTCAGCAGTTACGCCGGGTTAAAACAAAACATTCCTGCCACTATTTTACTGCATCATGGTTTGGGGTTGAGGCCGAGCTGCCAGCGCAGGAATATCCACTGGTCGGTGAACTCTTCGAGAATCTGGGCCAGGGGTTTGCCGATGCCGTGACCGGCATTGCGTTCAACCCAGAGCAGAATCGGCGCTTCGAGCCCGTTGGCGGCAGAGGTCTGCAGAGCGGCTGTCATTTTGCGGGCGTGCATCGGGTGAACCCGGGTGTCTTTTTCAGCGGTAAAGATGTAAGTGGCCGGATAACGGCGCCTGACAACAATGTTGTGATATGGCGAATAGCGGTGCAGCCAGATAAAATCGGCGGCATTTTCAGACGAGCCGTATTCAGGAACCCAGTAGCGCGCCATGAGGAAATTCTGGTAGCGAAGCATGTCGAGCAGCGGCACTCCGCAGATGGCCGCCCGGTATAAATCAGGCCGGCGCGTGATGGCGGCACCAACCAGGAGCCCGCCGTTGGAACGCCCGCTGACCGCCAGCTTTTCGGGGCATGTGTAGCCTGAAGCAATCAGCCATTCGGCCGCCGCCTCGAAATCTTCAAAAACCCGTTCCTTGTTGCCGAGCGTGCCCATCTTGTGCCATTCGTCGCCTTTTTCGGCACCGCCGCGCAGATTGACCACCGCATAAATGCCGCCATCTTCGACCCATGGAATTACCGGACCGTTCCAGGCGGGAGTCATGCTGATCGCAAAACCGCCGTAGCCATAGACAAGCGTCGGGTTGGTGCCATCTTTTACCATGTCCTTGCGGTGCAGCAGAAACATGCTGACCCGGGTGCCGTCTTTTGAAGTGAACCAATGCTGACTGACCTGCATCTGCGACACATCTACCGGCATTTCCCGTTTCCACCAGATATGTGCGGTCGCCGCCGGCACTTCGTAGTGCAGAATGACGTTCGGGCAATCGAACGAGGTGTAATCGACGTAAAAATCACGGTGAAAAGGGCTGCAGCTGAAATTCACGCTGCCGATGCCGGGAAGTTCCACTTTTTTAGCCGACCCGGTCGTCAGATCGACGCTGACGATACTGGAAACAGCGTTTTCCTGATAGGTCAGCAGCAGCGACTCACTGGTGAAACCCCAGTCTTCGATAACGGCGGTGGGGTTTTCGGGAACCAGTATCTGCCATGCAGTGCGACCTGGACTGCTCAGGGGCGCCGTATAAATCATGCTGTTCGAGGCGCCTTCATTGGTCAGAATGAAGAGTCGCCCGGCAACGACTCTGGCATCACTGCGGCTGTTGCAGCCAACAATGATGTCGTGTCTGACCAGATCGCCTGTTTCCAGCCAGGCAGCAAAATCTACAAGCCAGAGATCATTTGAACGGGTGCTGGTGTGGTATGAAAGAACCAGCCAGCGGCCGTCTTCAGAAAGCCAGGCCGACGGGCCCCAGGTTGTAGCGAACGGGCCTTCACGATACTGCGCAAAAATCAGGCGGTCATGTTCAGAAGAATCGCCGAGCCGATGCAGGCGGATCTCTCGCGAATACGGATTGGCAGGGTCAGCCAGCTTTGAATAAATGAAACTGCGGCCATCTGGGAGCCAGAAAACGCCAACCACCTTGTTGCAGATGCGCTCATCGAGATGGCCAAGGTCTGAAACCCTGAGAATCCGCAATTCATAGTTCTCGTCGCCACGGCAGCAAATACCGTAAGCAAGCAGACTGCCATCAGGCGAAGGTTCGAACCAGCCGACACTGCTCAACCCAGTCGGGTCAGACCGGTTGGTGTCGAGCAGAAACCGTTCGGGGGCGCCAGGGCCATCAGACACGCAGACAATCGGTTGATTCAAATTACCCGGACGCTTGAACCAGAAGAGGCACGCCCCGGCAAAGACGGGCAACCAGCACGAATCATTTTCAAGCAACGGCTTAAGACGCTCTCTGAGAGCCGTCCTTCCCGGAAGGCGGTCGAGAATAGATCTGGTCAGGGAATTCTGCTCATCTGTCCATTTGTCGGTTTCCGGGGTCGGATTGCCTTCAGCGTCACCTTCAAGCCAGCGGAAATCATCATCTACGACTGTTCCATGATAGTTTTCCGCCACCCGTTCACGACGGCTTACCGGGTATTTTTCAGTTTTCGACTTCATCTGCTCCCCTTGATTTGTTGTTTATATTTATCGCCAGTCGTGACCGGAAAAACGAGACGGGCGCGGGTGTTGCGCAAGCAAGACCC
>CAYYUI010000115.1:0-8366 GCA_964474705.1 uncultured bacterium
AGGGCGCCGTGACCGATTTCGCGTCGGCCGGGGCCGCGCATCGGTTTGGTTTCGCCGGTCGAGAAAGGCGGGAAGTTGTAGTGCAGCAGGAACTTCTTTTTGTATTCGTCGTCGAGGCCGTCGATGACCTGCGAATCACCGCTGGCACCAAGAGTGACGATGCCGAGTGACTGGGTCTGACCGCGATTGAACAGAGAAGAACCATGAGTGCGGGGCAGGAATCCGACGGCGCAGCTGATCGGGCGGATTTCGGTAAGGCTTCTACCATCGATGCGGCGGCTTTCTTCGAGAATCATGCGGCGCATTTCGGTATAGATTGCTGCTTCAAGAAGGCGCTTGGCAGCGTCTTTCTTTTTGGCAGCCGTTTCTTCACCGAATTTTTCGAGAAGCATGGCTTTAAGTTTCTGGTCGAGAAGGCGAAATTTTTCGACGCGTTCTACCTTTTCGGCAGTGCTCAGAGCATTTTTGACATCGCCGAGCAGGGCATTGATAACCGCTTCGACTTCAGGTTCAGATTCGGGAACCGGAACGACGCTCTTCGGTTTGCCTGCTTTTTTGGCCAGTTCGATCTGGGCGGCGGCAAGTTTCTTGATGTTTTCGTGAGCGAAGCCGAGGGCTTCGATCAGTTCTTCTTCAGAAACTTCTGCCGAACCTGATTCGACCATGGTGATGGCCTGGGTAGTACCGGCGACGATCATTTCGATGGTTGAATGTTCGAGCTGAGCGGGAGACGGGTTCAGAATCAGCTTGCCATCTACCTTACCGACTCTGACGCCGGCGATGGCATCAACGAGCGGAATTTCAGAAACCATCAACGCGGCGCTGGCAGCGTTCATGGCAAGCACGTCGACCTGGTTGACCTTGTCGTATGAGAGAACATAGGTGACCAGCTGAATATCGTTATGATAATGCTCGGGGAACATCGGGCGCACCGGCCTGTCGATCAGACGGCTGGTGAGGATTTCCTTGGTGGTCGCCCGGCCTTCGCGCTTGAAGAAACCGCCGGGGATTTTGCCCGCGGCATAGGTTTTTTCTGAATAATCGACGGTCAGAGGCAGGAAATCGGTGCCTTCCTTCGGTTCTTTGCTCGCTACAACCGCAGCAAACACAACTGAATCACCACAGCGGACAACAGCGGCACCCGAGGCCTGACCGGCCAGCATGCCTGTTTCAAAGGTTACAGTCTGTGACTGCAGGTCACAAGCTACTATTTCAAATTTCTGCATTACTTCCCCTTAGCGGCGCAGGCCGAGTTTCTGAATGAGAGTCTGATAACGTTCGCTGTCTTTGTTCTTCAGATAGGCCAGATGGCGTTTGCGGGCGCCGATCATTTTGAGCAGACCGCGTCTGGAGTGATGATCCTTCGGATTTTTTTCGAAATGAGCGGAAAGATTGTTGATTCTTTCGGTAAGCAGGGCTACCTGGACTTCAGGTGAACCGGTGTCTTTGTCAGACAGTTTGTAAGTTTCGATAACCTTGGTTTTTGCGTCTTTGGTAACAGACATGGCAAATCTCCTTGAATTTAGTTGCTTAACCAAGTATTGCCTGCAGATGAGGTACAACCCTAGTTGAGCATACGCGAGAGATTATAACACATTCTCAGAGACAAAGCAAAAGATAAAAAGCTGGAACGGGGAAAGTAATGTTGACATTTGGCTGGGAAATGGGCTATTTTATGCGCGGCGCAACAGAATTGTGCTGTTGTCTGCCTTTCAGTCTGCCGGTACTTTCAGCAGACCCGCTGCCACAGCAGCCTTAACCAATAATGAGGAACGCGAATGGAAAACGTATTACTTGAACGCATGACCTACGGAATCGATGCACTCGGGCACCTGGATGGCAAAGTTGTCTTTGTACCCTACGGAGCACCGGGAGACAGAGTCGGCGTCAAAATAGAAGAGGAAAAATCTGATTATCTGCGCGGCAGCATTGAAGAGATCGTAGAAAAATCCGGCGAAAGACGCACTTCACCCTGCCCTAATTTTCCAGAATGCGGCGGCTGCCACTGGCTGCATATTCTCCCCGAAACCCAGAGGCGCGAAAAGGAAGAAACCCTGCGCTTTATCCTGAAGCCGCTTGCGCCCGAACACATCTACCCCATGGAACCGCTGCCGATGACCGGGTATCGCAACAAAATGGAACTAAAAGTCGCCATCGACGGCGACCGCGTTATCCTTGGAAATTATCGCTATCATTCTCATGACGTGGTATCGATGAAGGGCTGCATAGTTCAGTGCCGGCCGAATCTCGATGTCTACGACAGTCTCAGCGCTCACATGAACAAACCTGAACAGAGAGCCCTGGCCGGCAACATAAACTCGATCGTCATCCGCACGCTGGCACCTCAGCAGCACTGTGCTTTTCTGCTTAAAAGCTCTCCATCTCAGGAAATGCTCGACTCGATGCAGGCTTTTTTCGATCAGACCGAAAGTCTGAGCAGACTCGAAGCCCATTCCGACATGGGTAATCATCTGACCCTGGTGCGCGAAAAAGGCCCCTTCTCTTTCATGGGCCGCAACTGGCGTGTTTCGCCGAACTCGTTTTTTCAGAACAATCTTGAAGGTTCTGAAGCTATTCTGCATACTCTGCTTTCGATTTATCAGGCAGGCCAGCACAAGGGCAAATTCATCGACCTCTACTGCGGCTGCGGTACCCAGACCTTCCTGCTTGAAAATCTTTTCGAAGAAGTGCATGGCGTCGAATGCAACGTCTCATCTTACCAGGATGCCCTCGCCTACCAGAAAACCCGCACTTCCTCCAAAAGCCGCTTTCTCTGCCGCAAAGCCGAAACCATCTTCAACACTCCAATCACCAAGGGAGTCATTGCAGCGCTGCACATGAACCCGCCGCGCACCGGCGTTTCACAACGGGTTTTGCGCGGGCTTTCCGGCATCAAGCCGCGCCTGATCACTTATCTTTCCTGCAACCCGATGACTTTCCGGCGTGATGCCAAGGCAATCAAGCAGCTCGGTTACCGGCTCGAGAGCGTCTACTCGTTCGATCTTTTCCCGGGCACCTTTCACATGGAAACTCTCAGCGTCTTCGTCAGGGGTTGATCCACTTTGAACAGCCCGGTCAACGGAGAAGAATTCATCAACAGAGTTCTGATAGTCGAGGATGAACCCGACATCAGTGACTATCTGTATGAAACTCTTTCCCTGTCAGGCTACGAGGTCTGTCAGGCACATGATGGCCTCGACGGCCTCGATAAAATCAAAAAATTCAGACCGAACCTGATGCTGCTCGACATCATGATGCCCAAGCTCAATGGCATCGAGGTTTGCCGGCGCATCAGAGCCGATGAGAATCTGAGATCGCTGTGTGTCATCTTCATAACCGCGAAGGGTTCGCTCGAAGAAAAACTCGAGGGCTTCGAGGCCGGAGCCAATGACTTCATCGTCAAACCTTTTTCCAGCAGCGAACTGTTGGCCAGAATCGAAGCTCACCTGCGCATCGACAATCTCACCCGCCACCTGGAACTATCTGAAAAACGCTATCGGCAGCTGGTAGAAAATTCTCCCGACGGTATCATGCTGTTTTCGGATCATTCCAAACTGCAGTTCTTCAATTCGCGCATCAGCTCTCTTCTGCCTTTGAAAGATGCGATAATTGAACCGGGAACGAGCATCAAAGCGCTCAGTATGGTTTCTCCGGTGTTCAATGAGATCGGCAAACTGATTACCAAAGTCTATGAAACCCGGCTCAACATTTCCCGCACGCTTTTAACCGGCTTTTCGCGCAATTATCCGGCGGTGCTCGAGATTCGTGGTATTCCGACTGAAGTGCCGGATGCGCGCGTTCCGATGGTGCAGGTCGTCATTCGTGATGTCACCGAAAAACACAATATGGAAAAGATTCTCGCCCGCACCGAAAAAATCAACGCTCTCGGCATTCTTACCGCCGGCATTGCTCATGAGATCAACAACCCACTGACCGGCATTTCCAACGCCATACAGATTCTGCAGAAACTCGACAACGATCAGACAAAACGCAATGATATCTTCGATCTGGTGTTGACCAATATTGGCAGAATCAAGCGAATAATCGATGATCTGAGGATTTTTTCACGCCAGGAGCGCTTTGAAGGCAATCAATTCGATCTGGTCGCGCTTGTCGAAGAGACGATTAAACTGCTGCGCTATCAGCGCGAAAACGACCAGATCGAGGTAAAATTTCTGCACGGAAACCCGAAATGCATTCATTCCGGCAGCAAGAACCAGCTTCAGCAACTGCTGGTCAATATTCTGCTCAACGCCACTCAGGCAATTTCAGGTGCCGGAACAATAACAGTGGAACTCGGCAGGGTCAGTCTGCCTATCGAAGCAGCGGTCATCAAGATTTCCGACACGGGCTGCGGCATTCCCGAAGACCAGCTTGACCAGATTTTCGACCCGTTCTACACCACAAAACGTGACTGGCACGGAACCGGGCTCGGCCTTGCGGTTTCCTATCGAATCGTGCAACTTTTCAAGGGCAGTATAACCGTCACCAGTAAAATAAACCAGGGAACTACTTTCACGATCACCCTGCCGCTTGAGCGCTGATCAACAGCAGACGCCCCTGGCCACGCACTTTTCAAGCATAAGCTCAAACTGTTTTTCGGACAGGCCTGCCTGGCCGAGCCGGTCGACATGTTTGCCATAATCGCCGTGATAATCGCTGCCACCTGAAGCAATCCAGCTTCTGGCGTCTACTATTGCCTGAAATCTTTTGACGTCGCTGTTGGTATGTTCAGAATAGAAAGCTTCGATACCATCCCACGGCATAGCCTGAATTTTTTCCCAGACTCTGTCCCAGTCTGGAATCAGGCCTGGATGAGCCAGGACGGCGATGCCGCCGGCAGCATGGATGACCGAAATGCCCTTTTCTGGTTCGACGTGTTCTTTGGGAACATAAGCGGGCCGGCCCCGAAGCAGATAACGGTCAAAAGCTTCCTGAAAATCCTTAACGTAGCCTTTTTCAACGAGGAATCTCGCAAGATGCGGGCGTCCCAGAACCTTTTCCGGTGAATTGTTAAAACTTGCCGCCAGCTCATCCATAACGAAACCCTGTTGAGTAAGAAGAGAAAGAATCTTATGAGCGCGGGCAAACCGCGATTTTTTCTGCGTTTCGAGAAGGTCTACCAGTTCCGCTGCTTCAGTATTAACGAACAGTCCGAGAACGTGAACAGAGGAATCCCTGCCTTCCCAGCCGCAGGAAAGCTCAATACCCGGAACCAGACGGACTCCGTGTTTTGCTGCTGCCCGTCTTCCTGCATCGATACCGGCGATACTGTCGTGATCGGTGATGCCCAGAACTTTGAGACCGATACCTGCGGCCTTTTCAACCAGCTGTTCAGGCGTGAGCATGCCGTCGGAAGCAGTGCTGTGAGTGTGCAGATCGGCAAATACGGTGACTTTCTTTTTCAAAACCGGTTCCTTTCGATAACAGACGGCATAATGCGATATATTACCCCAGCAGAAGCAAAACTTCCAGTGTTTTGACATTTGGTGGTGACAGCGACTATAATTCGAAAACCGACCGGTATGGAGGTAGACAAAATGAATAAATTTCTGAGGCTGTTTGTGATACTGCTGGCTCTGTCTGCAGTTTCTCTCCAGGCTTCACCGCGCAATATGCTCCCCCGTTTTCCCGAGCTGATCATAGAGAAGGGGCTTTCCGAGCATTTCAAGGTGACCAGCTGCGACGCCAGAGTCAGGGTTTACGGCAACGATGCCGAATCCTCACTCAAGGTGACCGTCAAGAACCAGGGTACAGACCCCCTCGAGAGTTCGGTCAAATTCAGAATTCTCTACCCAACCTCCGAGAACCAGATACGGGTTACGGTCAACGGCAAAAATATCAATTACCGCCGCGACCAGCCCCGACACACATTTACCCTTAAGCCCGAAGAAAGCATCGTCTTCGACCTCAACGCCAAAGTTTCCATCAATTACAGCATCGACAGTGTCAGAAAAGCGCTGCGCGAGCAGGAACGCGACAACAGCAACAAGAAACGCGGTTTTCTTCTCGAAGATTTTACCAGCTTTTTCGAGCACGAAAAGTATGGCCGGCGTTTCATGGTTGGGCCGCTGGTCTCTAAATGGGGGGTATTTCCGGTAGATTTCGCGGCCGTGAACCTCGAAATCGAAGTTCCAGACGATTTTACCGTGGTTGCCGCCGCCAGCGACACCTGGCAACTAAGCAAAAGCCACAATAACCGGGTCTATAAATCGACTGCCATAGACGGCTTTGCCGGCGCAGTTTTTCTGCCCGAAACCGACCGGGAAGAATTCCTTCAGACCCAGAAAATCCTCTCTTCAGAAAAATTCATGCACTGATGCGGCTATTTGCAGGACCTGTCTGACCCGGCCTGACGAAAACCAGCAGCAGAATCAGCATCTGAACCGTATAGGCTATGGCCGCTGCAAAGCCTATACCCGGAACTCCGTAAGCCGATACCAGTCTGGCACCAAGATAAAACTGCACAGATGCGGCCGACAGCCCTGCAAAAAATGGCATCAGATAATTTCGGGCTGCAAAGAAGCCGCGATTGAGCACCATACCAAGGGAAACCGGCAGCAGAGCCAGCGAATAGCTGCGGAAAAGTGCTGCAGCGATATCTGCATCGGCGGCTGAAAATTTGCCGCGCTGATAAACAATACTGACGATACTGTCTGAAAACGCCTGAATCAGCAACACAACCGGAACGATGGCAACTGCGGCGGCAGCAAACATTTTGAAAAGAAATCTCGGCCGGTTTTGCGCATCCAGCATGCTCAGGCGTGGCAGAATCACGTGGGCCAGACTGATCGAAATAATGCCAAGGGGCAGGTTGAAGAGTTTTTCGGCGTAATTCAGAGTTGCAACCGACCCGGTCGCCTGCATCGACAGAAGATATCTCTCATAGACCGGCATGAAGGGAAGCACTGAAATCCAGATGGCAACGGGTGCCACGGCAGTAATGAATTCTCCGGCGATGGCCCGGTCGATGACCATGGCACTTTTCAGGCCGAGGTCGAAAAGACGTTCACGGTGCAGCAGCCAGAAAAGCCAGACCACCTGAAGCACCGCGCCAGCAACGGTAGCAAGAGCAATCATTTCGACCGCCCCACCCCGGGCCAGGAATATGCCGGCGATTATGGCCAGATTAACAAGCAGAGGGCCGACGGCCGGGGCCGCGAAGCTCATTCTCGCATTCAACAGCGCGGTCAGAACACCTGATGCCAGCCCGGCAACAAGATAGGTGCTGACAAGAACCCACATGAACTGCATGCGGTCGAGGTCTGCAATGGCAAACCCGGGCGTCAGAGAACGGCAGATCGGGCCGGAAAATACCGAAAGAATTATTACCAGCAGCATTCCAACTAAAACCGAAAGCCAGAATTGCGTCCAGAATGAGCGACCAAGCCGTTCCCGGTCGTTACGCAGATCGACGAACATCGGTACCGAAGCGCTTGCAACAAGGCCCTCGCTGAGAAAACGATACATGAGGTCGGGAATGATCATAATCGCCATAAACATGTCGGCTTCAGCTGAACGGCCGTAGAATGCGGCAAATGCCGCCACCTTCACGAAACCGCTGACGCGGGAAAGAACCGTGAGTGCCGACAGGGAAAAAAAAGCTCTGGCAATATTCATGGGCTGATGATACAGCAACTCGGCAGAAATTAAAACGGGCCTTTCCGTATGTCGGAAAGGCCCGTCAAAATCAGCTTATGATTCAGATCTGGCAGGAACCGCCGTTGCAACCGCCGCCATTGCCGTTACCACCATCGTGGTCGTCGCCATCATGACCGCAGTCATCAGTATCGCATTCTTTGTCATTATTGTGGTCGTGATTGCAGTCGCCGCTGTTGGGGCAGTCACCACAATTATGGTCGCAGGCCATCGCCGGAGCCGACACGAAACCGAGCATCATGAACACTACAAGAAGACTGATAAAAAACTTCATACTCAATTCTCCTGATCTTATTTTTCTTATTGAGAGCACGTAACTTTTTTAGTTTATCAATGCCAGTAGATGTCAGTCAAGCGCGTCGAAATTAAAGATTTTTTTCACAATGTCAGCAGGCGGTTTTTCAGGTATGGCTGCACCGTTCGTGCAGGAAAGTGAGCAGCAGTGACCATAAGAGCGCAATGAAAATGAAGAGAAGGCGCAACACTTGAGACTACAAATTGCCATGGATGGGTATTTCCGAGGGCTTTTTGCCATGAGTGTATATGCTCGTGAGCCAGGATAGCGGATGCGACGGCAACGTCTGACCGGCTCAATACTCTTCATAACTTAAAATGTTTATGTTTGCCCGGTTATGTATAGCAGGGCAAACGGATACTTTTCCTAGTTGTGAAGCGTGTCAAGCAGGTCAGTCATTGCAACGCTCTGC
>CAYYUI010000116.1:0-8099 GCA_964474705.1 uncultured bacterium
AATTTTTTCGCATAAAAGCCCCGAAACATTTTGAAAATGAATATCTCGGGAAATCAAGGTTAAACCATACTGTTTGGCTATCGCGGCAATCCAAATATCGTTTTCAGGGATTGGTTTGCCAAGTGACTTCAACTTTGCTTTTATTTCTCCATAAATTTTGGCTGTATGCTGATCACTACAGAGAATTGCGCTTTTCAAAGAAAATTCACTTACTCGGTTAACATTTTCTTCTGGCTTGCCAGAGTTGTAAGCGCCAAAATAAAGCTCTCCAATAACGATGCTTGGTACAAAAATGTCGTTTATCTGTTTTAGTCTTTTAATTATTGCTTCTTCAGCCTGGAATAACCCTATAACGATATTTGTATCGAGTAGAAATTTACCACCCATCACTATCAATTCTTTCGCATCCAGATTCAATCTCTTTTTTCATTATTTCAAGATCATCGTTCGAAATGCAGCCGGCAAACTTAATTAATTTCTCACCAGCAACCCCTTTGGGGTTGTCTTTTTGGAGATTTTTTAAGTATTTCAATACTTTCTTTTGCATTTCTTCTGGAAGATTTTCGAGTTGTTTCGTAATTAGATTATAGGTTGTTGAGGTCATTTTTGTCCCTCCGGGCTACTAATATTTTATCAAACCCTGGCGACCAAAACAAATTTTGTTTGTCATTTAATTTTTGGGGGGCCGAACGACAAGTTATTGTAAAGTTTCTGGATACAAGGGAAAGCCTGGTTTTAAATCAGTCGTTTTCAATGCCGAGAATATGCAGGTTTGTCAGGACGACTGAGCATGCTGGAAGAGCTCCAGATCACCTCAGCTATTCCATTTGCTTTTCACGTATCAAGGTGCACAAAACCAGCCTGGCGCAACCTGGAAACAGCTTGCATCAGACTGGCTTCGTGTCTGAGTAAAAAAGAGGTCAGGCCACTCTGGGCCGGATCAAAGTTTCAGATAACGCAGCGGATTCTGAACGCTGCCATTGCGGCGAACTTCGAAATGGAGATGAGTGCCGGTGGTTACACCGGTGTTGCCAACATAGGCGATACGTTGACCGGCATTTACCGATTGCCCGACTTTGACCGCGACTCTCGAGCAATGCGCATAGGCGGTCTGAAGATTGTTTCCATGGTCGACAACTACAACCAGACCGTAACCACGGCGCCAGCCGGCATAAGATATTTTGCCGCCCTGACTGCTTGAAATCGGGGTACCTCTTGGAGCTCTGATGTCAATTCCGGTGTGGAAATGCCATGAATGCGAGCGGGGATGTCGGCGACGGCCGAACAGTGAGCTGACACTACCGATGACAGGTCTTAACAGACCCTTGCTTACTGCATCGGTGCCATCAACCTTGGCGATTGAGAAATTTGCTGAATCTTTTGCGAACGATTCGTTATCCTGGCGCTTGACCACCTTGATGGTGTAAGTTTTTACAGCGCCTTTGGCTGAAGCATCGGGGCCGAGAGTTCCGAAGAAACTCGCCTTTTCAGCCGGGTTATCCTTGGTTCCGGTCTGTTCGAAGGCCGGGCTGGTCAACATACCAGCAGACTTGAGACTCGTGAAATGTGCCGAGGCATTTAAAACACCCGGCTGGATAAACGCTACCAACAGCAGAACAACCAGCAGCGTCCTTCCAGTTGAGGATTCATTTACCATTAGCTTCTCTTTCTTAAGTGGATTGCAAGGTATGACATTTATACCGATATCTTGAACAGATGTCAAGCCTCTAAGATTTTTGCATTATAAAAGGGTTTGAACGCAATAGATCATTTTTTTCCGCTTAAAACGCCAGAATTTTCCTAAAAACGAGATTGTGAATTTTTGCACTTTCTGGCAGGATAAAAAATGATATTTGATTGAACTCTTACCCGGTAATGATTATATTATTCATGGAAATACAAAGCGGTTCTCCGCCATATCATACAATGAAGGTGAACAAATATGTGGGATTATACAAAATCAGTCATGGATCACTTTTCCAACCCACGCAATGTCGGAAAGATCGATAACGCGGACGGAGTCGGCGAAGTTGGCTCACTGGCCTGCGGCGATGCCCTTAAACTCTATATCAAAATCGATAAAGGTACCGGCAAAATCGAAGATGCAAAATTTCAGACCTTTGGCTGTGCCAGTGCCATTGCCAGCGCTTCTGCTCTTACCGAAATGATCAAGGGCCTTTCGGTTGAAGAAGCCATGAAACTTACCAACGACGATATAGCCCGCTTCCTCGGTGGTCTTCCCGAACAGAAAATGCACTGCTCCGTCATGGGCAAAGAAGCCCTCGAAGCCGCAGTCGCCAATTTCAAGGGCGAAAAAATCGAAGAACATAAAGAAGCTGAAGTTGTCTGCAAATGCTTCTGGGTTGAAGAAGAGAAAATCCGCCATCAGATCAGAGAACATAAACTGACCACCATTGAAGAAGTGACACACTACACCAAAGCCGGTGGTGGCTGCGGCGGCTGCATCCCTGACATCAAGCGCATTCTTGCTGAAGAAACCGGCAAGGCTGCTGAACCCAAAGAACCTCCCGCAATGACCAACCTGCAGCGCATCAAGCTGGTTACTTCGATCATTGAAACCAGGATCGCGCCAATGCTGCATCAGGATGGCGGCGACATCGAACTGATCGATGTCGACGGTGTCGACGTCTACGTAAAACTGCGGGGAGCCTGTGCCGGCTGCGCCGGAGCCAAGGCCACTCTGCGCAACATTGTCCAGGAAACCCTGCGCAAGGAAGTCGACGCAAAAATAACCATCGTCGAGGTCAAATAATGAGCGAAATCAAACAGGTCTATCTCGACAATAACGCTACCTGCATGGTTTCGCCCGGCGTTCGTGACGTTATGCTGCCATTCTTCGGCGAACTCTATGGCAACCCCAGCTCGATGCACAACTTCGGCGGCCAGGTCGCCGTGCATGTCAAAGCTGCCCGCGAAAAAGTAGCCGCCCTGCTCAATGCCTCGCCCGACGAAATCGTTTTCACCTCCTGCGGAACTGAATCCGATAACCATGCAATCCGCGGCGTGCTTGAAGCTACACCCGAAAAAAAGCATATCGTCACCACCAAGGTCGAGCATCCGGCAATACTCAATGTTTACCGGTTCCTCGAAAAGAAAAAAGACTACCGCCTGACTATACTGCCAGTATCACGCCAGGGCGACCTCAACCTTGACGAACTGCGCGCCGCCCTCACTCCCGACACTGCGATTCTTTCAGTTATGGCTGCCAACAACGAAACCGGCACGCTCTTCCCGATCGATGAAATCGGCGCCATTGCCAAAGAAAAGGGCGTAATTTTCCATACCGACGCCGTGCAGGCAGTCGGTAAAATCCCGATCGATCTCAAAAAAATTCCCGCTGATCTGCTCTCTCTCTCGGGTCATAAACTTCACACTCCCAAGGGCATCGGCGCACTTTACATCAGAAAAGGAACGCGCATCAGCCCGTTCATGATCGGCGGGCACCAGGAAAACGGCCGCAGGGCAGGCACCGAAAATGTGCCATACATCGTCGCCCTCGGCAAAGCATGCGAAGAGGCAATGAACGACATCTTCGAAGAGAACAACCGGGTGCGCAAGCTTCGCGACAAGCTTGAAGAAGGCCTGCGTTCAACGATAAAGCATACCCATATCAATGGCAATCCGCGCTGGCGTCTGCCAAATACCAGCAACATCGGCTTTGAATTCATCGAAGGGGAAGCGATTCTTCTGCATCTGAGTGCCGCCGGCATCGCTGCCAGCTCCGGATCAGCCTGCACCAGCGGCAGTCTCGAGCCTTCGCACGTTCTCATGGCCATGGAAACGCCGTTCTCTTATGCGCATGGCTCGGTGCGCTTCTCGCTTTCGAAATTCACCACTGAAGATGAAATCGACTACGCACTGAAGGTCATTCCGCCCGTCATTCAGAAACTGCGCGAAATGTCGCCATTCTACGACCCTGGCAAATGATTCGAAAAAAAACGGCCCTGCTGCTTAGCGGGGCCGATTTTTTTATACCCTGGCCGTGAACTTGCCACGCATCTCACGGGCGACCTTTTCGGGCACCAGGCCGCTTATATCGCCACCATAGCGGGCAACTTCCTTGGCGATGCTGGAACTGAGAAACGAAAACTTCGGTGACGACATGAGAAATACCGTTTCAAGATCAGGAGCCAGCTGATTGTTGACCGAAAACATCTGCATTTCGTATTCGTAGTCGGAAACGGCGCGCAGACCTCTGATAATGGCGCAGGCACCGGTACTGCGACAGAAATCGACGAGCAGGCCATTGAAATGAATCGCTCTGACATTCTCGATACGACGGGTAACTTCACCGATCATCTCAACCCTCTCTTCAGGCGAAAAAAGGCATTTTTTGGCGGGGTGAACCAGAACTCCGACAATTATGTGATCGAAAAGATTGGCGGCCCGCTGAAGAATATCGAGATGTCCGTTTGTAAAGGGGTCAAAACTGCCCGGATAGATAGCAACGCGCATTACATCACCTGCTTCCCATGAAATCGACGAGATCGTAACCGGCCATCTGCATCATTTTTTCGAAGGCCACTACCGGAAATCCGACGACATTGAAATAGCAACCTTCGATCTTTTCGACGAACAGGCCGGCATGGCCCTGAATGCCGTAAGCACCCGCCTTGTCATACGGTTCGTCGGTATCGAGATAGGTCTTGATATCTTTCGGCGACAGTTCGCGAAAGTAAACATAGGTGACCTCAGAATGCGAATAGGTGCGAAAACCTTCGGCATCGACGAGGGCTATCCCGGTCACCACGCGGTGGCGGCGGCCTGAAAGCGAATTAAGCATGGTTTCGGCATCACGCCGGTCTTTTGGTTTGCCAAGAATACTGTTGCCCTGCACCACTATGGTGTCTGCACCGATCACCAGGCCGCTGCGCAGGTTACCGGCGGCATGAAAGGCTTTCATGCCGGCAAGTTTGGCGGCCTGCTCTTCGGGTTCGAGGTCGGCAACGTCGGAAAATTTCTCTTCATATGGCGAATCGATGAGTTTGAAAGGAATTTTCAAACCCGTCAGAATTTCCTGACGACGTGGTGATTTTGAAGCCAGATAAAGCTGTGGTAAATGCATCAGGCGGTTCTCCTTAGTAGTTCCTGGGTAACTTTGGCGACGATGAGCCCCGAAGGTATCGCGACCGGAACGATAGTGGCAAGGTGCAGCCATAAGGGCAGGCTGCCGGCAAACAGCAGCTGCACGGTTGCCAGCTGCGCTGAATTGCTGGCCAGGGCACCGGCAATGCTGACGATGCCCAGACCCGATTCAGGACGAAATCTGAAGATGGCAGCCATCAGAAGAGCTGCTGCCGTTGCTCCGGCCAGCGAAATCAGATGAACCGGCGACAGAAAGCTTCCGAGAAAGACGGCCGCCACAGCGGTGCGCAACAGAGCGACCAGCAGGCCGGCACGCGGCGAAAACCTGACAATGGCAAACAGAGTCAGAGCATTGGCAAGACCTGGCTTCAGCCATGGTAAGAAGCGAGGCAATGGGGATTCAATAATCTGCAGAGCCGCAGCCGACGCAGTTAGAACTGCGATCGTGGTATATCTGGCCGTCTGCCAGGCCACCGGTCGACTGTCAGACACGCCTGCCGACAAGGCAAATTTATCGGTTGCTTCGATTTTTTCTGCCCATCTTTCGTTCATCGGGTAACCGCATCTACTGACGCGGCCTCATTTCGGAGCGGTTCCACCATCAGACCGTTTGGAACACAAATCAGCGCCCCACTGTCGCTCCAGCCCATATTGACGCATGTCCGGCACGGGCAGGTCGAAGAAGCGATGCGCACTTTTCCATGGTCATCCCATTCTATTTCGGCAGGTCCGAGTTTTCCTGTAACGATTAGACGTTTTTCTGCAGGTCGCGAAATCATACTTGTCACTGGAGGTTTAGAGAAAACAGTCAGACGCCATTTATCTGCCACTGTTGCAGCCGGCAGGAAATGGTAGAGTATTCCGACGACCGACAAAAATGTCAGTAGAACTAGAACGAGTGCTTCATTGCGGTCGGCAAAAACCGGGGGAGTCGCTTTTCCGGTCATGGTGTCCTGACCTGGCTGAAGGCATCTTTGCCCGCAGCACTGACATGCAACACACCCGAAGCAGTCAAAAACAGAGCGGGAGTGTTCTGTTCATCAGCCCAGACGAATGCCTGTTCTGGCGGCATCGCAAACAGAGCAGTGCTAAGAGCATCAGCGGTTATGGCATCGCTGGCGATAACCGTGACCGAAGAATAATAATCGACCGGCCGCCCGGATAACGGGTTCATGATGTGGCCGTAATTTTTTCCGTCAACGGTGACAAAGCGTTCATAGTCACCTGAAGTCGAAACCGCGAGCGGCGAAAATGACTCGACATAAGCAAGCGCACCATTATCACGAGGGTCACGCACCGCGATACGCCAGGGGCTGCCATCGGGTTTGCTCCCTTCGAACCATATATCACCCGCATCATCGATAAGAAAGGCAGTGCAGCCTGCCTGACGCAGCACGTTTTTGGCCCTTCCGATCGCATAGCCGCCGGCGATTCCACCCAGGTCAAGAAGGCTGCCTGAAGCCAGCAGCCAGCGGTCACCCTCCCGGTGCAGCACTTTGGTCAGCCCGCAATGGCTGGCAAGAAGAGCGGCGAGTTCGGCATCTTCCGGAATGCGGCCGGCGCCGGAATAAAATCCCCACGCCTTCTGCAGAATTGCAAAAGAAGGGTCGAAATACCTCAGCGTTTTCTCGTAATAAGCGTTGCCGTAATCGAGCAGCTCAGAAAGCGACGCGGAAACCTCGAGGCGGCCGGTTGTGTTGAGCCTGGACAGCTCAGAATCAGGCAGATGAAACGAAGCGAACTTTTCGACGAGCACGAACTCGTTGAAAGCGCGGTCAACCGCAGCCCGCGATGTTTCAGGCCAGGCCCGGATACTGATTATCGTGTCCATGAGCATTCGGCTCTCTTCAAAAACAGGCGAACCCGTCTGTTCGCGCCAGTGCAGAAAAATGCCTGCCGCCAGCAGAATAAAGAAGACCACAACGATAAATTTTTCGGAGTTTTTCATAAGCCGGGCCGACTGTCAGCCGTGTTTGAGCATAGCCTTAACCGACCTGTGCTGCAAGTTTTATCTGCTGGCAATGCAGACCTCCATAATATCCGGCTGTGAAACAAACAGAGAAAGCTGCAAAAAAAAAGCCTGCATCGTGGTGATGCAGGCTTTTTTGAGCAACTCAGATCATTTGAATTCAATTGTTGAAGCAGCCAGCGGTTCAGAAAGAGCATAGCCGATCAGGCCGTTGGAAACGACGTTTTCCCAGGTCTGCAAAGCATCATTCCATTTGGTTTCAACTTTACCCGGGGGAGTTTTGTATTCAAAACCAACGTGGAAGGTAACATAGAGCTTCTGACCGGGTTTGCTGGTATACATCATGCCGTAATAGGTCGTTCTGAAATCGCCATCCCAGCTGACGCCGGGAGCAATCCAGGAATAGACTTCCGGTTCGAGAGAAGTAACTGCGTCTTTCGAACCGGCCCATTTTGGGGTTTCCTTGAGGCTGGTGGGCCAGTTGACGTTGGTATGCGGGGTGCCGCCATCATCGGTCGACGACCAGACTTTGTAAACGCAAAGGTCTTCGGTGCGGTATTCGAGATTGGTTTTCTGAGTGGCTTTCACTTTTTCGAGTTCGGTTCCGAGATTTGTTCCGGCGGGCAGAATTGCTCTGAAGGCCATAGTAGCTTCAGCGCCGGAAGGAATGAAAAATTTGCCATCGCGATACTCGAACTGCGACATATCGCATTTGGCGCGGGGCGGAATTCCCTTAGCCGAGACGAGTATTATGCTGTTGCCAAAATTTTTGATATAAGCCTGGTCGAGATCGTCCTGGGCAAATACCGAAACTGCCGAAAGCAGCATCATCAGAAAAAGAATACCAAGTTTCCTCATACTATATACCTCCAGAGATTGTTTAACCAACCAGAATCACCTGTTAAAGAGCATCAAAAACATTTTACCGGCAGAAGAACTTCGAACTGACAGTCGTCTTACCGCTTATGATTTTATTGAATCCTGCAAAAATAAAACCAACTTACTTCACCGGCGCGGCCATCAG
>CAYYUI010000117.1:0-7583 GCA_964474705.1 uncultured bacterium
TGCAGCATTCGGGGTGGAGCCAGAAAACACGCTATAAACAGCTCGGGAATTTAGGATACTGCTGCTGATTTTGACGGGATTTCTGCTGGCAAGTCTGACCACCACAATCACAACAGGGAGTGAAAAAATGCCGATACGCAGCCTTACACCAGAAGAAGAACGCGTAATAGTGCATAAAGGCACCGAATACCCCTTTACAGGAAAATATGTGCATCACAAGGAAAAGGGAACCTATGCGTGCCGTCGCTGTAATGCGGCTCTTTACCGTTCCGACGACAAGTTCGAGTCTGGATGCGGCTGGCCGGCATTTGACGATGAAATTTCCGGAGCCATCACCCGCATTCCAGACCCCGACGGGCACAGAACTGAAATTGTCTGTGCAGCGTGCGGAGGTCATCTGGGGCATGTCTTTGCCGGTGAGGGTCTGACTCCGAAAAATTTGCGGCACTGCGTCAACTCAATATCGCTGGACTTTGTTGCATCTGCCGGCACGGAGATCAAAACGGCAATTTTTGCCGCCGGCTGCTTCTGGGGGGTTGAACATCTTCTGAAGCAGGCCGATGGCGTGAAGTCAAGTCAGGTGGGCTATACTGGCGGGCACACGGACAAACCTGATTATCGAAGCGTCTGCACCGGCACCACCGGTCATTACGAAGCAGTAAAAGTTGAATATGACCCAGGCATAGCCTCTTTTACAACACTGGCAAAACTGTTCTTCGAAATACATGATTTCACGCAGACAGATGGACAGGGCCCCGATATAGGCGAGCAATACCTGTCGGCAATTTTTTATGCTGATGACCAGCAGCGGTCAGAAGCAGAAGCTCTGGTCAAGCAGTTAGAGGCGATGGGGCACAAGGTGGCGACCAGAATTCTTCCGGCTGGTGAATTCTGGCCGGCAGAAGATTACCACCAGGATTATTATAAAAAAACCGGCAAAGCGCCCTACTGCCATCTCAGACGTAGGATTTTCTAATCAGCTTTGCCCCCTGGAGGCTAAAAAAGACGAAGTCATAACCATGCGCTCTGCAGCTGTTTTATTGACCGTTTTTAAAACCAAGTCGACGAAGAATCGGAACCACCGGTCGTTCTGAATTGAGTTGCCACAGGCCTGCAGAAAATGGCCGGACGCAAAGTTGCGCAAAGTTTCGCAACATGATATTTTAACCGAAACATTGCGACAAGGACCACAGAATGAACTACCAGCATTTCCTGCGGAGCATCAGCGCGGCAACCCTTCTTGAAACAATGGCCGAAGGCGTTATTGTAGTCGACACCGATGGAAAGATCGGAGTATGGAATAAAGCCATGGTGGAAATGACCGGCTACACAGCTCAGGATGCTCTAGGTCGCAGCACCGACTGGCTCAAAGCACCTGAATGTTCAGGCTCAGGAAAAATCTCAGCCTTGCTCAGCCATAGCAGCGGCAGACACCACAACTGCGTTACCAATTGTGAATGCCGCATGATTGCGAAAAGTGGCGAACATATACCTGTCATGGTCAATGCGCGGATCCTGCGAAATGAAAATGCAGAAACGCTTGGAATTCTGCAGACAATAACTGACTTCAGGCCAGTTTTCAGTCTGCGGGCCGAAATTGCAGCGATGGCTTCCCGCCTGGTTTCCGAGGACAGTTTTCACGGGATAACCGGCAAAAGTCATGAAATGCAGAAGGTTTTCAGACTGATAACGCTCGCCGCCGAGACCGATGCCACGGTTATGGTGCTGGGCGAAAGCGGTACCGGCAAAGAACTGGTAGCATCGGCGATTCAGGAGTTAAGCAACCGCAGCGACAAACCCTTTATCAGGGTCAACTGCGGAGCACTACCGGAAACGCTGCTGGAATCAGAGCTATTCGGTCACGAAAAAGGAGCGTTCACTGGCGCTGTCAGGCAAAGAACCGGCCGTTTCGAAGCCGCAGACAGCGGCAGCATTTTCCTCGACGAAATAGGCGATATCAGCCCGCAGATGCAGATCAAGCTTTTGCGGGTACTGCAGCAGGGGGAATTTGAAAGAGTTGGTGGCGAAAAGACCATCAAGGTCAATGTCAGGGTAATAACCGCCACCAACAAGGATTTGATGAATGAAGTCCGCGAAGGACGTTTTAGAGAAGACCTTTATTACCGTCTGCGGGTTTTTCCGATAAGCCTGCCGGCGCTTCGGCAGCGGCCAGATGACATTCCACTGCTTGCACAGCACTTTATTGGCAAATTCAGCGCCAGAACCGGCAAACTCATTTCCGGGGTATCCCGGGAAGCCATGGGACGGCTGATGTCATACCGCTGGCCTGGTAATATCAGAGAACTTGAGAATGCGATTGAATATGCATTTGTGGTCTGCCAGGAACGGATAATCGGCAGCGAAGACCTGCCAGTCGAGCTCAGTTCTTCAGACGCAGAATCCGGCGACGGCAGATTAGCGGCAACCGCTGCCACACAGGCAATCTCAGGGCAAACACACACACCAGCATCTCGACCTGACCGGCTTGGCGCCAAAAGAATACTCAGATCTCCAGCTGAACTTGCAAAACTACTGGAAGAATGTCTCTGGAACAAGGCAGAAGTCGGACGGCGCCTTGGTGTCAGCAGAACAGCGGTATGGAAATGGATGCTGCAGCACAAAATAAAATTACCGGCTGACCATTGACGCTTTGGGGGTACATTCTTACAATTGACAGAAATTGTCGACAGGAGAACGATGCATGAGAGAGCTCAAAATGGCATTGCTGGTTTTTATGGGCTGTATGCTGGCAGGCTCGGCTGTAGCCCAGGAGCTAACGCTTTTCACCATGCCGGCACCACGCAAAATCGACTGGTCCAGCCCACGCAGTCTTTTGACCAGTGCAGTAACCAACAATCTGACCTTTCAGCATCGTTCGCACAAACACGCTATTGGGCATGTATTCATACAATTGAGCCATGAAGGCCGTAAAGAGCTGATAATCACGGGCAGCGTACCGTCCCCCGAAGACGATTCCAGCGCCAAAGTTCTGAAAAAGGGATATGGGCTGGGCATTCTTTTCAGCGACATGGCGGGGCGCCTTGAAAAAACCGAGGACCTGCAGGCTGAAATCGTCGACCGCTTTGAATCAGGCCGAATCGCCTACATCAGGTTCAAACTCAGCGAAGCAAATTATGACCGGCTGAGAAAGTTTCTCGACATATACCGCAAGCGTGGCTATGGCAACAACTACAATGGCCTCAACCGACCGCGCGAAGGCCTGGGAGCAGGCTGCAGTGCCTTCGGCATGGCTTTTGTCGAAGTCGCCGGACTCCTGCATCCAGTCTGGAAGGAAAAGTGGCCGATATCGGTCAGAATTCCAAACACGCTTATCGGCGGGCCGCTGACCGGCAACAAAGTATCACCATGGAAGGTGGTCAAAGCCGGAAAATGGGCTAAGGAATCAGAACCGCACCGGGTTCTTTCCCTTTACGAACCATATAACATCTACGAGTGGATTCTTGAAGAATGGCGCCGCGAAAATACGCAGAAGAGCGGAAGGGTTAAGCTTCTGAAGCGCAAAAATGCCTTTGGCCTCGAGTATGACTGCACACATGTTGCCCCGCCTGAAGAACCAATGTTTCAGGGCGCGGCTGCCGAAATCGTTGACGACGAGTAAAAATAGAAACCAGAAACGCAAAGGGCTGTGCCTCGTTGGCACAGCCCTTTTGTTTTCAGAACTTTCAGTCTGCCAGAGGTGCCGTCCGGTTCAATTCATCACGCAGCTCACGCCGCAATACTTTGCCGATAGCAGATTTTGGCAGAGTTTCGCGAAACTCTATATCACGCGGAACCTTGTAGTTGGCCATATTTTTGCGGCAAAAATCGATCAACTCGTTGCGATCGATCGTCTGGCCGTCAACAGGCACAACGAAAGCCCGCGGGACTTCGCCGCGGGTGGCGTGTTTTGCACCGACAACGACGGCTTCTTTTACTGAAGGGTGCCTGAACAGAACTTCTTCGACCTCACGCGGGTAAATATTGTAACCGCCGCTGATTATCAGGTCTTTTTTACGGTCAGTCACGTAGAAAAAGCCGTCTTCATCACGATAGCCGATGTCTCCGGTGTAGAGCCAGCCGTCTCGTAATACCATTTCAGTCTGGCCAGGCTGCTGGTAATAACCTTTCATGACCTGCGGGCCTCGAATGACAATTTCTCCCTGTTCCCCTACTCCGAGGTCTTTGACACCGTATTCGACATCGACGATTCTGGCTTCGGTTGAAGGGATCGGCAGACCGATCGAGCCGGCTTTGCGGTTTTTGATTATCGGATTGAAATGGGTAACCGGCGAAGTTTCGCTGAGACCATAACCCTCGGTTATCTTAGCGCCGGTTTTTCTTTCAAAAAGTTCCATCTGACTGACAGGCAGAGGGGCTGAACCGGAGATAATCAGTTTCAGACTGGCAAGGTCATAGGAATCAATATCCTTCTGGCTGAGGCAGGCACCGAAAATGGAAGGTGCAGATGCCATGCAGGTAATCTTTTCGCTTTGAATCATACTTAAAAGAGCGCGGGGAGTGAAACGGGAAAGGGGCAGAATGGCGGCTCCAAGCACCACCGGCAAAATCATGGCAACTGTCAGCCCATAAATATGAAAATACGGCAGAACGCCGACAAATCGTTCCTTACCGGGGACAAGCACATGAAAAATCTGCTGGCATTGCAGCGCATTGGCAAAAAGGTTGGCGTGCGTAAGCATGCAGCCTTTTGAAATGCCGGTTGTGCCGCCGGTATACTGCAACAAAGCAAGGTCTTCGCATGGATCGATGTTTGTGCACGTATATCCACAATTTTCATCGAGGAGGCGGTGCCAGGGAACAATCTTCTGACTTTGAAAAACAGTCGACAAGCCTTCTTCGGCGGCCGGCACGACAAAAACCCTTTCAACCCTGGTTTTATCGAGAATTGCGGCAACTTTTGGCAGAAGCAGGTCGTTGGTAATGACAAATCTGGTGCCGGAATCGTTGAACTGGTGGACAAGTTCGTTTTCAGAGTAAAGCGGGTTGGTCATAACCCCAACTGCGCCTGCCCGGAAAATGCTCCAGGTCGAGAGAACCGTTTCGGCGCAATTTGGCAGAAATACGGCTACCCGCTGCTGTTTTTCAAGGCCCTGAATACGGAGATTGGCAGCGACTATCGCAGTCTGCCGTTCGAATTCCCGGTAAGTCAGGTGATAATCACCCTGCTTCAAGGCAGTTCTATCGCCGAAACCGGCGACAGCCAGAGTAAGAAATTCATGCAGAGGTTTAACCTCACAGGATATTTCATGAGCCACAACAGAATCGTAGGACTTCAGCCAGTATTTTTCTACCATTCAGGCCTCCGGAAAGATTATGCGCAACAGGATATACCCTTCAGAGGCACAGGGGCAAGAATTTTGTTTGACTAATCGCTGCGAAAATTATAGTCTTGGAGAGTACACATCGTATTTATGTGTTATTTTTCGCCGGCACGGCTGGCAAAGGAGCCATCGTAAATGACTACCGCAAAAAAAGGCGACTGGGTTTTCGTACATTATACCGGCAAATTTGATTCCGGTGAAGTTTTTGATTCAAGCAGCGACGGAAGCCCTCTCGACTTCATCGTCGGCCAGGGCGATATCATAGAAGGATTCGACACAGCCATACTTGGCATGAAGATCGGCGAAAAGAAATCTGTAAAAATCGCGCCCGCGCAGGGCTATGGTGAATATTCAGAAGACCGCGTCATCAGCACCGACCGCAAGAATTTTGGTGATGATTTCGAGCCCGAAATCGATCAGCAGCTTGCTCTGCAGATGGAAAACGGCGAACGCGCCATAGCAACCATCGTCGACTTTGATGATGAAACCGTAACTCTTGACATGAATCATCCGCTGGCAGGCGAAAACCTGAATTTCGACCTCGAACTGGTCGACATCAAAGACGCCTCCGAAATGCCGGTTTCTTCTTGTGGCGGCGGCTGCTCAAGCTGCTCCGGCTGCGGACACTGAGCCAACTACAATGAAGCCCGGGCGCTGAAAGCACCCGGGTTTCTTTCTGTACGGCCAGCATTGAAGCCTGACCCGGAAGCTTCAGCAGAGCACAAAAGCAGCAGATGAAAACGTTTTGCTGGACAAAGCGCCTTCAGAGAGTCATTTAAACGGTTTCAGAATCGGCAGCTTTCGGCCCCATCGGCCAGCAGGCGCAGATTTCCCGCCCAAGCATCGGGGTCGCTGCCATCGGGCGGATCGACAACCAACAGGCGCCGATGCAGACGGCGGGCCCAGTCAGCGGTAATTATGGAACCGCTTTTTTCTGAAGCCTGAACAACGACTACTACTTCGGCCATAGCTGCAATGATGCGGTTGCGCGTAGGAAAGAAGCTGCGTGCAGGTCGGGTACCCGGCATCAACTCTGTCATCAGAGCGCCTTCAGCACGAATTTTTTCAAACAAATCACGGTTGCAGGCCGGATAAACGACATCAAGACCCGTTCCAAGCACTGCCAGCGTATACGCCCGGCAATCAAGAGCCGCTGCGTGCGCCACGGCGTCGACGCCGGCAGCACCACCGCTGACAATTGCATAACCATTCCCGGCAAGCTTCCGGCAAACGGCTTTCACAAGTCCGGGCGTTTCGGCCGCCATCTTTCTGGCACCGACGACAGCAGCAAACCGGAGTGAAGGTAAAGCTGAAGTGGCAAAAAACAAAGGCGGGGGTTCGCCCAGATCATGCAACTGGGGCGGGTATTCGGGTTGAGAATAATACCAGCCCTGCAGGTTCCCAGCTTTGATCAACGCAAGAGTTTGCCTGATCTGAGCGGTAGTTTTCGACTTACCAAGGCTTACAGCCCTGAGAGAATACCGGGCACCAGGATTGTTTCGCCACGAACGCAAAGCAATGGATGGTAAAATAAACTCGTCGATGAGCCGGCGAAACATGGCGGCTCCAACCCCTTTTTCGCGACTGAGTCGTAACGCGGCTGCTAATTCACGCATTTTGTTCCCCTGTTTTGGTTATCTTATCATAAAGGTAAAAAAAATATAGAGCGCGGAGACAAGCAGCAGAACCGACTTATGCTAAATATTGACCAGAAGCCGGTTTGATGGTATAATCAACTAATCAATTTTAATCTTAAGGAGATTTCTATGGCAGAGTTGATTCTTAACGCTGAAGTAAGAAACAAAACAGGTAAAGAGAACGCAAAGAAGCTCAGAGCAAAAAATCTGATTCCAACCGTTGTATATGGCAAGGATGTTGCCCCCGTACATTGTGCCGTTCCGAAGCTGCAGGTCGAAAAACTGCGCAAGGTTAACCGCAATACTCTTATAGACCTCAAGCTTTCCAATTCTGATTCCCACACCGTCATCGTTAGAGATGCCCAGAAGCATCCGATCAGCCATGAATATGAACACCTCGATCTGCAGGCAGTTCACATGGACAAACCGGTCAGAGTAGATGTCGAGCTAGAATTTGTCGGCACTCCAATCGGCAAAAAGAGCGGTGGCGTTTTCACCAGCATGTGCAAACAGGTCAAAATTCAGTGTCTGCCCGGCAAGATTCCTAACGTAATCAAGCTCAACATCGACAATCTCGATGCAGGTCAGTCTCTGCACGTATCTG
>CAYYUI010000118.1:0-7533 GCA_964474705.1 uncultured bacterium
TCATAAATTGATAACCGGGCTGAGTTCCACAAGAACTCAGCCCGGTTTGCTTTAGCTGCTTCATTTTGCCGGGAAATTATTCAAAGCCAAAAAGATGATTTCTCATCGATTGCTCACAAAATTGTTGCTATTATCTGGCAATCCGGGTTAACTTGTCTGGCCGGAAAACAGAGCAGGAGCGGTTTTCTGAATATTTGCCAATCGCTCGAAAAGTAGCTTTACAAAGGAATAGCGCGATGACACCAATAAAAACATATTCATACCCGATTACCGGAAATCCAGAAGAAATACTGGAAAAGTTTCGCAACCGCATTCAGTCGAAAGGTCTGAACGTAGATGGTGATGTTAACAGCGGAACCGTTTCGGGGTTCGGTTTTAAGGCAACCTATTCTTTACAGGAAAGCAATCTGACGATCGATGTGCTTGAAAAGCCTTCAATCATACCCTGGTCTGTTCTTGACGAAAAGATGAAACCCTGAGATGGCTGCTTGAACTGCCAACAAGCGAAGAGTTTATTTTATTGATAACTGCAGAATTAAAACCGGTTTTGCTGACTTCTTACGAAGAATAGTCCAGGCGTGGACAGAAGGCGGGATTACTTTTTCGGAAGCTTGTTACGCACAGGATGTGCTTATGCAGAACCGCGCAGGATAGAGCGGTTCTGCTGAGCGAAGCGAATCGCTGAAGAAAAAGTAACCAGACTGATGGCCGCGCCGGTGAAGTAAGTTGGTTCTATTTTTTCAGGATTCAATAATGCTCTTCCTGGGCTGTTAAAAGGCCGAGTCGATGAAATATTCGATTTATCCGGCCAACCTGCCGGGTCGTCGAACAGAATCAAAAAAGTCCGGCTGACAATTGGGCTGTTGAACCAGTTCAGTTATGATCTTTCCGGCTTCAATATAAGACCGCCCAAAGAACTGTTCATTGAGCAGGCCTTAAAGTTTGCAACAATTTCGCAAAGTTTTGATAGATGCTATAATTCACCTGAGACTAGTGATGAGTTACAGTGGCTGTTTCCACACAAATGGTTGACCGCTGTTTTGGGATTAACCGCTTTTGAAAGGTTTGCAATGAATTATGGCCCAGAAACCCTGGTATGAAGAATGGCTTAAACATGCTGCTTTGACCGGGCTGTTTATATTTCTTCCTCTTCTGGTTGCCAGTGGCCTCGGGTATCACACCCTCTGGTTGAAAAAAGAAAATCGCCTTGATCTTGCTTCACAACAGCTTGAAACATCACTTTCCCAGGTTCGCTGTGAAGCTGACTCCGAAGTGTTATTGAAAAAGCTTGGGCGCGGAGTCTGGCATCTTGTTAACCAACATGGACGGTCCCCTGAAGCCCTGTCACGAATTTATGAATCGCTGAAAACCTTTGTACCTGTAGATTTCGATATGTACGTTTTTGGCGACAATGCCCAATTACTGACTCCACAGAACATTCCGCTGCGCTCGAGGTTCCTTGGCGGAAATCTCTGGAAAATGATCAGCTGCGATCATTTTGAGGCCAGCAGAAGGTTCCAGAAGTTGCGACGCCAGCTTAAAGCGTTTCTGGGAAACGAATTTCGTATGGCTCATTTTCTGGAAGGCCGTGACAGCGTCACTCCTATCGTAGTGCACCAGAACCCGGGCCTGATTTACTGGGTCAATGACCGGGCACATCCAGACGGTGGAATGATGCTGATTTTCTGGGCTCTGCCTGATCTTAACTTCCGATTAAAGAATGTGTTGGGTAGAATGAAGCAGAGATTTGCCGACTGCCTGATAGTGTCTGATGCTGGCAAAATTCAAATGCAGACCAAAGGAATGCTTGAAACGGTCAGACAAAGTGAGCCTGCAGACAGAATTGTCCTTATGGGTCAGAAGGAATGGTTGAGCAATCAGGGGTATCTCTGGAAAGGCAGACAGATCGATGATCTTTGGGTGGTCGCTTCTCTGCCTGCCGGAATTGCGGTTTACTCAAGCATGCAGCGGTATCTGCTGGCGGCAGTTTTCCTTGTCGGCCTGCTTGCCAGTTTTATCTATTGTCGCCTGGTCTCTGACCGGCTCTTTCTTTCAATCCGGATGAAACTTCTCGCCCTGTTTTTTGTGGCTGTAATCAGTCCGGTAATGTGTTTCGCCTATCTTGGTTACCGCTATCTTCTCGACCGTGAAGCAACGCTGATGGCAGCAGTCATCAGCAATGGACGCCGTATTATGGTTAATTTTGATGAGACATTCAGGCGTGCCGGCGATGCGTTTATTGAAGAATTCAGAGAAATGGGTCGAATGGCTGGTAAGCACTCTCATCCAGATTTGCGCGCCTTGCTGGAACCGAGAATTCGCAGCAACGATCTGATTATATTTGAACTTCGCAATGCCAGCAGCGCGGAAATGCTGTTTTCGCTGCAGAATGAGCTTGTTGCAGAAGGCATGCGTGAGATTTCTGATGCTTTCACCAGATTTTGTCTCGATAAAAGTTTTGGCTCCAACCTGACAGACAGTATTGATCCTTTGCTCGAAACAGCTGTGCTCAGCCCTGAGGCCGGCCTGTTATTTCTTTTTAGACGACCCGACGAAGTTCATCGCATGTATTTTGGTTCTCTGCCTATGTTTATCTACTGGAATGTTGCTTTGCACCAGCAAAGCGCCGGAATCTACATTTACATTCTCCAGTCAGCGGCCAGGCTTGTTAAAAGGCTTCTTAACAGCAGATTGCGTGAAGCTTTTGCTTCGAGAAGTTTTTATCCATACACTCTCGCAGCTTTGGAAAGCCGAAAAGGAACCTGGTTGCCTGCTCGAGTGAGCGAAAACAGACAGCTAAGAAATTTTGCCGACCAGATCCTTTTCAGTGACCGGCCTGAAGAGTTGAAGCTTGCAATTGACGGTGAAGAATACCTGGTTCTGGGCCAGCGAAGCGTTTTTGCTCCCGGCTATTGTCTGTTTTCTTTCTACCCCTGCCATCTGATCTACCAGGAGATTGGCAAGCTGCGCAGAAATATCATTCTGGCGATAGCCGCCTTTCTTCTATTGTCGGCCATATCAGGCTGGCTGCTTTCAGATATTTTCCTCTTGCCGGTCGCTCGTCTCGGCAACGGCGTCGCAGCTATAAAATCGCGCAACACCGATTTCCGAATTGTGCCGGTTCAGCGTGACGAGTTTGGTGATCTGGCAATCAGTTTCAATCAGATGATTTCTGACCTGAAGGAAATGAAACTGGCTCAGGATATTCAGGAATCGCTGCTGCCTGCTGTGCCGCCGATTCTTGATGGATACCGTCTTGCATTCACCAACCGCATGGCATCATGGCTCAGGATATTCAGGAATCGCTGCTGCCTGCTGTGCCGCCGATTCTTGATGGATACCGTCTTGCATTCACCAACCGCATGGCATCAGCAGTTGGCGGTGACTATTTCGATGTCCTGGTACCTGACAAAAACAATGTCTGCATAATCATTGGTGATGTTACCGGGCACGGTGTGAGTTCAGCGCTGGTAATGGCAATGGCCAAAGCTATAGTTTACCAGGGTATTAGAGAAGGCCGTGATCTGGTCAGCCTTTTTTCTGACCTGAACCGGGCCATTCATGCCTACTTCAGTCAGCCGCCAGTGCGAAAAATGATTACTCTGTTTGCTGCAACCCTGGATCTTTCAACCGGTCGAGGCTTGTTTGTCAATGCCGGCCACAATTTTCCGGTATTGCTGAGCTCTGATGGCAGCTGTAAAGATCTCGAATCTGTACATCTGCCAATTGGAGCCCTGAAGAACATTAAGCGCCTTGAAAACTTTGCCTTCACGATGAAGCCGGGAGACACTCTGGTTTTTTACACCGATGGACTGATCGAGGTAACCGGTCCTGCAAAAGAGCAATATGGCTACAGTCGCTTTAAAAACATGCTTGCAACCAAAGCCGCCCTTGAACCGGAAAATCTCGCTGCTGAGCTGATGGCGGCCTATGATGCCTGGCTGGCTGGCGGCGAGCCTGACGATGATGTGACTCTGGTCATTTTGCAGCGGCATTCAGCCGTCTGACCAGAATGAAGGTCAGATCATCATCGAGTTCCTGACGCCGGTAATGACTGAAAAAGTCTTGAAGCAGACAGTCGCGTACAGATTCAATTCCTTCTGCAAATCTTCTGGAAACAATCGCTTCGACTCTTGGGAGGCCGAACTCAGTGCCTGCGGGATCTGTGCCTTCGGTAATTCCATCGGTGTAAAACATCATCAGCTCACCAGGAGCGATTTCTCCATCAACAATTTCGTAATTGCTGCGTTTGTCAGATACACCCAGAGGCAGCGAGGCATGCTCTATCTGTCTGATTGAACCTCCTTCGCTGCAGAGAAGCGGAAAAGGATGCCCGGCGTTGGCAAGCTTGAACTGGCCATTTTTACCGTCCAGAATCATGGCACAGAATGTCATCAGCTTGCGGCGTTTGAGAAGATCCAAAATCATGCTGCTGAGGCTTTTTAAGATGGTTTTCAGGTCAGTGTCGTATGATGCAAACCTGAAAACCGCAGCTTTTACCATTGCGGTCAGGATCGATGAACTGACTCCATGACCGGTAACATCACCGAGAACAATTAGATAGCGTTGATCTGGTAGCACGAACATATCAGCGTAGTCACCGCCAACGTCTGCCGCCATGCGATTGTAGATCAGACATTCGAAACCATCTACCGGTGGGCATCTGGCCGAAATGAGACAATGCTGAACCGCCCCGGCGAGAAGCATTTCCTTGATTTCAAGCATCATCTGATTAAAAACCCGCCCAAGATCTCCAAGTTCGTCCTGATTGCTGATCTCAACTCTGAAATCAGTATCGCGCCGCCTTAAAGCCTGTAGACCAAGATCAAGTTCCGCGATCGGCTGCAGAAAAGTCTTTGAAAGCAAAAGGCCGGTTAGAACAGCTACGATAAGAATTAAAGCAACCACCAGATAAATCTGCGACCTGAGGTTGGCAATACTGGTATCGATTTCGGCAACTGGAAAAAGGCATGCCGTATAAAATTGATGCAGCTTGATTCCGGGCAGACAGGTGGCAAGATATCTTTCACCCTGATGTTCCAGGTTCGCCTCTTCTACTTTGCCGCTGCGCATACAGATCCGGAACAGATTGTGCAGATTTTCGTCCTGCGCTCCATCTATTCCAAACCACTTTTTGTCTCCAGGCAGAAATGCCACGATTTTCAATGCTGTTGCCCCAAGACTGTAGCGTTTTTTGAGGATATCGCCAAGATACCTTACGATGTTGCTTTTGGCATCTGCGTTCCCGACAAAGTAGGCAACCGGGCTTTTCGGATCGTCGTAATAATTCCAGTACCAGTAAAGTCGAGACCCTTCGATATCCATGGGGATTAGTCTGCCTGGCTGCTCGAATAAATTAGAAAAACCAAGAATCGGATTTTCCAGAAGATTGACCAGAACCAGGTCTGACTGTCGAAGTTTGACTCCTGCCTGTTGCAGCCGCTCCGGCATGACTTTTTCCAGGCAGATCAGCGACATGGTTCGCCCCATAGCCTTTAAACGGTCATTTGATTCTGTGCTTGCATTTGAATAGAGTTGATTCTGTTCAATATCGCGAATATCAACCCAGTTGAAAAAGTTTTCCCCGCCAGGTTCTGTGTTGTTATGAGCCCGGACAGCTTTGTCTTGCTCTTCAAAGTCTTTATTCATACTGCTATGCCAGCCCGTATTGCGAAAAAAGCCTTCGAATGTCGCGTGTATCTGGCGCTCCTTTTTTACAAAACCTGAATCGATCTCGAAAAGCAACTCAAGAATACCTTTCCGGGCTTCGTTTTCCAGAACTGCCTTGCGGTCGTTTAAGCCGTTGTAGCCAAGCATGAAAAGACCCAATATCGGCAGGTAAACTGCAAAGATGAAAATTCCGGTCAGTTTGATCCGAATTGATATCCAGACTGACTCTTGAGAAAAAAATGATCGGTAGAGATGCAGCATGCCCAGGAAGATCAACAGAACAATAAAAAGTCCGGCCGCCAGCTTCATATAAAGGAATCTTGCGGGGGAAAAGGACTGCCCGAAGAGCAGCCGTTTTCCGCCGCTTCTGAATTGTTTCCACAAAAAATCATGGAAAATGAAGGCCGCCTGCTCATGCTTTTCAGCCAATGCAAATGCTTCATTCGCTGGAAAATCGGAATTTGACACTGGTTTGATCTTATTGCCGGTTTGGAGAAGTATCGGGGCACTCTCGGCAGTTGCATTTTCAACCGCTGTAAAAAGAATCATGCTCGAGTCGGAGTTGGGCTCTACGAAAGCAATCAGTCCGTATTTTTCGTTTGCGGGCTTTTTATGAAAAAACAGCCCGTCTTTGCCGGAATTGTCTGTTGCCAGGCAGCGATTATTCAGCTCAAGAGCTTGTTGAATGCGAAAATCTTTACCGAGAACCTGTGCCATTTCCGGGCTTCGTGACCAGGGGTTTACTCCAGGGTCATAATTGAGTCCATTCCATATGTGCTGCATCAAAGAATTTGTTTTCTCTGGAGCCATCCCGGTTTTGATCAGTTGCCCGGCGGTATTGAAAAGATATAGCTGAAAGTCCTCGCCAGAAGTCTTTGCTGTTGTTTGATAACAATCTCTGATTTTCTGAAAAAGTTTTGCCTGGCTTTCTGTATCTGTTTCTGTTTCAAGTTGTCTTATCAGAGGCAGAATCTGGGTAGCCATTTGTTGAAATCTTGGAGTAAAAAGCTTTTCCGGGTCAAGATTGGCAAAAAGATCACGGGCACGTTCCTCGATCATTTCAGCGGCTTCCCGGTAGCTTTTGCCACGTTGCCCGTCAATGACATGCAAAAATAGCAGCAACGAGCAGACAGAAGGCATTATGATCAGCAGCATTCCTGAAAAAATGAGCTGTACGAAATTATGCCGGTTCTTGTTCATCAATCCTCCGAACTTTAGAACTTTTATTGCGCTGAAATTGGCCCCTGGTCTTTCCTGCCAATCCTGCCCAGTCTGTTTGTATAAAATACCATATGGACTTCCCGTAAAGCAAAATTGCCAGAAGTCTGCTCGTTGGTTCATATTGTCTTATGCATTTCATGAAAATATTGCTTGAGCAGAGTCATTTGTTTAATTTGATTTTCGATTTAGACAGCGTTCAGCGGTCGAAAACCTAAATTGAATTTTTTATAAAATAGTTATTGACATTCAAATGCTTGAATGGTAAGATGAACTTCCTGCCACGGCGGGTGTGACCAAAAGTCGCAAAGCTCATTGAAAATAATATCCGATGAACACATCCAATTAAAGGTCTTTTTAAATGGATTTGCGGATTACGTCGGGTGTATATGAAGTGTCCCATCGCGGTTAATTCCGTGTAGGGGCGCAACATGTTGCGCCCGTGTCATAATCTTCAACACAGTTAAAAAGTAAAATTGTATTGTGGTTCTGCTTTTAAGGCTTTCGAATCTTGGCGACAAGGTGCGATGGCTCGACAAAGCGGCGCCGTGATACTGAAAAATGATCGAGTGCTTGTAGGAGTAAGTTGAAAAGGGCGCACGGTGGATGCCTAGGTGCCAGGAACCGATGAAGGACGTGGCCAGC
>CAYYUI010000119.1:0-6914 GCA_964474705.1 uncultured bacterium
GGATGGGAATGGTAACCTTGGCCTTTAATACTGAAGAATTCAAAGACCTCTACCCTTTTGCCAACCGCTATTATACTCACCGCTCCGGGCATCGGCAGCACTACCTCGACGAAGGTCAGGGCCAGCCGTTTGTCATGGTGCACGGAAACCCGTCCTGGTCGTTTCTCTACCGCGACATGGTCAAGGCTTTTCGCGGCGACTACCGCTGCATCGCTCCTGACCACATCGGCTGCGGCCTTTCAGACAAACCCGGCCTCGACGCTTTCAGCTATACCCTCAAAGAGCATGTCGACAACCTTGAAGCTCTTATCGACAGCTTAGAGCTCAAAGAACCGGTCAATCTTGCCGTTCACGACTGGGGCGGAGCCATTGGTATGGGTTATGCAACCCGTCACCCCGAAAAAGTGCGCCGGCTGGTCATTTTGAATACCGGCGCCTTCAGACTACCTGCCTCATGCCCGTTTCCCTGGCCACTCTGGCTCTTCAGAAACTCATCGCTGGGCGCCTGTCTGAACCGCAAATTCAATGCCTTTTCATTTATCGCGAGCCACACCTGCACCGTTACCCCCCTGTCGAGAAAAGTGCGCCACGGTTTCCGTGCCCCGTATGACTGCCCGGCCAACCGCGTCGCCACCACCAGATTCGTGCAGGATATTCCGATGGCCCCCGGTGACCCATCATATGACGAACTGCTGCGCATTGAAAACGGGCTGGCCGGTCTCGCCTCCAAACCCGCCCTGATCTGCTTCGGGCGCAAAGATTTCGTTTTCGGCCGTCATTTCTTCAACGAATGGAAAACGCGATTTCCGCATGCCGAGGCGCACAGTTTTCACGCCGGCCATTATGTACTCGAAGACGCCGGTGACCAGATTTTCAGACTGGTAAGGGCCTTTTTTGCCGGGAATCCCTGAACAGGAGCACCCATAGATGTCTACCACCACCAATGGTGTCAATCTTGCAGATTGCGTGCGCCAGAAAGCCGAAGAAACGCCGCATAAACGCGCGGTCGTTGTTCCGGCCGGCCGCGATCGCTACGGGCACGTCGCCTACAGTTGCCTGACTTTCAGACAGCTCGAAGAAGAAATCAACCGTTTTGCTCATGGCCTGAAAAAAGCAGGCATCGGGCGCGGCACCCGCACAGTGGTCATGATCAGACCCGGAATCGAGTTTTTCATCGCCTTTTTTTCTCTGGCCAGAGTCGGCGCCACGATGATCATGATCGACCCCGGCATCGGCCTCAAAAGCCTGAAAAAATGTATCGGTGAAGCCCAGCCCGAAGCTTTTATAGGCATAACCGCCGCCCATGCGATGCGCGTTCTGATGCGCTGGTCACCAGCCACGATCAAAATCTGCGTAACCCTGGGGCCAAGACTTTTCTGGGGCGGCTACCGCTTTTACGACCTGCGCGCCAATGACACTTCGCCTTTCCCGACCGAAATGATGCCGCCGGATGAAATGGCTGCCCTGATGTTCACTTCAGGCAGCACCGGCATTTCGAAAGGGGTTGTTTACACCCACGGAATTCTCACCAGCCAGGTTCGCTTCATTCAGGAAATATACGGTTTTATGCCTGAAGACGTCGATCTGGCAACTTTCCCTCTTTTCGCCATTTTCGATATCTGCCTCGGCATGACCGCCGTGATTCCTGATATGGATGCCAGCAAGCCGGCCAAAGCTGACCCGCGCAAGCTGATCGAAGCGATAACCGACAACGGCGCAACTTCGATGTTTGGCTCTCCGGCACTTGTCGACAACCTGAGCCGCTACGGCGTCAAAAATAATGTCAGACTGCCTTCGCTCAGGCAGGTTATCAGCTGCGGCGCCCCTGCACGCAACGACATTCTGCAGCGTTTTCATCAGATGCTGGGCGACCGCTGCGAGGTTTTCACACCCTACGGCGCTACCGAAGCACTCCCAGTCAGCTCGATCGGCAGTCACACAATCCTCGGCGAAACCGCTGCCGAAACCGATGCCGGCGGAGGCACCTGTGTAGGCTACCCGGTCAGGCATGTGCACACCCGCATAATAAGAATTACCGATGACCCTATTCCGGAATGGTCTGAAAATCTGGTTCTGAAGCAGGGTGAGATTGGTGAAATAGCCGTAAAGGGTCCGATCGTAACCCGTGAGTATTTCTGCCGGCCTGAGAATACCATGCTCGCCAAGATTCGCGAAGGAAACGAAATCTGGCACCGCATGGGCGATGTCGGTCGTTTTGACGCCGCCGGGCGCTTATGGTTCTGCGGCCGCAAATCCCACCGGGTTGTCGTCGACGCCCAGACTTTTTTCACTATTCCCTGTGAACGCATTTTCAATCAGCATCCGAAGGTGTTCAGAACAGCTCTTGTTGGTGCAGGCAGCCCTGAAAAACGCATTCCGGTAATCTGCGTCGAGCTCGAGCAGGATGCTGGTGAAATCGACAGCGCCAGATTGATCAAGGAACTCGAAGAACTCGGGGCTAAATTTGGGCATACGAAAGCGATACGACATTTCCTCATCCATCCCGGCTTTCCGGTCGATGTGCGTCACAACGCCAAGATCAACCGGGAAATTCTCTCAGAATGGGCTGCCGAAAAGCTGAAAGGAAGAATCTGAACTATGACAGCAGGCTCACTTAAAGGTTCTACGGCTCTAGTTACCGGCGGCAGCGGTTTTCTTGGCGGTGCCATCGTAAAAATGCTTCTCGAGCGTGCAGTAAACGTTCGGGTTTTGTGCCGCGGAAATTACCCCGATCTGACTAAAGCCGGCTGCAAGGTTTATCAGGGCGAAATTTCTGATGCTGAACTGGTGAGCAAAGCTGTTGCGGGCTGCGACCTGGTTTTTCATACGGCCGCCAAAGCCGGAATCGAAGAACCGTATTCCGAATATGAGCGCATAAATTATCATGGAACCCTGAACATCATCAGATCCTGTCAGGAACACAAGGTCGGCAGGCTTATCTACACCAGTTCACCAAGCGTGGTGTTTACGCATGGCGACATTTGTGGTGCCGACGAAAGCCTTCCCTACCCCGATCATTACGATGCCTATTACCCAAAAACAAAAAGTATGGCCGAACAGGCAGTGTTAAAGGCCAATTCCCCGCAACTGGCAGTAGTTGCCCTGCGGCCACATCTGATCTGGGGTCCGGGCGACAACCATCTTGGTCCCCGCCTGATTTCTCGCGCCAGAGCCGGCCGTCTCAAGTTTGTCGGCGATGGCAAAAATATTGTCGACACGGTGTACATAGACAATGCCGCCGAAGCGCATATTCTGGCCGCCGAGAAACTGGCACCTGGCAGTGCCCCCGCCGGCAGGGCCTATTTCATTACCAACGGCGAGCCAATGCCGATTTCGCAGATAACCAACCTGATCATCGGTGCAGCCGGGCTGGCACCGGTCACTGCGACGATTTCGCCAAACATCGCCTGGTTCATCGGCCTGGTCTGCGAAAAAGTCTTCAAATGGTGCAAACTAAAAGGCGAGCCCCCGATAACCCGCTGGGTTGCCGGCGAACTGTCGACAGCACACTGGTTCAACATCGATGCCGCCCGCCGCGACTTCGGCTACCAGCCCAAAATCAGCATCGAAGAAGGTATACGCCGCCTGCACGCGGCCTATCTTGAAGCCAACCAGTTCGACAAAACGGGCAAACACTGAGTCATATAAGTACGCATTGAATTTTTATACCGACTCGTCCGGTGCGGCCTATCAGTCGGATTGAATGCCAATGCAGGGCTCCGTGCTTTAAAAATTTTGTCTGGCAATTGCTGCCAGAACCCTTTTCAGAATGGTCTCAGAAACGATTGGTCTGGAAAAGCAAACTGGCGCAGAAATCTTTAGCAAATGCCGGTATCGATTTCTGCGCCAGCGTCTCAGCAGGACTCAGGGCTAGGGTTTTTGCTTCGGCTGTTTTTCTTTGGCAGCCTTGTCCTTGTCGTCGTGCTTCTTGTCAGCCTGTTTCTTGACCTTTTCTTTATCCTTCTTACCGCCCTTGTCTCCCATTTTTGGCCTCCTGTAGAGTTGCCTGACCGATCCTCGCCGGGTGGCGTAGTATTGGTGATGAAATAATCACCTTTCTGGATTATACCAGAGTTGCAGCAATTCAACAAAATCCCGTTTTGTACTGTGGCAAACGCGACATAACGACTCCTGCCGAAAAAACCGCATCCTGCAACAATTGCCCTAACAACGACTGCCGCGTCGTTGCGCTCCTCGCAGTGACAAGCTTGAACACTGTCATTGGTCAGTTCATTCGCACTCCGGCGACTCGCTGACACTCGGCCATCCATGGCCCTCGCGAGCGCCAGCGAAGCAATCACCTGAACACTGTCATTGCGAGCGCCAGCGAAGCAATCGTAATCTTAGCAATGTTCACATTGTAACAATTGCCCAGGCAACGACTGCCGCGTCGCTGCCCTCCTCGCAGTGACATGCTTGAACACTGTCATTGGTCAGTTCGTTCGCATTCCGGCGACTCGCTGACACTCGGCCATCCATGGCCCTTGCGAGCGCCAGCGAAGCAATCGTAATCTTAGCAATGTTCACATTGTAACAATTGCCCTAACAACGACTGCCGCGTCGTTGCGCTCCTCGCAGTGATAAGCGATTGCTTCGCGTTGCACGCTATGACGGCGGCGAATCGGGCATGGCCAGAGAATTTCATCTTGCAAATTGACTCAATCATGATTATCTTATTCTTATATGACACCTGCCTGGTGTCATATAAAATTCTCATGCTGAATTGTCAGAGAGCATTGGGTTGCGAACCTCAAAAAGCATGAATTTGGTGGCTTCACATTTGAAGCCATGATAAAATCAGCCACTGCTACAGGAAAAAATATGGACATAGTCACACAAGGCCTGCTTGGTGCAACGGTTGGAACGGCTGCCTACAATAAAAAGCTTGGGCGGCGCGCGGCCCTGTATGGTTTTCTGATTGGGCTGATGCCTGATTTCGACGTCATTTCCAGTTACTGGGGGCCATGGGCTTCGCTCAAATATCATCGCGGGCCGACCCACGCCTTTCTGGCGCTCATAATTCTTTCGGTTCCGGTCGGGCTGGCGTGTCGCTATCTTTCGCGTTCTGACGCACCCAAACGTGACTGGGTCGTGCTGGCGTTTCTGAGTCTGTTCACCCACCCGATCATTGACTGGTTCACCACGTACGGAACCAGCCTGGCCTGGCCATTCAGCGACCGACGCTTCGCCATCGACGCCCTGCCAATCATCGATCCGGTTTTTTCGCTGCCGCTGCTTATCATTACCGTCCTGGGCATCTATTTCCGCAACGGCAGCACGCGTATGCAGGCGTTTGCTGGAATTGCGCTGGCCGCCATCTCCATCTACGCATTTTCCGGCTGGCATACCTCGCAGGTTCTCATCGAGCGCGGCAACCGGATTTTTCACGAGGCCGGTTTTGAACCCCTGGAAGTCAGAGCAATGCCAACGGTTCTGAACACCGTTGTTTTCAGGGTTGTGGGTCGAGATGCCAATGACCGGTTCATGGTTACCTACCTTAAAAGGACTGATCCTAAACCCTTGACTGAGCCAATAACAGTCGATTCCGACCGCGACGAATTCGTTACCCGGGCTCTCGAGCATGAACACGGCCGCATGTTCAAGTGGTTTGCGATGAACATGCTGCGTGCCCGCAGCGTTGCTTTGCCTGATGGCAGTCACAAAGTTCTGCTCGATGACATGCGCTACGGGCTGTTTCTTGACCCGGCCTCGGCCCTGTTCTGTGCCGAAGCCAGCTTTGATGCCGAAGGCCGCCTGACCGGCATTAAAAGAATGCAGAACCACCGTTCGATCAACATGAAAAAAGAGATCGGCGCGACCCTGGCCCATGTTTTTGGTGACCGTCGGGAACCTGCTCCAGCCGCATTCGGAGATTGACATATGCCCAGAATCATTCTTGCCCGCACTTCCGGTTTCTGTATGGGCGTCAAACGTGCCATGCAGATTGCTCTGCAGACGGCCGCCAAAGCCCCCGGCCGGGTTTTCACCAGCGGTCCGCTTATCCATAACCCGCAGGCTGTCGAATACCTGCGCGAAAATGGCGTCGGCACCGTCAAAGACTGGCACACAGTTACCGAAGGCACGATCATCATTCGCGCCCACGGCATGCCTGCAGGCCAGATCAGGGAAATTTCCGACCGAGGCCTCGCAATTGTCGATGCCACCTGCCCCCACGTTGTTACCAGTCAGCGGCAGATAAAAAAATACAGCGAAAAGGGCTATTATATTTACATTATCGGTGACCCCGACCACCCTGAGATTCTCAGTCTGCAGAGCTTTGCCACCTCTCAGGAAGTCATCGCCGGAGAAGATCAGGCCCGCAGAGTGCCGCGCCGCCCTAAAGTCATGGTTATCGGCCAGACCACCTTCAATGAAGACGAATTCAACCGCATCGCCGAAATTCTCAAGGCGAGCGCCGATGAAGCGGTGATCTGCGATTCGATCTGCCAGGCGACTTCAGATCGCCAGCAGGAAATCAGAAAACTCGCAGCTGAAGCCGATGCCGTCGTCATCGTCGGCGGCAAATCCAGCGCCAACACCCGGCGTCTCGCCGAAATCGCCGCCGGCCTCTGCCCACGCACCTTTCACGTCGAAACCGAAGCCGAGCTCAACCTCAGCGATTTTGCCGACTGTCAGAACATCATTGTGTCAGCGGGCGCTTCAACGCCTGATTTCATCACTCAGAAAGTCATCGACTTTCTGGCAACCCTCGATCGGGCCTGATCGCCGCAGCGACCACTTCCGCAACCGGTTCAGGGCAAACGGAAACCTTTTTCTGTTCAACAGGTATTACGGCATGTCAGTCGTTGCCGCCACTGCCGCCATCCTGGCTCACGCGGCATAATGTCGTCCTGACAAAAACGCTCTGCGATCTTCGCACCCTCATAGTTCCATCTGCTCACTCTGCTCGCACG
>CAYYUI010000120.1:0-6894 GCA_964474705.1 uncultured bacterium
TTTCTCGGTTTCCTCACGATGATAGACACCGAGAGTGCCGACAAAACGGTCATCAGCGGTCAGCAGCGGAATGATCAGCAGGGCTCTGGCGAACTGATCAAGAAAATTGCTGCGGACAATGGTGTTGTCGCGATGGACATCCTGAATCAGAAGAGGCTTTCTCTGAACTGCCACCCAGCCATGATAACCCTTTCCAAGGGCTACCGACAGAGAATCGAGTTCTTCAGGCAGACCGAAAGCGGCACGCATACACAATTCTTCGCGGTCGCTGTTGAAAAGCATCAGCGAGGCAGCACTGCAATCTATGGCATCAGTGACTTCCTTGAGCATCATGCAATAGCCATCTCGGCTCAGAGAGCGCACCGACAATGATTCCGAAATTTTAAAAACCCGCGAAAGTTCTTTGAGCTTCTGATTCGAATCGGCAAGCAGTCTGGCGTTTTCGAGAACCTTGGTTACCATCGATGCCAGCGTGTTGAGTGAAATCACGTCGTCTTTTGAAAAGGCGTTTATTTCTGAAGAATCGACAGAAACGACGCCGATAAGCTTTTCGCCAACCAGCAAAGGAACTGCCAGTTCCGAATAAATCGATTCAGGAGTTTCAATATAGCGCGGCTCGAGAAGAACGTTGGGAACGTTGAGCGCCTCTTTGTTGCGGGCGACCCAGCCGGTAATGCCCTGGCCGAAGGGAACACGGATCTTCTTGACCTCATGCGGGTATTTGCCTCTGGCTACTGCGACTTCGAGAAAATTCTTGTTTTCTTTACGAAGCAGCAGGGCTCCACAGGTGGCACCGGTAATCTCTATGGCAATGTCCATCAGGAATTCGAGGAGGTTCTGAAATTCGAGGCTCGAATTCATGATGTTCGAAGCTTCTTCAAGAACCGAAAGAATTTTTTCCTTGCGGGCCAGTGACTCTTTTTCGGCTGCAAGATCGACCATCTGCATGAAAAAACTGCTGATAGACTCGACTGCAGCTTCGACCTGTTCGTCACTCAGAATCGGTAGACCTGTGGCTGCCGGAATACAACCGGCACCCTTTTTATAGAAGGGCCCGATCAGAACCGCGCCGAACATGTTGCCACGATACTCGAGCTTCATCAGACGAACGAGCGAGCCATCAGGGCGTTCGATCACATCTGACGAGGGGTAATCGACAAATTCTGAAGCATCGGCCATGCCGGGCAGAATTTCTTCGATGTGGCCAATCACGACCTCGCCCCGCTCGTTGAACGGGACGATATGAAGACCGGTAAGTCTGCGGAATCGGCCGAGAAAGCTTCTCAGATTCTCGCGATCGCAGACTTCTTCAAGGTATATCTTCCTGACCATTTGCTTTAACTTTCCAGAATAATCGATACTCGCAATGAATTACGGTCTGAGGAATGCCTTCAAAACCTTACTTGATTTCGATTATGGAATTCATTCCTTCATATTTATTCTTTACGGAATTGCCTGATTTCGGGTCGAGCACCCAGTCGGTGTCGTTAACGACGAACTGGTATTCATATCTGCCGGGTTTGAGATGCACACTGCATTTCCAGACGCCATTTTCAAGCTTCATGGTGTTGGCGTCCTTGTTCCAGTTGTTGAAGGTACCGACGACCGAAACCTTTTTGGCATCGGCATCTTCGAATTCAAATTCGACTTCATTGTCGCCGCTGCTGCTGGATGGAGCGGATTTTTCGCTCTTGTCGCCGGCTTTGTCGTTTTCTTCTTCCCACATTTCTTCTTCTTCAAAACTGTGCTCACGACCGATGATATAACCGATACCAAAGACGCTGGCCATGACAAACAGCTTCCAGACAAATCGTAAAAATCTCATACGTTGACCTCCTATGCGTTTTCGCTATTTATAACCTGAAGTGCAGCATACTGCAAGAGTAATGTTTTAAGCCCTTTCTGCTCGAACCTTACGGTGACCCGGAAGTCTGACAGCGATTCGCCCGATGTCTCTTCGACACGACCAGACCCGAAAATCTGATGAATCACCCTTACACCCGGTTTTAAATTTACCATGGTTCCGTTTACCCTGTCACCTTGAATTGCCGCAGCCGGGCTTTTTCCACTTTCAGACCATTTAGCCTGCGGGTTGAAGGTAAAACCACCAGAGCGAGGCCGACTGCTGACCGCGCCCGGAATATTGCTGACCGCTGAGGTTCTCGCTGCGCCTTCTCTGGCGGCCCTGCCATCGAACAGATGCGGTGGCACTTCAGCCACGAAACGCGAAACAGGGTTAGATCCCCAGGAACCGAACATCATTCGCCGGCTTGAAGCGCTCAGGAAAAGCTTTTCGCGGGCCCGCGTCATGCCGACGTAGGCGAGTCGTCGTTCTTCTTCGAGCTGTTCGGGAGCTTCCTTCGACGAAGCGTGCGGAAATATGCCTTCTTCCATGGCAATCATGAACACTACCGGGAACTCAAGCCCTTTGGCATTGTGCAGGGTCATCAGATGCACCTTTGGCTGCGACTCGTCGACATCGTCTGCAGCCGCATGCAAAGCCGCGTTTGCCAGGTAATCATGCAGATTCAGGTCAGGGTTGTCTTCTTCCTGATATCTGATGTCAGATACCAGAGCTTCGACGTTGTTGCGCCGGTCTTCAGCCGTTTCGGGGTCATCGTTCTTAAGATAGGCAAAATATTCGATATCGTCGATGATTTTGCGGCATAACTGTGAAACCCGCAATTCGCCGGCCGATTCCATAAAACCAAGCATCAGTTTGAAAAAACGCCCGATCTTTGCATCAGGGGTGCGACCGCCTTCGGCGGCCACGGCTTCCCAGAGAGGGGTTGAACCGTCACCGGCCAGACGTTCGACGGTGGTATCGCCGATACCGCGCTTTGGCGTGTTGATGATTCTTTCGAGAGATACTGCATCGCGGGGGTTGTCGATAACCCGCAGATAAGCCATGATGTCTTTGACTTCACGGCGGTCAAAGAATTTTGTGCCACCGGTAATGTCATATGGCAGGCCTGCCCGCTGCAGAGCCTGTTCTATCGGGCGGCTCAAGCTGTTCATGCGAAAGAGCAGAGCAAAATCGCCAAGATCACGCCCCTGGTTGCGTAAAGTCTGAATCTTGCGCACTATCCAGTCTGCCTCTTCGCGGTCGTCGCCGGCCCGTTGGAACACCAGCAGATCGCCGCCGGACTTTTCGGTCCAGAGGCGTTTCGGGTGCGCACTGACGTTTTTTGCAATCACTGCTCCGGCGGCATCTAGAATGATCTGGGTCGAGCGGTAATTCTGCTCGAGCTTGACGATCCTGGCACCGGTAAAATCTTTGGCGAAATCCTGAATATTGCGGATCGTGGCGCCACGCCAGCTGTAAATTGACTGGTCTTCATCACCGACGACGCAAAGATTGCGGCTTGCCCCGGAAATCATGGAAATCAGGCGGTACTGGGCATGATTGGTATCCTGGTATTCGTCGACAAGATAATACTGGTATTGCCCCTGAAGCTTCTGTAAAAGGTCAGGGTTATTTTTCAACAGATAATAGGCCTTGAAAATCAGGTCATCAAAATCGACAGCCTGATTCTGCAGCAACTGAGCCTGATAGGCGGCATAGACTTTTTGAATCTGGGCAGACGCTGAAGTCGGGCCGGCAAAATTCTGATAATCTTCAGGACCAACCAGTTCGTTTTTGGCCTGGGAAATGTATTCGAGCATTGCTTTAGGCGTCAGACGCCTTGAATCGGTCTTCATTTCGCGCAGAACGTTTTTCATCAGCTTCTCGCTGTCGTTCTCGTCATAAATCGTGAAGCCTTCGGCAAAACCGGCGTATTTGTGCCAGCGGCGCAGCAACAGACAGCAGAACGAATGAAAAGTGGTCAGCGTGACCCGACCCGCACCCGGAACGAGCTCATGCACTCTTTCTTTCATTTCGCGGGCCGCTTTGTTGGTAAAAGTCACCGCGAGAATCGCCGACGGGTCTACCCCGCATTTCTCGATCAGATAAGCGATACGAACGGTAAGCATACGGGTCTTGCCCGACCCGGCGCCGGCGACCACCAGCAGAGGGCCGGTAGTGATTCCGACCGCCTCACGCTGTCTTTCATTCAATTGCCCAAGGGTTGCATCAATTGCCATGTCATTCTCCAACAAGGCGGCTGGCCGGGGTATAACACATCACAACCCAGTTGCCGACGATGAAATTATGCAGCTCATGAACCTGCAGATTGTAAAGCGGTCCTTTGTAATCTTCAATTTCTACGGTCGCTACAGTATCTTCCTCGATCTGCCCTTTGCGACCGATCACAGGAACAAGCATTCCCGGCTTCAGATGAGACGCAGGTAAAACATAAAACGGCTGTTTGCGGGTCAGCTGAATCTTCTTGACCACTTCGAGATTGTCGAGATGCGAGAGGGTTTTCACGAAAAGTTCGGCTTCCTCGAGATCATCGCGGGTTATTTCGAGCTGCCAGAGGCCATGCTTGCCCTGTTTGCGTTTAAACTGCCGATGTTCGGCCCGGTTCGGATCAGTAGCCCCGGTTATCTGAATCAGATGTGAATAGCTGCTCAGCGAGCCCTTTTCAGCACCGCCAAAAATGACAAACTGAATCGAATTGCTCTTGGGCGTTTCAGAACCCGAAACACGCAGCGTAAGATGCGGATGCCCAATGAACATGTGAGCATCTTTCAGCAGGTCGTGAGCCCGCGAAGGCGTATCGATACGATCGAACATCTGCTTCGTCATCTCGTCTGAAAGCTCGGCGTCAGGCTGCCTGGCCGAAAACGGAATATCAGGCAGACCATACTTGTAAACCAGATACTTGTGCATAAAAGTCGCATGCGGCAGATTACCGGTATTTTCGATGATCCAGACCCGGTCTATCAGTTCATTACCGGCAACAGATTCATGCTTCAGGTTGGTGATCGCGAGAAGGTCCTTGAGCAGATCGGCTGACCAGCCGACTCTGAAACCCATCGACGACCTTTCGTGCAGATAAAGCGAATACTGTCTGACCTGAGGGTTGATGCGTCCGAAACAGAGCTGATCGGGGGTGCAGCGCAAAACCGCTCCCCGCGAAGTCACCAGCTTGAAAAGAGGAATCTTGTGATCGTAATTTACATAGACGTCGCGGATTCGGGTAGTGGTAACTTCTGACCAGCCGGCCGCACCGCTGATCGGGTGCTCTTCACGCAGATCAGTTATGAGAACCGAGCTTTCTCCCCGGACGATTCGTGAATCAGCAGGCAGCATCGAAAAACCACCCGGCCAGAAGAAAATACATCAGCAATGCTCCGATTAAACGCCTGAAAATGTGCCTATATCTTACAACATTTGCCATTAATTAACACTCCAAAAATTCAAGGGCGGGCAACAGGAACATTTTTCTGTCTGCCGCCTGTTTAGAGCTTCTTTACACATGTGCGTTTCATTCTTCTTCCCTTAAAAAACCTGCCCGTCTTTTCAGTTGAAGCTATGACAGTAAAAGCTGGATTTATCTGTTAATAATACTCCTTAATATAAGCATATGCCTGATCAAACAAATTCTGATCCTTATGCAGCTTATACTTGAGCAACGCCGACCGCAGTGACTTCTGAACTTCCCGTTCTCCCGACGAGGTTGATTGCCAACCCGGGAACCTGACCACTCGCACAATGGCGTCGATATCGGCGACGATTCGTTCTACTACCGCTGGCGTTTGATCGGTTTTGAGTTCCATGAACAGCTCGGTTAGAGCAGCTTGTGGAGTTTTCTCGTTCCCTTCCATCTCTTTTTCCGTGGCGACGGTGTCGCGGGCGATTTTGCAGAGTTCTTTGACGAACTCGATGGAAGAGATTAAGCCCTGTTCGGCTTTGTCGCGGAGCTCTTCGAGGCGTTCGGAGAGTTTTTTGAATTTGGGGTTTCCGGCGTGACGTTTGAACCGTTTGATCAGCTCGCGCTTAATCTCCCTGGCCTTTTTCGGGTCGGGATTGTTGAAGATCTCTTCGATCACATCGGCATCCAGCACAAACTCGTCGAGTTGATGCACCTCACCCACATGGACATGCTTGTGAATCAGTTCGGTGGTCATGGCCCCAAGGCTGAACCAGAGCAGTTTGCCGATATTGTCCGCCGCCGGTTTGACCGACTCGAACACCTGCGTGAGCCAGCGATAATCAGCGGTGAACGGGTCAAGCACGCGATCGGGCGAGAGCGATTCCCAGAGCTTGCTCACATACTTGTAATCTACCGCAAAGGCATCTTTTTTCTTGTTGTCCTTGATGGCATTTTGAGCCGCTTCCAGACCTTCGAATCCGTCAATCGTGCGGTCAATGCCCGGAAAATGAGCCAGAGCCGCCGCCATAGCATCGGGGAACTCTTCGCGGAGTTTGGACAAATTGGTGACGATCTGCTTCATGGAACTTTCGTCGAATTCAAGTGCTTTGGCGGCATCATCGAACACGCCGAAATAGTCAACGATCCGCCCGAAATTCTTGTTCGGGAAGAGTCTGTTGGTACGGCAGATCGCCTGCAGAAGCGTGTGATCCTTGAGCGACCTGTCGAGATACATGGTTTGCAGAATGGGGGCATCAAAGCCCGTGAGCAGTTTGGCGGTGACGATAATGAATTTTTGCGGTGTATCGTTACGGCAGAAACTTTCGATTACCTTCTCCTGCTGGCTTTTGTCGAGTGCCCACTGTAGACATCGCAGATACGCTTAAAAAAGAGCAGGGGAAAGATATACTGCTTGTAGTCCCCGGCATCTATGGTTCCACGCAGGGCAATGGCGGCACCCCAGAGATATTTTTCGAGTTCCTGCTGGGTCATGGGGTGGCCCCGCGATTAGTATTTTCGTTCTGTTCAAACTCCAGGACCCACTCTTCAATTTTTTGTTCCAACAGCCTGGCATCGGGCAGTGAAAGCTGATATTCCGATGCGTAGACTGCAGTATCTTTCGGCAGAGTCA
>CAYYUI010000121.1:0-6483 GCA_964474705.1 uncultured bacterium
CGAATCGCTTTGGTGCGTTCCATGGTTCTTTCGGTGTTGGTCTGAATGAGATCGAGTATCTTGCAGACATTCGGGCTCAGGCCTTTTCTATCGACCTTATCCAGTGTGGTTCCCCACAGGTTGATCGTCCTGAGCTCGTTGACTTCGCTGCTGGTGAGGCTGACAGTCGGTTCAAAATAGACCAGCTTCATGCGGTAGGGAATACCGGCATACAATGCGTCCGGGTTTTCCATGGTGATGGGTGAGCGATACTCGAGGTCAGTATTGACGCCGTTGTAGAAGACGCTGTAACCACGGCCAAGATAGAGATCGGTCATGCGGTTCACCACGAACCATGCCAGGGTGCTTTCCCAGGGGGCGAAGCATGGCCCGAATTCCTGGAACAGCATATATCTGATATTGTCGCATGAGGCATTAACCACATTGCCCAGTTCATGGTAAAAGGTAGATTTACCGCAGCCGGCCGCACCAATCGGAATGATGAGCTTCGGGCTCGCAGAAGTGAGGGTGTTTTTGTTCCAGTTTTTGTTTTCTTTTAAAGAAGCCGCGATAAAGGCTTCCATGTGCTCTTCGCCTTTTTTGAGAAGAAGGTTCGGGTCCTGTTCGGTGATCTGGGCGATCAGAATGGCCAGATATGTGTTGATTACGTGATAGGGGCTGAGTTTGAAGCAGAAGTCGAACTTTGCCAGGTCTTTTAAGGCCTTGTCAAAATCGGGCTCAGCTTTGATGAGATACTTTTTTTCTGCGGCATTTATCGCAAAAATCGGCCCGTTATACATGTTTTTCGCGTCTTTGAGCAGTTCTTTCGTGTCGCCTTCAGCTTTTGCAGCCTTGAGAATATTGGCGATACAGATGGTGATGTCTTTTTTCCAGATTATGTGCTCGTCGCTTTTGATAATCTCTGCCAGAGCCGGCAGTTTGTATCTCTCAGCGATCTGTCCGAAAATCTTTCTGGTTTCCTGGTTGGTGCTCATTAATCTTCCCTTTCGTTTAAAAAGCTGCTTATAAAAATCATTTCATGCCGACAGGCAATCATCGCCGTATCTCATTTCCGGCTGATGACAAAATTTTCTCAATCATTATAACCTATACGAATGATTTCCGGAATTATCAGGGACTCACACAATTATTGAATCCTGCAAAAACAAAATAGAGTTTGTTCGACGGCCCGGCATATCAGCCGGGTTGCTTTTTCTACAGCGATTCCTCACTTCGTTCGTCACAAGCTTCCGAAAAAGCAATCCCGTCTTCTCTCCGTGCCTGTTTATGATTTATTAGAGGGAGCTTTAATTATGCTGTTATCGATAACAGATTTCCTCGAACAGAAGCCTGCTTATGCAAGGTTTCTGACTAAACCGGCTAAAAAACATCACACGAAAAAAAGTTGTGACACAGGGCAACTTTTTTGCCTCCACATGTATATATTAAGGTACAGGGTCTCGCATATTGTTGAGTCGAACCTTACTTATTCAGATGGAGGTTTTTATGAGAAAACTGGCCTTGAGCTCTTCAAGCTTGGCTTTCTGCATAGTCTTTGTTTTCACCGTTCTGGCAGCAACCGTTTGCTGGGCTGGTGTCAGAGGAGAGAACTGTTATCCTGAGCACTTCAAACAGGATTTATTCGGGCATGACATCCTGAATACCTATCTGTGCATGCTGCCCAACATCTACTGCTACAACTGGAAGGTAGATGCCAAAAACTTTGAGGATTTCAAAACCAATTTTCAGAAGCTGTTTCTTCTTTATGGTTTTAAAAACTTCGATTTTATAAACGAGAGAGATAAGTATTCGGATACTCAGGTAATGATCATGTCGAATGACAAGATGGTTATGGCCGTATTCAGAGGTTCTGAAACAAAGTTTAACAAGGGTAATTTTGCCAGTTCGGTAAGAGATTGGATAACCACGGATATGGCAGTAAGAAAAATCAAGGTAGATGAATGGGGAAAAGGTGTAAAAATTCACCGCGGCTTCTATCGAGCCCTGGACCTGGTCTATGATAAGTTTAAAAAGAAATGTTTAGAGCATGTTGGCTTCAGCAATAAACCTTTGTGGATAGTCGGACACAGCCTTGGCGGCGCTCTGGCGACCCTTGCCGCCTTCAGACTGGCAACAGATGGCGTATCCGTTCATCAGGTCGAGGTTTTTGGCAGCCCAAGGGTTGGCAACGAAAGCTTTCTCAAGGTTTACGGCAATAAGGTTCCAAACATATTCAGATGGGTTCATCAAAACGATCTGATCACCATGGTACCCCCGCGTAAAGTCTTTCTTTACCATCATGTTACCAAACCATGCAGGGTTTTTTCCGATGGCAAACTCGAAATCTCTGGCGACGAAAACAACGAAAAGGGAAATGTCGGCGACCATATGGGACCGGATTATGGATCGGCTCTTTTTAAGGCACTGCCGGCAGACAAACAGCCACTGGTTCCAGATGATGAGAGCGAATACGAAAACTATCAAACAATTATCAAACGTTCTCAGGAACAGGACCAAAAGCCTGGTGAGACAACTGATGAACCAGACAACGATGGCCTTTTGAAGAAACCGCACCCAGAAACGGACAAGAATAAAAACACCCCGCCCGTTCCTGACAAAGCGCGTGAACTGTTACAGACGCTATAGAAGCTCAGCGACATCTGGTTTCAACGGCATGGGCCGCCTCGCCAACCCTGCCGGCAAATAAGCAAAAACTGCAGCTGTCTTTAATAAAAACCCGTTGCCAACCGGCACGGGTTTTTTATTAAAGCTTATACTGCATTGAGCGCGATAATCGGCTGTTTAAAGAACAATCTAACAATCAGGGTAATTGACGCGAGGCTTTAGGAGGCGCCGGTTTTCAAGGCCGGCAATGCTTTGAAGTTCAGGCAGTTTTCCTTTGGCAAAAGTGGTAAGAGGGCCGCTGACTTTTTTGCTTAGCCAGAACAGGCTTTTAAAATGTGAGTTTGAAATGATAAGATAACTGGAGTTTTGAGGTTAAGCTTTGAAAAACAGGTAAATTCGTATGAATATCACTACCATGAAGCGCCCAATGCTTATCCTGTTTTTATCAGGAATCATCGCCTTCTGTGTCAGCGAAATTCCCAACTACCAGATAAACCAGACCAGAAAGAAACTCAGAAACCTGTTTCTGGCTGGTCAATATCAGGAACTCCGGCGTGCCGCACTCGAGTTGTCAGATCAGGCGGCATATAAAGACGACCTTCTCGGCTGGGAAGGCCGGATTCTTCTTGAAGAAAAGCGCTACACAGAAGCTATCCCGATATTCGAGGAGCTGGCGAAACAATACCCAAACCGCTATGCCTGGTGGGTTGGCTATAACCGCATCGATCTGGCACGTGCCTATTTCGGAGCCGGCAGACAGGATAATGCCAGACGGGAACTGGATGCCGCCATGCTCCTGACCGAAGCCCCACAGGTCGTTCATGCTGCCCGGAATAGTGCCTATGAAATGGGTTTTCTCAAGACCAATGGTGCTTTATCGGCAGAAGCAGACTCGCCCGGTGCTGACTCTATACCGCCAGACCTATGGTCCTTATACAAAGAAGACCGACTCGTTGAACTTGACCGACGCTGTCAGGAGCTTGCAACGCAGTCACAATACCTGGATGCCATCAATCATCTGCGCGGACGAGTTCTGGTTGAGAACTGGGAATTCTCGAAGGCTGTTCCCTACCTTGAAGCTCTAGCTTCAGAAACAGGCCGGTCAGATTGGCTGCGTGGCTATTCCGGGCTTTTCCTGACCCGGGCTCTCTTTTGCTCTAATCGCCGCGAAGACGCAAGAAAAGCCCTCCTGAATGTAATAAAAATACCTTCACTTCCCAAAGTTACAGATGAAGCAAATAACCTTATGATTCGCCTTGGCTTTTCACCAGAGTTCCAGGCATGGTTTCATCTTGAAAGCCAGAATCTTGTATGCCATTTTTCTCCTGCTTTTTCGGAAACAGAAAGAACCACATTTGTGACCGAACATGAACAGGCTTTTTCAAGCATTCAGCCGGTATTTGTTGCCAGTATGCCCCGGAAACTGGACATCTATGTATGGGACACCCGGGAAGAAGCCGCTGCAATGGGGCTTCCTCTGCTCTCTTTTGCCCGGGCCGATCTTTGCTCGGTCTACGTTCATCGCGGGGCATCGATTGGCCATGAAATGACGCATGTTATCTGCCGATACGGGCCGAAATCAGCAGCTCGAAATCCATTTTTGATGGAAGGCACGGCTGTATGCTTCGATCATACTGGTGAAAACAAACTTGAACGGTTGGCCGCCCATATTATCAGACTGCGGGCGCCGGTTCCAACAGTTGAGCAGCTTTGGCGTTCTCTTAAAGGAACGGCTGATCAGATTTCTTACCCCTTTGCCGGTTGTTTTATTCGTCGGCTTATCGACACCTTCGGAACCGAACGCTTTCGCGAGTTGTTTCAGACCTCCGGAAACTGGGAAGAAGCCGCGCGGTTGTATGGCTCGGCTTTTTCTTCTCTTGTAGACGCTTTTCAGGCCGATCTTGCCACGGAGATTATCCGTCAGAAAGCTGAATAATCACTGCTACCGGCATTGCCGTGCGAAACGCCAGGGTATTTCGCACGCCAACGCCTGATTGATTTCAAAATCTTAAAGCAACCAGGCGAGTTTTTTCGACCGGGGTCATCGAAGGTTGCTGGTAAATCAGAAAATCTCAAATGCTGAAATTTTAATGCAGCAGGCATGATAATATGGAATAGGATTACGTCAGCGTGACCCGTAGAATCAGTTCAGCAGAGCGGAAAATCATCTGAAAACATCGGAGAATCTTATGGGGTTTCAAAATGTCCTGATTGGCATGGTGTGGGAAAGCGGGCAATATCGAGTCGCTTTTCAGAAAAACGTGCCAGCTGTAAATTTACAGACAATCAGTTTTCAGGAAATCGATATCAATGCAGGATATCTTGATAAACTGTCGATTTTAAGCAGAAAGCAGATTGAATGCCTGCTGACAAAACCTGAAGACCTGAAGTATCTGCAGGAGGCAGCCGAAAAATGCTCATTTTTTCTGCTGCATCAGACGGAACTATAACTATGGAAAACCCAACAGGCAACCTTAATATCGACGACCTCAAGACCATGATCAAGAATTCTCCGGATGGGCAACTCCATCTCTGGGTCATTTTTTGCGAAGATGTGTATGAAACCAGGTTCGGCGATGGTTTCTATTCATACCCCTGCCGGGCCCTGCAAAATCGTGAAGAAGCCGAAAGATGGGCGACCATGGTATCCACAGAATCAAAAAGCCACGATTCCCCTGGTTTCAACGCCGAGGTCCATCATATCGTCGCCAGCCTTGACCAAACGGGCAGCATACGTCTTCTGTCACGAGATAAAGAACTGTCAATCCGTGATCCGGAACGAAAAATAGTCGATTTTCTCAATGGTACCGACCCGGACTGGCAAAGCATCGTCAGCTCACTCTAAAAATTTCTAAACCCGGCTGTGCCGCCTCGCGTTCTAATTTTCAGAACACCAGCGAGGAGGTCGATCATGAAAAAGTTTGCCAGGGCCCTGAGGTTATCTGTTGCTGTAGCCGTAATGTTTTGCGCTATGACCGCTCTCTTGGCCGATGAAAGCCAGAACAGCGAAATCGCGATTATAGATCAACTCTGTCAGAGCTTCGCATTTCAGAGCGAAAATGCCGACCACGACCCATTCAGACCGGTTATCACCAGAAAGGTCGTTGCGCCGGTTATAATCGAACGCCTGCCCGAACCCGCTCCAAAAAAAGAAGCCAAAAAGATCATACCACCTCTAAAACTCACAGTTACCGGTATTTGCGGCAATGACAGCATCAGAGAAGCCATCATTCAGTTCGAAAACGATGAGCATATTGTCAAGCCCGGTCAGATCGTTAACGGCAAACTCAAAGTCGTCGACATTGAAAGCGGCAGGGTAGTCGTCTACTCGATCGGGGAAGCCCGCCGCGCCACTTTTGTACTCAACGAAAATTGACAAGCCTCGCTGCTCGCAGTCTTGATGTCTGCAGACACAGAAAAATCCCCGGTCACAGGATGGCCGGGGATTTTTCTGCAATTGCCGGAAATAAAAGGCTGGCACCACACACAACCGGAGAGATTCATCACCTGAGAGAGTCAGACAAGAACCCAAACGCCAAAGCGCCCGAAAGAAAAGTGGTGCCAGCTGTAATGAATGTATCCGGAAAATACACAAACGCAAGTGATTTTTTTTCAGCCACTGCTTCCCTGCACCAGAGAAGAAAACCTTCGTTTGCCGTTACGCTGACCATAAAAATGGTTATAAAACGTTTTTGTTGTCTATAAGCCTAAACACAACTATATTACCAGCTGAACGGCAATTTTTCGAAGCTTGTAAAAATGATTCCGCTTACAGCAGAATTCAAATGGCCCGCGAGTAATAAAAACAGGAATTTAAGTAATGGAATCACTACTGTCCGGTTAAAATTTTGACGAATCGTGGAAAACATCATGAATAGA
>CAYYUI010000122.1:0-6400 GCA_964474705.1 uncultured bacterium
ATAATTGGGCTGCCCCCGAGCTATGGCACGCTATTCATTTTCCGGGAATTTAGGTCTGAACCGGTATATACCCTGACCCGTTTAAGGCTTTTCGGTGAATTGCTTGCCCGCAATATCGCTGCCCGAATGAATATTCGCTTCGATGACCAGACTACCCAGAGCGATCTTTTGCGTGAACTCAAATATCAGAATGTTATTGATTCGCGAATCAATCTGCTTTTTCACAATATCCGCACCGTGGGTAACCGTGCAGTGCACGAAGGCATCGGCACCCTGAACGACGCGGTTTCCTGTCTCAGGTTCGCCCATCTGCTGACCGTATATTATTTCAAAACTTTTCATGATCGCAGCTTCAGGGCAGTTCCTTTTGTAACGCCGTCGCCACCTGACAGTCTCGCAGAAAAACAGAAGCAGGAGCTGGCTGCTGTGACTGCCGAGCTCGACAAACTGCGACAGCAGGTCGTAGAAGTTACAAAAATCAGTGCCGAAGAAAAGGCTCGACGTCTTGAAGCCGAAAGAGAAAAGAAGGCGCTCTGGGCGAAACTTACGGCAGTTGAAGAGCAGGTAATACCTGAACGACAGGACGAAGCGGCAATTCTTGACAGCTATCAGCCAAAGCTCTCGGCTCTGCAGGCAGAAAGCTCTGCCAGAACCGAGCCGGAAATAAGAGAAACTCTTGAAGTCGCCAGAGCTGAAGCCGAAAACATCATTCTGACCGAAGCCGAAACCAGAAAGCTTATCGATCAGCAGTTGCTTGATGCCGGCTGGGAAGCCGACAGTGAGAATATCCGCTATTCAGCCGGGGTTCGCCCCGAGAAAAGCCGCAACAAGGCGATTGCCGAGTGGCCGACAAAGTCAGGGCCGGCCGATTATGTGCTTTTTGTCGGCCTGCAGCCTCTCGCAGTCGTCGAAGCAAAGAAGCAGGCAAAAGACGTTTTTTCGGCAATCGATCAGGCCAAGCGTTATGCCCGCGATTTCAACTTCTCTGAAGGTATCACCCAGCCGTTGCCGATCAGCGGCGAAAGCTGGCAGAAGACTGACGCCGATAACCTTTTTAAAATTCCATTTGTTTTTGCCACCAATGGCCGGCCATTTTTGCGCCAGCTCGAAACCGCCTCAGGAATCTGGTTCTGCGATGTCCGTCGCCCACAGAATCTGCGCAAGCCTCTTGAAAGCTGGTACACGCCGACGGGTCTGCTGAAGCGTTTCAATACCTGTTTTAACACTGCAGAACAGAGTCTGCAGCAGCTCGATTTCAGCTTTGATTTTCCGCTCAGACCCTACCAGAAACTGGCCATTCAGAAAGTCGAAGAGGCGATCGTTGCCGGCCGTGATACCGCACTGCTTGCGATGGCAACCGGCACCGGCAAGACGAAAACAAGCATTGCCCTTTTGTACCGCCTGCTCAAATCGCAGCGTTTCAACCGCATTCTCTTTCTGGTCGACCGTTCGGCGCTCGGTATTCAGGCGGCCGATGCTTTCAAAGATACCGAAATCAAGGGCACCCGCAAATTTGCCGATATTTTTGGCATCAAAGAGCTTAAAGAACAGGCGCCCGAAGCTGATACTAGCATTCATCTCGCCACGGTGCAGTCGATGGTCAAGCGGGTTCTTTACGCCTCTGACGACGCGCAGCGACCAAAAGTCGACGAATTTGACTGCATTGTCGTCGACGAGTGCCATCGCGGTTACCTGCTCGACCGCGAAATGGGTGATTCCGAACTGAACTTCCGCGACAGTCTCGATTATATTTCCAAATACCGCCGGGTGCTCGATTACTTCGATGCCTTCAAGATCGGCTTGACGGCAACCCCTGCGCTGCATACCTCAGACATTTTCGGGCCGCCGGTTTACACCTATACATACCGTGAAGCGGTTATCGATGGCTGGCTGGTCGATCACGAGCCGCCGCTGCGCCTGATAACAAGACAGACTGAAAACGGTGTCACCTGGGAAAAAGACGAAACCGTGCCGTATCTGGTCGTTAACAAAGGCAAAATCGAGCTGGCCCAGACTCCGGATCAGCTTGATTTCGAGGTGAGCGCCTTCAACAGCCGGGTAATCACCCCCGAGTTCAACCGGGTGGTGGCACAATGGCTTGCCGGACGGCTTGATCCGACGCTCGATGAAAAGACTCTCGTTTTCTGTGTCAATGACCGCCACGCCGATATGATGGTGAAACTCCTGGCTGAAGAATTCAGCAGAAAATATGATTTCATCACTGACGACATGGTGATGAAGATCACCGGCCAGGCCGATAAACCGGCCGCCAGAATCAAGCTTTACAAGAACGAGAAGAATCCGAAGATTGCCGTGACCGTCGATCTGCTGACTACTGGCATCGATGTGCCCGAAATATGCAATCTGGTTTTCGTGCGCCGCGTCAACAGCCGTATTCTCTATGAACAGATGCTCGGCCGCGCCACCCGCCTGTGCCCGCAGCTCAATAAAGAGGTTTTTCGCATTTACGACGCGGTGAATATCTACGAAAACCTGCAGGATTACACAACCATGAAGCCGGTTGTGGTCAACCCGAAGCTGAGCTTTGCCAGCCTCGAAAAAGAGATTGTGACCCTGAATCTTGAAGAACCTCGGGAACTGGCCCGCGATCAGTTTGTGGTCAAACTGCGTCGCAAACGCCTCAGTGACAGCGCCCGGGCAAAACTCGAGGCAAAAGTCGGCATGGCTCTGCCGTCATTTCTCGAATTTCTGCGCAATTCAAGCCTTGCCGACCTTGCTGCCTGGCTCGAACCCAGGCCCGGTATCGGTGCCTGGCTTGATAAACTGACCGGTAACGAAGATGTCCGCATTCCGGTTTCCAACCATGACGATGCTTTTGTTAAAGAAGAGGTCGGCTATGGCCCGAAATACCGGCGACCGGAAGACTATATCAGCCAGTTCAGCAGTTTTATCAGTAACAACCAGAATCAGATTGCGGCTCTCAAGGTTGTTCTGACCCGCCCGGCGGAATTGACCAGGGCTGACCTGAAGCAGCTCGAAATAAAGCTCGACGAAGAGGGCTACACCGAACAATATCTGAAAAAAGCTTTTCAGCAGCAGACCAACGCTGAAATTGCCGCCGGCATTATCGGCTACATTCGCCGCGTTGCCCTTGGTGACCCTCTTGTTGCGTATTCAGAAAGGGTCGACCGGGCCATTGACCGCATTCTCAAGAGCCGTTCATGGAACGAGCCGCAGCAGAAATGGCTGCAGCGCATTGCCCGGCAGATGAAGGCTGAATTTGTCGTTGACCGTGAAGTGCTCAATCGCGGCCAGTTCAAAGATGCCGGCGGCTTCAACCGCATCAATCAGGTCTTTGATGGCCGTCTCGAAAGCGTTTTGCAGGATATTTCCGAAAATCTCTGGAAGAAAGAAGCATAAGCATGACCGTAACTCAGGATATCGTCGCCAAACTCTGGAACCTCTGCAATATTCTCAAGGATGACGGAGTTACCTATCATCAGTATGTAACCGAGCTTACCTATCTGCTCTTTCTGAAGATGATGAAAGAAACCGACCGCGAAAAACTGCTGCCGGAAAAATACCGCTGGGATCGTCTGATGGCCGTTAACGCCGAAGACCGCCTCGAAAGCTATCGTACCATGCTCATTCAGCTTGGCAGCAGCGGTCACCGACTGATTCGCGAAGTTTTCGCCAATGCCGCCACTTTTATCAAGCACCCGAAAAATCTGACGACCCTGATGGAAAGCATCAATCAGCTTGACTGGTTTGAAGCCAGAAAAGAAGGGTTGGGCGATCTTTACGAGGGGCTGCTCGAAAAGAACGCCAACGAGAAAAAATCGGGTGCCGGGCAGTATTTCACCCCCCGGGTTCTTATCGATGTCATGGTGAAGCTGATGCAGCCAAAATATGGCGAAATCATTCAGGACCCGGCCGCCGGCACCTGCGGTTTTCTGATTTCTGCCAGTCATTACATGCAGGCTGAAAAAGAGGTTTTCGACCTGACCGAAACCGAATACGAACGCTTCAAAAACAATACCTTCTACGGCATGGAACACGTTCAGGATACGCACAGACTAGGCGTCATGAACATGATTCTGCACGGCCTCGACGGTGAAAACGACAGTGCCGGTCTTCTCTATGGCGACACCCTGTCGCCGAAAGGCCAGTCACTGCCTTTGTCCGACGTGATTCTCACCAATCCGCCGTTTGGCAGTAAAAAAGGCGGTGGTCTGCCGACCCGTGACGATTTCACTTTTCCGACCAGTAATAAGCAGCTGGCCTTTCTGCAGCACATTTACCGGCATTTGAAACCGGGTGGCCGGGCGGCGGTGGTTCTGCCCGACAACGTGCTTTTCGAGGGCAATGTCGGCCGCAGCATCCGGCAGGATTTAATGCACAAATGCAATCTGCACACAATTCTGCGGCTGCCGACCGGTATTTTTTATGCCCAGGGCGTCAAGACCAATGTGCTGTTTTTCACCCGTGGCAAAAGCGAAAAAGACAATACGGCCCAGGTTTGGGTCTACGATCTGCGCACCAATATGCCGAATTTCGGCAAGACCAATGTGCTGAAACCGGCAGATTTCGCCGATTTCATCGCCTGCTTCGGAAGTGACTGCCATGGCCGATCACCCCGCGCCGATCAGGGCGAAGCCGGGCGTTTCCGGGTCTTTACCCGCAAATTCATTGCCGACCGTGACGATTCGCTCGACATCACCTGGCTGCGCGACGATTCCCAGCAGGATGCCGACACCCTGCCCGAACCCGAAACCCTCGCCCGCGAAGCCGCCAGCGAACTCGAAGCCGCCCTCGAAGACCTCAACAGCATCCTGACCGAACTCGGCTCAGAGGAATAATTTATGGATAATAGTGTGAAAAAGAAATGGAAAAGAGAGTCTATAACCTCTGTGGCTGACTTCGTGCGAGGGGTTTCGTATAAAAAAGAACTAAGCTGTCTTGAGGCAAAAGATGGGTATCAAGCTATTCTCAGGGCTAATAACATTTCTGATGGTTGTGTGTGCATGGAAGATCTGGTCTTTGTTCCCATGGATATGGTTAAGTCAGTTCAAAAGTTAGTAGTTGGTGATGTCTTGATTGCGATGTCCAGCGGCAGTAAAAATGTCGTTGGAAAAGCTGCAATGATAAGACAGCAAATAAATGCTTCATTTGGAACATTTTGCGGGGTTTTGCGACCAAAGAATGGAATCTTGCCGCCCTACTTTGGATATTTTTTTCAGAGCAGTGGATATCGGCACACGATCTCTTCTCTTGCAGCAGGTGTAAACATAAATAACATTAAGCTCGAACATTTTTCATCAATCGAGATTCCTTTGCCTCCAATTGATGAGCAAAAACGGATTGTTGCGAAACTTGACAGTCTGCTGGCCCGGGTCGAAAGCTGCCGCGCCCACCTCGACCGCGCCGCCGCCGCCATCAAACGCTTCCGCCAATCAGTTTTGAATTCTGTTGTGAATTCTTGCGATACTCCAAGTATTTCTCAAAACAAGACAGCGACTATAGAATTTGGAAGTGTAATTAAAGAAATGCGGAATGGGCTTTCTTCAAAGCCAGAGGAAGATCTCTCTGGCGCAAAAATACTCAGAATTAGTTCTGTGAGGCAAGGTAAAATTGATTTTGATGATTATCGCCATTTGATTACAGACAAGCAAATTCTTGATAGTTATTCTGTTAAAAATGGGGATTTATTGTTTACCAGATACAATGGAACTTTAGATTATGTTGGTGTTTGCGCTATGGTTAAAAACTGCCCAGACATTTATGTTTACCCTGACAAGCTAATTAGAGTAAGAGTTGCCACGGAAAGAATTTTGCCAGAATACGCTGAGATTATATTTGGGACAACGTTAATTCGAAAACAAATCGAAGAACTGGTTAAGTCGAGTGCAGGGCAGAAAGGTATATCTGGGGCTGATCTGAGGATGGTTAAAATTCCTTTGCCCTCATTAGAGTCGCAAAAAAAGCTTATAAAACGTATTGCAAAAATTTGTGATCTTTTAACTCTTTTGGAGTCGAGATGTTCTCAAATAAGTAGTGTGGCAACGAACCTGTATTCAAGTATTCTCGCCAAAGCTTTTCGCGGCGAACTGGTTTGAGCTGAATTGAAAGAATTCGGGTGAATTTTTTCAGCCCGGGTCGTGGCGGCCGTCGTCGCGGGCAAGGTAGCGAACCAGGCATGAGTGAAAGAGAAACCATGATTTCCGGCTCATGCGGGCCTGCAGTTGTGCATGCCTGCTCAGGCCGTCGCGTTCAACCGAGCACATCTGAGTGAAGTCGATAAAATAGCCTCTGCCGGTATCTGTGCGCTGCCAGACCGGCAGATAAAACCTCTTGTAGGTTGAATAGGAATAGAAGCCGTTCTGAAGTTCTTCGGCCGTGTGTTCAGGCACTTTTTCGACCGGGCAGATGTGGGTGTATT
>CAYYUI010000123.1:0-6230 GCA_964474705.1 uncultured bacterium
AGCTGAAATCGGTTGTAACTCGAAGCAGGGCCTCCGAAGAAAGTGCAGACTACGGTTCGGCATTTACGCCTCCCAAAGCAAAACCCCGCCGAACCCCAAAATAGCCCGGATTTCCCTGCCCATGCATCTGCCTGCCCTGAGCCTGCCGAAGAGCCGGTAATCTTCACATGGAAAAAATCATGGAGAAATTTTAATGAACATAAAAATAGTTGAAATGAGCAGTCTTCTCAGTCTGGCAAAACATTGTAACCCGGAAGTGAGAAGGTGGGCCTGCGAAAGAGCCAGAATCATCCATGGAATCGACGGCGTGGCAATCATCGAGCCGCTGCTTAAAGACAACGATGAAGACGTCCTTTTATCGGCTCTGCATTATCTGCAGGATTTTTCTGATCCGAAATACGTTGCCCCGCTAGCCGAACTCTATAAAGACAAGACGGGTTATATTGCCGGAATGATAGCCGGTTATCTTTCCAGGAATAATGAACTGGGCTGGATTCCGCTTTTTGCTGAAAGAAGGCAGAAACCCGGTTTTTCAAGACTCGAGACTCTTCACAGCCTGACTGGCCTCGGTCAAACCGGAGCCACTGAAGCGCGGGAAATGCTTGAAACGGTTTTGTCTGAAACTGACGCTGAGGTCGATGAATACGTTCTCAAAGCTTTGTTTGAATCGCTTTTGCGGCACAATAACGGTTTAAAAGCCGTGCTCGGATTCTATGCCAGGTTTTTCAAGCCCCATTCTGCAACGGTTTTGCATGCCATCGTCAGTCGATGCGGTTTTCCGTACCCTTTCGAAGAACTGCAGAAAGATCTCGAAAAAAGAAAACCTGGCTTGATTGACAAGGCAGTCAAATACCTGAAGGCACAAAATGCATCGCATGCTGCAGAAACTTTTGGGCAGTTCTTTGGCAAAAAGCTTTATGCTTCGGCGATCCGATGGCTCTCAGATGATGCAGATAGCAGATTTATAAATCTTGCCGCCGAAAAAGATAAAGCCTTCGACCACCAGGCTTCAATCGCCGGAAACTGCCTTATAGCTCTCGCTGCCTTCAGGGATTATGTTGAATGGGGCCCTGAAAAATCACACAAGCTCCTCGCTGTCGCTGCGATTGTTCTTTATGCCAGACTTGTTGAAGAGAACGGTCTTGCCGGATTGAATGTCGAATCGGCAGACGCAGACTTTTTGTTTGCAACTTTGTTTGAATCCCGCGATGACAGCCCAATCGACGCTCAAACCAGCGACATTCTCATTTCACAAGTTTCGCCGCCGGTGATCGCAAAAAAGGCGCTCGAGCAGATAAAAAAGTGTCCGGATTCGTTTGGCACTGCCCGCGCCATAAAGCTTCTCGGCAAAATAAAATGCGTCGAGGCAATACCGGCAATTTGCAGACTGTTCGAGTCTGAACGCAGCGACAGGGTTTACGACGCATGCACCGCTTCACTTGTGCAGATGGGCATTGATTTTGTCGAATATGTTATTTCTGGTTTTTCCGGGTTCAGTGATATACAGAAAATCCATTTCCTTCTGGTTCTGCAGGATATTCCCCGCGAAGAGACCGTCGATCTTTTCCTTCACCACTGGCATGAATTCTGGCGCTGCGACAAGCGAACATTTGTCGAGGCCATCGAATGCATTGCTGCCAGGCAGTTCATTGCACCTCTCCGCCAGGAACTCGTGCCTGAAGAAATATGCGAGGAGCGGGCATATTACCTTCTCTGCAAAATTTACGGGCATGAAGATGTGATTCTCGAAGAAATAGAAGGACGGCTGCATAAACAGAAGCGTGAACTCAAAGAGCTCGAAGCTTCATTTGCATCGGGCAACCCGCTTTCGATGCTCGATAGCCCGCTGAAGGTCGAGCTGAAATGCCGCAGCTGTGAAAAAGTTTATTCCTACCAGGTCGAAGAGATTCTGCTCGATACTGACAGCCCGCGCATCAGAGACAAAATTGTCTGCAAAAACTGCCGGGCGATCAATCAGTATGATCTGACCACAACGGGAAAGCTTGCGCTCATGACTTCCCTTTCCCTTATGTACATCGGAAAGGAAGGGGAGGGTATCGACCCCGGAAAATTTCCCGTCAAAGTTGGCAACGTTGGCATGCTGGATGGGCGACGCCTGTCGGTGGACGAGATTCGCGAATGTTATGAAAAGGATGTAAGAAATTCTCCCGATGATCCGGCTTTGAGGGTTGGCTTCGGCAATGTTCTTATGAATGCAGGGAAAGAGCTCGAGGCGGTTTTCCAGTATAAGCAGGCTCTCAGGCTCGACCCGATGTCGGTCGAATCTTATATGTGCCTCGGCGAATACGAATCTGACAAGGGTAACCACGAGAAGGCTCAAGAATATTTTCAACAGGCCTTCAGATACATGCATATCGGAAACTATTATCGGGCTAAGAGCCCCGAATACCTGCGACAGGCGATTGCCTCAAGGCTTCAGGAGTATGAGGAGGGGCTTTTTTCAGAAGCGGCAGATTCTTTTGTTTACGACATGCCGGTAAGAGACACCACCCCCGAAACCGGAAGAAACGATCCCTGCCCCTGCGGCAGCGGCAAAAAATTCAAAAAGTGCTGCATGAAATAGTCAACCTCTGCGCCTGTCTCTGGCTTTCGACATGAACCCGTCTTTATGAAGTCGTCGGCTCATGACTTGAATCGCTTTGACCATTTTTCTCAGTCCACCACTCCTGCCGAAGGGTCAGCAGGTTACGACGTTGATCTGGTCGATGATTCGTGTGCTCAGACGTTGTTCCCAGGGCAGGCTGCGGCTTTTGTCGCGGCGGTCGAAGACGATCAGCCAGGCTTCTTTTGCGCCGACCGTGTCGCGGTAGCGGGCGGTCTGCTTCAGGCCTTCTTCGATCGTGGTTTCGAGGCTGTCCTGCGGGTGAACCAGCTTGATTTCGATGACGGCCCAGACGCCGCGCCATTCGACGGCGAGGTCGACCCGGCCGCGGCCGGCGGCGTATTCACGTTCGATGCGGCCGCCGCCGTTGATGACCCGCTGCAGAAATGCCATGACCAGCAGATGCGGAAACGCCTCGACGTATTCCATTTTGCTTTCCCAGGCATCGCTGTTGCGGCGCCAGAAAGCCTGAAATTCAGCGAACAGCGCAGCGTAATCGAGTGAGCCGTCGTCTTTCTGCCAGCGCCATTCGGGCACGGGTATCGCATATTGCATGCCCTGGCTGAGAACTCTGACGATAATTTCGCGATAGATCGGGTTGGCAATCTGCGGCACGCCGTCGATAATCGCCACCAGACCAAGATCTAGGCAGAGAACGAAGTCATTGCCCTCAGCCATTATCGGGTCGTTTTTGCCGACCAGTATCGTTTCGACGATGCGTCTCACTTTCGGGTCTCTAAGGCGCTCGGCCAGGCTGTCGAGATGCACGGCCCTTTCCCTGATCAGCAGTTCTTTGGCCTGAAGGATATGGTCGCCGGTAACTGTCTCGCGCGATTCTTCGGGTACCAGTTCCCATGCGCATTTTTTGCAGAGAGCGTTAACCAGCCATGGTTGGCCGCGCGAAAGGTCGTAAACCCGTGCCACGGCTTCCGGTGTGAACTGCTGCCCGGTTTCGCTGCTGTGCTGCGCGATCAGCCGGGCAACGTCTTCGGCCGAAAAATTGCTCAGGGTTGCCGAGTTTTCTTTGATATTGAACGGGCTGCCCGGGTTGAGGGCCACGCCATCTTTCGATTGAATCAGGTAGTCGCGCAGGTCGCGCATGCCGACGAGCGCCACCGACACCGGAAACTTGCCGACGCCACGGGCGGCGAAGCCAGAGCGCAGCTGGCGCAGAAAACTGATCATCGCCTGGTCCTGCAGCGTGTCGACCTCATCGAACAATATTATCAAAGGCTTCGGTGCCACCTGTTCTGCCCATTTTTCGAGCATTTCAGACAGTATACTTGAAGAATTCCCGATGCATTTTGGCGGAACAAGTGGTTCCGGGAGTTCAAGTTTTGCAAATGAGTGAATTGCATCGATAATTGCCGGTATGGCATCATCCGCCGCCGGAAACCCCTGACAGCGCTCGACGCTGACATAGCAGGCGACACCCTCGCCGCCGCTGTTGATCTGGCGCATCCAGCTCTGCAGAAAGGTGGTTTTGCCCGTCTGGCGCGGCGCATGCAGCACCCAGTAAAGCTGATTTTTGATGTAGCGGTCGAGGTGCGCCCCCACAAGTCGTTCATGGGCAGGCAGCATATAATGTCTTTCGGGGTTGCACGGCCCGGTGGTGTTAAAAAACCTGTTCATCTTGCTGGGTCCTCCTCGCGCACCGAAACAATCGGTCACACCAATCCTATCACAGCCCCTTCCCCCACACAATTCAAAGTAAACGCCTTGACCATTTTTCTCAGTCCACCACTCATCCCTTACCCCTGCACAATTCAAAATGATTATATTAGTTTGCATTTCATCTTTACTTGTTTATAATTGTAGAGACTATGCAAAATAAAATAAAAATCAATCGAATCAGGCAGATACTTGCCATTGCCAGAAAAGCAGGCATTATTCAGGCACGGGATCTTGAAAAGAAAGGCATAGCAAGAAATTATCTTTACAAACTTCATCAAGATGGTTTGCTGACAAAGTTGGGTCGGGGACTATATATGCTTCCGGACGTTATTGATGAACAAATCAACCTCATCGAAGTTGTCAAAAGAGTTCCAAACTCAGTCGTTTGCCTGATTTCAGCACTTTCATTCTATCGGCTGACAACGCAGTTGCCCAATGAGGTCTGGCTTGCTCTGCCCCGAGGTGCCTGGCGTCCTCGAATTGAGTATCCAAAGTTGAATCTCACTTTTGTCAGCGAGCCAGCCTGGTCGTCTTCGGTTCTTGTAAACAATATCAATGGCGTGAGAGTCAGTGTTTACAGTCCGGCCAGAACGGTCGCCGATTGTTTCAAATTCAGAAGCAAGGTTGGGCTGGATGTCGCAATAGAGGCATTGAGAGCAGTCTGGCGCACTCGCCAGGCGACAATGGAAGAACTGGTCGAAGCGGCCAGAATCGACAGAGTTTTACGGATCATGCGACCCTATCTCGAGGCGATTGTATGAAACTGGCGGGTAACATTGCTCATTCCATCTTTCAGCGACTTCTAAATCTTGCAAAAGAAAGGCGGGAAGACTTTAATCTCCTGCTTTCGCGTTACGGGGTCGAGCGGTTTCTCTATCGACTGGGAATTTCATCTTATGCCGACAGCTTTATTCTCAAGGGGGCCAGTCTTTTTCTGGTCTGGACCGGGCAAAACTACCGCGTAACAAGAGATCTGGATTTGCTTGGCTCGGGCAATTCTGCTGAAGAACATCTTGTAAAAGTTTTCAGAAGTATTGTAACACTCAGGCCCGACAAGGATGATGGGATCGTTTTTATGGCCGATAGTCTCAAAATTGAAAAAATTCGCGAAGAGGAAGTTTATGAAGGTGCTCGGATAACCCTTACTGGATCGCTGTGTCGGGCGCGAATTCCTGTGCAGATTGATGTCGGGTTTGGAGATACCATCACGCCATGGCCGGAACCAGTGGATTACCCGACCCTGCTGTCTGGGGATGTGCCGAAAATACGGGCTTACCCACGTTACACGCTGGTGGCAGAAAAGCTTGAAGCCATTGTAAAACTGGGCTTTGCCAATAGCAGAATGAAAGATTTTTATGACATCTGGCTGCTTGCGAAGTTATATGAATTCGATGGCAAAACTCTTGGGCAGGCCATAGACAATACTTTTGGCCGAAGAGAAACTTCTGTTCCGGCAGGTACCCCGGTTGCGTTCACTCCTTCTTTTTTTGCCGACAGTCAGAAAGTGGTGCAGTGGAATGCCTTTATCCGCAAGTCAAGACCGAAGCCGTCCCCTGATGATTTTGCCTCTGCGGTATCAGGTGTTGCAGACTTATTATTGCCTGTTCTCTCAGCTATCATCAGTAAAGCTTCATTCGAGAAAACCTGGTTGCCGGCCAGAGGCTGGGTTCCTTAAAGAAATCCCTGAAATAACCAGAAAAGAGATGGCTGCTTTGTCAGGCCTGACTCTGGATGGTGTCAAATACCATCTGCATAAGCTTAAAACCGCCGGAAAAATCCGTCATACAGGCCCTGCAAGATCTGACCGCTGGCAAAAGACATAATCGCTCCCGGATCCTTCGGTCCCTGAGCCTGCCTGCCCTGAGCTTGTCGAAGGGTTAGCAGGTTACGACGTTGATCTGGTTGAGGCTTCGCGTGCTCAGGCGTTGTTCCC
>CAYYUI010000124.1:0-6039 GCA_964474705.1 uncultured bacterium
CTTTTATTAACATACGGGTTCTGCCTAATTCAACTGTTATTTGCAAAGGAACATCGAGAAGCAGGTCAATGTTCGATTGCAGGCCGACGCCCATCGGCATCTGCAGCATGCCGAATTCTGCCGGATTGCCCTGCATCTGTCCTGGCATACCCATTCCAGGCATGCCACCCATTCCCGGCATCCCGCCCATTCCTGGCATTCCCATGCCCGGCATGCCCATTCCCGGCATCTGACCCGGCATGCCCATGCCCGGCATTCCCGGCATCTGACCCGGCATGCCCATACCCGGCATTCCTGGCATCTGACCCGGCATGCCCATACCTGGCATACCCGGCATACCCGGCATGCCCATACCCGGCATTCCCGGCATCTGGCCCGGCATACCCATTCCCGGCATCTGACCTGGCATACCCTGTGGTTGCTGCGGCATGTTCATGCCGCCCTGAGGGCCGCCCATGTTTGCGCCTGGGGGCGGTGGAGCCGGTTTTGCCTTTTTCGGTGGTTCCTTTTCGGGTTTATTGAGTTCGCCCGCCATCAGTTCAGCAAACTTGGCCGGCAGCAGCTGCACCATTTCGGTTTCGGCGACATCGCCGATTTTAAGGCTGAATCCTATGCGCAGGAAAGCTGCGGAAGTGCTGAAATCAGGCATGGCCGGCGGGCCATCATTGTAGTTGATCAGCAGAACTTCGGGAGGGGATATGTCGACACGCTTTTTGAAGATTTCAGAGAGGGTGGTGGTGGTTTTGCCCATCATCTGATTCATCATTTCGCCGACTGCTGAAAGGTGCATTTCCTGGAATTCGGCGCCAATACCACTTCCACCCATCATCAGGTCGCCGATTATAGATGAAATGGCCTTTTTCAGCATAAGATACGAATTGCCATCGAACCCTTCTACATAGGCGATTTTAGCAAGAACGAATTCTTCGCCACCGCTTTCGCTGGCAAGTTCACTGAAGCTGACAACTCTTACCTGTTCAAGGTTGATCTGTATTTCTTTGTTGAGAAGGATCTGAACGACCGAAGAAGTTGCCCCGAGCGACAATTTGGCAACTTCCGAAAGACGATCGATTGCCTCCTGGGAAAAATTTGTTGCCGGAGAACTGGCTGCGGCAGGGGCGGCGGCCCGGGGAGGTTCTTCCGCGGGAGGAGGTGCTGCAGGCTCGTCACCTGCTGCTCCTGCATTGAGCAGAGCATTGATTTCTTCCTGGGTTAGTATGTCGCTCACATTAATTCCTCCTCTTGACCGGAAGGTTCAAGAACTTTTGTAATAGAAATCGCCATTTTTTTGCCGAGAATGCCGGGTCGACCGAGAAATTTTACCAGGTTGCCGACCCTGATGTTTAGATCGTTTTTCAGTAACTGATCAGTCACCAGAATGTCTCCAGGCTGCAGGCCAAGGATGTCCTGCAGGGTGACCACCGTTGAACCCAGCTCAGCAATCAGGGGCAGATGCACAGACTTAACCTGATGACTGATTGAATCGACGTTGGTCTGGGCAGGTTCCTTGCGGACGGCTGCGAACCAGGAGGCAGCGTTGAATTTATGAACGATAGATTCAACGGTATTGTAGGGAATGCAAAGATTCATCATGCCGGTGACATCATGAATCTTGATTTCGATGCTTATTGAAACTACTACTTCGCTGGGCGGGACGATCTGGGCAAACTGCGGGTTCGATTCTACCAGTTCGATGACCGGTGCAAGGTCGATGATGTTGATCCATGCTTCACGCAGACGGTCGATAATGCCCGCCATGACCTTCTGCATGATCTGGCGCTCGACTTCAGTGAGCTGCCTGAGGATGCCCAGCGGGGTGCCGTTGCCGCCAAGCAGACGGTCAAGGATGGTGAATACCACGTTGAGGTTGATGTCGATCAGGGCTTTGCCATCAAGATTGTCAGAACGGAAAACCGTTATGAAAGTCGGATTGTATATCGATTGAATGAATTCTTCGAAGGTGCGCTGTTCAACTGATACAATCGTAGCCTGAGCGAAAGCCCGCAATCTGGTTGACAGGTCAGTGCCCACGAGGCGTACAAATGCCTCGTGGATCAGTGAAATAGTGTTCAGCTGTTCTTTGGAAAACTTGGTCTGGCGCTTGAAATCATACTTGCGCTCGATTTTCCCGTCTTTTCTTTCAACTGCGGCAGCAGCCGGCCCGCCAAGACCAAGTGATACCGTGGCAGGTTCACGCTTTGGCCTTGCTTCTGAAGATGGTTCGGCAAAGGCAGCTGGACCGGCGGCCGGCGGAGCGGTGTCTTCCGCGACGGGACTGAGTGCCGACAGCAGGGCATCAATCTCGTTTTGCGATAGGGTGTCAACCATTCATAGGCTCCGGTCGTCTGGGCAAAGATGTTTCAGTTGATCAGGAAAGTCGGGATGACAACCTGAATAATTCTGCTTTCTGAGGTTGATTTCCCCAGAATGTTGTTCAGTTCTCGTTCGATATCCTTGTGAAGGAACCGGTCGATAAAGTCTTCTTTGGCACGCTGAATATTGAGCTTCATCAGGATGTTGATGATTTTATCTCTGAGCTCGGCCTTGCGCTCTTCAAGCTCTTTTTCGAGGTTTCCTATGTAGCCGACTTCAACCTGAATCTTGATGTAATGAAGTTCCTCGTCGCGGGAGGTTGCTACAAATTCGCCCAGATCAAAGCGCCCCATCTTAGGGGTGGTCGAAATCATCTCCTGGGTCGGAGGAGGCGGCAGGGCACCGCCTGGCCCGGTCATTGCCTTGCGAGAGGTAATGTAGGCAATGCCTACGACCGCCAGGATCACGACCAGAACCACAAGGACTATCAGCACGATTTTTGTTTTAGACGACATAGCATGTTACCCTACCACGAGAAAAATAGCTGCGTCAATGCCCGGGCGCAAATTCTCAGCTTTTTCCGGTCAGCATTTTTCCTTTCCAGGCTTCTTTTTCGAGAGTCGACTCAGCATTCTGATGCGTTTCCGATACTGGATGATTCGTTTCAGAACCACGGCGATCGCTTCGCCAACCATGACGGTTTTTCCGCTGATCAGTGTTATGACGGTGTCGGGAGTTGATTCCATCTGCTCGATCAGTTCTGGATTAAGATAGAACGTAGAACCGTTTATTCTCGACAGTTTGATCATTGGCTGGTCAACTCCCGTTTCCGTAACTTATCAGCGTTTCAGGTTCACAACTTCCTGAAGGATTTCATCGGAAGTGGTAATTACTCTGGAGTTCGCCTGGAAGGCGCGCTGAGTGATGATCATGTTGGTGAATTCTTCCGATATGTCCACATTGCTCATTTCCAGAGAAGCTGGAACCAGTGTGCCGGCGTATGCCGAGCCGGGTTTGTTGACAATCGGCTGACCTGAACTCGGTGAGAAGGAATACAGATTTTTGCCGTTCTTTTCAAGACCGGCCGGGTTATTGAAAGTAGTCAGAGAAATCTGCCCGATCGGCTGTTTCTGACCGTTTGAATATACACCTCTGATGATGCCGTCATCTTCGAAGTATATCTGCTCGAGAAGACCCATTTCATAACCGTCCTGCTTTTCTGCTTTGGTTGAAAAGTCTGAATCGAATTGAGTGATCAGGTCAGTGGTCAGGCTGATTGCCATCGGATTGCTGCCTTCAGGCTGAAGTTCGAAAGTTGGAGTATAACTTCTGCCCAGATCGACTTTACCGTTTTCAAAGAAGAACATTTTACCTTCGCGATTTTTGATCAGAGCATCATTGGCTCTTTCCAGGTCATCTTCAGTCGGTTCATCAGGTTTGGCAATGTTGTTGGATGGATCTTTCAGCCAGGCAACGATTTCCGGGTCATCGTCGGAATATCTGACCTTGTAACTCCATTCCATTGTATCGGCATTGGTGTGTTCCCATTCGGTAACCAGGCCATGTGCGGCGCCGAGGGAGTCGTAGATGATAATGTTGGTGGCATGGGTTGCACCTTTGCTTACCGCACCGTCGATTTTGAAGGTTTCGCCATTCACGGTAGTCGAAAAGGTAAGCATGTCAGAAGACGGTTGCGGAACCATAATGTTCACTGAATTGGATGCACCCTTCTCGGCGGTGGTTACCATGCTCATGGTTTCATTCGGTAGCCAGGGATTGGCACCTTCGGTAAGAGTGAACGACAGGCCGCCATAGTTGAAATCGGCGATTGCAGCGGTGCCACGGGTTTCGCCGAGAGCAAGGCCCAGCTGGTTGCAGGTGCCGTCACCGGAAATGATGACCCGTTCACCTGAACCTGACTTGTTGCCGGTGATAACCAGCTGGTCAGGGCTGTTGTCATTGTCGGTATCGACGAATGAAGCCGTGGCATCAACGTTTTCCTGGGCCAGACGTGAGTTGATTTCGGCCAGAATGGCGCCACGGGTGTATATCTGATTGTTGCCGGCGACGATATCACTGAAATTGATGAGTGCTGACCGGCCATTGCGGTCGGTGATCGTCAGACTGACGTCGCTTGCGGGGTCCCAGATGTCGTTTTCGGGATCCCAGGCAGTGCTGTAAGCTGCTGCTTCATCTGTAACGCTGAACACTTCAGGCTTGGCGCCGCCTGTTCCATAGGCTGTGGTTTCAACGAAGCCAAGGTCAGCCAGGTCACCGTATGAATTCATCATCTGTAACTCGCGATTGCTGCCGGCTTCGTTACTGACGATCTGAAACTTCTGGGTAACCGCATCGTAATAGGCGGTGCCTCTTACCCCGGCGGTTTTCATAGCAGTGTTGATCTGGTCTGCCACGTCAGAAGCTGAATAGGTGGTGCCGGCAAGGTAACTGACCTGGGCAATTCTAGGCGGAGTGAACTGATTGTCGGCAAGTTCGAAATAGGTGTCGTTGGCGGGGGTCCAGTGGGTGCCGAAAGCAACGGGGGTGCCTTCGATTCTGGCCTGATCGCCACCAAGGGTGCCGGCGCCGATGAAACCACGATCAGAGCCTACGACGCGGAATGAGGTAGCGCGGGTCGGGTCGCCGCCGTCAAAAATTATCTGCACAGTTTCGTCTTTTACTTCAGTGCCGGAGACTGTAACCCCTGAACTGATACCATCACCGGTGTTTGAAACGGCGTTGGTAGGCATGGTGGCAGAACCGGGACGCGGGTCTCCATCGGGGTCATAGGTGAAATATGGGTTGGCAACAGAAGAGGTCGGGCCGGCCGGTTCGACGGTGCTTTCGATAACTTTGCCGTCGTCGTCGGTTTTCAGGGTGCCGGTGGCGACATTGCCTTCTGAATCGTCAATTGCTGACCAGATCCAGTTGTTTGCATCGAGCTTTTTGAATTTAAACTGCAGGTTTTGAAAGCTGCCGCTGCTGTCTTTAAAGGTGAGAGTGTCCAGGCCCATTTCAACGTCGCGTTCGCTCGAACCGCTGTCGAGGTTGCACGAATAGGTTATTTCGTTTGTCTGGTGGGCGTGTTTCTTGAGATATTTGTTGATGTTGATATCGTATGGAACAACCCCGGTTTCCTTCATTTCAAGATTGCCGGTTTTGGGGTTCTGAGTGGCAAGCCAGCCCTGCATCTTGAACCCGGTATTGGTCATGACCAGGTCGTAGGTTGAGCTGACGTTGAGATTGCCGTCGCGGGTGTAGTAGGTATTACCGTCATAGCCCTTGACCGTGAAATAACCGGCACCTTCGATGGCGACGTCGGTCTGCTTGCCGGTACTTTCGATTGCACCCTGATCCATCAATGTATCGATGGAAGCATTGGTAACGCCAAGACCGACCTGCATCGGGTTGAGTCCGCCGTAATCACCGAAGGCCTGCTGGCCGTGGCGGAGCGTTTCTGAAAACATGTCCTGAAACATGACTCGACTGCGCTTAAAGGCAGTAGTGTTAACGTTCGCAATATTGTTACTCAGAACATCCATTTTTGTCTGATGTTGCTTGAGCCCGGTAACTCCCGTGAATAATGATCTGATCATAGCAAGAATTTCCTCTTCTATCGGCTTGCTGTGCCGTTCACCGCAGGGTCAGGTCCGTCATCACCCCCGGTAGCTCCATGAAGAGTGGAGCAGCCGACCGGGAGAAAAACCTCGCCTCATGCTGGTTTTT
>CAYYUI010000125.1:0-5820 GCA_964474705.1 uncultured bacterium
TCGTTCGCGGCAAATGGGAAAAATTCAGCCTTGAAATGCTGATTGTTCTTGCCATGCGCTCAGGGTTTAACCTGACTCTGAGCAAGGTGGCGTGAATGTGTTTTCTCTGCGCTACGTAGCGCAGCTGAAAAACGTCTGGCAGATACGCGTATATCTTTTATTTTACGCATCGGAGACGTATCATAATCTTGAAGAAGAAGATTAATTGCGGATTTGAACCAGGTCAGCGCAACCTGATTGGTATAGGTTTGGGTATAGAAAATGAACAATACTTAATAAGTGCCAATTTTGGCGAGAAAGGTTCGTAACATGAAGCAGAAGCTTGTTATTACTTTTGACGAAACTATGACAGCAAAATATCTTGAGCTTGCCGGCCAGAAAACTGAAGCTGAAGTTAACGCTGATTGCGTTCCTTCTGGAGTCACCCTTATAATTGATATCGGTGGCCCCTGGGGTGATTCAGCTACTTTTGTTTCCGGAAACAGACACACTCAAATCGGCGATGTCGATGTAGAACTGATAGAAGTTAAATAGCTCATGGAAGCTTGAAATGCACCCTGCCGGGCGCCCCTAAAAAGAAGAACGAGAAATCACCGTTGCCGGCGACTTCTCGTTCTTTTTAATTCTAACTTTTAATCCTTACTTGATATCGCGGGAATAGCCTTCTCCAAAGGTTAACGAGAACAAACGATTTTCTTCGGTCGCTTTCAAGCTGTAGAAAGTAACATTAATCTGGGGATACAGCAAATTTCCGTCAACGAGATGTGATTTATACGCTTTCGGATTGGCTGTCGATAATGTCTTCCAAAGGCTGTTTTCGGTTTTGCCTTCGATTTCGCCAAGAGCTTTGCGAATATTGTTATGTGTTTTCGTCACCATCGTAGCAATGGATGGGCCAACCTCACGCGGACTGCTGTAGCTTGTATAGTTCAATTGCACAACGATATCTTTCAGGAAATCGCCCTCGTAAGAACTGTGAGACAAAAACTGGGATACGTCTTTTTCCATTCCGGCAAAGAACATGGTGATGGTGTGTTTCTTGAAGAAAACGAATCCGCTCGAGATTTTATGCTTGAACAGCATCTCGCCCTTGTCCCAGTTCTTGATCAACATTTCGATCGCGGCTGTTTCACGGTCAAGGGATTTTTCGTCCTTCCCTTTTACAATCACGTATCCATAAGTGGCTGCTTGTAAAGCACCTGACAACGCCACAACAAAAAACATCATCAGAAAACCAACAAAGAGCTTTTTTGTCATTTCATACTTCTCCTAAAAAAATTCGTACAACGATTCTACCCCAAAAAAGGGAAAGACGGAATACCCGAAAAATAGCTTTGCTATTTTGGGGTGTGTTTAGCCTGTTCCGTTGGCATTCCTGTCATTTTAAAAAGTCTGAGAAGTTGTAGGCCAGAACGACTGATTGACTTTCTTCGCGGCGCTACGTGGCGCATTAGATATACTGGGTGCCGTTCATCAGCAGGAAAGACTTGTCAATGCATCTTTTAACCGGCTCGGCATAGCTTGGCGGCAGCGTAAAACTGATGTATCCATTTCCAATCATCGCGGCCCTTTGAATCCTTGCCCGTAACCACATGGACCTTGTATACCAGGAGTATCGGCCCGGCAGTATTGGCTTGAGAACCGTCAGTAAATTATTGAAAGAGCCTTGTGCAGCTTTTTCGGGTTCGCGTTAAAATCAGTTTTATGATGCTGCCAGCAAAAACGACATCACAAACATCGATGCCAGAATAATCATGGTAATGCTGACATACCAGAACAGCGAAGAGGGGATTTTTTCGCCAGCAGTAAGCGGTTCGTTTGATGAATAAGTTATGGTTACTGAATTTTTCGGCCCTTTGCCAAGAATGGCAAAAGACTTCTCTTTGCCGGTGAACCCTTTAATCTGCCAGCCCGCAGCAATTCGCTCGACCAGTCGGTTGGCCTCTTCAAGATTCTTGTATTCTGCGATGTAATGCTTCTTTCGGGCTTTGTCGATTAAAAAGACCGGGTATTCGTAGATTTTATCGGGTCCGGTAAAAGTTTTGCGCCGGTCTCGAAACCTGACCTGACAGTCGACAGCGATTGCTTCAGTGTCGCTCTTGCTGGCAATCGTCTTCGAAAGCGCTTTTCCAAAACAAACAAAATGGTTTTGAATATTACCTTTCTGAAGATAGACCACAACGCTGGATTCTGAATTGTAGAGCAGAAAAGCCCCGGCAATTAAGAATATGATTCCGGTGAGCGGCAACCAAGATAATTCATTGCCCGGCCCTTTAAAATCAAAAAAGAACAGCGAAACCACAACAATCAGGCCAAGAAAGGCGATGCCGCCCAAAAAGTCCCTGATGTTGAAAAAAGAGATTATCGGCAGCTTGATAGTTGATTCAGTTTTTTCCATTTATGCACGCTCCACAAAAGATGGTTCCAGATTTTGTGTCTGCAAATCTGCCGGTGAATGGCTTTTCACATTACCGCTCCGGGAGCTTACGGCTTATCCCACAGTTCGATTCTGGCGGGCTTGATAATCTTATGACAGCCGTAATTCCTGGTCAATGTATTGAATTCAAAAAGATTGACACATTCCGGCCAGAGAAGTCTGCATATCGCCGTTATTTTAAACTAAGAAATCTGAGGTGCATAAATGCAGAAGGGTAAGTATTAATCAGCGGCAGTCCAATTTTCCAGTTTCAGACCAGGGACTCTGCCGAATTCTCTGGCGTTGTTTGAAACAAGAACAAGATCTCTGGCGAGAGCCTGCGCGGCGAGCTGCAGGTCGTAGGCTCCTATCGGCGTCCCCTTTTCCTCGAGAAATGCCCTGATTTTTCCATATTCAATCGCATCCAGGGAAGTGAAATCAATGATAGAGAATGGGGCGAGAAATTCGATAAGGGCTTCACGCGTAGTGTTTTTTCTGCTGCTTTTCTGTAGGCCATATTCAAGCTCTGCGACAGTTACAGAAGAAATGGCAATTTCGTCGACTGATCTTTGCCTCACCTTTTCAACTACGCTTTTTGAGCGCATGTTGATGGCGTAGATGCAGATATTTGTATCGAGCAGGTAGAGAGTTCTGACCTCGCGACTTTTTTTGCCTCTCATGATTATCTGTCTGGGGCGGCGGGCTGATTTCTGCTGGTCATAAAATCATCGGGAAATTTTTCAAGAGAATTTTCGAAAAGATCGAAAGCAGAGCCAGCCGGGTATAAAACAACAAGGTCGCCAATTTTCCTGACGAGGACTTCAGATTCTTCAAATCGGCATTCTTTTGGCAATCTTACTGCCTGACTCTGGCCATTCATGAAAATTTTTGCCACTCTGGTCATATAGACCTCCATATACTTTTAGTATATATTAAAGTATATGCTATTGCTTGCCTTCTGTAAAGCAGCATTTGGCAGTTATCGTGGGTTTGAGTTTTGTGTTTTGTTGATAACTGCAGAATTAAAACCGGTTTTGCTGACTTCTTACGAAGAATAGTCTAGGCGTGGACAGAAGGCGGGATTACTTTTTCGGAAGCTTGTGAGCGAAGCGAATCGCTGAAGAAAAAGTAACCCGACTGATGGCCGCGCCGGTGAAGTAAGTTGGCTTTTTTTGCAGGATTCAATAAATTTGGTTCCATCTTCGTGAGATTGGACGCCAGCAGCGCTATAAATTTCCCAGCAGAGTCGGCTCGAGAATATGGTAGAATAATTTCAGCAGCAGGTGCAGTTCTTGAGAGGCATTGCCTGAAACGGTATTTCGGGCGGACATTCTTGAGGGGCTGTTTAATTAAACATCGAGGTGATTTGTGAGGCCTGAGAAGATCAAGTTTCCGGTTTTGGGATTGTTCTGCATGGCTCTTGGCGGCTTTTTTCTTCATTACCGCGTGCATCCGCCGTCCAAAGATGCTTTTAATCTGATCGGCGTGCTGTTCCCGCTCTTCAATTTCCTTGTTTTGCCGGTTATGTTTCTCTACCGCAAAACCATGACCTGGGCTTATGTGCTCAATGCCACCAGTGTTGTGGTCGGCGTGGTGGTCATGACGTGGTTTTCGTTCGCCAACTGGAAAGACCCGGTTACTCTCTACACTGTTCTTTTCAACTCAACTCTGGCCGACAGTCTGATTTTGCTGGGCAAGCTGCCGCTGGCTCATTCAATTCTTCTTGAATGGATGGAGTTCGAGGATGGAGAGCCGGCATGAATCAGCTTGCCAACTTCGATCAGAACGGCTGCCGTGCGAAAAAGCTTCTGATTTTTCTGCTGCTGGCCGGGTTTTTCTGCCTGCTGGCCGGCATTGGTGCGCGCCACTATTTCCGGGAAACGGCCGTTCAACCTGGTACTTTTCCGGTTATGATCGGGCGGGTGTTTGCCCTGTGGGCTCTGGCGATGCTTCTTCTGCAACCGATACTGGCTATGCGTTTTCGCAGCCTCGACCGGCTTTTCGGCCTCGACCGCCTGCTGAGTCTGCATCGGCTGTCAGGCATTGCCAGTCTGACCCTGGCGTTTTTGCATCCGATGCTGATGTATGTTTCCGGATTGAAACGTGCCGGACCGCTGCACGCGGGGCAATGGCCGGAAGCTCTCGGCGCAATCAGTCTTGTGGGCCTGTGGCTGCTGATTGTGCCTTCGTGCTGGCGCAAGTTTCTCGAACTGAAATATGACAAATGGCTGAAATTGCATCGTTATGCGGTGCCGGTAGCTTTTCTGGCTCTGGGGCACATGTTTGCGATTGAATCAGCAATGCGCAGAGGCTGGCTGGTACTGTTCTGGTTGTCAGCACTGATTATCTGGGCCGGCGTCATCGCCTGGCAAAAGCTGTGGTTGCCGTCAAAGCGTGCTGAGGGCGAGGCTTTTGTCGTTGCCTCAACCGGCCCGGCTGCCGAAAATATCTGGCAGATCGACCTGAAGCTGGCCGCCGGCAACCAGATGTTCAAATTCGTTGCCGGGCAATTTGCTTTCATCAGCTTTGCAAATGCCGAACCCGGGCCTGAAGAACACCCCTTCACCATTGCTTCAGCGCCGGCTGATATGACCGGCATGCAGTTTCTGATCAAGGCGAGCGGTGACTGGACCTCAAAGCTGGCTGCCGTAAGGGTGGGGGACCAGGTTCGCGTTTCCGGGCCTTTCGGTGTGTTTTCGCCCTGGCGGCACCGGGTCGACCGTCTGGTGATGATTGCCGGCGGCATCGGAATTACCCCGATGCTCAGTATTCTCAGGCAGCTGCGCGAAGAAAAATCGCCGCTGGCAGTCAAGCTGCTCTGGACCTACCAGACCAGCGCTGCGGCGCCCTGCCTCGAAGAAATCGCCGGCATGCGCCAGGAACTTCCCGGTTTTGAATTGATTAAAATTGCCACCCGTGAGCTGTCGGTCGATGTCGATGCCCACAAACGACTCGACAAAACCACATTAGCGCAGCTGTTACCCGAATATCAGCCTTATGCCCTGGTCATGCTCTGTGGTCCGCAACCGATGATGCAGTCGGTCAGGCGTGACCTGATATCAATCGGTTACCCTTCTCAGGCGATTCTCAGCGAGGAATTCGCTTTTTAGTTGCCGTGTGAACATGCGAAAGGTCAGCTGTGCGGCATTGCCAATGCTGCCGGCACTGATGGCGCAGCGGTTTGCAGTCTGAGTGTGAGCTGGAATTCTTTGCATGCGGAATGATTGAGATGGTGTTATCATTCGAATGTATGAGCCGTCATAAAAGCATTATTGAATCCTGCAAAAACAAAATAGAGTCTGTTCGACGGCCCGGCATATCAGCCGGGTTGCTTTTTTGCTGACAGGAGGTCAGCGATACTCGACAGCATCAGGATAGATGCTGTCGGGTGCTACAGCGATTAG
>CAYYUI010000126.1:0-5695 GCA_964474705.1 uncultured bacterium
CGAACGAACCGGCCAATGACAGGTTAAAGCGAAGTTTTCAATACCATTTTGTATAGATCAAATTTGCGTTTGCTGTGGTTGCAGACAAATAATTTGCAGAAAGAATCAACCTGTGGTAAACCTTTACTGTTAAATCTCTATGGAGGGTTCTAATCAAATGAAAAAACTTTTCGTTCTTTTTCTTCTCGTGGCTCTGGTTCCATTCTCGATCGGCTGCTTTGGCGGTGATGATGACGATTCACCAATCACTACCAGCACGCTCACTCTCAGCCGCCTGTTCCCGACCGGTTCTTTCAACGGTTCTCTGAGAGGTGCTACCACCATCGCCCTCAACTATTCTGACCTGTTCATGATGGTTGAAGTCAGTGGCACCAAAATAAAACTCAGTTACAAGAAACACACCAATAAAACCGCCGGCGTCGAAGTTGAATTCGCCGCTGCCGTTCTTCCCTCAACCCTTGAAAGCGTCAAGGGCGCAGCCGTATCGGTTGAAGTTCAGATTCAGCCCGCTGGCGTAACCAGCCCGGCAGTTGTAGTGCCGGCCGCCACCATCACTATTCCTTCGACCATCACCTCCGGCACCACTGCAACCGCTCTCGACACCGTTGCCGTGACTCGGAATACTGATGCAGCCATTCTGACCGAAATCAAGTCAGAAAACAGCAACCTCGCCGACGCCATCATCGCTGATGACTACATGGTCCACACTGCCATGTTCGGCACTGCTGAAGTTTCACAGAAATCCGGCACTCCAACTCCGGTTTCAGCGACCAATGGCAAGTATGTGTTCACCCTGACCCTGAATCAGGCTTACACCAACACCTCTGCCCCGAACTTCTCGATTGAAGTCGCCAACATCAAGGGCACTACCAAAGCCATCACCGGCACTCCTTATGTTGATGTAAAATGGAATGAAGGCAAAACCGTCGCCACCATCACCGTAACCCCGAGCACCACTGATACCACTTATCAGCTGACCGCTCACGAAACCTACAGCATCACCCTGGTATCTACCGATGCTACTGGCACTGATAAAGTCAAAGCCACCCTGCCGGCTCCCTACTACATCTATATCGCTCAGTAAGCTTCCTTAAAAATACCCCGGCCGGCGGCCGGGGTATTTTTTTTAACGGCAACCTGTGATAATATGCAGAAAATCAAACTGCAGAGGTTATTCTTGAAAAACACCCCATTCAACCCAAACACTTCGATCACAAAAATCATCCTGTTCGCAGCAGCGCTGATTATGGTAATTGCAGGAGCCCGGGCCGACGAAGCCTGGGAACTCTCACCGCCGGGCGGTGGCGACATCAGGCAGAACGCCTTTGTTCGCCAGGAGCACCTCGAACTGCATGTTCCCGCATCGTTCGAAGGGCGAACGGCAATCGAGCGCCGTACGACCGCCGGGTTCGAATATCACCGCCTCGTGCGCTTCGCCCATACCGAGAGCGATGTCGAACTGCGCGGCCGTTCGACGATCTTCGACTTTGAATATTCTCAGGACATCCTCGACGTGCAGGTTTTCAGGTCAAAACAGATTCAACCGGGCGGCAGTGCATGCATGGACTGCCACGGCGGCTCGGTCAAGCGCACCACTGCCGTCATCGGCATCGAAAAGCAGGAACTCGACCCAAAACCCTATTACCGTGGTTATACCCGGGTCAGCATCGATCCGGCCGAATCATTTTCGTGGCGCGGTGAAGTCAATCACTGGCTGAGCCCGAACCTGATGCTCAAGGGCGAACTCAAAACCGGCACCCTCGAACAGGGTCGGCATAATCTCGATGCGAAAAGCGTCAGTATCGGCCTCGGCGGCAATGCCATGCATCGTCTCACCTGGTCGGGCGACCTCAATTTTTCGAAAGTCGAAAGCTACCAGCAGCGCCGCACCTTCACCGGCAAGGTCAATTACCGCATTTTCAGAGGGCTCAAGCTTACGGTCGGCGGCGCCGCCTTCCTCGACGGCTATACCCAGTATGGCACCGAAATGTCAGAAATGGGTCTGATGACCAACGGCCTGGCCAAAGATGACCCGGCCCTGCTGCCGACGCTCTTCAACCGCCTCAAAGACGACCAGTTCGGCTACTGGCATTTCGGCGCCGAATACGAATACAAGTTTTGAAAGAACGACGAACGAACTGGAGGGAAGAATGCCACAGACTGCAAGAAAGCAAAAACGTGATTTTTTTACCTGGGCCGACTACATAACCTGGCCTGAAAATGAGCGCTGGGAAATCATCAACGGCGAAGCCTACGATATGTCACCCGCCCCCGGGATGCTGCACCAGGAAATATCGATTGCCCTGAGCAGCAAAATCTATTCTTTTCTCGAAGGTCATGAATGCAAAGCGTTCACTGCTCCATTCGATGTCAGGCTGCCTGAGCATGATGAAGCGATTGAAGAAACCTCAACCGTCGTTCAACCCGATATCGTGGTTTACTGCGATTCTACGAAGCTCGACGAGCGCGGTGGCATCGGCGCTCCCGACCTGGCTGTCGAGATATTGTCGCCATCATCATCAAAACGTGACCTGATAGATAAAATGGCTCTTTACGAACGGCATGGCGTGCGGGAATACTGGGTCGTCGATACCTGCAATCTGGAAATCTCAATCTGGAACCTTGAGAAAACCGGCAAATTCGGCCGCGAGAAAATCTTTAACAGCGAAGATCATCTGAAATCAACGATTTTTCCGGAGATGAGCATCGACCTTCAGAAAGTTTTTCCAAAACCGGCAAAAAGGAACGGGCCGCCCACAAAACGTTTGAACGAACAAATTCCCGGCCCGCGCAAGAGCGGCAATAAAAAAGCCCCGGCATAGCCGGGGCTTTTTTATTGCCTGTTATTTGGCCCAGAGAATGTGGCCGGTGAGCAGCGGGTGAACAAGATCAGGGTGCGAGGGCATTACCCTGATCGCCAGGCCCATCTTGCCGCTCGAACCCAGAGCGATGCCGCCCGAGAATTCAGCGGTTGAGCCATGCTGCTTGACCAGCTGCAGGTCGACGATATCACCCTGTGAAAGGTCGCCATCGCTGACCAGCTTGCCGTAGAAAGCCTGCACCAGCACATCGGAAGCTTTCAGGTTCGCAAGATGCACCTGCACCTTGACTTCGAGAATTTCACCGACACGCTGAGCACCGGAGCCGTTGGCATCGACATTTTCGATGCGGATGTTGTTCCAGTTCGAGCGCACATTGTCGAGCCAGCCTGCCAGTTCACGGGCGCGCTGGCGGTCATTTGCAGACAGAGCGCGATAGCGGCGATCGGCAGGAACATAGAAACGGTCGGCGTATTCGGCAACCATGCGGTTGGTATTGAAAACAGGGTTAACATCCTTCATGCACTGCTTCATCATGGTGATCCAGCGGCGCGGCAGATTGTCGCTTGAATGATCGTAGAAAGTCGGCGCAACTTCCTTTTCGAGCAGTTCGTAGAGAGAGTTCGCTTCGACTTCATCCTGGTAATCAGTGTTTTCGAATTCTTCGCGGGTACCGATCGCCCAGCCGATGCCGGGGTGATAAGCTTCATCCCACCAGCCATCGAGAATCGAAAGGTTGAGAACGCCGTTGACAGCAGCTTTCATACCTGAAGTACCACTGGCTTCCTGAGGGCGACGCGGGTTGTTGAGCCACACATCGACGCCCTGCACCAGATAACGGGCAACAACAACGTCATAATCTTCGATAAAGACGATATGGCGGCGCAGGCGTTCGTCATTTGATTCCTTGACGATATCTTTGATGAAGTTTTTACCCGGTTCATCCTTCGGGTGGGCTTTACCGGCAACGATGATCTGAATCGGGCGCTCTTTGTTGGTCAGAATGCGGATCAGGCGTTCCTTGTCCTTAAACAGCAGGGTGGCACGCTTGTAGGTGGCGAAACGACGGGCAAAACCGATCGTCAGATATTCGGGGTTGAGAACTTCCTGAGCGCGGGCGATTTCGGAAGGCGGTGCATTGCGGGCTTTCAGCTGCTTTTCGAGCCGGCTGCGAGCGAAGGCTACCAGGCGTTCGCGGCGGCGTTCATGGGTGCGCCAGAGTTCTTCCATCGGAATCATGTCGATTTTTTCCCAGACCGTCTGATCACCGGGATTCATAACCCAGCGCGGGCCGAGATAGCGGTCGAACAGGGCTGACATTTCCTGAGAGGCGTAAGAACGGGTGTGAACGCCGTTGGTGATCGACTTGATCGGAATTTCCTGGAACGGCACGGCCGGATAGAGGTTGCCCCACATCTTGCGTGATACGTCGCCGTGCAGTTTGCTGACGCCGTTGGCTTCTCCGCAGAGATTGAGCGCGCAGACCGCCATCGAGAAACCGTCACCCTTCGGGGTGTTGGCCTGCCAGCCGAGATCGAGAAATTCCTGCCAGCTGATGCCGAGTTTTGAATAATACTGCGAGAAATATTTGTCCATCAGATCGCGCGAGAACACGTCAATGCCGGCCGGAACCGGAGTATGAGTCGTGAACACGTTGCCGGAACGGGTCAGTTCAAGAGCTTCTCTGAAGCTCATCTGGTGTCTTTCCATGGCGACGGCGATTCTTTCGAGGGCCAGGAAAGCCGAGTGACCTTCGTTCATGTGATAGACGCAGGGATGCAGGTCGAGCGCATGCAGGGCACGCAGACCGCCGATGCCGAGTACCAGTTCCTGCATGATGCGCGTTTCGGTGTCACCGCCGTAGAGTTCACGGGTGATCCAGCGGTCGCCGGCAGAATTTTCGGGAGTATCAGTATCGAGCAGATAGAGAGGCACGCGACCGATCTGCAGTTTCCAGAGCAGGCAGAACAGAGTTCTGCCGGGCAGCTGAACGGTGATTTTCATCTGATTGCCGTTACCATCGAGCATCGGCACAACCGGCATATTATGGAAGTCGTTTTCAGGGTAGACTTCCTGCTGGTAGCCGCCGGCATTCAGCTTCTGCTGGAAATAGCCGACCCGGTAGAGCATGCCGACCGCGACCAGCGGAATGCCCAGATCCGAGGCAGATTTGAGATGATCGCCGGCGAGCATGCCCAGACCACCTGAATATAGTCTGACGCTTTCGGTCAGACCGAATTCTGCGGAATAATAGGCAACGACCGGTTTGTCGATAAAACCACCATGGTTTTTGGCATACCAGGTCTGATGATCGTTCATATACTGATTGAAGCTTTCGTAAACGCGCTGCAGATTAGCCATGAAAGCTTCGTCACGGGCCTTGGCTTCGAGCCGCTCCTGCGAAATCGCACCGAGCATTCTGACCGGATTATGATAGGTTGCTTCCCATTGTACCGGATCCAGACGGCGCCACAGAGCAATAGCTTCCGGGTTCCAGCACCACCAGAGGTTGTAGGCGAGGTCCTTGAGCGGGGCCAGCGACTCTGGCAAACTTGGAACCACGATAAAGGTTCGAATAGGCTTCATTAAAAGTGGGCCTCCTGCAAAAAATTTAGGTGTGCATTTTATACCATCAGCCGGGAAAATTCGCAAGCACTATGCACAGCCTCGACAGCATCTACCGCAAAAAACCAACGTTTTTGCCGCGTGCAAATCGCCATTCCTGCTGCACCGAAAACCGGCAGAAATTTCTCATTGCCGTGCCCCATACCGACATTTAGCCATCTCTGGCCTTCGCGGGCAGCGAAGCAAACCCAACTCTTATACAAAAGCTCATTGTAAATTACTCAAAACGGTGAGATTAGCTCAGAGCTGGC
>CAYYUI010000127.1:0-5643 GCA_964474705.1 uncultured bacterium
AAAAAGACCTTTAATTGGATGTGTTCATCGGATATTATTTTCAATGAGCTTTGCGGTTTCCCGCGACCCTCACTTGAGGGTAAAACTGATTTTATCAGAATGGCTTTATCCTGTCAACTAAAATGTACACAAAATTCTTTCCTTTTTTGGCAAACCTGAAAAGCCTCATCAATTCGAAAAACCTACAAAAAGCCGGTTTTGCCGGTACCATCCAGGGCTTTCATTTTTATCTCTTTTGAACATATTCAGACCAGGGGATACAAATCTATATTCAATGGAGAACAAACCATGAAAAAGATTTCAATGGTTTTAGTTCTACTGTTTTTCTTTACAGGCACGCCCTTATTTGCTCTTAACTGTATCGAATGCGGTAAATCGCTTCCAGACCAGGCAAGATTCTGTCCCTGGTGCGGCACTTCGGCAGCGTATAACATCTCAATTCCGACTGAGGCCATGGAAACTGCACTTCGGCCGCGTGATACTACCAGGCTGACGGCAGGCGTTTCCCCAGCCGACTATCTTTATGTTGGAAAGCTGGAAGAACTTCTGGGAAGAAATGATCTGAAAGCGGTTATGCGGGAAATTCGCGACTTATGGCGCCTCAATGATATGCAGACAGCCAGAGTTACTACGATCAGGATGCATTTGAACCCTTATCAGCAAAAATTGCACGACCTGCATGCCAGAAAATTTGACCTTCTCAACAACTATCTCGAAGCCTGGCGCCAGCAGGAAGAAGGCCGCGAACGTGCCAAAGCGACTGCCGCGAAACAACGGGCCGCTTTTGCGGTCGCGCAGATAAATCTCGCCATCGATGAGCTGGCGACTGGAAATGGAACACAGGATTCATTCAGAAAAATTGAGGAAATCGAGCGCCGCCTGCGCGAAAGCACTCAAACCAACCGGGTTACTGCCGGATTTATTGTGGTCGGCAACAAGCGATTGTCTCGCGGTGAACCGCTCTGGGTCATTGAAGTAGTCGGTAACTTCGCCAGAATAATGCATATGGGCGAGAACAGTTCAGCAAACCCTCTGGTTGGCTGGGTAACACTTTACGATCTCGAGCGGCGAACCAACTGGCGCCCAAACCCGGAAATCTTTCACGCTCCGCCCGGAAAACCGCTCGCTTTTTCCGAGTTGCAGTCTGTGCCAACGAGAGTGGTAATCATTACTGAAACCACCAACCCGCGTTATAACTATGATCGCAGACGGTATCTGCGTACCAGACGGCGCGTCCACAACCGTAACTCCACGGGAATAAACCGCACCCGGGTACGCAAACCCGTTCATGTTCAAAAAGAACATCATAAAAAACCTCCGACCAATCCCAGACCACGAACCCGCCTGCATGTTCATTATAGACCGTAGCAGGAACCGGTTTGAAACCGGTCCCCACACACAGGCAACGACGCTTTATTCGAAACGATTTGAAAACGGCCCCATGTTCAGATTGTGGGATTTAATGCAAACCGGTTTATTTCTGCAGATTTTTTTTGAGCCAGCTGGTGTAATACCAGATTATTTCGCGGTAATCCTTTGGGTAGGCCTTCGGGTCGCGTCCGATAAACGGTTTGAAACTCACCCCGGTTCTTTTTACCAGGGCATTATAGCTGTGATAGCGAATCGGATAAAAATGATCCGACAGCCCGGCAATCAACTCCTTCAGACATTGCACATCAGAAGCGGGCGTGATGTTGTAACCTGCAGTTAAGAACCCATCAGCAACAATCTGCTCGCGGGATTTCGCACCATTCGCAGCCAGCCATTCCCTGAGATTATTCCTCGCAAGCGCAAAAGGTTTATCGAGCAAGCTGTCATCGGGCTGATTGAATTGCGGCTCACGCTCTCTTTTGATTACAACAGAAAAACCGAGGTAATGATTGATTATGAACTCGACGGCTGTTCCGGCTTCAGTTACCAGTGAATAACCAAAACTGTTGATACCATCAACCTTAGCGTTTTCGATTACCTGCTGCAACACTTCGAGAGCCCGCAGATCGTCGCAGGTAATCAGACTGGTGATCAGGTTTCTGTAAAATGCCGCCTTATTGTAGTCATCTGGTTCATTCTGAGAAAGCGCCCGAACCGCATCAGGGGAAAATTCCTTTTCTGCCCGGGCAAGTATCGCGTCTGTGGCAGCCTTTCCGCCAATTGCCACAATGAGTTCGAGAAGTTTGCCAGTATTTTCCGATGCGGGTTGGGCAGAGAACCGGCTGATGAAAGGCTCAGGCGGCAACCGATCGCCAAACTCACGCAGGTTATTAAGAACGATATCAACGAAGCGACCCTGCTCAAACAACTCAAGGTGAAGCTTCAAAGACTCGGGAGATGTGTCTGACATGCTCCGAATGGCATTTTCAGCGGCATCTTCGTCATTACCACGAATTAGCTTAACCAGCTCAGGGAAAATAGTCTCACGATCGGAACAATTACGCAGATACCCTGCAACATAACGGCCATCGACAGGGTCCTTCAGGAGGGATAAAGCCTCCTTTATCCGCTGAGCGACAAAGACCTTTGCCTTCTCTTCGGGAAAAAGCTGCGGCCGACCAATAGCTGCAAAACCATTGCGTGCAATTTCAAGAAAAATTTCGGGGAGTTTTTCGCTCTCAAAGAGCTGCAGGTAATACTTTTCGGCCTTTTCGAAGTTGCCGATGCGCCGAAAAGTTTCAGCCAGGGTCAGAGTCATCTGAGTTTTTTCCTGCTCTTTCAACCCAGGATCCTGAAGGCCTTTTTCAAGCCACTCAGCTGCTTTGACCTGAAATCTGGCCTCTTCTTTCATCGAGAACCTGATAGCCTCCGCTTCGCGGGCTATTCTACCTGATTTATCCGCAGCAATCGCTCTGGCAAGAAAGTTTTCGGCCTGCTGGTTTTCACCGGAAGAACGGAAAAGTCTGGCAAGCACGAGATAGCTGGAAACCAGCTCTGAATCAGGAATTTTCAATTCATCAAAGGCGGCTGCAGTGGTTTCCAATATTTTGAACATATCGGCGGCAAAATTTTCTGAGGGTTTGATTCCCTGGGAATTCGCTTCAAGTGCCTGAAAAATGGTTAAATCAGGTTCTGGCGAATCTTCAACCATGGTCGTGGAATCGGAAGCAACATCGATCAAACCCAGGTGACGGCAGGCCCAGGCTGCATTCAGATAGAGTCTGCCGATCTCGAGTGCCGTTTTTTTGCTCAGTTCTCCAATTCGGGCGGCGACTTCATAACGGGTCTGTGGAGGAATAACATCGTAGTTGTTTCCAGGCTTTTTGTCGTCTACTTTAATATCTTTATCCAGCCAGTTTTTCAATTCAGCCTTACGTGCGTCGGTAAGCTTTTCTTCAAAATCATCGCTGTAGCCACAGAAATTACAGGCAGGACAACCCCATATCCTCGTCATCAGAGGTGAAGAACCACGCGCATTCTGGCAAAGATCTGAATCGAAACCGCCAAAATTGTTTGTCGACATCAGTATGGATGCCGAAAACTGGTTGGAACATACCGGACACTCAGCATCGACACTTTTTGAACTGGTTGCCAGACATGCCTTGCTTATCATAAGCAGCAAAACAGTTAAAACGAGACCCATACCGAAAATTCTTCCAAGTTGCTGCATGATTTCTCTTCCTTTGCATTTTGCCTCAACATTTAGTCTTAAAAAAAGCCATGGTCTGAGCTTCAAGCACGGAAATCGCTGCCAGGTTATACAGGGTAACAACGACCGCCGCTTTTAACAGTTTCAGGTTCAATATTTCCTTTGTTTCTTTGAAGTGGACAAACGATTTTACCACTTTCATCACCACCCCTGAAAGCAGGCTTTTGGCAATTTTCGCTCCCTTTAAAACAGCGTATGATAGAATTAAAATGCTTGAACAAACCTGCTTGGATGGTGCAGACTTTTGCCCCGTCTCAGAGATTGAATCCATATTAATGATTCTGCAGATAAGAAAGGAACCCAGTCATGGCTCCCAGAAAAGAATTTACCGTTGCTGACATGATCAAAGCCCTTGAAAAGCTCGATCCGTCCTTACCGATTTACGATCATTACTTTGACGAAGAAGAAGGCGAGGAAGTCTGGTTCAATGTCGCAAAACCGACGCCTAAAAAAGTCACTATTTACCTGACTGCGTTGCAGCTCGGAAAGAAGATAAAACTGCAATGGAGTGACAACAAAAACACCGGGCAGGTTGTCGAACAGAAAAAAGTCGTTATTCTCTACCCGCTGGCAAAAGACGAAATCGAACTCTGAAAATTCAGTATTCAGAAAACCGCAGTTCGTGGGAACTCAGACCTGAGAATTTTCATAATGCCTGATATTTCGGGCACATTTGCGACAGTTGCAGTAATCATAAAGTGAAAACTCGCTCGAATTTTTATAGAATGAACTCCGGCCGGAAAAGCTTCCGGAAAACTGTTCCCCCGTTAAAAGCTCCATTCAGAAGCCAGGCAGGCGTCGAGGCAGGTCCGGCAGTTCTATGGGCATGAGTCTTCAACTTGAAACAAAAAGCCTGCTTTGCACGAAGAAAAAAGAGTGTTATCCTTGGTTTACGAAAATTTATTCTCATTCGTGGCAATTCACAAAGCGAATGCAGTTTCTCTGAAACAAAGTCTCGGGATCATACAGGTGTGGGGATTGCTGACAGTGGCCGCGCCCTTTTGCGGCCCCCCCACATTGAAGCCCGATCAGGTGATCAAGGTATTCAAAGATCTTTAAGGAGTCGGTAATGGCACTTGCAAAAATTGGTTATGACATCGGCAAAGAAAGCCTGCGAAACAACTGCTTCTGTTTCCTTCAGGAGCACCTTGAAAAGCACCCAGACAGAGTCTGCATGAAGTGGGTCAACACGAAGAATAAAATCTGGTTCGACTACAACCCGTTTGCCAGAACCTTGACCCACGATACTTTCACCTACAAAAACATCTACGACATGGTTGTGCATGTGGCAGCCGGCTACAAAAAGCTCGGCGTTCAGAAGGGCGACTGCGCCCTCGTATACGTGCCGATGATTCCGTGGCTCTATGCTGGGATGTTCGCCTTTCAGATGCTCGGAGTCAGATGCATTTTCCTCGATTCATTCGCCCGCGCTGATCAGCTTGGCTACGTCGCCGATCTCTGCAAGCCGAAGGTCTGGCTCTCAGGTGAGCGTGGTTTCTCGATGGGCAATGGCCAGCCGGCTCTCGAAGCCATTCCGGTTAAAATTAACATGGGGCCTTGCACGAAAACCTGGACAGCCCGTTTCGAAGATCTTCTCGAAACGCCAGAGGCGGCAGAACCAGTTCCGGTCGACCAGGAGCATACCGCACTCATTACCTTCACAACAGGCTCATCTGGAACTCCAAAAGGCGCTGACCGTTCGCATCGTTTTCTTGCGGCTCAGCACTACGCCATCGATTCCTGCCTGCCATACGAAACCAGCGACCTCGATCTGCCGGTTTTCCCGATCTTCTCGCTGAACAATCTGGCAGCTGGCGTCACCACCATTTTGCCGGCCATCAATGTTGCAGAACCGGCCGAGAATGACCCCTATGTGCTGTACACACAGATTGTCGGTGAGAACATCACCACCCTGACTCTCAATCCCTCACTTCTCAACGGCTTGAACAAATACTGCCTCGAGAAGGGAAAAACCCTGCCGGGTCTGCGCCGTGTCGCTGCCG
>CAYYUI010000128.1:0-2876 GCA_964474705.1 uncultured bacterium
TCATGGAAAACTTCAACATGCATACAAGCACTTCGCCGCAATACCCGATGATCGCGTCGCTCGACGTGGCCCGCAAACAGATGGTCATGGAAGGTTATTCGCTGCTTTCGAGGTGCATAGAATTATCTGATACGATCAAAAAAAGTATCAATACCCTGAGTAAATTCAAAGTCCTCGAGCTGAACGATCTTCTTTCCGATGAGGTGAAAAATGACGGTATTCGCCTTGACCCGACCAAGCTGACTATCGATGTTTCCGGCACCGGGTTTTCAAGCAAAGAAGTCGAGCATTTTCTCCTCGAAAAACACAACATTCAGATCGAAAAAACCACTTTCAATACGCTTACCGTGCTGATAACCATCGGCGCCACCCATAGCAAGCTGAATCGGCTGTTTCTGGCGCTTGAGAATATCGAAAAAATGAGTGGCACGCGCAGACCGAGCAAGCAGATTGCCCGTAACGATTTTTTCCTGGAACTCTCGCCGATGCGCTATATGCCGCGCTTTGCATTTTATTGCGACGGAGAATATCTTACCCTGCGTGACGCGGTCGGAAAAATTTCCGCCTGCATGGTAACCCCCTACCCGCCCGGCATTCCGCTTCTGGTGCCCGGGCAGATCATCACCCGTACAACCGTGGAAGCCCTGAACTATTATCGCGATTACAATGTCGAAATTCACGGGCTCAAAGAAGGGCGCATGAACGTGTTGACCGCAGCCGAAGAAGCACAGCTGACCGCCGACGGCTATGGTATCGACGATATCACCGAATTCAGCGGCAGTTGACACCGAATCAGAACTTTACGCTCTGAATGTTGAAAAGACCCGGTTTAGCAACCGGGTCTTCTGCAGCGACTCTGTTCTGTTTCAGAATTCAACGATCATTTTTTCGAGCTGAGATTAAAAATGCGCAGATATCTGCCGGTTATATCGGGAAAATCCGAGAAAATCCCATCGACCCCAGCCTGTTCGAAAAGCACCTTCAGCAGTGCTTCAGACGAAACGCCTGCCGGCAGTGAATCAGCGCGGAAGGTGTATGGATGTACTTTGAGGCCGACCCGATGGGCGCGCTCTACCAGGTCGGTCAACACCGGCCGACCGGAAGCATCGATTCCGCTGATTATCTGACTGATTGAAGGACCAATGCCGTAAGCGTAGTCGGCAACCTTTTCGACGTCAAAGTCTTCTTCCACGAGCTGAATAAGGCGAAACTCGCATTTGAGCTCGTTCTTAATCCGTTTCAACTCGTCAAAATCAAAGCACTGCAGGAATATTGGATCACTGCTGCTGTGATAACCGTAATCTGCGAGAGTTTTCAGCACGATCGCAGTTATGTCACGCCCCTCGTTTCGATGCCAGGCGGGCTCTTTGATCTCGGGATAAATGCCGATGTTGCGGCCGGTAGAATGGTTGAGGCCCTGAATCATCTCGATTTCCTCGCCGAGACTTGATAAGCGAAACTCAGATTTTCCTGACGGAAAACGCTTTGAAAAGACAGGTTTGCCGGTTGCAAGATCGATGCGTTCGTTCACTTTGAGGGTTTTGATTTCGGCGAAAGTAAAGTCGATCGCATAATATCTGCCATCAGAACGTTTGCGTTCCGGAAAGCGCTTTGCGACATCGGTGACCGTATCGAGATGGATGTCATGAATAACCAGAGGTACATTGTCGCTGGTAAGCACAACGTCCTGTTCGAGATAGTCGGCATCCATGTTGTATGCCAAAGCTTTGGCGGGAAGTGTGTGTTCGGGCAGATAGGCGCAGGCGCCGCGATGAGCGATATTTATAGATTTTTCCATGGCCGAAATGCTGTTAAAACCTCCGATTATCATTAACAGAGCAACCGCAATCTTTTTCATGCATACCTCGCAGATTTTGTTTATTGATAACTGCAGAATTATTGCAGATTTTTCTGACCCCTTCGAAGAATACTCAATAAATAGAATTATAACAGCGCCCGATCGGCTTGCATAATCTTATTTATACTCTTGTTTTGCAGATAAAAAACGTATAGAATCAGGGCGATTTCGCACTGCTTTTTCATTCAGATTGGAGATAACCTACAATGAAGAATATGTACAAAATGCCGGTGATCAGGCTTGATGACGAAGACGAACCACAGGCTCCAGATGCAGCCGAAGAAAAGGAAAAGGGCACCGAGGTCAATGAACTTGTCGAGCAGAAGCTGCTTGAAAAGCGCCAGATTTTTCTCTGGGGTGCGGTAGATGACGACAGTGCCAAAGACATCGTCAGCAAACTTCTCTATCTCGAAGCCATTAAACCTGGCGAAGAAATCACCTTTTTCGTCAACAGCCCCGGTGGCATAATTTCATCCGGCATGGCCATCATCGATACCATGCATCTGATCACTTCGCCGGTAAAAACGGTCTGCATGGGTCTCGCCGCTTCGATGGGTTCGCTGATTCTTTCGGCGGGCAAAAAAGGCCAGCGCTATGTTTTCCCGAACGGCAAAGTCATGATTCATCAGCCCAGCGTCGATTATCTCTACGGTCAGGCAAGCGATCTCGAAATTCAGGCAAAACAGATTCTGCGCACCCGTGAATCAGTTGCCGCCATGCTGGCCAAAAACTGTGGCAAAACCAAAGACCGCATTCTCAAAGATCTCGACCGTGACTACTGGATGGATTCAGAAGAATCGATCGAATACGGCATCGTCGACGCAGTATACAAATTCTGATTTTTGCCTGCGTCATTGCAAAGGGGCACAGCCCTGTATCAATCGTCGCCTGAAAGATGCGATTGCCTCGCTTCGCACTGTCATTGCGAGGAGCAAAGCGACGAAGCAATCGTAAGTTACAAGAATGCGATTGCCTCGCTTCGCACTGTCATTGCGAGGAGCAAAGCGACGAAGCAATC
>CAYYUI010000128.1:2976-5499 GCA_964474705.1 uncultured bacterium
GTAATCTGATCATAATATACAGGTATGGGGCAATGCCCCTCGATCATGCCGGAAAGTCAGGAGATTTATGGAAAATTATTTCGCAGAAACCCGTTTTGCCGTTACCATCTGCGATCTCGAAGCGAAAATTGTCTATATGAACGACCGTGCCTGCCAGGTTTTTGCAAAATACGGCGGCCGGTCTCTTGTCGGCAAGAGCCTGTTCGACTGCCATAAGGAACGTTCTGTCGAAATGATCAAAAACTTTCTGGCAACGGGAACTGAAAACTCGTACACGATCGAAAAGGCCGGCCTGAAAAAGCTGATTCACCAGTCACCCTGGTTTAAAGACGGTAAAATCGCCGGGCTGGTTGAACTTTCGATCGAGCTGCCTGCAGAAATGCCACACTTTGTCAGGACTCCCTGACCCCGCTGCAGACTCTTATTTGCGCTTGAAAATGCCGCGCCAGCCGGTTGCCTGCTGCATGGTCGGCAATTTTAGACGGGGCGCCAGACCAATCGACTCGGTAACGAAATAGACTTCTTTTTCGTGGCTGCGGGCGAGCTTAACGATTTCTTCAATATCGATGCGCCGGCATGGAACTTCTATTTCCTGCACTGAGCGGTCACCGTCGATGCCGTCAAAAACCATGACCTGATAACCGAGACGCCGTAGCTCATCAGCCACTACCCTGCCCTTGTCAAAAAAGATAATGCGCAGCAGGGCGTTGCCGATCGCAAAACGCTTTTCGATCATGATGCCGACGACGTTACCCGAAGCATAACCAAGAGCATAGAACACTGCAATAATCGGGCTCTGTTTGATTTTCTCCATGACCGTCGAAATGACCAGTATCCAGATGCTCACTTCGATAAAGCCCAGCACAAAAGCTGTCTTTATGCGGCCTTGAACGATACTGATAATTCTGACCGTGCCTACGGAAACATCGACGATGCGGGCACAAAAAATGGCAATACAGGTCAGCAGAATGTTAAGGTCGATCATGGGGAGGCTCGCAGTCGTAAAAGTGGCTTCAGTCGGCAGATTCTACCAGAATATTCTCCCAAAGGCAAATATCGGAGTCGGATGTGCAAAGATTTGGACATTGCGAAGGATGTCATTGCGAGCGCCAGCGAAGCAATCGTAATCTTCGCACCGTTTATAATGTAACAATGTGCCATAGCAACGACTGCCGCGTCGCTACGCTCCTCGCAGTGACAAGTTTCTCCCAAAGGCAAATATCGGAGTCGGATGTGCAAAGATTTGGACATTGCGAAGGATGTCATTGCGAGCGCCAGCGAAGCAATCGTAATCTTCGCACCGTTTATAATGTAACAATGTGCCATAGCAACGACTGCCGCGTCGCTACGCTCCTCGCAGTGACAAGATTTTAAACTGTCATCGGTCAGTTCGCTGGCACTCCGGCGACTCACTGACACTCGGCAATCCCAATGCCTTTGCGAGCGTCAGCCAGGCAATCGTAGTCTTCTCTCTGTCTGACGCGCTTTATTGACCTTCGGTGAGGGTGGCCAGAACCCATTGCAGAGCTTCTTCGCGGATATCTTCGGGAGCGGTGCGGTGCCCACCTTCGAACTCATACCATTTCAGGCGCCAGTCGAGGCTTTTGAGAAACTTGCGGTCTTCCTGCATCAGTTTGTAGTTGAAATCGGTCGGGCTGGTGAGAAAGGCGCAGACTTTGCCGTGCGGATAAGTGTCTTTGTGTTTCAGGCTGTTTTCATGAATGTAGCCGACGCTGCTGATTACAGCTGCGACCGTATCAGGGTGGAAAAAGCTGAAAAGGTGCGCGGCCATGCCGCCGCCGGAGGTTCCGAGCGCAATGACCCCTGCTGGGTTGATCGGAAACTGCTCGCCGACCTTTTCTTTGATCAGCTTGCTCAGTCTTTCGAGGTAGGCCGGAATATCCATGCCGTTCTTGATGACTTTTGATGCGAGAATAATGCAATGATTGCGGTCAGCATGCGAACCCCAGGTAGAAATAAGGCCGTCAGCATCGGCACCAGGCGAAAATGCGACGATCAGCGGGTATTTCTGGTCGGTATCTATACCATCAGGCACATAAATCAGGTATTCTTCTTCCTCATAAGTTCCAGAGGCGAGTGGAGCCGCGCCCAGCCCGGCGCAGACACAAAAGAAAACCATCAACAGAACGCCCAGCTGCAGATTTTTTACCATGTCACCTACCCCCTGACCGCAAAACATTAGCGCCATTTTAACACTCCTCTAATGTGATTGTCATCGTAGACAATGCAATCTTACTTTTTAGCGGGCGATTGCTTCGCTGCGCTCGAAATGACAGACTTGAGAGTGCGATTGCTTCGCCGCGCTCGCAATGACAAACTTGAGAGTACGATTGCTTCGCTGCGCTCGCAATGACAGACTTGAGCGTGCGATTGCTTCGCTGCGCTCGCAATGACAGACTTGAGCGTGCGATTGCTTCGCTGCGCTCGCAATGACAGACTTGAGCGTGCGATTGCTTCGCTGCGCTCGCAATGACAGACTTGAGCGTGCGATTGCTTCGCTGC
>CAYYUI010000129.1:0-5422 GCA_964474705.1 uncultured bacterium
TAACCAGATACTGAGCCATATTGAAGAGCCTGACACAGACTTCATCTTTGCAGTCCTTGACAGCTTTCTTGAGTTCTTCAACGTTGGCACGCTGGGTTTCGATTTCTTCCTGGGTCTTCTGGGCATTGCCGAGAATCTTGTCAGCGATGGCTTTGAGGGTTGCCGAGCATTTGCAGCCGCAGGCAACGGCCTTATTGAGCAGTTCGACCGCTTCTTCCATCATCTTGTCGGTGGCAAGGCGCATTCCGAGACCGAATTCAGCATTGTCTTCGAACAGGCTGTTGGCCCAGGCCGGACCACGACCGTCAGCGCGGGTGGTGTAAGGAGTGGTCGGCAGGTTGCCGCCGTAGATCGAAGAACAACCGGTGGCGTTGGCGATCATCAGACGGTCGCCGCAGATCTGGGTAACCAGCTTGATGTAAGCGGTTTCGCCGCAGCCGGCGCAGGCGCCCGAGAATTCCATCATCGGCTTGACATACTGAGTGCCCTTGATGGTGCTGATATTGATCAGTGAGCGGTCAGGATCAGGGATCTTGTTGAGGAAATAATCCCAGTTTTCAGCTTCGTGATTGCGCATGCCTTCGTCTTTATGGGCCAGATTGATCGCCTTGGTTTCGAGCTTCTTGCCGGCGGCATCTTTCTGGAAAGCCGGGCAGATGCTGATGCAGGCGCCACAACCGGTGCAGTCTTCGGGAGCGACCTGAACGGTGAACGACAGATCTTCCTTGAAGCCTTTGGCTTTGCATGATTTGAAGGTCTTCGGAGCGCTCTTGGCGAACTTCGGATCATAGACCTTGGTTCTGATGGCGGCGTGCGGGCAAACCAGAGAACACATGCCGCACTGAATGCAGGTGTCTGCATCCCAGAGGGGCATCTTGATACCGACGTTGCGTTTTTCATACTGACTGGTGCCGGTCGGGAAAGTGCCGTCGTTGGGCATCTGACCGACGGTGATATCGTCACCTTTACCGGCAAGGATCGGTTCGAGAACGTCAGAAACAAGTTTCGGAGCGTTCTTGAGGGTCATCGACGGTTTGATTTTGTGCTTGGCGTTAGCGGCAGCCGGAATCTTGACTTCGAAAAGATTTTCTACGGCCATATCGATGGCTTTCCAGTTCATCTTTACGACTTCTTCGCCCTTTTTGCCGTAAGTTTTCTTGGCGGCATCCTTGAGATACTTCATGTAATCTTCGCGGGGCAGAATCTTCGAAATTTCGAAGAAACAGGTCTGCATGAACAGGTTGATGCGGTTACCGAGGCCAATAGATTCAGCAAGTTTGATGGCGTTGATGACGTACATCTTCGCTTTCTTGTCGATCAGGCGCTGCTGGGTTTCTTTCGGAAGTTTATCCCAGATTTCGTCTTTGCTGTATTCGGTTTCGAGCAGGAAAGTGCCGCCGGTCTTGAGGTTCTTCAGCATGTCATAGTTGTCGACGAAGCTGAACTTGTGGCAGGCGATGAAGTTGGCGTGTGAAACCAGATAGGGGCAGCGCAGGGGTTTTTCACCGAATCTCAGGTGCGAAATGGTCATGCTGCCTGATTTTTTTGAGTCGTAGACGAAGTAGCCCTGAGCGTTGTTTTTGGTCTTGTCGCCGATAACCTTGATGGCATCCTTGTTGGCGCCAACAGTACCATCGGAACCCAGTCCGTAAAACATTGCCGCGAAAGTCTTCGGATCGCCGGTTTCAACAGCTTCGCCGAGGTCAAGGCTGGTTTTGCAGACGTCATCGATGATACCGACGGAAAAATGGTTTTTCGGTTTGTCGCTCTTGAGATTGGCAAAAACGGCAAGAACCTGATTCGGGGTAAAGTCTTTCGAACCCAGACCGTAGCGGCCGCCGACGATCTTCGGCCATTTGGTGAACGGAGCGGTTTCGGCTTCGAGAGCTTCGCCAATGCTGTTTCTTACATCGATATAGAGAGGTTCGCCGGCGCTGCCGGGTTCTTTGGTGCGGTCGAGAACGGCAATGCTCCTGACAGTCTTCGGGAAAGCCTTGACCAGGTGTTCGGCGCTGAAGGGGCGGTAAAGGCGCACTTTCACCAGACCCACTTTTTCGCCCTTTTCATTGAGATATTCGACGACTTCATGAATGGTTTCGGCGCCGCTGCCCATGGCAACGATAACGCGTTCGGCCTTCGGGTCGCCGACGTATTCAAAAAGACCGTATTCGCGGCCGGTAAGCTTGGCGAATTTTTTCATGTGCTTCAGAACGATTTCGGGAGTCTTTTCATAATACTTGTTGACGGTTTCGCGGCCCTGGAAATAAACATCGGGGTTCTGGGCGGTGCCGCGCATGGTCGGATGATCGGGGTTGAGACCGCGGGCGCGGTGTTCGAGGATCATCTTGTCATCGATCATTTCCTTGATGTGCTCGTCAGAAATGAGTTCGATTTTGTTAACTTCGTGTGAAGTTCTGAAACCGTCGAAGAAATGAATGAAGGGAACCCGGCTTTCGAGAGTGGCAGCCTGTGAAATCAGAGCCATGTCGTGAGCTTCCTGGACCGAGTTGGCACCGAGAAGGGCAAAACCGGTCTGGCGGGTAGCCATGATGTCGCTGTGGTCACCGAAGATCGACAGGGCGGCGCAGGCCAGCGAGCGGGCCGATACGTGAAAAACCGTCGAAGTCAGTTCCCCGGCGATTTTGAACATGTTCGGAATCATGAGCAGAAGGCCCTGGGAAGCAGTAAAAGTGGTGGTAAGAGCGCCAGAGGTCAGAGAACCATGAACGGCACCCGCGGCACCGCCTTCTGACTGCATTTCATAAACAGTCGGAACCGTTCCCCAGATGTTCTTCTGGCCGGCGGCTGTAAATGCATCAGCGTGTTCACCCATGTTGCTCGAGGGTGTAATCGGGTAGATCGCGATAACTTCATTAGTTTTATGCGCGATAATAGCAGTAGCTTCGTTCCCATCCATCATTGCGTATGTCTTTTTAGTCACAATCGCACTCCTGCCTGAATGTTATTGGCATCGGGTTGTAAAAAAATCCGATGCCGAAAGGCAAGGTGATATTAAGCCAAAACCCTGAGACAAGTCAAGGATCGCACCCCGGGTTTGTGAATTTTTTTTCAAACCAGAAGCCGCCCACCACTTCTCCCCTGACTTTTTGTATCCGCCGGACTAGATATAGTATCATGTGCCTGGTAATACAATTTCATGAGCAGAAAAGACGGGAGGCAGTCAATATTATGAGCAAAGCAGTTTTACGGGTAATGATCTGCCTGCTGGTCGTCATCTGGCTGCCAACACAGCTGCCAGCGGCAGATCTCTATGATCTGAGGGTTTTTCCGCATCCGGCAAGCGGTTCGATAGAGTTTGCCGGAACGGTCTCATCTGCCGACCCATGGAAAAAGCCGACCGGGAAACGTGCCAGACTTTCGGGAATGATCAGTTCCTGGCTCGCAAGCGACACCCTGCGCATCGAAACTGAAGGGGCAAGCTGCAGCTCGATCGTCACGGATGGTGAATTCTCGGGGCATCTGGCTCCGGCTTCTGTTGCCAGTTTTTCGCTGCGGGTCTTACATGGCGACAGCCTTCTGCATCATGAATCGTTCAGGTTTCCCGAGCGAATCGAACTGCTCGTCATCAGCGATGTCGACGATACGATTCTGGTGACTCAAGTCACCAGCCGGGCCCGAATGGTCGTCAATTCGATGTTCAGAAGCGTTGAAAAACGTCAGCCGGTCGAGGGAACCCCGGATCTTTACCGTTCGATCAATCGTGGAACAGTCGCCTCAGGAACACCCTGCTTCATCTATCTCAGCAGTTCACCGGCATTTCTCAGCCGGTCACTCAAAGCTTTCATGCAGCAGCATGATTTTCCGATGGGTACGCTCATTCTCAAAAAAAGCCTCACCGATGGCAGTCATGAGAATCACAAACTTGGCTGGCTGAAACAGATCGCCGAAATGTACCCTGGAGTGCCGATGCTGCTTTTCGGCGACAGCGGCGAAAAAGACCCGGCCATCTACACTGAGTTCGCCGAAAACAGCATTCATCCGCAGGAGATCAGAGCCGTCATCATTCACGATATATCTGAAGAAACAGGCGGTTCCGAAGCCCTGCAGCAGTATGCCACCCGACTCGACCGTCTGCAGGTGCCCTTCATCGCCTGGAAAGACATCGCCGAGCTCAGGCAAAGCCTGATCAGACTGGGAATTCTTTCTGAACAGACCAAGTAGCTAACTGTAGTCAGTCTGACGCCAGAATCCTTTTCAGTTCAGCCTCATAAACAGCCAGATCCGAGGCTGAAAAGCAGCAGAAAATGACTTCCATGTCTGAATCACTGTGTTCAAGAAAATTGCCGACAGTCTGCACCGCTATTCTGGTCGCCGCATCGATCGGATAACCATAAACACCGGTGCTGATTGCCGGAAAGGCAATGCTGCCCAACCCGTTCTCAACAGCAAGACGCAGGGAATTTTCATAACAGCCGGCGAGCAGATCGGCTTCATTGCGGTTGCCGCCATGCCAGACCGGGCCCACAGTATGAATGACGTGGCGGGCGGGCAGATCGAAACCCTCAGTGATTTTTGCTTCCCCGGTTCTGCAACCGCCAAGAGTTCGGCATTTTTCCAGCAATCGGGGGCCGGCAGCCCGATGAATGGCACCATCGACTCCGCCGCCGCCAAGCAGGGTAGAATTGGCAGCGTTAACAATCGCATCGACCTTTAAAGTAGTGATATCAGCCTTAACAGCCTGCATTTTCAGTGACCTGGCCATGAAATCCTCCTCTTTATGAGCCTCAGAACTTTAGCTCAGTGTAGCCGGCAAGGTTACAGATATGTTTGAAATGAGCTTCAGACAATGGCTGTACTGACAAACGGCTTCCCTTTTGCGCCACCATGATACCTTCAAGAGCCTTATTCCGCCTGATTGTTTCCAGCGCAATGATATTGGCGAATCTGGCGACGAAAGCGACATCGACCATGTACCAGAGAGGTTTTTCCGGTGTGCTCCGTTCATCGAAGTAATGACTTTTCGGGTCAAAGGCAGAATGGTCAGGGTATCCTGCGCGGGCGATTCTACCAACCCCGGCCACCCCTGAGGGTTCAGCATTCGAATGATAAAAAAGCACCATATCTCCGGGTTTCATCTCATCACGCATGAAGTTGCGTGCCTGAAAATTGCGCACGCCTTCCCAGGCGGTTTTGCCGTCACGCTCGAGATCGACAATCGAATAAACGGTCGGCTCACTTTTCATCAACCAGTAATTCATGGCAACTCTCCCCGAATTTTTACGCCCATTGTAACAGAATAAGGAAACATGCAACCACATTACCCGGCAGGCTATTGCGTGGCAAACGGATACTTTCCCTAGTTGTGAAGCGTGTCAAGCAGGTCAGTCATTGCAACGCTCTGCAATTTTCGCGCTCTCATAATCTCATCTGTTCGCTCTGCTCGCACGACCGGCACACGGGC
>CAYYUI010000130.1:0-5364 GCA_964474705.1 uncultured bacterium
CGAACCAGGTGTCGGCAAGATTGTAGGCATTCATGGCGATCGTGCCGGCCAGCATTGGAAATGCCATCGTGAACAAAGTTCGTTTTACACTGCCCTGAGTGAGTTTTGCCATAAATAGTTTCTGCTATAGAATTCTGTAAGCCTGTAGGTCAGATTGCTGCCCTGATGCTAACCATGACTCTATCGTCGCCTGGAGCTGCGAAAACATATCGGGTGATGTTACACCAATGATACGATAAAGTCGAATTTTGCAGCATCTAGCTGATTTTGAAGCTGTTGCCAATTAAAGTCTCAGCACTCAACAGGCTTGAGAATACCGCTCTGCAACTATTACAAATTGCGGGCAATAATATACGTTACCAGAAAGACATTGGCGAAAGTAGCAAGAGTAACCGCCAAAACATACTTTAACCGTTCTGCGATCTTGGGTTGCTGCTTGTCGGCAGCGGGTTTTGGAACGAAAAAATTGAGCAGAAGGCTAATTGAAAAGGCTGTTACCAGCAAAACCGGAAGAGTCAGGCCCCCCGGTAAAATACGAGTGCCGGAATAAACCAGGCTGCCGATCCAGAGAATCCATTCCAGAACAGTGATTCCGAAAGCCAGTGAGGGTTTTAACAAATCTATTCCAAGGAATCTGGTCGCCATGTATTGCCTGAGAAGCGGGCCGGTGACCAGCGAAACGAGGAATGCCCCACACAGACCGATCAGAATTAATCCGGCGTTGGCAATTCCATCCATTCCCGAGGCGTAGAGCGGCGATGCCGTCAGAAAGGGCAGCAAAAGCAGAAAAACAGGGGCGCGAAAGTTCTTTTTCTCAGTTATCTCGCGAACCGCGAAAAATCGCCTTATTCTGACTATTTCCATGGACGACAGATGAATTCAAGAATCTGCGGAAGACGTCGAGCCCACGCGGCTTCGTTGTGGACGGCTCCTTCGTCGAGCATGAGTTCGACCCGGGCAGGATCATACCCACGCGACAGCAGCAGATCATGCATTTCCCGCACATCGTCGATCAGGTCTGAAGTCCCGTTGCCGTTACTATCTACGGCATCTTCCGCCGTTCCCATGTCGATCCAGATACGCAGGTTTTCCGGCAGAGCATGAAGACGACGAACATAGTTGGTCAGCCAGCGATTCCCCCAGGACAGCGTTGGCGAAACGGCCGCAACGGCCCCGAAAACCCCGGGGTGACGGATGCCGAGATAAAGTGAAACGAGACCACCATGAGACGAGCCAATGACAGCCGTGTGCGAGGCATCGACAAGAGTGCGGTAGGTCGAATCGATAAATGGCTTCACTTCATCGATCAGAAACGAAGCATAGATATCGGCTTTGCCGCCGATGCGGGTTCTGCGGTCGCCACGCAGGGCTTTAACCATAGTGTATTCCTCGACACGGGCAGCGGTGTTTGCAACACCGACCACGATCGCTGCGGGCAGCGTTCCGCTGGCGATGCCCTCTTCGAAGGTTTCATCGACCTTCCATTCCTGGCCGTTGAAAGAGGTGGCCGCGTCGAAGCAGTTGTTGCCATCCTGCATGTAGATAACCGGGTAGCGCCGCGCCACTTCCTGATCATATCCCGGCGGCAGGTATACCCACAGGGTTCTGGCTGTGAGGTTGCGAGCAGGGAAATCTTTGTGGACACGCACGTCACCAACGATGCTGGATGGATACTGGTCCTTTGCTGACCCGGGCGATTTGAAACCCGATACCGCCACCCGCAGCGTCGTCTGACCACGAGGAACCGGCAAAACCCGATTGGGGACTTCCGAACCATCGACGGCCGCTTCAACATGGCCCCAGTCTCCAAGGGTGAACTTGAACTGAAGCACGTAATCAGGCGGCAGAGAAACTGACCACCGGGCCCGGTTGCCGCAACGCGGCACTTCGATCAACCCTGGGTCCCAATCGCCAAGCGCATGATGATTCCCGGTGATGAACAGTTTTGCCGACGGCGGAAGTTTATCAGGCAGACGGATCTCAAAATTCAACAGCGTCTCGGCATTCTCCCCCCGGAGGGAACTTACCTGACCAAGGCCGGCAACCAGAAGGCAAAGGACGAGAAGAAACAGGCGGTGAGAAGAGGTCTTCGACCGAAGGCCCGAGTTGATCATGGCGGCTCTCCTTCAATACCAGCAAATAGTTAACAAATAGTATTATAATCCTTCTTTTCTTCACTTGGAAAGCCGTAAAAGCAATAACCAGATTCAATGTTTTGAAGAAATGAATTAAATCCCGATGTTTTCCTGCTCGAGCCAGAGGTTTTGCTCTGCGATTTCATGCAGAAGGTCGGCGCAGATGATATCGGGCCGACGCTGCAGCAGCGAGACAATCAGTTGTTTTTCGCCGGCAACAGCATCTGGCTGAAACTGGTGATGGCCAGTTTTCTGCGCCGAAAGGCATTGCCGTGATCGCCAACGGCGAAATCTACGTGGCAGACACCGGGAATCACAGAATTCAGGTATTCGACAGTTCAGGAAATTTTAGCAGAAGCTGGGGCGGCCTTGGCATTGGCTTCGGCACCTTCGACCAGCCGACTGGTATCGCGCTCAGGCCAGACGGAAACGTCATCGTCACCGACTTTTCGTCGTCGAATGTTCAGCCGGTTCAGGAATTCACCAATGTCGGCGCGTTCGTTCGCGCCATCGGCATCAGAGGCACCGGCAACGGTGAATTGCTAAGCCCCGGCGGTGTCATATATGTTCCCAACGCCACCATTATTGTTGATACGCAGAACAACCGCGTCCAGTCGTTCCTCGACTAGGTTGAGAAAGAAAGTGTGAAAAAAATCTGAAAAAATTTGCGAGGTTTCCGGAATTAAATAAATGAGAACGCAAAAAGAATCAGGAGGTAGTCTCATGAAAAATTCCGGACTCACAAAAAACCAGATTCAGAAAAATCCTGCTGCCAGCTTGTCTGGCGAAGACAGGCTCAACGACCTGTGGTTCAATGTTGGCTATAAAACGGCGCTCGGCGATGACCATGAAAGCATCGTCGATCTGCAGCAGATCATCAGACTCAACCCTTTTGACGCCGCCGCCTACCTCTATCTTGGCAAGATCTGCCTTAAAAAGCACGAAGGTGAAAAGGCTGAATACTACCTCGCCTGCGCCGCTGAGCTCGAAGGTGACAGGAGCGAGGTCGCCTTTAATTACGGCACCTGCCTGGCAATCAACGGGCATCACCGCGAATCGCTGGTATGGCTGCAGAAAGCAGCCGATCTGCAACCAGAAAACCCTTCAGCTCAGTTCAATCTGGGAATGAGCCATCTGGTGCTTGGTGACGAAACCCATGCCATGGAACTCTTTGCGCTGACCCTCGCACTCAACCCCAAAAGCCTGCCGGCCGCTTTCAACCTCGGGCTTTATTTTCTGAAAAGGGGAATTCTGGAACGGGCCAGACATTATTTCGAAAAATGCACCGACATCGACCCTGAATTTGCGCCGGCCTGGCAGAATCTGCTGCTGGTCTGTCTGTTCGGCAACCAGCTCGATGCTGCCGCCCTGCTTATAAGTAAAGGGCTCCAGTTCAATCCTGATAACGAAAACCTTATCGTTGACAGCGCCGCTTTTGCCAACCTGCACCGCAAAGACGAACAGCTGCAGCCGGCCCTCAAAAATTCACTGCAGCGGCGCCCGCGCCTGGTCGCCAGGGTCGTCGAAAGAATCAAAGAGTTCAAAGACATCATCGGCACCGTCGCACCCACCGGCGACACCATTCAGTAAGGCTTTGTCAGATGTGATATTTGATGTTGAATTTTTTGATCTTTTCGCAGGAGGGGTCCCAGACGTCTTCGCGGGCGAGAGTAAAAATCCGGATCGGGAGCAGTGGACCCCCGAGGCCGGCCTTTTGGCGGCGCACCTCATTGATCCTGGCGGCGCGATCATGGTAATACTTCAACGAACTGCGGGGTGCAACGACGAGCACATCGCCGCATTCGGGCATCATAAAAGCCACCCGCGTCAAAATATCGCGATGACAAGGCTTTAACGGTTTTGCCGCTTCAGTGGATTGTCTCGCTTGTGCTTCTGAAAACCGGCGATACATTTCTTCTGAAAGATCGGCAAGACGGGCGTTGTCGATCGATCTTTTAAAAGAGACGAGCAGCCCGAACTCTTTACTGGCAGTGCCCGGAAACTTTCGGTTCGGCACAGCCTCAGCACAGAAAGCCAGCGCCTTGTGCCGGCCGTAGGTATAAATCGGCACGTTATAACGGCTGAGATTGCTGTCGAACTCGACGATCACCATCGAAAACCTTGGTTCCTCGCGCAGATATTCGCGAACAAAGATTCTTTCGTGTTCAAAGTCGCGAATGGTCTCGCGCACGTCAATACCATCGAGCAACCCATCGCAGAATTCGGTGCTCAGATGGTCATCTGCCGGGTCGTTTTGACCGGCCCAGCGTTCAAGAGTAGAGATGAAGCGTTCTTCCATTTCCATTTCATCGACATATCGGCCCCAGGCACCAGATAAAAGCAGATCAGGGTTTTTACGGAAAAATTCATCGTCAGGGTGGCGACGCCCGCTTTCTCGCTGTTCAGAAGCAGATTTTTCGGGCTTTTCGACTGGCACCGGCACGGGTCTTGCCGCCGGGTGCATTTTCAGCGGCAGTTTTTTGCCCTGGTAATCAATATAATACAGACCGTTGAACTTAATCGTTTCGGTGAATTTTTTATCATGGCGGAAAAACGGGTATTCAAAGCACTTTTGCTCAACGGCAGCGGCAAAAGCATCGTCGATTATGGCGGCGGCGGTCGCAACAATGTCATATAAAGTCGGCTCGAGAAGGCCGTTTACAATGCGGCGGTTGCGCGAAAAAGTGAGCAGATCGCTGATATCAGCAGGAGACAATTTTCTGCCGGCAAGGTTGGCGGCTTCAACGAACAAACTGGTCAGCCAGGTCTGCATGATGAAGTCACCGTTGGTGCGCGCCCGTTCATAGGCTGCGGTGCGGTATGGCGTGCTGCCGGTCAGCTGAAAAAACAGAGCGGCCGGCAGTTCGCAAATCATACAATCATTGCCGGCATCGTGCTGAAATTTGGCCGGCCGACCGGCCAGGTAGGCGCGAATCCTTTTCCAGTGGGCCATGCCGCAGACGAAAAGCACGCGTTTGTAAGCTTTCGCCAGTTTCTGCAGATGGTGGGCCATGTGCTCTTCGCGGCGTCTGAAGGCGATATTGTCGGTAGTCTCGCCAATTTTGCCGGCATTCAGGCGCATGAAAGACAGAAGGTCCATGTGCCCGAGCATACCGGGGTCAGCCAGGCTGCCGGTAAACTCTGATTCAGCCTGGCGGCTTTCAGAAATTTCGAGGTCGATGCAGGCAATTTTCATACCCTTTGCCAGGGCCAGGCGAACCGCTTCGAC
>CAYYUI010000131.1:0-5236 GCA_964474705.1 uncultured bacterium
GGTCGATGCAGGCAATTTTCATACCCTTTGCCAGGGCCAGGCGAACCGCTTCGACGAGCGAATCTTCAGGGGTTATCGGAAACATTTCGTCTTTTGGCGTTACCAGAGCCGTGATTTCTGGCAGATGCGAAACCGCCCGTATCATTGCCGCCTCATAAATACCCGGAACCTCGACAGCAACCATATCGGGCCTGAACGCCTCTATCTGCCGGCGCACAATCGTGGCGAATTCAGGGTAATAATGGTAGCTCGGCACGGCCCGGATATTGCCGAAGCAAAGCTCATCGGGCCAACTGACGTCAGGTTGCCCGGCATCGGCCGTAGCGCCTGCATGTGTGATTTCGGGTTCTGCCATACCAGTTCAATACCCTTCGGGCATGCGAATATCAGTAACGTCGGCGATCAGGCGTGCCCCCTCTAAGATGGCACCGGTGATTTTGATATTTTTATCACTGGCACAGATTTTACTGGTCAGGTCTGCAAGCTGCACGGCCTGGCGCAGCGAAAAGGCCTGCTCTCTGGTGTCGGCGACCTTTAGAAAAGCCAGGACCGCCTCGAGCACCTTCCCGTCGATAAAGCTCAAATTGCTTTTGATGATCTGGCGAAGGGTTGCCTCATCTGGCTCGGGCACTTCGAGACGCGGGCGCAGACGTGAGCGTATGTATTCGGGCAGATTAAAAACACTGGCGTCTTCATTCATGGTGGCCGCGAGGCGAAATTCATGGTGCGCCTTGATGCGGCAGCCAACCACGACACTCTCGACGTAACGCCGCGCATCGAGCAGCGGTGCCAGCGATGCCCAGGCCTTGTCGCGCATGCGATTGCCCTCGTCGAGAATGCACACCCCACCCTTCACCATCGCCGACACCAGCGAACTGGCCTGATATTTTACCGTGCGGTTTTCGGTGAGGACCGGTGTGATCACCAGGTCCTCCGGGCGGGTATCCATGGTGCACTGAAAAATGTAGAGCGGGCGCCCGACAGCTTTAGCCATAGCAGCCACCAGAGTCGTTTTGCCCGAACCAGGGCGCCCGACAATCAGCGGGTTCATCGGTCGGTCATCGCTGTGCACGGTCAGCCATGCCGCCGCCAGCTGCTTCTCGACCCGGCCATTGCCAACCCAGGCGTTATCGATCGCGACTTCTGGCATCAGTTCGATCTTGCGACCGTTAATAATCAGTTTTTCATTTTCAGGCTGCAACTTTTTACCCATTTTCATAACCTTTCATCACTGTTCAACACGGTTGCAACAAAATTAAAGTTCATAACAAGCTCTAACCGGTGTCTATATCAAATTTTCAACTTATCAGCGGCGGGCTGGAAAAAGCCGCAGGGCGAGTTCGAGCAGGTCGGCGTCGCTGCCGTCGAGCAGTTTTTCAAAAATGCCGCCGGTATGCTTCTTTTCCTGCATGGCTTTTGCCAGATTGCGGCGAAGATTGAGGGTCTCAGACCTTTCGATGCTGATACCTCCACGTTTTTTGGCACTGGCGGCGATGCGCAGAGCGTTTTCCTCGTTGGCTGGCACGGCCTGAGCTGAGGGTTCTGACTTTTTCTGCAGGCTCTGTTCAATTGTTTCAACCGCTGCTTTCATTCCAAGATATTGCGGAAACCTTTCAGGTTGCGACTTAACTGCAGCAATCAGCGCTGCCAGGCGAAAGTTCTGCCAGCGACGCACGAATTTGCGGCGCCAGCGCGCAGCATCACTGTCTTTTGGCAGAAAAGTACCGCGCAGCACTTTAAAGGCATTGGTCGGCAAGGTGTTCTTCTGCAGGTAGTCAAGATCAGCGACCAGCCTCTGCCTTTCGGCATCTGGCATTGCGAGGCATAATCCGATCGATTCGTCACAACTGTGGGCGTCGAGGTCCGCGTGCAGTGCACAGGCGGGGAAACCGGCCAGCAGTTTCCCCATGATGACAAGGTCGCAGCCAAGAGAAGTTTGGGCAGCCGGCACTATCAGATCGAAGAATTCTGCGGCCTTGTGGTCGTTAATCACCGGACAGAGAGTCAGAATGTCGCCTTCGACAGCCTGAACGAAGACCATGAGTATCGTCTGCGATTTCGGGGGCCAGAAACTGTAGTTGATGGGCAGAACAAGACCATTTGTGATGTTCATTTCTTTGTCCTCCCCGTTTCAGGCTTCAGGTTCAGGAGGTAAACCTTAAGAAACTCGCTGAGCGCGGGCAGTTCTTCGCTGCTCAGTTGTTCGCGCAGTGAGATACATTCTTCGGCGACCCGATTGAAGGTCTGGGTGGCAAATGACGGTGCTTTGCCGACCTTTTCGGCGGCCGCGCCCGGCCCCAGCCGATTAAGGTAATAATACTGCAGAAACTTTTTCTGCTCCGGCCTGAGAGTTGCGAATACCCGGTCAAAGTGGGTGGTCCATGAGTCGGCGTTCTCACAGAGAACCTCCTTGATTGCCTGCAACTGCTCAATGCCGAGCAAATCGCGACCGTTATGATCAAGACATTTCTCGACAGCTTCGGGGCCGCTTTCGCTGTCGCGGGGCAGACCGTCGAGCGACTGTTCGGCCTGCACTACGGTCGGGAAATTAACCAGTTTTTTCCAGGAATCACAAAGACTCTTATCGACCACCCATTCTTCGATCAGCTTGAACATTTTCCAGACAAGGTCGCGCAGGTCGTCGCCTTCCAGTTTTTCGTCACACGCCATATTCGGAAAACGCAACCCTTTCTCGACCCGCCAGAAGTTAATCAACTCTTCGGCGCTTCTGGTGCCGTCGTTTATTCTGCTGTCGCCTTCCCAGGCGCGCAGGCCTCTGAATCTTGTTTTTCTAACTACTTTTGAGGAAAACCGTTTAAGCTTGTCATGCTGCAACTCCTGGATAAATGAACTATGAAACAGCTTGAAAGTGGGGGTTGCTTCAGCAATCATGATCTTGCGAATCTGGCCATAGACTATATCGGCGATTTCTTTTGGGGGTACCTTGGCAATTTTGGCGAAGTAAGACATTGCCGGGTTGAGAACGGTATTCCAGATTGCCTGCAGTCTGTCGTCGACAAGTTCGTCTGTCCAGTCATGCAGCCCGCAGTAGTCTCGAGGCGGATATCTTCTGATTCTGGCTACCATTCTTGCAACCAGGCGGTTGAGCAGATCATGCTCGTCGCGAAAAAACTCCAGTATAGAATGACGCATGGCCACAAAACCGGGGTTATTCAAGGCTGCCTCGAGCCGTGCCCGCTGACGCCTTTCTCTTGAATTGCCACAGTCAATGTCGGTCATAGTTCCACCTCACGGCCGTCGCGAACGTAGAGCAGGCTTCGGGTCAGAACCTTTTCGCCGGTTATGGTTTCCCACTGTGAGGCATAGAGATCGAGCTGGGTGCGGTAAAAGTCGTTGAAAATCCTGCGCTGCTCATCGTCGTTGATGAGATTGGTCTTGTAGTCGACGATTTTCCAGCCACCGGGCACCCTGAAAACCAGGTCGATGGTGCCATTGATGATCGTGCCTCTTTTGCGACCCGAAACTGCGACACAGGTGACCGGCACTTCGGTATGAAATTCGCCGGCCTGAAGGGCTTCATGCCACAGTTCACCAGCCAGCGTATTTTTGAGCAGTTTCAGCAACCCCGGGCGCTTTTTCTGAAGTTTAAGCTCGTCTTCTAGATAATGATCGAGAAGCAGTTCGAGTCTGGCGGCATCTTTGGGGTCAGCGGTAACCCGCCAGCGCAGAAGGTTGCAGAGCACCTTATGCACAAAGGTGCCGACTTCTCGGCCACCGTCAGAGTTTTTAGCCATATTACTCTTCGCCAGTTCGGCTTTTTCGGCTTTTTCTACACTCTCGGTTACGCTTTCTTCGGCAAATTCGCGACCCGCCGAGGCCGCGCGCCAGGCGCAGCGTTTTTCGCGCCATTCAGCAACGGTTTCATTGCCCGGCCCGGTTGTGGCAGCCGGCGCAGCTTCGCCAGCAACAGCCGGCAATTCGAATTCGGGGCAATTATTCATAGCCTCTTCAACATCTTTAGATAAGGGTGTGAGGGTGCTGCCGCCTTTGGCGTTGTGGCGTGAAACAATCAACAAATCGCGGGCACGGGTGCAGGCGACATAGTCGAGGCGCAGTTGTTCGGCGGCGTTGGCATTGTCTTCAAACGGGCGGGCGCTTTTCCAGCCGGGTGAACAGATAAATTCACGCTGCTGATAAGGCCCAAAATCAAAACCCAGCCGCACCATTCCTTTAGCAACGGGAGCAGGCTTGTCGTCGATACCGCGATTGAGCATGACCTCACTGTCTTTGAACTGCGGGCGCTTTGCAATACCCATCAACACAACCGGCGCTTCAAGACCTTTAGCAGAATGCATTGTCATCAACCTGACGCGACCGGGTTCGTCAACACTCTGATCAACGGGCCAGTGTTTTACCCAGCTACCGAGCACGTCGTTTGCCTGACTGAAGAGCATTTTATCGAAGAGTTTTTCGACGTGGCGCAAAAAAGTTGTTTTAAGCAGGCCATAATCGCGCCCATGCAGCCAGGCATCAAAATGCAGAGCGGCAACGATGCGGCGAAAGGCTGTGCCGGGGGGCAGTTCCTGCAGCCATTTTCTGAACAGCTTCAGTTTCAGCAGCAGGCGGGCCACCGTCGATTCGCCTTCGACCGGGGCGGTCAGAATGAGCCGGTTGCCGGTGCGGCAGTATTCATATATCTCTTCGTCGCTGCAGCCGAAAAGCGGGCCGACGAGCACCCCCCAGACGATCGCGGCAGAGCCGTCGATCAGGGCGCGCAGCACCCAGTACAGCGGTCTGAAATCCTGCTGCAGTTTTGCCGCCAGGGTTTTGCCGCCACCCGACAGACTGACCGGCACCCCGGCCGCATCCAGGCGCAGGGCGTAGGTGGCAAGCAGATCATTTTTGCGGCTGAGAATGAGGAAGTCGTCTGGGCAGAGCGGCTGGCACTCTTTGATGCCCTCAAACGAACGGCCGAGCATGGCGGTGATGATATCGGTGAATTTTTCAGAATCGTAATCGGCCATGATGCGGGTGGCGCCGCCGTGAATTTCTGTCGGAATAGGCAGAGCGGTAACTGCCGGTGCCGAACCACAGGTGCGCAAAGGCAGCATGTCCATGAACCCGGCCTGATCGAAAGTGCCGCGTTTAATGGCGCGCTGGGCTTCGAAGGCCGGCGCAAAAGCCCGGTTAACCCAGCCACAGATACCGAGACGCGAGCGGCGGTTCTGCTGCAGCGAGATGATTTCGCCGCCGGTTGCCTGCAGATGCCGGCCGG
>CAYYUI010000132.1:0-4613 GCA_964474705.1 uncultured bacterium
CGGGCACCGCTTCGACGAGAAAATTGCGGTCGAGCTCGTTATGTATGCGTTCTTTAACCTTTTCATCGATGCTGGCATCGATACCGTCTTCGCTGTAAGACCAGATTTCGGGGGCGGTCTTCGCGCTTTTTTTCTGCTTTTCAGCCTTTTCTGTATTGCCGGTATTGTCGGCATTGCTGACACTGTCGGCCTTTTTTTTGCGGCCGGTGGCGGCTTTAACGGGGGTATCTTCAGTTATTTCTGCGGGTTTTGTTTTCTTTGCAGTCATTTCAGTCGTCATCCCCTTTCACTTCTTCCTCGCTGCCATTGAACAACATGGCATAAGGGCACAGATTCATGGCATTACACTCTTCGCATGGCCCCGAAGCGGCAAACCGGCCATCGACGAGAAAGTCAAAGACGCCTGCCAGGCGCTCGTTGATGATCTGGTTTTCGTCGCCGTCTTCCATGACGATGCGCTGCCGCTGCCCGTTCTCAGTAGGAAAATATAGCCCGGAGCCGACTACCCGGCGCGGGTCACCACGTTCTGCGAGCATGCGGGCAACGGCGTATTTGTAGAGTGCCAGTTGCAACTGTGCCTTTTCTTCTTCCGCCCCACCCTTCAGGAATTTTTTCGGCGAGCCGGTTTTGTAATCCCATATTTTCAGGCCATCGGGGGTTTCATCGATGCGGTCAATCTTACCCTTGAGCCTGACGACACTGCCGTCTTCCATTTTGAAGGGTACGGCTTCGACAGTATCGAGGCCGAGCGGGTTGGTCTTGCCTTCGGGTAGGGGCATACCGAAAAACAATTCGTAGCCGACCGGCTTCTCTTCGCCGGCAGCGGCGGCCTGACATTCGCCGGTAAAAAATTCGAGGGCATCACGGCGTATCTGCGCTCTGCCGACCTCGTAGGCAGCAATACCGGCGGGTGGCACCAGAATACGGTATCTGGCGGCGACCTCTTCAGCGACCTCTTCGAGCAGACCGGCGTGTTTTTCGGTCACCGGCCAGCCGGCGCGCTGCAGAAAAATTTCATAGATCTCATGCAGCAGATTACCGCGCTGCATGGCATTGAGCCAGCCCTGCGAGCCTGCATCAACGGTATCAACCTGTTCAGACGGCATACAGCCGATAACATGCCCCAGGAAATAGGCGAACGGGCAACCGGAAAGCTCGTCGATACCGCTGGCGGAGAGTGACCGTTCAGGGTGGTCACGGAAATCCCAGGCGGCGGAATCCCAGCCGGGTATGCCATTTGCAACCTGGCTCGCCCCGGCGCTTCTGGCGGCCTGAGCTGCAGCATGGCGTTTCCAGGTCGGGTATGTCTGTTCGAAAAGGGCGCGCAGCTCATCGCGGCTGCAGCCATGAATCTGGCGTCGCCAGAGCCATTCGCAGAGATCGACGGCCGCATGGGCGTTATCGGCAAGATGACCGATCAGCGGCAGCGCCGGGGTATTCAGCAGCTTTGAAAATTCGCCGCTGCCGCCTGTTTTCTGGCGCAGGGCACGGGTGAACAGCTCTGACGGACTGGCGGCACGGCCGCCAGAGTCGACCATCGCAAATGAAACGAAAATGCGGGTATCGTCGGCGATCTCTGCCCAGGCGGCAGAGAATCGACCGATTGCCTCGTGGCGGCTTTCTTCGGCAGTTTTCAGCGGCGGCAGGTTTTTACGACAGAAGTCGGGCACAACCGGGTCGGTGCCCGGGCTACCCGGAACAGCGCTGTGCGACATGCCGGGGAAAAACAGCAACTTGCGGCGGCTGAACACAGCAGCTTCGGGCGAGGTGACAAGCACTTTGCCATCGGGCTTTAAGGGTTCGGTCTCGCTGTCGAGACCGAGAATCAGCAACAGCCACCACATGACCCGGCCGAGGGGCATCTCTGCTGCCCTGGTGTTGCGATATTCTTCGAGACGACGTTTGATTCTGGCGAGGCGGCGCGCATCGTCTTCGCCCGAGATACGGGTGAATTTTTTAAGAAGCAGATGCAGGTTCATGGCCATGGCGCCGGGTTCGATCTTTTCAGGGAAGCTGTCGATCAGAAATTGCACAGCCTTTACCACGCGGCGACTGAGTCTAAGAATTTCGGGGTGACCACGTTGGGCAGCGGCTTCGCCAGATGCCAGCAGCGGTTTTTCATAACCGTCACGGCCGCCGTAAATATGCGACTCGCGCAGCATTTTGATTATACGCTGTGAGCTGATCGAACGCTTGCCGGCGGCGGCCTGCTTTTTCGTCACCGGCCTGAACAGGCGCATATCGCCCTGACTGAGCATGGCAATCAGGCCATCGGCCGGAAACCCGTCAGAGGCCCAGCGGCACAGATTCATCGCCAGGCGGCCGGGTTTGAATTCTTCGCTGCGGCGCGGCAGGCTGACAGCATACGGAACCCCGGCAATATCGAGATTGGCGGTTAAAAGCGGCGGGTAGCCGGTTGCATCGGCGGGTGCGATTGCCACCTGTTCGAAAGGCAGGCCCGAGGCTCTGATCTGCCTGATGATCTCGCGAATTTCGGCCTGCGGCTCGGTGGCAGTGAAAAGCTGCAGTTCGGCAGTATCGGGCAGACAGGCATTTTTACCGGAAAAAGCGACCCGGCGGTTTTCGCCACGCTACAAAACCGGCAGGTGCAGGTCTTCGGGGGCCGACCAGGGCAGCAGCACCAGGCGTTCGCCGGCCTGCTCGAGCACCTGGCGCTCGACCGGCATCAGTGGCAGGTTTCCCGGCAGCATGATCAAGGTGTCACCATTCGCCATGGCCTTCTGAAACAGGCATTCTTCAAGAACGCGCGGGTAATCGAAGAGCGAGTTAGTCTTGAGGTATTCGTTGAATTTGCGCAGCAGATCGACAAGCTCGGCAGCCTTGCGTTCGTTGCCGAGAATGTCAGGGGTCAGCGCTTCGGGTTCTATGCCGGCGAGGCGCAACTGCTGCACACTGTGCCACATTGCCTGCATGAAGCCCGGCATCTCGCGGGAGGCCGAAAAATACCCCTCTGCGTCGACCATTTCCTGGAGAATGAGCAGCCCCTCGCCCGGTTTAAGCATTTTCATCTGCTGTTCGATCAGAAAAAAGCCCAGCCCACGGCTGATACAGGCCGCCACCCCTTCAAAATGGAGGTTGATCAGCCCCTTTTCGTGCCTGAGCAACTGGCGCTGAATGAACTTTGCGCTTGCCGGATCAGGGCATAGCAGCGTCTTTTCGCGTGTAACATTGTTTCTGACGATATCAAGAATTGCCTGAATCACGTATTTTACTCCTCATCCGCAGTGTGTCATTTTTACGCCGACATCACCGACCCCGAAAAAAATAATATGCCGATATAAACTGCCGGAAAAAACCAGTTTGTATTTCAGCCTGATACTCTGATTTACTTACGCTTTCGATGAGCAGTTTTTACGGCGGAATTGTATGGGGAAGCCGTTTCTGCGAGCAGATTCATGCTGGCCAGTCTTTTAACCTGCTCGGGCGATAGACCGGTAGCCTTGCACACATCCTCGATCGACTGCCCCATTTTCAGGAGGTTCTGAGCTACCAGGGCAATTCCTTCCTGCAGACCTTCCTGACGGCCTTCTTTTCTGGCTGCCTGTTTTTCAGTGTTCAGATCGAGAAGAAACATTTCTCTGCTGATCAATAATTCTCTGAGATGCTCATCGGTATTGGCTATAGCCATATTATTTACAACCTCGCTAATTCCGGGTTCTCTTTTCAGGTCTTCCGGTAAGTCTTCAACGGAACGGTATAAATCACCGAACTTCAAAATATGCAGCCATTTCTCGAACCTGCTGCGCAATTTTGCCGGCTTTTCTCCGTCAAATTTCGAAAGCTCGACAAAATGATATTCTATCAGATCGGTCAAGGGTTTGTGCGTTTCAACATGACTGATCAGAAACTTGTTGTAAATATCTGGCTCCCCGATGATTGTCTCACCCATTATCCACAGGCAGATGGTCTTGTTAAGGTCGGCATAACTGCCGCTTTTTGCCAGTTGCCTGGCATAGCTCACCGAAGAGTAATAGACAACCCTTTTTATCAACTCTTTGTGGGCACGCATCTGAACTTCGACGCAGTATCTTCTTCCTGCTTTGTCAATGGCTCTGACATCAATTATAGAATGCTTGTCACTACGATACTCAGGCAGGTTGAATGGATTGAGAATTTCGAGAGATTCAATCTGGTCTTTTCCGCGCAGTTGCAGCAGAGCATTGAGCAGCAAAGTCAAAAGAAGTTCGTTGCCAGGGCTAGAAAAAACGATCTTGAAAACCATATCATGGGTCAGATTGAAGAATTTTTCACCCTCTCCACGATCGTCCAGAATATACATCTTTGGCTCCTGTCACTTTTATTAACGCACTCTTTCGCTCATGCTTGAGTATAAAACATTTTGTGTTTACAACCAAGTAAGTTCCGGAAAATGCGATGCGTTTTTCAAATTACAGTTTGACTTTAATAACTCTCACCGTTATTAGTGAGTAGAGCGCAGAGTTAACCTGACCGGGGCGAAGGAGTGAGGGGCATGCTCGGAGCAATTGCGGGTGACATCATTGGTTCGGTTTATGAGCATAAGAATACGAAGCGCAAAGATTTCGAGCTGTTCAGCGCCCGCAGCTGCTTTACCGATGATTCGGTTCTGACGC
>CAYYUI010000133.1:0-4473 GCA_964474705.1 uncultured bacterium
CGCGCCGTTTACGATCTTTACTGTGAGAACGAGCGCGGGGAAAAGTTCATTGTGGAGATACAGAAGTCTAAGCAAAAATTTTTCAAAGACCGGGTTCTCTACTATTCGACGTTTCCGATTGTTGAGCAGGGAAAGGCTGGCGACTGGGATTTTGAACTGAAAGCCGTCTATACGGTAGCTATTCTCGATTTCGTCTTCGATGAAGATAGATATGATGCTGAGAAATACCGCTATGACGTTAAACTCGCCGACATAGAAACCAATAGGGTTTTTTACGATAAGCTCACTTTTGTTTACCTCGAAATGCCCAAGTTTGACAAAACTCTCGAACAGCTTGAAACCCGCTTTGATAAATGGCTCTATATTCTTAAAAACCTCGAGCGCCTGCATGAAATACCTGAAAAGCTAAGAGACCGTGTTTTCAAAAAACTGTTTGCTGCCGCCGAGATCGCAAAGTTTACTCCCGAAGAGGCCTTTGCTTACGAAGACAGCCTGAAAGTTTACCGCGATCTGAAGAATTCAATAGATACCGCCCGTGAAGAAGGTCGGGCAGAAGGTGTTGCACAGGTCGCGATGAATTTTCTGAAAATGGGCCAGCCAATAGAAGCAGTGAGTAAAGCTACCGGCCTGTCGCCTGAAGCCCTTGAAAGACTGCTGGCTTCAGAAAGTAATGCGGTTAAAGAACCTGCGATTCCTTACCGACCAGGTTCACGCCGCAGCAAGGCCAATAAAGCCACAAACAATAAAGCGAAGCCTGTTCCCAAAAAATAATTGGTGCGATTTGGCAGTTTTTACCTGCTCGACTACCCTGAAAATTCATCGTAGCGTTTTTTGAGCGCCTGGATATCCTGCCACATCTGCCAGTTGGGGCTGCCCTTCTCGCGGTCAGTCGATCTGATCAGGTAAGAAGGGTGGTACATCGCCATCGTTGGAATTCCGAAAATCGAGGTGAACCACTGGCCATGGATGCGGGTGATGCCGGGGGAATCCGGGCCGATGACGAATTTGACTGCGACATTGCCGAGGCAGGCAATCAGCTTTGGGTTGAGCAGGCGCAACTGCCGCTGCAGGAAAGGTGTGCAGGCGAGCATTTCGGAAAGCGCCGGATCACGGTTCTCGGGCGGTCGGCATTTGAGAATGTTGCAGATATAAACTTCTTCGCGTTTGAAGCCGGCGGCGGAGATAATCTTGTCGAGATGCTGGCCGGCTCGGCCGACAAAGGGAATGCCGCTCACGTCTTCATCCGCTCCCGGCGCTTCACCGATAAAGACCAGTCTGGCGTGAGGGTTGCCGACACCGGGCACTGTTTTTTTGCGGGTTTTACACAGATCACATTTCTGGCAGGCAGCAACCTCCTCGATGATTTTCGCAAGCGAATCATCAGGGATGTCGGGCAGAGGCTTCAGCCTTGCGGTTCCGGCCTTTGCGGCCGCTGGTACAACAGATTTTGGCGGTGCCAGGGGCGCCTGTGGTTCCGGCCGGGTGGGTGCAGCCGGCTTGTCGGGGACCGGGCGCAGATGCGATGGTGACGCAGGTCGACGTTCGACCGGTGCCGGAGCTGCCGGCGTTGGGGGCGGTTCTTCAGGCACAAAAGCGAGCAGATCGAACTCTTCGCCCGGTGCGGGGGCGGATATCTCGGCCTCATAAAGACCTTCATGTCCAGCTGGAGTAAGAAGAGCGATCAGATCGACCGCTTCGATTGATTCGTCATCGCCTGTATCTTTTTTTCTGCCTTTGGCCATCTGAAACCGGGTGTTACCTGCCGGATGGGTTGTCGACGCGGTAAGCTCGGGTAACGCCAATTACCCGGGAAATGGCACGCAGCAGGGCGTCGAGCATACTGGAATCGCGAACCTCGATCGAGAATTCGAGGACACCGGTTTTCTGCTTCGTCGTCTTGGCAGAAGCAGAATGAATGTTGATTCCCTGATTGGCGATAACGCTGGTCACCGAGTTGAGCATCCCCTTGCGATCGGTCGTTTCGATGCGGATTTTGGCCAGATAATCGCTGCCGTCACCGACGATTTCATCGACGATGCCGAGATCCCATCTGACGTCGATCAGGCGGCCCTCGGTATCGTTCTGCAGATTGCGGGCGTTCGGGCAGTCGCCCTTGTGAACGGTGACACCGCGGCCGCGTGTGATGTAACCGATGATCTGATCGCCTGGAATCGGGTTGCAGCAGCGCGACATTTTGATCAGCGCATCATCGAGCCCGCCGACGATAATGCGTGGGCCTTTGTTGGCCTTTTTTCGTGCCTTTTCGCGTCGGGTGAGATTTTTAGCCACCGTCTGCGGTTTCGGCAGAGATTTAGTGATCAGATCTGGAAACAACTTGCCGATCACCTGCTGGGCGCGGACTTCTCCGGCGCCAATGCCGGCGTAGAGCTCTTCAACCGATGGAAAGCCGAGTTCCTTGACTTTGTTATTGAAACCGCCCGTTTTGAAGGTTTTTTCGGTTTCGCGGTCACCGCCAAGCTTCTGAAAGGCTTCGATAAAATCGCGTTCGCCACTGATGATGTATTCGTCACGAAATTCTTTTTTGAGCCAGATGCGAATCTTGCGTTTGGCGCTGGCGCTGCCGACGATTTTCAGCCAGTCGCGACTGGGGCCTTTCTGGTTCTTGTTGGTAAGAATTGAGACGATATCGCCATTCTGCAGCCGATATTCAAGCGGCACGATATGGCCGTTGACCTTGGCCCCGCAGCAGCGATGGCCGATGTCGGTGTGAATGGTGTAGGCAAAGTCGATTGGGGTGCTGCCATTGGGCAGCTCGATGACATCGCCCTTGGGAGTGAAGACGTAGACATGATATTCGAAGAGCTCAACCTTGACGGTTTCCATGAATTCGGAAGCGTCTTTGACGTCCTGATACCAGTCAATCAGGTTGCGCAACCACGAAAGCTTTTCTTTGTAATCGGGAGTGCTCTCTTTGCCGGCGGTTTCTTTGTAATCCCAGTGGGCGGCGATGCCCTCTTCAGCAATACGGTGCATTTCTTCGGTTCTAATCTGCACTTCAAGAGGCTTGCCATCAAATATGACCGTCGTATGCAGGGACTGATACATATTGGGTTTGGGTACGGCGATATAATCCTTGAAGCGCCCCGGAATCGGCTTCCAGTATTTGTGGACCATGCCGAGCGCGGCGTAGCAGTCTTTGACCGAGTCAGTGAGAATGCGGATGCCGAGAAAATCATAAAGACCGTCGAGACCGGTGTTGTATTTGATCGTCTTGTTGTAAATCGAGTAAGCCTGTTTCGGCCGCCCGCTTATCTTTGCTTTGATGTGAAATTCCTCGAGGTGCTCATCGATCTGGTGCATCGCTTCCTTGAGCTTCGTTTCACCTTCAAGACCGGTCGAGTTGAGGAATTCATAGATCTCTTTTGCCTTTTCGGGCTGGAGAAAACGGAAAGACGTCTCTTCGAGTTCTGATTTTATCTTGTTGATGCCGAGGCGGTGGGCGAGGGGGGCATATATTTCGAGGGTTTCCCGGGCAACGTATTTTTGTTTTACTTCTGGCAGGAACTGAAGGGTTCTGATGTTGTGCAGCCGGTCTGCCAGCTTGATGAGAATGACGCGCACGTCATTGGTCATCGCGAAGAGCATTTTGCGAAAATTGGCTGCCTGGGCTGCCGAAGCCGAGCTGAAAAACATTTTGTTGAGCTTGGTCACGCCTTCGACTAGCTGTGACATGACCGGGCCGAACATCCCTTCGATGTCTGCGCAGGTGACCGGGGTGTCTTCAACGACGTCATGCAGCAGGGCGGCACAGATCGAGGTCGAGTCGAGCTTCAGTTCGGCTGCGACAATCAGCGCCACCGACTCCGGGTGTAGAAAATAGGGTTCTCCTGAGGCGCGAAACTGGTCTTTATGGCATTCTTCCGCAAACCGGTAGGCCTTTTCGATGCGGTCGAGATCTGCGTCAGGGTTGTATAACTTTACCGCGGCAAAAATCTGTTCAAGAGAAATGGTTGATCACCTGCTGCTTTCGGCTGGTGAGGCAAAGCTGGCTACAGCTTCCTCGAGGCTCTTTAGCACCACAAAATGATGGGTGAACTGGGTTATGAGAAATACCCGGCGCATTTTATCGTTGAGATTGATCAGACGCAGATCGCCACTTTTGGCCCGGGTGTTTTTGAGACCGTGCACAAGAACCCCCATGCCGGCCGAACTCATGTATTTGAGGTTGACCAGATCGATGACGATGCGGCATTGATTCTGTTCGCACAGCTGATCGATCTTGTCGCGCAGCTGGTCAGAATTCTCGAAAGTAATCTCGCCGTTGATGGCGACGACGACGACGCCGTTTTCATGCTGCTGGCTGTCAATGGTAAGACTCATGAAAACTCCAGTGTTTAAAGGATTATCTCTCAGCGTAGCACCAATGTACCCGCAGGTCAAGCTTCGGGGTCGATTTCCAGTAATTCTCCATTTAGGACTCTGTACCGGTTTGCGGCGCTTTGCGAACACTGG
>CAYYUI010000134.1:0-4429 GCA_964474705.1 uncultured bacterium
CGCTCCAGTTCGAGGCGGCGGCTATGGAATAATTGGTCGGCTGCGCCAGATCGTAAAAGGTGACATATGCGCCAGACACCTGTGAAGCGCCGAACCCTGAACCGCTGATGGTAACTACTGTGCCTGGGTTGCCGCTCGATGGGCTGATGCTGTAGATCTTCATGTTATTGCTGGTATTTACCGGCATATTTGAAGTGATGTTGCCGACCACGACTCTGAATTTCGTAGGATCTGCCGCCGCGAATGGAACAGTGATCAGAATCTGCGTGTCTATCCAGGTGGTGTAATTGTATTTTTGGCCATCGTAGGTTACATAGCTGGAGGTCAGAGGAGATCCAAACCCGCTGCCGCTGATAGTTGCCACCGTCGATGATGTGAGGTTTTCGGTAACTACGCTCGCGATGGTGGGAGTTACGGTATTACCTGCCGGAGTAGAACTGCTGCTGCTGCCGCCACCACCGCAGCCTGCGGTCAGAACACTGATGATTAGAAGACAGGCTATGATTAGATTTTTCATAATCCTGATTATAAGGACGGTGCAGAGATGCGTCAATGGTACCCTGCGGCAATTTTGCAATATTTTACACTTAATTAATCATTTGGATCTGGGAGAATAGCCATTCCATCGTTGTGTTCTTTGAAGTCGTCCGTCTGTGTTGCCTTCTATGCTAAGTTTTGTTTTGCTGAAGCCATGTCTGTTTAGTTTTGGCGGCTGACTTGTCTGCCGGTACATTATTGTCGCGCCTGTGGCAAAAATGACGCGGTTGCCGGCAGGCAAAACATCTTAAAATGATCGGCGTTGTCTGGCTGCATAATCTTGTTCTGGGCCGAACCAGAGGCTTCAGTGTCAGCATGGTTTTTGCCTTATCCATTTCAGCAATTTTGGCATGCAAATTGCTGCTATGTTTCACGTGTAACCGTGACGATATCGTGCTCGCCCTGATCAATTGTTCCGGCAGCTCACGCAAAGTCTGATAACCTCAGCGGCCTGGCCTGTCGCTTAACATTGATCGGTCTGATCGATGATGTCGGCTCCCGGAAACCTTGTCTCGGTTCTACGTTCAGTTCTACAGAAGTCTCCTTTTTATCTTCGGTGGTGCGGTACAGGCCGTCCTGCTGATGGAATAAACCGGAGGGCTTATGTAGACAGGTTTCTGTTGCTGCCTGGCAGCAAAAATTAACAAGGAGTCCATCATGTATAAAATTCAATTCATCGGTGTTGGCAGTGCTTTCACGACTCGCGAATACTATCAGTCTAATGCCCTTGTAATTGCCTCAACAGGCAAAAAGCTGTTGATCGACTGCGGTACTCATGCCCAGTTCGCACTCGAAGAGCTCGGTATCAACAACGGCAATCTCGGCAAAGAAATCGACGGTGTCTATATCTCGCATCTGCATGCCGACCACGTTGGTTCGCTCGAATGGCTGGCCCTGGTGACCTACTTCAACCCCGCATTCCCCAGACCCAAACTGTTCGGAATTCAATCACTGATGTCTGATCTGTGGAACAAAACCCTGCGCGGTGGTCTTGAAACCCTCGAGGGCAAGATAGCCAACCTTACTGACTACTTCGAATGCCACCCGGTTCGCATCAACAACTCCTTCGTCTGGGAAAACATTCGCTTCACCCCTGTTCAGACCGTGCATGTGGTCAGTGGCATGCAGATTCAGCACAGCTATGGTCTGATGATTCAGGAAATCGGCTCCGAACATCGCACTTTTCTCACCACTGACACCCAGTTCGCTCCTTACCAGATGCGTAAATTTTACGATCAGGCCGATCTGATTCTGCATGACTGTGAAACTGCCCCGTTCAAGTCTGGTGTTCATGCTCATTACGACGACCTCAACGGCCTGCCCGAAAAGACCAAAGCCAAAATGTGGCTCTACCACTATCAGCCGAAACCCCCGCAGGATGCTGTTAAGGATGGTTTTCTCGGTTTCGTGGTCAAGGCGCAGGTAATTGTGATCGAAGAAAAGAAACCGGAGCCGGTCAAAAAGGCAATAGAAGCGCAGGCCTGACAGCAGAGGCCGAATTTCTGCCTTCGCACTGCCAGAGCGTGTCATCTGATTTTTTGATTCTTTTATTATCGAGTTGCCTGTGAATTTCGCGGCATCGCAAATGGATATTGATTGTCTGCTTCTGATTACGCCGTGGTCCGCCAGGATCACGGCGTTTTCGCGTAAAAAGGCAAGCGTGATGGAAATTTTCGAAACTTTTTTAAAACGGCATTCAACTGCTTTATTGAATCCTGCAAAAACAAAATAGAGTTTGTTCGTCGGCCCGGCATATCAGCCGGGTTGCTTTTTCTACAGCGATTCCTCACTTCGTTCGTCACAAGCTTCCGAAAAAGCAATCCCGTCTTCTCTCCGTGCCTGTTTATGATTTATTAGAGGGAGCTTTAATTATGCAGTTATCAATAGACCGGTACATCTGGACAGATGGATTAATTATTCATATGCTTGTACAGATAAGGATGATTAAAATGAAAAATAAACGTCTGCCGCTTTTGCTATTACTGGTTCTGATAATTTTCGGAAATGTTCAGCTGGGCGCAGAATCACTTGATTCGGCTTACCAGGCGTATGTTTCTGCCTATAAAAAATACCAGAGCGCCATTGCGGCGAATCTTGGCCGAGCTGAAATCGATGCGGCAATTTCTGAATTCAGAAGCGCCAAGGCTTCTTATGAGGTCCTTCTTAATAAGAATTCATCGACCGAAGTTACTGAAAATAAGCCTGACAGTATAGTCACAAATTCAAGTGCAGATTTTCAGACTGATGACAGCTCAGCCGCGGGTGGTTCCGATTCTGAAAGAAGCCTGGCCTCCCTTTCTGCCGCTCTTCCCGCTGAGATTAAACCTCTTATTGAAACGTTGAAACGCACCAGCTCAAAATCAGAAGCCGCCGGAATCATTGCATCGCTCGAGAAATACCTTGAGGCAAATTCACGGTCGAGCCACAAGGCTCTTTTACAGTATGAAATGGCATTTGCCCTCGATCGACTGGCCATAGACCCTGAAAAGGCTGAAACATTGTTTACCGAGGTCAGCAAAAATACCGGCAATAAGCTGGTTGCAACCTGGGGCGGTATCGCTCTCAAGTATCTCAAAGCCAGACAATACAAGGCCCAATGGAACAAGGTCATGGCCGGCAAGTTTGCCGAAATGACCAATGCTTTCAACAGTTATCAGAGCTCGAGCTGGCTGGCTTTTCCAGTTAAGGCCGTCAGGGGAACTGTTTATCTGGCCAAATCAGTTTCTTACATAAACACTCAGAACAAGCATGAAGATTTTCTTCTGGCATTTGAGTCTGCACAGGCTCCGTTTGTCGCCAGTGTCGAGTCGGTTTTTGAACAATATCAGTCTACCCGCAGCGAAGCGGAAAACACTGCCAGAATCAGGCTGATGTACAATAATTACCAGGCCTGGTATGCCCGCTGGAAAGTGTTGAGTGAAGCCCGCCAGACCCTTGATATTCAGTATTTCATCATCGAGAACGATGCTTTCGGTCTCGGGCTTCTCGGAATGTGTCTGAAAAAGGCTCAGGAAGGTGTCAAAATCAGATTGATGGTTGACGCGCGCGGTTCGAACAAACTCAGCCTGAAAGTTATGGCCAAAGGTTATCTTGAAGAACTGGCCAAACTTCCGAACGTAAAGATTAAAGTTTATAACCCGTTTCAATCGAGTCTGATCGGTGCAATAACCGACTTCAGACGCATCATTTCAAGCAATCACGACAAGATTCTGATTGCCGATGGCCGTTACGCAATTATTGGCGGTCGCAACATCGCTGATGAATATCTGGTTGACCCGGTCGATAATGCCAAAGCCTGGCGCGACACCGATGTTCTCATTGATAGTGAAAAAGTGGCTTCACAACTGCAGGTCGCTTTTGAAGAAGAATTCAATATTTTGAAAGCTTTTGAAATTGGCAGATCGCTGCTTGGTATGACCAGATACCGGACCCTGCAGATGGAAATCGGCTATGCAGCCATGGACGCAGCGCTCAATCTGCGCGGGCCGCTTTCCGCAACCAGCAGATTCAGCACTCAGGCTGCGATTTTGAACAAGCTGAACGAGCAGCTCAGCGGCTACAGGAATATGACGGGTTTTGCCGAGTTCGAGCTGACCGATAACTCACATCAGTGCCCGGTGCACATTCTCGACAGTAACTCGCTTTCAGGGCCCCGCAACGATATAACCGAGAACATCGTCAGATACATCGATGGCAGTCGGCGCGAAATCATTATTCAGAACCCTTATGTCGTTTTGACTCCCAGGGCTGAAGCTGCACTGAAGCGCGCAGCACGCCGAAAAGTGCCGATTCTGGTTCATACCAACAGTCCGCAGACTTCAGACAGTTTTCCGACCGAAGCGATGCTTTACCGCGACTGGAAAAGCATTCTGCGTGATATGCCGACGATGCG
>CAYYUI010000135.1:0-4337 GCA_964474705.1 uncultured bacterium
CCTGGCATCCCGAAGCAACTGATTTTATCGTGGTCTTAAACCGGACAGTAGTGAAGCAGAGAGAAGATTCATCGTTCTGGTCGTCAAATTTTAATGGTGCGACAGAAATGCCCGGTGTGACGTAACTGTGGCAGGTTTGTTGAATAGAATGCCTTCTAATTGGCGTTTTATGGGCTGGCATGCCGATTGCTAAAAATGTCAGCCACTGTTTTTCGGCTGAACTTCAATTCAGGAGGTGCTTTATGAGTGCAGGCCCGCAAACAATAACCGCCTGGTTCAGAAAAAACAATCCGTTGTATCTGCTGAGCGTCGTTCTGATGCTTACCGGCCTCTATCTTGCCGGCAGCGAACTCGAGAGCGGCTATGTTCCAGGCATGGCTGTCAGCGGTTTTTTCCTCATGCAGAACCTTTATGAGATCATCATGGTAGCCATGGCTCTTTACCTGCTGAAGAACAAGATTCAGCCGGAACATGGCAAGCTGCTGCTGTTCTTCGTTCTGCTCTTTCTTGGCGACCTGACCTTCTACCAGGTGAGAATTTCCGGGCTGAGCGCCGCAGCCGGCAACATCGCCACCGGGGTTTATATGCTGCTGGCGGTGATTAAAATCGCCGCAGTGATCAAAATTCTCGGCCTGACGGTTCACAGAACCCGGCTCGCTTATGCTGCCGGCGCTTTTTCCCTGATCTGGGTTGCTCCCAAGGTTGCTTACATGCTTGTCGATTCGATTGGCAGAGAAAGTTTCGGCTACTTTGACGGCTCTTATGTTTTTTATTCATTATGGCTGATAGCCGGACTCATCCATCTGCCCCTCATCGTTGAAAACTGGCGTGTCAACAATCTTGCTGCCCCGGCTGAAAATGAATATCTCGGCAATGAAACCGTCTTCTGGCGATGGCTGATCATCTTCCCCTTCGTGATTCTGCCTTTGCAGATGGCGATGAACGTCATGAGCGATGCGTTTCGCTATGTCAGCCCGACTCTGCCGGTAATGGCAGTGGTAGCCCCCTGGCTGCTCGCGGCGGCATTTTTTGCTCAGACTCTCTGGCGTCATCTTTTGAATTCACAGTTTCGCCTGATTGTCTGTGACAGCCTGATCATGGGCGTCTTTCTTCTGGTCGTCAAACTTTCATCTTCCGATTTCAATCTGTCGGGAATCATTAATCACGTGTTTCTGGTCGCAGGTTTATCGGTCACCTGGCTTACCCGCGCCAATATGGTCAATGGCGGCATCCTCGGCATGATGGGTCTGTGGCATGCCGGTGCTCAGATGCTGGCCGGCGCTAAAACAGCGGTCGCCTATGGTGCCGGTCTGTCACGCATCGCCTGGGCCGGAATTCTGATGCTCGTGTCATTCGTAACTCTTGTTGCCGGTTTCCTGTTCAGTCTGCATCGCAACGGAAATGACCCGACCAGCCCCGAAGCCGGGTCGACCCCTGCTGAAGAACAGCCCGAGAAAAGTGAAAACGAGTCGACCGGCTCGACAGATGCGGAATGCCAGTCGCTGCAGCCGGCTGACCAGCCGACCCATTGAATGTTTCTTAAGCATCCGGTTGTCGCAAATGTCTGGTCGCCCCAGGATAGGGTGCGGCCAGACATTTCCGAACTTCCTGATCGAGCTGCGTCACCGTAAAATGTTCCCGGTCTGTCCCTGTTTTATGGAATCCGGTTTACGGACAGGCCAAAACAGCTTATATATGCCATTGCTTAGCGACAGCATATATACGCAAACATTGTGCGAAATGCTTGGGAGAATAGACTTATTCTGGTAAGATACATGTGCGAAGAAAAGGATAAAAAACTTGGCCGTCTTGAAGACCCAGCGGGCTTGTTGGGCAAGTGAATGTAATGAAAAAAGAATGAGAGAAAATGAGCATTGACAAAGTAACGATTTCCCAACTCGAGCAATACCTTTCAAAAGCAGCCTGGATTCTCAAGGGGCCGGTAGATGCTTCAGATTTCAAGGTATACATCTTTCCTCTGTTATTCTTCAAAAGAATTTCAGACGTATATGATGATGAATATCGCATTGCATTGGCAGAGTCCAACGGAGATAAAGAGTATGCCGCTTTACCCGAGTTTCACCGATTTGCAATCCCCAAAGGGTGCCACTGGAATGATGTTCGAGAAAAAACGACCAACGTAGGAATTGCTATCGAAGAGGCACTTCGGGGTATCGAGCAGGCTAACCAGGAATTTCTCTACGGTATTTTTGGTGATGCTCAGTGGAGCAACAAGAACAAGCTCTCTGATAAGCTATTGGTCGATCTTATCGAGCACTTCTCACAGTATCGACTGGGTAATGAAAATGTGAATCCCGATATGCTCGGTCAGGCGTATGAGTATTTGATCAAGCACTTTGCCGACCTGACCAATAAAAAAGCCGGTGAATTTTATACTCCTCGATCTGTGGTACACCTGCTTGGGTTGATCCTCGATCCTCGCGAAGGCGAATCGATCTATGATCCGGCATGCGGAACCGGTGGTATGCTGCTTGAATGTGTTGATCATCTAAAGCACAACAATAAAGACTGCCGCACCCTGAAACTGTTCGGTCAGGAAAAAAATCTTACCTCCAGTTCCATAGCCCGTATGAACATGTTTCTGCATGGCATCGAAGATTTCAAAATTTATCGCGGTGACACACTTCGAAATCCGGCTTTTTTTGCCGCCGATGGCCTTCAGACTTTCGATTGTGTGATTGCCAATCCGCCATTTTCCCTTGAAGACTGGGGGGCCGAAAACTGGGCGGCTGATCCGTTTGGCCGAAACATTGCCGGTGTTCCACCGCAGAAAAATGGCGATATGGCCTGGGTTCAGCACATGGTGAAATCCATGAACAAAACCGGTCGAATGACCGTGGTACTACCGCATGGTGCACTCTTCCGCAAAGGCGCCGAAGGAACGATCCGTAAAGCTCTACTGGAGATGGATATTCTTGAGGCTGTGATCGGTCTTGGGCCAAACATCTTTTATGGTACCCAGCTCGCTGCCTGCGTAATGGTGTTCAAGAACAATAAAGAACCCGGGCATAAGGGAAAAGTTCTCTTTATCGACGCTTCATCGGAAATCCGTGTTGGGCGTGCTCAGAACTTTCTCGAACCGGAACATGTGCAGAAAATTTATGAGTGGTTTATCGGTTATACTGATGTCGAAAATCATGTGAAAGTTGCCACGACAAAAGAAATTGCCGAAAACGATCACAACTTGAACATTCCGCTCTATGTAGAGAAGATTATTGAAGACGCGCTTCCAACTGTTGAAGTCGCCATGGCTGATCTAAAGTCTGCGTGGGCAGATAGCCTTCTGGCAGAAGAGAAGTTTAAGTATGTGCTCGCCCGGTTTATTGCGAAAGAGGTCAGGCAATGAAATCTTCTCAAAATTTGCATTCAGATGCTGTTGCACAGTTAAACCACACATTTCTGCACGATATACGAACGATTATCACCACGGCTCAGGCCAATGCGGTGCGTTCTGTCGAGTTTTATCGGGTCGAGATGTACTGGAAACTGGGTGAACGGATTTTTGTTGAGGAACAGCATGAAAAAGAGCGTGCCGAATACGGTGCCTATCTGATTCAGAATCTCTCCATCGAGATGGAAAAGGAGTTCGGGAGCGGTTTTTCCAAGCGGCAATTAGAGCGTGCTCGACAGTTTTACCGCCTTTTTCCAATTGCGTCCGCGCTGCGGTCGCAATTGAACTGGTACCAATATCGACTTCTAATTTCGATTTCTGACAGCTCAAAGCGAGAATTCTACGAACTGGAATCGGCAAAAAACAATTGGAACGGCAAAGAGCTGGAACGCCAGATCAACGCGCAGCTCTACGAGCGTCTTTTGCTCAGTAGTGACAAAGAGTCGGTGATGGCCGTTGCCCGTGAACAACGCCTTCCAGAAAAGCCTCGGGAGATTGTCAAAGACCCCATGTATCTTGAGTTTCTCGGCCTTGAAAAGCAGGCGGCCTTCTACGAGCACGAGCTGGAATCTGCTCTGATTTCCCATCTGCAGGAGTTTCTACTTGAATTGGGCAATGGTTACACTTTTGTGGCACGACAAAAACGTCTGCTGATAGAAGATGATGAATTTTTTGCCGATCTGGTCTTTTACAATCGGCTGCTCCGCTGTTTCGTGGTGATCGAGCTAAAAACCGAAAAGATGTCACACCGCGACCTCGGTCAGCTGCAGATGTATGTCAACTACTACGACCGGTACGAAAAGCGTCCTGACGAGAATCCCACCATCGGCATTCTGCTCTGTCCGGCTCGAAATAAGGGTGTCGTTGAAATGACTCTGCCGAAAGATACTGCAGTCTACGCATCGGAATATCAGCTTTCACTGCC
>CAYYUI010000136.1:0-4310 GCA_964474705.1 uncultured bacterium
ATCTCGTGAGCAAAGGTGATATTCAAAGCATCCTGGCTACGGACTGCGGTAGCACCACTACCAAAGCGATTCTGATTGAAAAACGTGAAGGCGTTTTCCGCCTGATCGTGCGCGGTGAAGCACCGACCACCGTAGAAGCCCCGGTTGAAGATGTTACCCAGGGCGTTCTCAATGCGGTTTCTGAGGTTCAGGAACTAGCCGGCCGTCAGATTCTTACCGATGACGGCAGAGCGATCATCAAGCCGGTCACCAATGGCAAGGGCGTCGACCTTTATGTTTCGACCAGTTCTGCCGGCGGCGGTCTGCAGATGATGGTCACCGGGGTCGTCAAGACCATGTCGGGTGAATCTGCGACCCGCGCGGCTCTCGGCGCCGGCGCCATCGTCATGGACGTTCTGGCGACCAACGATGGCCGACTTCCCTATCAGAAGATTCAGCGCATCAGACATCTGCGCCCCGACATGATTCTGCTTTCAGGCGGGGTCGACGGCGGCACGACCTCACACGTCGTCGAACTGGCCGAAATCATTGCGGCAGCCAACCCCAAAGCCCGTCTCGGCGCTGGTTACGAACTGCCGGTTCTCTATGCCGGCAACAAGGATGCCCAGCCGCTGATTAAAGAACGTCTGCAGGACCGGGTTGCGCTCGATATCGCCGATAACCTCAGACCGACCCTCGAAAGAGAAAATCTGATGCCCACCAGGCAGAAGATTCAGCACCTGTTTCTCGAGCACGTCATGAGCCATGCGCCGGGTTACCCGCACCTTATGGAACTGACCGACGAGGACATCATGCCGACTCCGGGTGCCGTTGGTGATATCATGCAGCTGATTTCGAAACGTAAGGGCCTGACGGTCGTCGGCGCCGACATCGGTGGAGCGACTACCGACGTGTTCAGCGTCTTTCAGGGCATTTACAATAAATCAGTTTCTGCCAACTACGGGATGAGCTACTCGATCAGCAACGTATTTGCCGAAGCCGGTCTCGAGAATATCATGCGCTGGGTGCCGTTCGCCATGGACGAACGCGATCTGCGCAACCGCGTCAAGAATAAAATGATTCGCCCGACCACGATTCCGTCACTGATTGAAGAATTGATGGTCGAACAGGCCTGTGCCCGCGAAGCTCTGCGCCTGTCTTTTGATCAGCACCGCTCGCTGGCGGTAGGTCTGAAGGGTATTCAGCAGGAACGCACCATCGGTGACGTTTTTGAACAGTCGATGACCGGTGAATCACTGGTGAATCTCAGAGACCTCAACATGCTTATCGGCTCAGGCGGCGTTCTTTCGCATGCCCCGAGAAGACAGCAGACTGCGATGATGCTCATAGATTCGTTCCTGCCTGAAGGAATTACCCAGCTGACCGTCGACTCGATCTTCATGATGCCGCAGCTCGGCGTTCTGGCAAAAGTTCATGAAGAAGCGGCACTCAGCGTTTTCGAACGCGACTGCCTGATCTACCTCGGAACCTGTGTCGCTCCCACCGGAAACGTCAGACGCGATGAGCCGGTGCTTGATTTCACCCTCACCAAAGCTGACGGATCGAAGATCAGCAAAACGCTCAAGGGCGGCGAACTCAATGTGATTCCGCTCGGCGTCGGTGAAACTGCCAAATTGTTCGTCAAGCCTAAATGGGGCTTCGACATGGGCAACGGTGATGGACGCGAAATGGAAGGCGAAGTGCATGGCGGCGTCGTCGGCCTGATTTTCGATACCCGCGGTCGCCCGTTCACTCTGCCGAAAGACAATGCTGAACGCGTCAAGCTGGTGAAATCATGGTACAAAGCCATGGATCTCTACCCGGGTCTCTGAGCGAAAGGAACTGAAAAATGGCTAGTGCATATACCCCCGGTCTCAAGATTGTTGCAAAAACCCTGGTCGAAAAAGATCGCAAACTGCCTCTCAGAGGCCAGGTTCTCGTTAAAAAAGGTGACAAGGTCACGGCTGAGACGGTAGTTGCCTCGACCGACCTGCCCGGCAATGTTTACCCCCTGAACGTCGCCAATCTTCTCGGCTGCGAAGCCCGCGAAATAACCGATTTTCTTGTCAAAAAAGAAGGCGACAAAGTTAACAAAGATGACGTGATCGCTGAAACCCAAGGTTTCTTCGGTTTCTTCAAGACTTACGTGCGCTCGACGATCACTGGCACTATCGAAAGCCTGTCGACGGTCACCGGCCAGGCGATTCTGCGCGAACCGCCGATTCCGGTCGAAGTGCATGCCTATGTCGACGGCATCGTCGACGATATCTACCCTGAAGAAGGCGTCAAGGTCAACACCGTTGCTACCTTCATTCAGGGCATCTTCGGCATCGGCGGCGAAGTTATCGGCAATCTGGTCATGGCTGCAAAATCGCCTTCAGACATTCTCGACAAAGACAGTATCAAAATCGAGCATAAAGGGAAAATCGTCGTCGGCGGTTCGCTGGTTACCGCAGGCGCGCTGGCCCGTGCCGTCGAAGTCGGCGTCAAGGGCGTCATCGTCGGCGGTTACGATGCTCACGATCTCAAGGAATTTCTCGGTTACGATCTTGGGGTTGCGATCACCGGCACCGAAGACAAAGGCATCACTCTGGTAGTAACCGAGGGTTTCGGCCAGATCAATATGGCAAAGAAAACTTTCGATCTGTTGAAAAGTGCTGAAGGCCGTAAAGCCTCGATCAATGGCGCCACCCAGATTCGCGCCGGCGTTATCCGGCCGGAAGTGGTCATTCCGATCGAGGTTGCCGATATCAAAGAACAGCGCCATGCCCCGAATACCGGTATGACGATCGGCAGCAACGTGCGCATCATCAGACAGCCGCACTTCGGCGAAGTTGCAAAGGTTTCGGCATTGCCCGAAAAGCCGGTAATCATTCCTTCCGAAGCCAAAGTGCGTGTTGTTGAAATCGAAACCGTATCGGGCGAGAAAATCGTTCTGCCGCGCGCCAACGTTGAAATCATCGAAGAATAACCCATGACAGAAAAGTATAACGACATCAACCCCGAACAGCTGAAGAAAGAGGTCAAGGAAGAGCTTCTCAAACGTGAGATTCTCATGGGTCTCGAAGAAGACGAAATCGATCTTTTCGAGCTGTTCAGGGTGCTGCTCAAGCACTGGAAACTCGTTGTCATCATGCCGGTAGTGGTAGCGCTGGTTGTGGCTGCATACAGTCTGACCCTGCCGAATCATTACAAGGCGAGCGCGACTATTTTTGTGCATTCGAACAGCAAGCTCGGCGCTCTTGGCAGTCTGCCCTTTGCCGGGATGATCCCCGGGCTGGGCGGCGGCGGTGGCGCTGAGTATCTGATGGTCTATCTGAAGAGCCGCACGATGAGTGACCGGATAATCGGCAGGTTTGGCATCGCGACCAACCCGGCGATCGTTGGTGATGATCCGCCCAGGCCCGAAAAAATCAAGTATGACGAGGTCGTCAAGACCGTCAACAAGATTGTATCTGTCGATAAAGACAAGGACGGCCTGATAACGATCGCGGCTGAAACCATGTCGGCAACTACCTCCGCTGAAATAGCCGGTGCTTATATCGAATATCTCAGCGGCTTTGCCCGTGGCCCGCAAAAAGAAAAACGACAGTTCATCGAGCAGCAGCTTGCCATTGTCAGTCGCGAGCTCGAGACTGCCGAGAACGAATTCAAGGCCTTTCAGGACAAGCACAAAATGTTTGCGATCGAGAAGCAGTCTGAGAGCATCATCGAAAACCTGGCCAAGCTCGAAGCCGAAAAGGTTGCAGCCGGGGTATCGCTGCAGATGCAGGAAAGTCTGCTGAAGTCATCGGGCAGCATGCCTGAGCTGGTCAAGGTCGAAGCGCAAAAAGTTGCCGAGGTAGCGAAGATAGATGCTCTGGCCAAGGAAATCGGCACCGTCGAAAAGAGCCTGGCGGCTCTGCCCGATCTGGCTCTTGAATTTGCCCGTCTGATGCGCAATCTCAGGGTAAAGGAAAAGGTGTTCGGCGTGCTCACCGAGCAGTTCGAGATTGCCAAAATAGCCGAAGCTGAAGAAGGCAGCCAGTTCGAAGTGATCGATCGGGCGCATATTCCAGAGGTCAAATCGAAACCCCGCCGTTCGATTATGGTTATTCTTGCCGGTTTGAGCGCCGGCGTGCTTGGGGTCTTTGCCGCATTTCTCATCGAATTCGTCAGACGCCGCAAGGAACAGGAAAACAAGCAGGCCGAATCAGTTAAGACAGCGTAATTGCATCGGCCGGCAAAAATACGTTCGCTATTGAATTGTAGGGGTTCAACATGTTGAACCCCTACGTTTATAGTGCGCCCGGCATGGGCGATAACTCGGCGGTGCAAGTCCGCTACAGGCT
>CAYYUI010000137.1:0-4263 GCA_964474705.1 uncultured bacterium
ACGTGGCATGAATCAGTTCTCCTTATTTCTTGGGCCGTTTGGCACCATACTTAGAGCGGGCCTGCATACGATTGGCAACGCCTGCGCAGTCAAGAGCGCCGCGGATGATGTGGTAACGAACGCCCGGCAAGTCTTTTACGCGGCCGCCGCGAATCATTACAACAGAGTGCTCCTGCAGATTGTGACCGATACCGGGAATGTAAGCGGTTACTTCGATCTTGTTGGTCAGCCTGATTCTGGCGATCTTACGAAGAGCGGAGTTCGGTTTCTTCGGAGTAGTCGTTTTAACTACAGTACAAACACCACGGCGCTGCGGACAGCTTGCCAGTGCCGGTGAATTTGATTTGTACTTAACCGCCTGACGGGCTTTTCTAATCAGCTGGTTAATTGTTGGCACAGCTAACACCTTCCTTTTTCAGATTAGTTCCGCATACTGCGAAACCTCCACCAGATAAAGAGGTGGAAATCTGATACTAGCACATGTTCTGCCCACTGTCAACAGTCTTTTTATCATATTTTGCGCTTGTCAACACTTTTATGGCCCTCCGGGCTGTGTACACACGCAGAAAAAATCAGCAAAAAAAAAGCGCCCGTTTTACCGGGCGCTTTTTTTTTTGAATTATTATTCGTCGCCGTCTTCGTGATCGTTTTCGGCAGTTCCAGGCCTTCTAACGAAGAGTTCTTCCTCGAGTTCGTTAAGAACTTCGTTTTCGGCATCAGTTGTAGACTTGAACAGATCTTCTGACGGAGTCTGAACAGTTTCGACTTCAGCGGGCAGGTTCTTGAAGAGAATGTCTTTGGCGGCTGAGAGACCTGTGCCGGCCGGAATCAGCTTACCAATGATCAGATTTTCTTTCAGACCCTTGAGATAGTCGACCTTGGATTTGATGGCGCCCTTGGTCAGAACCCTGGTGGTTTCCTGGAAGGAGGCCGCTGAAATCCAGCTGTCAGTTGTCAATGAAGCCTTGGTGATACCCTGTATCATCGGCACGCCTGCCGGCGGACGTCTGCCTTTGTCCATAAGGCGTGTAACACGTTCTTCAAACCTTCTGACGTGAACCGATTCGTTCTGCAGGAATTCAGAATCACCAGATTCAGTGATAACGACTTTGCGCAACATCTGGCGAACAATGATTTCGATGTGTTTGTCATTGATGCTGACGCCCTGGTCGCGGTACACTCGCTGGATCTCATCCATCAGATAACGGCGAACGATGGGCAGACCGACAACCTTAACCAGCTTCTTGGAGAACACCTTGCCGTCAGTGAGAACATCACCGGCTTCGATATATTCACCATCATGGACAACCAGACCCGTCGAGCCGAAGGCAACGCGAACCGGTTTTTCGATTCCGCTCTTCGGATCGAGAATGGTAACAGTATTGCCTGAGAGACGTACCACGCCGGATTCTTCAGCAATAACCGCTTCCTTCTTCGGGCGTCTGACTTCGAACAGTTCGGCGACACGCGGCAGACCCTGAATGATGTCGGTGGTCTTTCTGGCTGAGGCGCCCCATTTGGCGAGAATTTCACCCTTTTTGACTTTGCAACCATCTTCGATTCTGAGTTCAGCACCATCGAGAACCTGATGTGATTCGCCGGGCTGCACGATAATGCTCTTGATAGTGCTCTTGAGCTTGCCTTCTTTGGACATGTCGTGATCGAGAAGAACAACACCTTTGTTCTCTGCTTTTAGAACGGCAATAACCTGCCCTTCTCTGACTTCCTGGCCGTCTTTGACGATCAGGGCGCCGCTCGAGAGCATTTCTTTGGTGATCGTGTATTTCTTTTCGCGCAGAACTTTCTGACAGATGCGAATGCCAGGGGTACCATCGCCGTCTTCAACCTGAGTGTAGGTTTCGAACGGAATCGGAGCTACGGTAAGTTCGCCATCTTTAACGACAGTTGGCGGGAACTTCAGACTGAGAGAGGCCGGATAGCTGAATTCAACACCGCTGTAAACAAGAATCTTTTCGATGATTTCTTCGCAGATTATCTTGTTGTAGCCATAGATGTAGTTAACCTTGCCCGAAATTTCACTGACCATCGGTTCGATATCGCTGACCAGCTTATCGCCGGCCTTGACGACCTGACCGTCATCAACATTGATCGTAGCGCCGCGCGGCACAGGATATTGCACTTTGAGATCGTCTTCGCCAATGATGTTAACAGCCTGCTGCTCACCTTTAAGAATGTAGACTTCGCGGATCGCAGCACGATTTTCTTCGAGTATGGCATAGAGATCATCGTCGATGACGCTGCCACTGTTGGCGATAACTTCATCATTTTCACGATTGATCGCTGAACGGGCCAGAGTGGCATTCCTGATGATTTCGATGTCATCAGTAATCATATGGACTCTGACTTCGGACTTGATCTTGGTGATTTCGACCGTACCATCGATTTCAGCCTGAATGAAGAGTTTGGAAGTAAGATCGCCATTTTCGACAACATCGCCGCCGTTGGGGATCTTGCAGTTTTCTTTGGGTCTGAGAATTACGCCACGAGGCACATTGTATTCGATTTCGTTCTTGACAATGACTCTTTTGCGATCCAGAGTTTTGTTGGCAGCGCTCTTCTCGTTGATAACGCGAACCAGACCTGAGATCGGAGCGATGAGAGAAAGCGACTTGCTCTGTTCATCGATGGCAGCAGCCATTTCACCCTTGAATTCATATTCTTCTTCGACCTCTTTGGTCACCGAGATTTTGGTGCCACCCGAAGTCAACGACACGGTGCCGTCAGCTTCAGAGATAACCGAAAGAAGTTTCTGATTCGGAATGACTTCATCGCCGTTCTTAACGTTGAGAATCAGGCCGGCATTTTTGATCGCAGCTTCTTTGGCTTCTTTTACACCCTTCGGCAGCATATATTCAATGCGGCTTCCGGCTTTTTCACTGGTCGGGAATACGAAGATCATACCGTTGTCACTGATAACCTGCTTGTTCTTGATGCGAACATTTTCGAACTTGGCAATACCATCCATGCGGGCGATGGCGGCGTGTGACTGGGCAGAAATTTCAGCCAGAAGGTTACCGGCGTGAATGATTTCGTTGTCTTCTACCCTGAGCGTGGCGCCCTGAGGAATCTTGTAGTCTTCAATGATGAAGTCTTTGGTAACCGGATCAAAATCCTGGGTCAGAATCTTGATCACGCCAGACTCAGAAACGACCATACCATCTTTCTGATCGATGCCGTCGAAGATTACTTCGCCGGTATAACCGGTAACGATGTTGTTCGGATTGTATTCAGCCAATGCTTTGCCTGGAGTTACTTTTTCGCCCGGTTCAATGCGCATTTCTGAACCAACCGGAATGTGAACGCGGTCTTTGCGGTTATTTTTGCCTTCGATGGTAAGATGACCGCCGACGACAACAGTTTTGATGCTGCTGCCGAATTCAGTCTTATCGAATGTTTCGGTTCCGGAACCAATTTCGAATTTGGCGCGATCCGAAATCTTTGCGAGTCGGAGGGTATCGAACCTGGCGACACCTGCTGAGCGGGCTTTGATATATGAGCGCTGGGCCAGAGCGACGCCACCAAGGTGGAACGTTCTCATGGTGAGCTGAGTACCTGGTTCACCGATCGACTGAGCGGCGATGATACCGACGGCTTCTCCGATATCAACGACTTTACCGGTAGCAAGGTCGGCGCCGTAGCAGCACTGGCAGATACCGACCTTAGATCGGCAGGTGAGGGGTGAACGCATGACGATCTTGCTGCGAATCTTGATTTCAGGGAAATTGGACTCGCGGATACGTTCGAGAACGTATTCATTCAGCGGGCGATCGGGTCTCATGATAATGCGGTTCGTCTTCGGATCGATGATCTGCTCAGCACAGATCATTTCGTTCTTAAGTTCTTCGATCGGAACCGGGAATTCAACGCGGTTTTCAATTTCACCGGCGATTTCATCCGTGCAATACAGACCGGCTTCGAGCTTGACTTCCTGGTCTTCATGCTTGAAAGTGATTACCTTGCCGGTTACCGGATGAACGATCGGCCTGGCAAGCACGCGACCGGCAATACGGTAGCGGATCGGCACGACGATATCATCGATCATGATATTGTTGGAAGTTCGGTTCTGGCGAATCGGAGATACTTCAACCCCGAGTTCCGAGCCACAGTCATTGTTGGTGATAACGACGTCCTGAGCAACGTCGACAAGGCGGCGGGTCAGATAACCAGAGTCGGCGGTGCGCAGAGCGGTGTCGACAAGACCTTTTCTGGCGCCGTATGTCGAGATGAAATATTCAGACTGGT
>CAYYUI010000138.1:0-4197 GCA_964474705.1 uncultured bacterium
ACTTCCTTTTGAGATTTCTCCAGGTCTTCGATGTTGGCGATCAGCTGCTCGATGCGCCGGCGATCGGCAATGACCGCCTGCAGCTTTTCCATCTTCCCCGGATCGAATATCATTTCAAGTATAGGCCCGAAAATGACCAGACTGCTGTAACCTACAAAAGCCAGCGGTTTGGCCATTTCGAGCGCCATTATTACCGGAACGCTCATGCGTCTTGAATGAACGGCTTCCGCAACTGCCCGAACGAACTCGTCGAGTTCTTCAGCCGAAAACTTCGACTGTTCAGGGTCTTTGGGAATCGTCCACATGCCCATTTTCTGGTTTCTCCCGGGTCAGACTATTCCGAGCCAGTCATGCAGCAGAAACGAGAAACGACCGATCAGCAGCGAAATACGACCCATGACGGTAGCACCGAATGCCGCGCCGAAGCTGAGCATCAGATACCAGATACCTACTTTTGAGATATTACCGTAAACCGGGCCACGGTGTTCAGTGCTGAAGAAGAAATAGAACAGACAGGCAACCGAACCGACTACGAGAACCAGGTTCGAGAAGCTCTGAAAGAAGTCACCGGCAACGACGATCGGTCTGATCGCCTTGGCAACCTGCGGAATCAGATACTGCTGCGCTGAATAGACGATTGCCAGACCGGTCGACACGCCCATGACGAAAGCTACCGTGAAGCGGCTGACCCATGAATAGGCTGCAGAAAAGCGGAAAAGCATAAGCAGGCCCATGAAACCGGGAACCAGCAGCATGTATTCTGGAGCTGCGGCAGCGGCTGAACCGGTTGCAAACTGAGCCGGCATTACCTTGGCCAGCAGATTCGGTTTGAGAACCTGATGAAAAGAAATGACCGAGAAATAATACCCTGCCGAAACCCCGACGAAGAGGTGTTCAGCAAAGCGGTAGAATGGATTGTCGCGATACAGGAAACTGAAGCAGCAAAGGGTGATGATTGCACCGACCCATACTGAAAGTGTCAATGTCATGGTTTTATCTCCTCAGGCTTTCTTCTTGGCTTTTCTCTGTTCGGCAATGTAAGCGATGTTGCCGATGATGATGAAAAGCATGATGATCAGATGGGCGATCGACTGCGGTGCCATGCCTTCACGGCCTTTGCCGAAGTAGCTGATCAGGGCTTCATACTCAGCTGCTCCCGGAAGACCGCCGGTCATGCCGACCAGCTGACCGGTCTGCAGATAAGTCACGAACCTGGGAATATTTACCGAAGTGCAGCCTGCAGCCATCGGGCGCTTGTGGTCACCGGCAACGCTGATGAACGATTCGATACCGCCGGTGCCTGCAGTGAAGCTGACGATGATGCCGACGTCGGTCATCGCGAACTTGCGGCCGTCCGGATTACTGAAAATCGGCATTTCCTTCGTCGAATTGCCATCGCGATCCTGGGGATACGGACCCATGAAATCGGTGCAGAGTGCTTTGACGTGAATGATGGCGCCCGGTTTATAGCCGAGGTTGACATAGTCGGTGCCGCGTTCCACGGTCGGCTTGCAGCCCGGAGCCAGTTTGCCGGCAGCCTTCATATCGTTATAGGTATTTTTGTAGATTTCAGCAGCTTTCGTCAGGGCAGCTTCGGCCATTTCACCGCCGAGAGGCCAGTTACCGCCACACATGGGTTTCAGATTCTTTCTGAACATGTGGGTGATGATGGCGATGGCAGACGGCCCCAGTTCTGGTTCAGAAGCCGGGTCGAAGTCGAATGACAGGAAGCAGCGGGTTCCTTCGGGCAGCTTTTCGACGAAGTTAAACAGACCTTCAACGTTCTTGCCCGGGAACACGGGAAAATCCATTTTGAAAATCATCGGCAGGACGACCGAAAGGGCTACACACAGGAATACCCAGCGACGATCAAGGTTTTTGAGTTTGATAAATAGTTCCATGTTGGGTCTCCTTAGCTTTCGCCACCGAGGTGTGAACGTTCAACGCCGAAGATGATCTTCATCGATGCTGAAATGTAACCGAGCATGGCGCCGACAAGAATCGCGCTCTGAGCGGCTGAACTCGGATAGGCCATGATCCATTCCTTGATGCTCGAAATCTCGATATACTGCCCGATAAGCGGAATATACTGCAGGTATTTCGAAATCAGGTTACCGATCGGCACGTTGCCAAGCATAACAACGAAAGCGGCACCCATCAGCAGCCCGGCTTCCTTCGATTTAACGCGGAAGGCGCGGAACGAAGCTGAAGCGACGAAAAACGCCAGCAACGAAAACATCGTGGCCTGGGCGGCTTTGAAAACGCCATTGAACAGGATGTATTCGCAGCTGTTGATGAAATTCATAAAACCGCCCTTGAGACGGTCTGCCGGAGCACGTTCAGCAACGGTAGAACCGACGGGAGTCACGTCTACCATCAGGTTGCCTTCGGCATCCTTTTCAACTTTGGTTACTACGACCTCTTTTGAAGAGTCATTGCTTTCAGAAAGCAGGTAATAAGCCTGACCGGTCTTGATTTCACTTTCGAACATCGGCCAGGTCCCTGAGATGAAGCCAAGGAAAGCCATGGTCATGAAACCGATGACCAGAACAAGACTGTAGCCCCAGCCGTCGCCCTTGCGGCTGATCTTGTGCAGGTTGATCTGCAGAAGGCTGAATGCACCCAGCAGCATCGTGAACGACATGATGATCTGGATCCATTTCGGGAAAGTGTCTTCGAGTGATTTGATCGAGGGCAGCGCCGGACCACTGAAAAAGGCAATGATCATGATGATGCCCGTCAGAAAGGTAATGATGAGCGGTACTGTTCTTTTGATGAATAACATTGATTCTACCTCAGTTCAAAAGCCGCATGAAGTTTTCGGCGAGACTGACGAAAACCGTGCCGGCAGCAAATTCAGTCTTTGAAATGGTCACGAGCAACGTGCCGATGATCATGAAAGCGATGATGATCAGCTTGATCATGTCCTGGCCTTTGAGAGAACCGACTTCGCGGGGGTTCTTCGACAGGTAGGCCGAGGCGGCGAAAAGTTCTTCGCCGATCAGGGTGTAGTCGCAGGCAGCAACAAAGAACGGAATCTGTGAAGGTTCTGCGGTACCGGCAATCTGAATAGCGCCGACGGCGTTACCGGTTTCTGCAAGAATCAGGGATTCGGCGTAGAAAGTGCCGAGATAGAAGCAGGCTGCGGGCTTTTCACGCATCATGATACCGCCGACCCCGGCGACATAACCGAACTGGTCGTCGGTGAGGTAGTTGATGCGGTCAGGTCTGAAAGCATCCGGGCGACCTTTTTCCAGGTAAGCCTGTTTGACGACTTCCTGGGCTACCGACATGACGAACGACCTCGTCATCGGAGCGTAGAGAGGCGTATCGTATTCGGCGGTCTTCTTGGCGACATGACCCATGATGGTGACGCCGGCGATGGTCTGAATGTCATCCATGTCCATGATGCCGGGAATGTAAAGAACCCCGCGACCCATTTCGGTGGCACGGCCGACGGCGTCTTCAAGTGCCGAAAGACCGCTGATTCTTCTGATGAACAACTCTTTACCGCGCTGGGCATGGAAGGTATAGTAAGCGACGAAGGCCATCAGCAGAATGATGATGACCAGAACGTTGAGGCGCTTCATGTCAAAATAATAAAGCTCTTCAGCAGCCGGCTTGTCTGAAGCCGGTTCGGCAGTAGCCACGGCAACCGGTGCCGCTTCAGTGGCGATTGCTGTTTCAACGGCTTTTGCAGCTTCTTCAGTTGCAGCCGGAGTCTCTGTTGCCGGGGCGGCTGGAGCAGTTTCGACAGCTGCTGCCGGGGCCGGGGCTTCAGTTACCGGAGTGGCTGGAGCAGGCTCAGCGACAGCTGCTGCCGGAGTTTCGGCTACCGGGGCATCAGGAGCAGCGGGTTCCGCGACAACCGCAGCCGGAGCTTCGGTTACAGGCGCTGCAGGAGCAGGTTCCGCTGTCTGGGCGGCGGGGACTTCGGCAGCCGGAGCGGCCGGTTCAGGGGCGACGGCTGGTTCGGCAACCTGTGCTGCAGGCTGTTCGGTGCCGGCTGAGGGTTCAACCGTCTCACTCTGAACATATTCCTCGTTAATTTCAGTCATGCCGGTTTCAGCAGACTCGATGGTGGCGGCAGCCGGAATCTCTTCCTGCTGGGCCACGACAACCAAAGCCGATACCATACACAGGAAAAGAACCAGAAATGGCAGCAGTTTCCTGGGTGGTCGCCAGACAACGCTCATG
>CAYYUI010000139.1:0-4103 GCA_964474705.1 uncultured bacterium
TGTTACCACCGGCAACTTTCTGACCCACCCACCGACGAAAACCGGACCCACTTTTTCGGTGCCCGGTTTTTAAATTAACAGTTAACCCAGACCCACCTTCGCAGTTTAATCTCGGCTGTTTTTTAAGCCTTTGCTTGCGGAGATTTTTGCCGTAACCGAAATTCTTTCAATGGGGCTTTCGTTTTATCGTTCATTGCCCTGTGAGCAGAACAGAATGCTTCTGTTCATCTATTACGGCAGGTGATTTTTGATGGGTCGTGTCTGCAGCAATTGCGGGGAGTTATTTTTGCCTTGCCGCTCGGTTCCCGAGCAGGCTTTTTGTAGTAAGTCGGCTTGTCAGCGGGCAAGAAAACGCATCTGGCAAAAGCAGAAACTGGCTTCAGATACAGATTATCGCGACAATCAGAAGTCTTCTCAGAAGGCTTGGCGCGCGGCTAATTCTGCCTATATGCGCGAATACCGTGCCCGGCACCATAACTATGTTGTCAAAAACCGCATACAGCAAAGCGAACGCAACAGGAATCGCAAAAAATCACTTGAGCCGGCGGTGATTTCCCCGCCTTCCAGCTCGTCACTGATTGTAAAGATGGACGAGCTCAAATCCGCTCTCACAAGTCTTATCGTGCCAATGCAGCCAACTCTTTTCACCCCGGGTTTTGTTGTAAAGAAGGACGAGTTCAAGGCCCATAAACCGTCGATTTCGGTTATATTGCACGGTTCCGTTTTTTCCGGGGTTGATTGTAAAGAGATGACCAGCTCGCCATGCCTGCCCCGGCTGGTTACACTTTGGCCATGAGCAATGAAATACATACAATCAACCTTTCACAGATCGGCGAATCTTATGCATCGCTTCGGATAATCAATGCACGTGCCGAAGCTGGCATGCTGCATTCGATAAAATCTTTCGGGCAGATGAGCCCGGTTGTCTGCCTGAAAACGCCTGACGGCGATGAACTCATTGATGGCTTTAAGCGACTGCGTGCTTTGCGGCAGTTGAAGGCCGAAACCATGAAGTGTGTCTTCGTTGAGGTGGCACCTCGCGTCGGCAAGGCTCGAATTATCCAGCTGAATCAGGCCTCAAAGTCTATAAGTGACATCGAAGAGGCCATGGTTCTGCAGTCTTTGCACCGGCAAGAAAAGTTATCTCAGGCCGAAATAGCACTTCTTACAGGCCGTGGCAAAAGCTGGGTCTGCCGCAGAATCGCATTGATCGAAAAGTTGGCCGATGAAGTTCAGGAGCATATCAAGCTGGGTCTGATTTCTACGAGTGTCTGGCGGTCACTTTCATCGTTGCCCCGGGGCAACCAGGTCGAAGTTTTAAAGGCCATTCTCAAAAATCGTCTTGGAAAGCGTGCTGTCGAAAGACTGGTGCGCCAACTCCTGGCTCTGCCAGTATCGCAATGGTCTCTGCCTCTTTACAATGCCTGGTCGTGTGCTTCGCCTGAAACTATTGGCAATTATGAGCCTTGCGACAGGTTTTCCGGGTTGTTGAAAAGCCTGTTGCGTCTGCATAAAACCATAATCTCAGAGGCCAGGGCGGCTTTAATCGATAAGGAATCTTTGCCGAGCGCTTTACTGGAGAGTGTTCTGACCACCGCTCAAACCCTTGAGTCTTTACTTACACGTCTTATGCAGGAAAAAATTCTGGAGGACTGACAGATGGCACTTATTTTTAACAGCAGACAGGCATTCGAGCAGGAAATCATTCTACTTTTTCGCGATGGCAAATCAATAAGGTTTCTGTCGCGGGCATTCAATATCAGTCGCAACACTGTGCGGCGCATTCTGCGTGATCATGAGGCAAGTCGCGCGTGCGAGCATGAAATTCTGCCGATCAGGCAGACGCGCAAAAGTAAACTCGATGCGTTTAACGACCGCATCACTGAAATACTGGAAGAGTTTCCGGCTATTACAGGGCAACGTATCTTTGAGGAGTTGGTAAAAGATGGTTACAATGGCGGTGTCAGCATTTTGCGCGACCACCTGCGGAAAATCCGCGTTGTAGAGAAAGAGCCGGTTATTCGCTTCGAAACTGGACCGGGGCATCAGGGGCAGATGGACTGGAGCCCTTATAAGATTCCATTTACCAGGACAGGTCCGGCGGAAATTCAGTGTTTCTCTTATATCCTTGGGCATTCAAGGCGGCATTTTATAGAGTTCTGCGCCCGTCATGATTTTTTTTCACTGATACGCCGGCATCAGCAGGCTTTCGAATATTTCGGGGGCGTTCCGGCGGAATGTCTGTATGACAACGAAAAAACCGTTGTCCTGCGCTGGGAAGCAGGAAAACCGGTATTCAACCCTGCATTCACAGCTTTTATAACGCACTACAACTGTCGACCGGTTGCCTGCAGACCTGGAAGTCCCCAGACCAAAGGCAAAATAGAAGCCCCTTTCAAGTATGTAGAGGGAAATCTTCTGTGTGGAAGAAAATTTCAGGATATCGAAGATCTTCGTGCAACTGCACGCTGGTGGCTCGAAAATATTTCAGACCGGCATATTCACGATACTACCGGGCGTGCACCAATCGAGCATTTTCTTGAAGACGAGAAATACGCTCTTCAGCCGTTGCCCGGCTTCCCTTATGACTGTTCTGAAGTTCGGCTGGCGGTCTGTAACAGTGAGGGCCTGGTGACATTCGAGACAAACCGTTACTCGGTTCCAACCGGATACATCGGCGACATCCTCAGTATCAAAGCCTCAGAAAGGGAGATTAAAATCTACAGTCATGAGCTGAAACTGCTTGCTACGCATGAGCGCCGCCCGGCAGGTGAAAATTCTCTTATCGAAGACCCGTCACACCATCGTGTTAAACGCGAAAAATATGGCCTTGAGCCGGTTAAAGAAGCATTCCTCAATCTTGGGGATGGAGCACAGCAGTTTTTAACGGGTCTTGAGAGAAAATTTCCAAGAAACATAGGCTTTCAGGTCAGGCATATCTTGAATCTCAAGGCTCAGTTCAACAGTGATGATATTCACAGTGCTATGATTCATGCCGCCCGCTACGCTTCTTATGACGCGAAAGCAGTCGAGAGAATTCTGGTGGTCAAAGCCCAGCCAAGAACCCTTGAATCAATCAGAAACGAAAAAGCCCGTCGGCAGCTTGCAGAAACTCTGCCTGAAATCACACAACGGCCGCTGCAAGAATACAGTGAGCTGTTTCAAACACAGGAGATCAACCATGAAAACACCACAAACGCTGGCCATGATCAAAGGCCATCTGCAGACTCTGAAACTGAAGAAAATACTGGCAACACTCGACAGTGAAATGGCATGGGCTGTGCAAAACAACCCACCTCCGTCAGAATTTCTTGAGAGAATACTGGCAATAGAAGCTCAGGATCTGATCGACCGACGCATAGAAAGAAGAATTAGTGAAGCTAAACTGCCGGACCGCAAACTTCTCGCTGAATTCGACTTTAAATTCCAGACCGGCGTTGATAAGGCTCAGATTATGGAACTGGCAAAGCTTGATTTCGTCGCCAGAAAGCAGGGACTAATTCTGGCCGGAGATTCCGGAACAGGCAAAAGTCATATTGCCAAGGCACTGCTACTGCTTGCATGTGCAAAATCATACCGGTGCCGCTACACCACCGGCGGCAATATGCTCAATGACCTTATGGCCGGACTGGCAGACAACTCTATTCAAAAACGCTTAAAACAATACACTGCGCCTGAAATTCTGCTTATCGATGAAGTCGGCCTCGACAGGCTTGAACAGAATGAGGCCAGGCATGCCGGTCTGTTTCACAAAGTCATTGATGGCCGCTACTGCAAAGGGGCAACCCTTATCACAACCAACATCGACTTCAAAGACCTCGGCGATTATCTCGGAGACCCTGTGACTACAACGGCTTTGGTAGACCGCATGATTCACCATTCAATACTTATTACAATTCAAGGCCCAAGCTGGAGAATGCATGAATCCAGAAAACTCAACGCAAAGCCAAAAGAACAGAAAACACAAAAAAACTTACCGACCGAGAGCCAGACAGCTTAGATAAAAAGGCACGACCAAAAACGCCCACCGGCAATGTTAAACCGCCGGTGGGCATTTTATATTAAACGGAAAGCGTATTAACAAAACAAAAACAGCCAGAAAA
>CAYYUI010000140.1:0-4075 GCA_964474705.1 uncultured bacterium
GGGAACAACGCCTGAGCACGCGAAGCCTCAACCAGATCAACGTCGTAACCTGCTAGCCCTTCGACAGGTTCAGGAGTTGGCTATTTCATGCAGCACTTTTTGAATTTTTTGCCGCTGCCGCAGGGACAGGGATCGTTTCTTCCTGATTCTGGGCCGGTGTTTCTTACCGGCATGTCGTAAACAAACGAATCTGACGTTTCTGAAAAAAGCCCTTCCTCATACTCATGAAGCCTTGAAGCAACCGCCTGTCGCAGGTATTCGGGGTTTGTGGACCGGTAATAGTTTCCGACATGCATGTATTTGAAGGCCTGTTGAAAATATTCGTGAGCCTTCTCGTGATTACCCTTGTCAGATTCATAATCGCCGAGGCTCATATAAGATTCGACCGACATCGGGTCGAGCCTGAGAGCCTGCTTATACTGGAAAACCGCTTCGAGCTCTTTCCCTGCATGCATAAGAACATTGCCGAAACCAACTCTCAAAGCCGGATCATCAGGAGAATTTCTTACATCATTTTCATAACATTCGCGAATCTCGTCCACCGACATGCGTCGCCCATCCATCATGCCAACGTTGCCAACTTTGACGGGAAATTTTTCGGGGTCAATACCTGCCCCATCTTTTCCGCTGTACATAAGGGAAAGGGAAGCCATGAGGGTGAGTTTTCCCGCTGTGGTCAGATCATACTGATTGATTGCCCGGCAGTTTTTGCAGACAATTTTGTCTCTGATGCGCGGGCTGTCAGTATCAAGCAGAACCCCTTCGACCTCGTAGGAATAAACTTTTTCGCAGCTACGGCATTTCAGCTCGACCTTCAGCGGTCTATCGGGCATCGAAAGCGGGTTGCCCGATGCAAAAGAAGCTTCGAGCTCTTTGAATTCGCGCTTCTTTCTATGCAGCCGTTCTTCTATTTCGTCGAGAATCACGTCTTCATGTCCGTGTATTTTGCACAGAAGGTAATATGCCCGTTCCTCGCCGATCTCTTCAGGCACGAGTTCCTGGCGGAGAGGTGCAATGAACTGTCTGGCGGCAATGCATTCGATGGCCTCGACGAACGTTCGCTTGTCGCAGCGCCAGAATTCATGCCAGTGGTGAAGAAAAAGATCGACGGTCTCTTCGCATGGAATATCCTGTAGAACCAGAAGAAAATGGGTTTTCTGAATATCACTGAACCCGGAAAAACCAGAAATGACATATTCGACAAAATCAGTGCCCATCTGCACAAGCAAAGCGGTGCATGCTTCGTAAACACTGTCACTGCATTCAAAATCGAACAGTTTGCAGATTGCCGGGATTGCCTCGACGCATTTTATTTTGCCGAGAAGCTTTATGGCTCGGGCAGTGCCGAACGAGGCCGGGCATTTTTTTATCTGCCCGAGCGCCTTTTTTGCGATCACCGGCGGCGCAGTTCGTGAAATGAGGATGTCGCTGATCTGAGCGTCGATTTCGCTGTCATCGCGGTGCTCAAACAAAATCGCAAACAAAAAGTCTGCGTCGGCCAACTCGAAATTCAATCCGGCGAGACTGTTCTCTTCAACGAGTCTGGAATAAAGAACAATCGCAGCGACAGCAAGGAGCTTGTGTGATTTTTCGGGACCCCATTCAACATAGTCCCTGAAGCCAGCGAGAGCTATAAGGCAGTTTCCGGCGATTGAAGCCTGGTGGTCGAAGGCTTTATCTTTTTCGGCGGCAAGATTTATAAATCTGCTATCTGCATCATCTGAGAGCCATCGGATCGCCGAAGCATAAAGCTTTTTGCCGAAGAACTGCACAAAGGTTTCTGCAGCATGCGATGCATTTTGTGCCTTCAGGCATTTGACTGCCTTGTCAATCAAGCCGGGTTTTCTTTTTTCGAGATCTTTCTGCAATTCTTCGAAAGGATACGGAAAACCGCAGCGACTGACAATGGCATGCAAAACCGTTGCAGAATGGGGCTTGAAAAACCTGGCATAAAACCCGAGCGCGGCTTTTAAACCTTTATTGTGCCGCAAAAGCGATTCAAGCAAAGTTCCAAGAATGTATTCATCGGCCTCAACGCCAGTTTCAGACAAAACCGTCTCAAGCATTTCCCGTGCCTCTGTGGCACCGGTCTGACCGAGGCCAATCAGGCTGTGAAGGGTCTCGATGCTTGAAAAACCGGGCTTCTGCCTTCTTTCGGCAAAAAGGGGAATCCAGCTCAGTTCATTATTCCTGGACAGATAATCGGCTATCATTCCGGCAATATAACCCGTCTGGTTTTTATAGAGTTCGGCAAGCGGGGAAACGTATTCCGGATCAGGAAAATCCAGCAGATATTGCAGAGCCACCAAAAGGACGTCTTCGTCGTTGTCTTTAAGCAGCGGCCCGATAATTGCCACGCCGTCACGTCCATGGATAAATCTGGCTCTTTCGCAGGCCCACCTTCTCACTTCGGGGTTCCGGTGTTTCGCCAGACCGAGGAGGCATTGGTGGTCTGAGAAAACTGGTCAAGGCGATAAGTGATGAAGCCCTGCATCGATAAGGCTGGTGCGGGCGCGGGCTTTTTCCCTTAGGCATGAGCCCTTCGACAGGCTCAGGGAATGCGTTATATGGAGGAAACCGAAAAGCCACAGGGGGAAGCTCGACGAAACTCGCATGGCGTTGCAAAAAGGCGATCTCAAAACAGCTGCCCGAAACGCCGAGATTTTCCAGTTGACACCGGTAACCAGGGCCGCCTGATTTTCTCAGGGCGGCTATCAGACGGTTCAGTGACCCATCCTTCTTCAAGCTCAGGAGGCGGTGAGGACGTCGCCTGCTATACCAGCGTTTACAGCTGCAGAAAGGTAAACTTCGCGGCACTTTATTTTATCGGAAGGGCCTTACAGCGTAGCTCACCAATGCGCTGAAACTGCGTATCATTAGTCAAAACGCATGTGTCGTAGATGATGGCAGTGGCTGCTATCAATGCATCTGGCGTTTTAAGCCTGGCGCCTCTTCTGAGAGATATCGTTCTATCTTTGATTTCCTGAGTCAAGCCAACAATCTGAATTTTTCCCAGAAATTCACGAATAACCAGCTCGTCGGCTTCAGTAAGGTCAGGATAAGACAACAGCTCGATCTCGGTTACAAAAGAAACGATGAATCTGCCATCTGGCAACGGCTCTCTAAGTTTTCCGCCAAGATGATACAAGACAATATTGGTATCGAGAAGATAGTTCAATTCCACTCATCCCGGATTTTTTTCTGAAATTCAAGCGGGTCCTCGGTTAATGAAATTTTTCCCGAAAATTCTGAAAGATCGACAACCTGAGAAGATTTCAGATTCAGAATCTTCTCGCATTCCAGCCAATCTTTGTAATCAATCTGGACCGCTATCGGCTCGTTGTTTTCGTCGGTCAGTATTTTTTTCCTGATATTCATAATCACTTCCGGAAATCAAACTAAACACGCAATAGTTACCTGATGAGTATAAACAAGCCATAATGAAAAGCAAACTAATATTTTGAAATAACACCCGGGCGTATCTAGCTGGCAGGCGTGTTTCAGTGGTGGGCCGAGAAAACCCGGCAACGATCACCGTCGAACATATCAGACAGGCAAAAGAAGCCTGGCTGATCGTCTTCGACCGCCGCGACAAAAGCCGCAGCCTGCCCTGGGAACAACGCCTGAGCACGCAAAGCCTCAACCAGATCAACGTCGTAACCTGCTAGCCCGTCAGCTCATAGAGTGGTGGACTGAGAAAAATGGTCAAAGCGATTCAAGTCTTTTCCAGCAGACATTATTAAATAAACTCAGGTGCCTGATGTTGCCTTTTATCAGGCGACTTTCTGGTCAGAGGTGGCTTTTCTTAATATGTCGAAACTTTGTTGCCACCTTGTCCTAAAAGAAGTCAGGCTATCTATCTCACGCATGCAAATATCCATTGTCAGCGACAAGGCTCGTGAAAACCCAGCACTCTGATCGCTGCCGAAAACATGAGTAAGCTCATGAATGTAGGTTGACCATGCTTGACCATAGTTTTCGCGAGCAAAAAGTGTTCTCTTCAATGCAATCGATTCCAGGCTGTATCTGATCTGTAAACCATAGCTGTTGAACTTCTTTCCTGCGATGGGTTCAA
>CAYYUI010000141.1:0-4000 GCA_964474705.1 uncultured bacterium
TCGCGGCCTTCGAGTTTGCCGAGGCCGTAAGACGATTCTACCATGCTTGCCTGGTAGTGCAAATCGTTTGAATAGCGTTTATATTCGCTGCGTTCAGCCTCACTGAGCTTCATGATGTCGAGGCGTGTTTTAGCCTGCTGCAGGCCTCTGGCCTTGAAGCCTGGCTTTATTTCTTCATTTTTCAGAAAATATACCCACTCATCGAGCGTGTTGCGGGCAACATTATCGAAGTTGTTGACCTTTATCAGATAGTATTCCGGAAAAAGCTCGCGGGGCGAGGCTTGTCGGTAGAGCAGTCGCTGTTCGTTGCTGAGCATAAGTTCATCATGGCGGTGCAGCCCGGTGAAAACGGTCTGGCCGCGATAGATGTAGTCTTCGCCATGGCCCAGATCGAAATAGAGAATATTGATGGAAATTACCTTCACGACCTCTGAATAGGCCGAACCCTCTGCCAGATGTTCAGTTACAGCCATGGATGCCGAGAACAGAATTCGCTGAAAGTAGTCGTATTCACGTTCGTATTGAATTTCGATAATGATGATCTCGTTTTTGCCGTTCGTAACTTTCAGGTCGAGGCGGTTGGCTTTTTGTCTGGCAAAATCCCTGTTGCTTTCGCTTTCAAGTATAGACAGGATCTTGATGTCGTCTTTCAGCAACTCTGAAAGGAACCCTTCCAGGATGTCGAAGTTGGCCTTGCTGCGCAACAGCCTTTTTATCGCCCAGTCGAAACTGACCAGTTTGCGTGGTTTTGTCATCGTCGTTTTCCTTCGCATAACCGCAAAATCGGTTCGCGCGACCAGTATAGCGCAAAGCCCTTTCCCCGGCAACCTTGCATTGAGGGGCGGTCCTGCTACCCTGCAAAGAGATCGAGGCGGTGCGCGGGCGCTTTTATCGAGCGTGTTGCGGGGCACATTGTCTCAGGTGGTCGATGATTTTTTCTGCTTCTTCGGGGGTAAAATCGCAGGCATAGAACCTTTTGAACAGTTCGCATTGCAGGGTGCTGCCTGGCGGTATCAGATTCTGCAGCGATGCCAGAACCATGGCGCGGGCATCGGAGAACATGCCGGCGGCAAGATAGAAACGCTGCTGCGGCGGCAGGCACATCAGCATTTCGCGATACTTCGCTTCGACGGCTTTGCTGGTATCATTCATGCCGGTTGGCCTTCTTCAGATAATCGCCAGCCCCGAGTTTTTCCGCCCAGAAATGCAGATATTCACTGTCCAGGCCAGCTGCCGAGTCGAGAAGATTGCGAATGTCGCGAAGCTGCAGCTCAGAATCGGAGTCTTTTCCCCACAGCAGTTTCGAAATTATCAGGTCTTCAGGCGAAACCAAAAAAATCGTGTTGTCGTCAAGCGTTACCGGCCGGCGCCGTGAAAACTCGAGCCGGCGAAACTCGTCATTTTTTTTGACGATGAAATCTGCCTTGAGTATCAGGGCATTGCTGATGATATTGAACATGCCACAAGCGTCTATGGCACGCATGACACTGGCCTGATCGATATAGCAGTCACCTGAAAACAGATCGATCAGTTTCGGTGCGTCTGTTGCTGCAAGCTGCACAACCAGGTCGATGTCGCGTGTCATTCTCGGGGTGGCGTAAAAAACCATGGCAATAGAACCGGTGAACATGTAGAAAATACCGGCCGAATCAAGTCGCCTGGCGATTTCTTTAACGAATTCAATCTGTTCGTTCATAATGGTTTGCCCTGCCTGCTCGCCTCTTCTGGCACAGCCAATTATACAGCAGATAATTTCTGATAGCAAACCCGGTTGCCCGCTGTAATCGTGCCGATTCTTTCATGGGTTGGCGGCGAAGATGGTCAGCAGCAGTTCGGCATCGTCGAGCAGGCGATATTCGGGGCTCACTTTATATCTGCAACTGGACTGGATTTCTGTCATGACTCCGCTTCTCAATCCGGCGATATGGTTATTAAGGGCCGGATCGGCGGTGCCTGCTACCTTGCAGGGAGATCGAGGCGGGTGGCGCGGGCGCGGATCAGTTCCTTGAAGCGTTGCCTGGTGGCGTCGACGATAAAGCCGGTGTCGATCGCGGCGAACCATTGTGGCAGAACTGCTGAAAACCTTTTGCAGGTCGTTTCGAAGCTTTTGTCGGAAATCTGCAGATTCTTCTGCAGCGAGACGAAGTCTGCCATTTTGAGCTTGCGCTTACGGGCATTCAGGGTCAGAGCCAGTTCTTCGTTGTCTTCAGGGAGCAGCAGCGCGGCAGGAACCAGATCGTATGCCGGGCTGAGATTGTATTTTCCCTGCGGATTTTTCAGAAGGGAGAAATTCTTCAGATGCATGTCGTTGTTGCCGGTCAAAAAGCTGAAAAGCACGATTTCAAAAAATGCCAGCAGATCGAAACCCGGGTTGTCGGAATATTTCAGAATAGCCCGGCCGATCTGTTCGTATGAGCCATTGTATTTGTGCTCGGTGAGACGCTCGGTCAGCTGGCACATGTCTTCCATGTGCAGCTTGCGATTTTTCATGCGGTCGGCGCGCCTGGTGATGTAGGCCAGTTCATGTGATTGCAGCCTGATGAGGCTGTGGTCGACTGTTTTTATACCGGCCAGGGCCGCAAGATGCATGCACAGGTCTTCAAGCTCAGGCAATTCGGGGTAGTCGAGCGTTGGTGGCTTGAGAATGAAATTGCCCCAGGGGCCGACGATGGTCAGCTTCAGCGGCGCTTCTGCCGTGCCCGGTTTCTCGAGATCGAGCGAAAGTTTCGGCTGGGCACCGGTTACCGATGCCTGACTGCGGATAATCTGCCGGGCCAGTTGCAGCATCTGATTCTGCGAATAGGGCAATTCGGGCAGAACGGGGCGGCCGAAAAATTTCTTCAGGCAGGCAGGGTGAAACTGGTTTTCGCCGGCCGCAAGTTCTTTATAGCAGTAAAGGCAGCGATCACGCATCGTCGACCTCTTCGCCGGCAATTATGCTCACGGCACCGATACAGTCACGGCAGGTCGCCAGCAACAGGCCCATGCGGTCGCGCCGGTCGAGTTTCCAGGTCTTTTGTGCGACTTCGAGCAGCCAGCCCTCAGGTATCAGGCCGTCAAAAAACGGAAACAGAACGTCGCTGTGATACACACGATCGCTCATGGGCAGGGTCAGACTGACCGGTTCGGCCCCCTCTGTCTGCAGGTAATCGGCGTGATAACAGAAAGTGTAGCCGCTGTCACTTTCGCTGAGCGTGCCGGCCGGCCGGTCGTGAACCAGAACTTCAGCCCTTTTCATTCAGCAGCCTTTCGCGGTCGATCGGCACCACCCCGAGTTCGAGGCCGAACATGAACAATACCTGATTAACTTTGGCAAGCTGAATCGTCGGCTTGCCCTGTTCAAGGTCGCGAATGAAACGCAGGCCGACTCCGGCCTTCTGTGCCAGTTCCTGCTGGGTGATTCCCAGGGCTTTGCGGCGCTCTTTAACTGTTGCGCTGATTCGATTGCTGGTCATGTGAAAATTATACCTTTTCGGGTATATTTTGTCCAGTAAATGCGTTTTTATACCTTTTCGGGTATGATTAAGCCGGCGTGTGGCATGATTATACCCTTTCGGGATGATCGCGGGGCAATAATCGGCGCATCAGCAATCGCGGTCGTAATTCTATATTTTTGCCTTCGCGGGCCGGCGGGGTTTTGCGATGCGTGGTCTGCTGCTGGTTTTATATCTGGCGGCTTCTTCTTTTACACAGCCGGGAGAGGTTTTTCTCAATCCGGCAAAGATTTCGGGCCAGAATGTGGCATCGGGGTAATCAGACTGTAATGCCGCAAGTTTTGCCTCGGCTTTTTCGAGCGCAATGTCGCCTTCGCAAAACATTTGCAGAATCAAGCGTGCTTGCCCCTCGACTTTGCCTTCTTCGCGACCTTTCTTAAGGCCCTCAACGCGGCCCTCTTCTCGGCCTTCCACGCGACCCACCTCGCGTCCCTCTTCACGCCCCACTTCTCGGCCTTCCTGTTTGGCTATGCCGTAGTCGGAATAAAGGGCCATGCTCGCCAGGT
>CAYYUI010000142.1:0-3869 GCA_964474705.1 uncultured bacterium
AGCAACCCGAGGTTGACGCCATCATATTTGAGCGCAAATTCGAGATGGTCGCCGATTTTTTCGCCAGGCCAGTATTGCACCCTGAAAACCTGCTCGACATGGTCACCATGAAATTTTGTATACTGCGCCCCGGTCTGAGAAACCAGCGACCGGTGCCAGTTAGGAATGCCTGAAAGAGCCATTTTTTCAAGCAACCAGGTATAGCCGGCCAGGCGTAATTCAGAAATGCTTATTTCCATCCGCAAACCCCACAAATATTGTTATTTCTCTGTAAAAATAATTATTATACAGTCTGTGTCAACTAAAACGCTTATGTTTCGGGTTATTTTTATTTTAAAGAATGACAACAATCTGGTAGTCTCCGGTGATACGCATTGAACAAACCGGAAGGCCAGAATTAACAGGTTTGAAATCAGGAGCGGTGGCCCGAATTGATTGGGTTTGTAATTGTTAATAACAGCAAGGTTTTTATAAAAGACCCATCCGATTAAGCTATGAGCCGGTTAAGCGGCCGGGGTTATTTTGCTTTTGCTGCGCTGCCGGATTTTCTGGAGCGGCGGGTGGGAGCGTAGGACGCGGCGGGGTCTGAAACTTTATAGTTGTCTGCGGGTGGTAATTGAAAATTTCCGGCTGGGAACAACGCCTGAGCACGCGAAGCCTCAACCAGATCAACGTCGTGACCTGCTGTTGCCTCGCACATTGAATTAGACCAATTTTGCAGTTTAATTTAGATTGAACTTTATTTTGACCGATTTATCGAATTATTTTGAGCAGTGTTGGTCTGAGAAAACTGGTCAAGTCGATAAGTGATGAAGCCATGCATCGATAAGGCTAGCCCGGGTGCGGACTTTTTTCCCCTTTAGCAAGAGCCATTCGGCTGGCTCAGGAACCGAAGTTCAGGCACCGGAAGCTCAACCAGAAGCCTTAAAAGCCTGCTTGATTTTAAGGCTTGAAATTGATTGCAGGCAGAGTCTACAATTACAACATGAATTTATGTTTCAGACCTGATCGACAGTGCTGCAGATGGTATCGTAATCGAAGATTATCCGGAATACCACAAGGGGCCGGCAGTTCTGGTGCTGCAAAAGGATCATAAAGGCCTGCCAATTCATGTAGTATGGGGGATTCCAATAAACCAGAAACGGCCGGCAGTGGTAGTAACAGCTTATCGGCCAGACCCGAAGTTGTGGTCAAGAGACCTGAAGCGGAGACTGAAAAAATGAACAGGCGACAGGAAAAATTCATTCATGTTGGCAACTTTGTGGCAAAAGTTGAAGTAGACCTTGTCTATAGCGAAGATTCGTGGTCGCCATGCCTTTCGCTTGCTGACGCCAGGAAGCTCGACGAAATTCGCATGGCGTTGCAAAAAGGCGATCTCAAAACAGCTGCCCGAAACGCCGAGATTTTCCAGTTGACACCGGTAACCAGGGCCGCCTGACTTTCTCAGGGCAGCTATCAGACGGCTCAGGACAGGAACGCGAAGCATAGACCAGATCAACGTCGTAACCTGCTAGCCCTTCGACTGGCTCAGGGGTCGCTTCAATGGAGGAAACCGAAAAGCCACAGGGGGATCTTCCGGCCGACACCGACTTCTATATCATCGAGTGCCAGAAAAGAGTTTGGCACGGTGCCAATCTGCGAAAAGCCCTTGCCTCTTCCGCCGATCTCGACAACCTTGTCGTTGTCGACGCGGAAATCGCCGCGGGCCGGAATTGAAACGGCATGCCGCGAAGCCACCGCATTGAGGAAAAAAGTTTCCCGCAAAGTACCGGGGTTGGGAGGGCGGCCGCCAGAAAGGGCATACAGCTGATTCGGGTTATCAAGATAGATTTTTTCGGGCTTTTCAAAGGCACGCATGCCATAACCGCTGCAGGTGCTGTATCAGAAAGACGGTTTTGCCAACGCCGCGCTGACCGGTGATGATGGTCAATCGCCCTGCCATCAGAGATTTTTCAAGGCAGGTTCTGCGGAAATCCCGCTTCAGAATGCGAACAAAATACCGTGATAACTGCAGGATTTCTTCCATCTGGTCAGTCCGTTAAAATAGTAATACAATACTGTTTTATTGGTAAAACAATAGTATTGCGCTACTATCAGCTTGTCAATACAATAACCCTTTTTCGACAACGATCACGACAACCGCCTGGCTTTGCCAGGCAACGGAAAGACGGAAAAAAAAATTCCATGAACTGCTGGAAATATTTATCCACAAGATCTTTCCATGGGGAATCGTAAGCTGTGCGCTAAATTACAAAAATCAGCTCAGGATCTCGATTTCAATATGTGTGTAACCCTGCATTTTTTTGAAATCCTGGTCAAATGTTATGAGCTTCGAACAATACCGCTCTGCAACCTTAAGATGAACCAGATCATTAATATTCCGCAAATAGTCAAGTTCCAGACCTAGTTCCACAGCACTTATAAAATCTTCCTGTGAGATCTCCCAGGCAATATATTTTGAATACCAGGTGAAATCACCCTTGATCAATTCAGCATCCATGCGAAGTTTTGCCATTGTAAAAACCAGTTATTGAAGAACCAGTACCGAAAGGCGCAACTCAGATTTCTCTGTCAGAGACCTGATAAGGCGCAAGGCCTTGTCTTTCCGGGCAAGATCCTGCTCGATACCAGCGTAAACAAAAACATTGGTATCAAGGTAAACCATTGTTCATGTCCTGCATCAGTTTGTCTATGTCTATATCGGGAGCAACTTTGAAATGACGCTGCTGCAATGCCTCTAAGAACTCCATGTCCTGGCGGGACAATTCAGATGTTCGATCCGCAAAGCTCCGAGAAGAAGCTTCAGCCTTAAGATTCTTGATCATTATAAGAAATTTTCCGCGAAGTTCTTCGGGCAACTGGCGAAAATCATCAAGAATTCTGTCTTCAAGAGAATTTCTTGTGTTCATAAAACCATCCTCTGCTTTCCGGAATATACATAAACGATTTTAGCAACTTCAAAGATGCCGGGCAAGTTATCTTTTACCGACAGTTGTGGACTGAGAAATTGTGGTCAGGAGTTGACGCCAGTAACCAGGGCCGCCTGATTTTCTCAGGGCAAGCAGGCTCAGGGTCCGAAGGAGCCGGGAGCGATTATGTTTTTGCCAGCGGCCAGATCTTGCAGGGTGGACTGAGAAAAATGGTCAAGGCGTTTACTTTGAATTGTGTGGAGGGAGAGGCTGTGATAGGATTGGTGTGACCGATTGTTTCGGTGCGCGAGGAGGAACCCAGCCAGATGAGCAGATTTTTTAATACCACCGGGCCGTGCAACCCGCAGGATCATTACATGCTGCCTGCCCATGAAAGACTGGTGGGGGCGAACCTCGACCGCTATATACGCAACAAGCTTTACTGGGTGCTGCATGCGCCGCGCCAGACGGGTAAGACCACCTTTCTGCAGAGCTGGATGCGGCAGATCAACAGCGGCGACGAGGGCGTCGCCTGCTATGTCAGCGTCGAGCGCTGCCAGGGGTTTCCGGCGGCGGATGATGCCATACCGGCAATCTGCCGGGCAATTGAAGAATTTGCCGGCAAAGAGTTGCCGCCAGAACAGGCGCCAACCTATCAGGCAATGGAATCAAGCAGTCAGCTGAGCTCGATGCTCAGTGCCTGGGCTGAACAGGTGGCGCCGAAGCCTTTGATCATCTTGTTCGATGAGGTAGATACGCTGCAGGACCAGGCGATGATAAGTTTTTTGCGCCAGCTGCGCTCGGGCTTCGCCGCCCGTGGGGTAGGCAAGTTTCCGGTGTCGGTGGCGCTCGTCGGCATGCGCGACCTGCGTGACTACCTGATTCAATCGAAAGATGGCGTGGCGCTCAACCCGGGCAGCCCGTTCAATATTAAACAGTCTTCGGCAACCCTGAGCAATT
>CAYYUI010000143.1:0-3834 GCA_964474705.1 uncultured bacterium
GGATTTATTGCAGAGCGGCCTGACTCGTGCCGTCATCTGCTCGATTCCAGCCGTGAAGTTTCTCAATATGAGTCACGGAACCCTGAAACTGGTTCTGGCAGCCGTTGCTGTTCTGATTCTGCTGCTGACCATGAATCTGCACTGGGCGGCAGTGGCCGAGCGCCGTCATGAAATCGCAGTTCTCAAGGCCATCGGCTGGAAAGACCGGCATATATTCGCGCAACTGATTACTGAGTCTGTGCTGGTTGCTGTCTGTGGTGCCATAACGGGCGTAACGGCCGGATATTCGGCTTTTGTTGTTGCGGCAGCCCGGATCGGATCTCGCCTGAACCAGGCCTATGTCGTTGCCGACCTGCCGTTGATCGTTACCGCAACGCTTGCTTCAGCATGTTGTATCGGGGCAATTGCCGCTCTGCTGCCGGCAATACGGGCCGTCAAGACCCGGCCGGCCGAAGTTCTCCGCACTCTTTGACTTTCAGTTGCCCGGCAGGCGGAATAACATCATATAGGCCCCGCCGCGACTCAGTTTAAACTGGGGGGCAAGCGCATCAGCCGGCCATGGAGCGGCAAACAGGCTCGATTCTGCCATTTCTTTGCAGGCCTCTTCGCCCGAGGGCAATGCTTCAACAACCGTTGAGTCTGAATCGGCAAGTCGTCTGGCCAGGGCCAGAACCTGGCATGCCGACGCTACCGTAATTGCTGCTTCAGACCCTGCGAGTTCGTATATCTTGATGCGGGCTGGCCGGTCGAGTCTGTTCCAGAGGTTGACGAGGCGGTTGGCAAAGGCGCGGCTGCTGATGGGCTGGTCAAGGTTGTAGCTGTTGGTGTAACCGCCCGAAACATGCCCGCGTCTGCGAAGAAATCTGAGGCCTTCATAAGCCCAGTGAGCTGTCTCGGGGGGCGGAGCAGCCGGGTTTGGCCCTGTGCTGACACCCTGGTCTGCAAGAAGATGATGAATCTGTTCTATTGCCGCCGAATTCGAAGCCAGCGCTTCTATGGGCAGATTCAGGGCAATGCTGATCGAGGCGGCGATGCCGGCTGCCTGCCCGGCGGCCATGCCAACCGGAATGGTGCGGGCGCTGCTCTGCGCTGCCGAATCGAAGCCGGCGCTGCGGCCGACGACCATCAGGTTGGCAAAGCCGGCCGGCACCAGACTGCGCAATGGAACTGCATATTGTTCCGGCTTGCCGGTAACGTCTCCGGGCTGACTGGCGCTCTGCGCCTGTATGTCGAGCGGGTATGACCCGAAGGCGACGCGGTCGGCAAAATCACGGTTTTCAAGAACATCATCGACGGTAAGTGTATACTGGGTGACGATCTGCCGCGAAGTTCTCACGTATAGCTCCGGAGCGATGCCGGCCGCTGCAGCATCCTTCATCTGCGGAATCTTAAGGCGCAGAAAGGCCAGAATCTTTGGCAGTTCGGCTGCGGCAATTCTTCCTGCTTCAAGCCTTGAATTTCGGTTAAGGCCGTCGAAACCGAAGAGCAGCAGGGCGTTGCCCAGGATGCTGCCATCCCGCTGGCGGCCAAAGTTCAGAGCCCGCAACCGCACCCGGTCAGAAATTGACTGGTAAGTCTGCATGATGTAACCATAACCCCAGATGCTGTTTCTGGTGCCGCCGATCAGGCCGTCGGGGTCATTGCGCGCCTTGAGTTCCCGGCTCATCTGTTGCCATTGCTCATCGTTGATGCCAATGATGCGAAAAACAGCGGTCACAGCCATATTGCGTGGTTGGCCCCAGATGTCCTGACCGTAAGGTTGCCAGCCGGCCCCGGCTGCTACTGCCAGATCGGCATCCTGAGTTGCGTCGATAAAGCATCTGCCGCTAACCATTGCCGTTCTGCCGCCGTCAGCATGAATTTCGATGCCGGAAAGCTCACGGGGGAGAACAGGGGGCACCGGAACGGGTGGTTGCATACTTGTCAGAGCTGCGGGCAGGGGGCGGTCATCAGGGCATAATGTCTGGCCCGGCATGTACAGCGGCATCGTTTCGCTGCCGACAACCGGCAAAACCGTCAGAACCCCGGCAAGGTAGTCAAGATTGGCTTCTTTCGCAATCAACTGCCGTAGCAACGTTGCCATATGATCGACATCGAACGAATGATCGTCGAGTTGCCGGTAAATCTCGGCAAAAATGCCACCGTTAAGCGGTTTGCCGGCCCGGTCAAGATTGAGGTCGATGGTATTCAGCCAACCCCTGGTAAACAACCCGCCCGGAACCGGCCGGGTATCGACAAGCAGCGCTTTTGCTCCGGTTCTGGCCGCGGCAACCGCCGCCGCGATTCCCTCGGGGTCAGCGCCGACTACGATCAAATCATAGGCAGGCAACAGCGCCGAAAATGACCCGCAGTCAAGATCCCGACCATACCCGGCCAATGCGGTGAGAATGATTATTACAGTGGCTGTCAGGTATGATCGCCAGATTCTGCGGGTCATAAAGATGTATTATTTGAGTGTCGGCGGTGCTGCCGGTGGTGTGGCGGCTCTGAGAATTTCTGCACTCATTTCCGGAATCGAGCTGTTGATATACATACCGGTGCCAAGCTCGAACCCGGCTGCCTTAGAAAGACGCGGCACGATCGCCAGATACCAGTGAAAGTGCGGCAGTGAAGCTTCAGCAGGCGACAGCGACCTGATCACGAAATTGAATGAGGGATTTTTCAGGGCGGTGAACATTTTTCCGAGAATCTTAACCAGCAATGGGCCGAGATCGGCCATCGCTGCGGCACTGGCGCTAGAAAAGCAGGCAGAATGAACTTTCGGGAAAATCCAGACATGAAATGGCGACAAGGACGCGAAGGGAATGAAGGCCACGAAATGTTGCGTCTCGGCAATCAGCCTCTGGCCGGCGGCTTCTTCCTCGAGAGTGCGGCAAAATAGACATTTTCCGGTCTCTTTCAACGACTTTTCCGCGAGCTCGACCCGCTGAAAAACCTGGCCGGGAATAACCGGCGTGCCGACCACCTGCGAATGCGGGTGTTCGAGAGAGGTTCCGGCTTCAGGGCCATGATTTTTGTAGAGTATAACGTGCTTGACCCGCGGATCTTCGTAAAAGGCGAGAAAACGATGGCGATAGACCGCGAGAAGATTGTTGATTTGCTCGGTCGTATGAAAAGCGAGCAGATGGTTGTGCAGCGGGCTTTCGATAATGACTTCGTGCCGGCCGACGCCGTTGATCGTCTTGCGGGCGGGGTCGAGAGCCGTTGGCTCGCCGGTTGCAGAGAGTGCCGAGAATTTGTTGTGCACCGTTCTGATCTGCCAGTTGCCGGCAGCGTCGTTGAGTCGGTATTCTTCGTCAGGGGCTGCGCCCTCGTTGCCCCGGCAAAATGGGCAGGCCTCAAGATATGCTGGTATCGCCGCTCTCGATGTGGAATCAGGAAAACTCATCGGGCGTTTGGCGCGTTCGACGGCAATGATAACCCAGTCGCCGGTAATGGCATTGTAGCGGATTTCGGACATGAGATCCTCCTGAACCTGAATTGAACGTTTTCTAAAGCTCAAGCATCTTCTATTTTAATAAATTATAGCGCAAATAAATCCGAATTTCCATATCACCGGCAACCGCAGGGCAAGCGTTGTTTCTTGAGTTTCCGGTGCGACATCGAAACTGGTCAGGTGTTATGTTTTTCTGAAGGCGACTTTCTGGCCGGTGGAAAAGATTTTGCCGTGCTCGGCACCTTTGATCAGGCGCATTGCCCGTTCGCTGTTCTTGACGACAAAGCCTGAGAGGTCTTTGACGCCGTAAGAAAAAAGCAATGGCGTCAGGGTGGTCGACGGGCCGACGATGGTCACCTTGCCGGCGTTCTTTGCCAGTTCGAGCACCCGTGGCAGGG
>CAYYUI010000144.1:0-3829 GCA_964474705.1 uncultured bacterium
TGAAAGTTTGCGACATATTCGCGACAAAGTTTGCGACATGTTGACGACAAATTTATGTCATAGCTATCTGAAGATGGTCCTGCAAATAGGCTTACCGACCTCAAGGCAGCGCGGCGTCTGTTTAAAGGGCGTCGAGTTCTCAATGAGCAGGAATTACTGACCCTCAATCTGATGCGGCGTGAGCAGGGGCGGTTGGTGCCTACCCGTGGCGGCATGCTGCTGTTCGGGCGCGATCGGGTTTTTCATTATCCCGATGCCTGGGTGCAGTGTGGCCGCTTTATCGGCAATGACAAGGGTGATATTTTTGACCGCTTATTTACCAACCTGGGCAGTTTTATAAACTAATTTGCTTGATGGTTACTTGATAAATTGATAGTTTCTTCGTTAAGCCAAACAGCCAAAAGCAGCGCCTATCAGTGTTGTAACGACTAAAAATTGCTTGATGGTTGCTTGATTGAGAAACAAATCGCAATGTTTGCAGAAATCATAGCCGTAAATACCCCAACCGTGATAAATAATCCTTGTGGACATGGGTTCCTCCAGGAAGATTTGAGGGTATCTATCTACCTCGACACTCATTTCCACGCTTTTTCAAGTTCTTTCGTTATAAAAGTATGCAAGATCCGGATGAACCTCAAATTTATGGAAGATTATCGACTGATTTTTGAAGTTGTGCATGGCAGTACGGCTTTTGGCCTGGATGGCCCAGACTCGGACCTCGATCTGAAAGGCCTGATCATCGGACCGGCGTTCTGGTATTTTGGCTTTTCCGAAAGCCCGGAGCAGCTCGTCCTCAACAAAGATCACACCCTTTTTGAACTCCGGAAATTTTTCAGACTGGCATACGATGCCAATCCTACTGCAATCGAGATGCTTTGGGCACCGCAGAACTGCATCAGGGAATGCTCACCAATGGCCGAAAAGCTATTGTCTGCCCGGTATAAATTTTTATCGCTCAGGGTTGCAGACAGTTTCGGGAAATACGCCCTTTCACAGCTGCGCCGTATCAAAACCCATCGAAGATGGCTGCTTGAACCACCAAAGGCACAACCACAAAGAGAAGAATTCAACCTGCCGGGCAAACCCGTCTTTTCAGGCGACCAGATTGGCGCAGCAGAATCATTGATCGAAAGCGGCAAACTTGCAGATGCCGCCCTGCCGCCGAATTTTATGCTGATGCTCGACCGAGAAAGAAGCTATCGGGCCGCCATTAAGGAATGGCAGCATTTTCAAGCCTGGCAGAAAGAGAGAAATCCGGCACGAGCAAAACTTGAGAAAGAATTTGGTTATGACACAAAGCACGCCCTGCACCTGGTCAGGCTTTTAAGAATGGCACTGGAAATCCTGATTTCAGGCGCTGTAATCGTTCGCAGGCCAGACCGCGAAGAGCTTCTGGCAATTAAGCAGGGAATCTGGAAATTCGACCAGCTTATTGAATATGCCGAGACAATGAATCAGAAAATCATCGAAGCCAGAGATTGCAGCAGTCTGCCGGAGTTTCCCGATATTGAAAGTCTCAATCTATTATGCACAGAGATTCTGAGAGGTTGCCTGGCATGATTGACAATAAACAGATCGAGCTCGGACAGGAATTCGTTTCCAGAAATTTTGACAAAGGAAAACTGCTTCTGGTTGCCGTGACCGGCAGCCATTTTTATGGATTTCCGGCCCCCGACAGTGATCTAGATCTGAAAGGCATTCACGCGGCTCCCACCAAGCAGATGCTTGCCCTCGACAAACCTGCGCCGGCGCACAATGTCGAGGAAATGTGGCGCAACTGCCTCTGCGATTTTTCCAGCAACGAAATCGAGCAGGCTTTGCGGCTTCTGATCAAGGGTAACGGCAATATGCTTGAAAGAATATTTTCCCCTTATCAGCTGTATGAAACTGAAGAAGCAGCGCAATTGAAAGAGATTCGTGATGCTTACCTCTCGCAAAGGTTCTTTTATCACTATGCGGGCTTTTTTCAAAATAAATGCGCTGAATTCGCGAAGAGTGATCTTTGTCTGATCAAGCCTCTGCTCTATATTTACAGGGTCGCCCTGACCGGAATTCATCTTCTGAAAACAGGTGAAGTCGTCGGCGATGTGCGAAAACTCGCGCCAAAATACGGTTTTGATGAGGTTGCCGAGTTGACAGGAATTTATTCTGCGACCTCGGAAAAAAAGTCTCTTGATAAGGCTACGGCAAGCCGGTTTGTTGCAAGGTGGCCAGAACTCGAGAAAGCGCTTTGCGATGCCCTCAGAACCAGTTGTCTGCCGGAAGTGCCCGGCAACCATGATGCTTGTTCCGATCTGCTGGTGGCGATCAGGTTGAGAAATCTCTAGACCGGAATCCTGCCAAAGATGTTTCGCCAGCTATTACACGCAGCATATTCTCGCATTTCATCGGCTGAATTCTTTTGCCAAGTCACGTACATGGAATAATCGTCATGACTGGTGTCCTAAAATTCGGGGGTGGAGCCAGAATACACGCTATAAACAGCTCGGGAATTTAGTGTAACAAGCCTTATTCGCCCACACCGCCTAAGGCCAAAAGGATTTGTCCAACTTTTAAGGGTGCTGTAAGGTAGAGAAGAGCTAATGTGCCGGACGTGATCTATGTTTGTGTCGATTGCATTCATTGACGATGGGCGATTGCAATTTCATGTAATAAATAGGCCGACTTGACGCAAAGTTTTTGTTGTGTATTATTGTGTATATGAATAGTTCGGAGTTGATTAAAAAACTGAAGGCTGACGGGTGGTATCTGGTGAATGTTAAAGGCAGCCATCACCAGTTTAAACACGAAAGAAAAGAAGGTAAGGTTACAATCAAACACCCCCGCCAAAGACATTCCGCTCGGAGCTTTACGTAGCATATTCAGGCAAGCAGGCTGGAGCTGGAGGTAATAAATGCTGTTCCCTGTTGTTATACACAAAGAAGGTAAAAGCTCGTTCGGAGTTACCATCCCCGATTTCCCTGGATGCTTTACCGCTGGCGAGACTTTTGACGAAGCGATTAAAAGCGTTCAGGAGGCCATAGAATGCCACCTTGACGAAGGCGATAAGATACCAGAACCTTCGAGTATCGAATTGTTGGCAAATAATCCTGACTTTGCAGGTGGACTATGGGTTATGGTCGATGTTGACTTGTCAGCTTTCAAGAACAGAACCAGGAGAATCAATGTCAGCATACCTGAAAACCTGCTGCACGAAATCGATTCATTTGCGAAAAAAAGGGGGCTTTCTCGATCAGCTTTTCTTGCTCGCGCTGCAAAAAAAGCTTTAAAAGCCGCGTAAATTTAGTTGTCTCGACATTGCAGGAGTGAAAAAGCGATTCACAACCACTGACGCGGATATGTTCCTGTTTGGGCCGACTCCAATGGCAAATACTCGTCTGGGACTGGGATTTCTAATCGCTATTTGCCTTTATGTATTGGGGGTAAAAAAATCCGGCTTCTTCAATTCTTTTTGCGAGTTCGGGGTATTTCTGTTCCAGAAAAGCAAATCTTCCTTTTTTGTAAGGCCTGAGCTGAGAAACTTCAATAACTAGAGTCGCATGTAGAGAAACTTGAGGATATTTGCTGGTGCATAAGGTTTTTAGTCTCACTGTGTCTTTATGTGAGATGCGCGTCTGCATGAAAATTTGAAAGATTTCATCCAGTTGATTGCGCTCTTCAGTTCTCAGATTCGGTAAAATATTACATTTTTTACAGGTGTGGAGGGAGTGACTTTTTTCGGTAAAGGCCGACTCTGGTCTGGGCTGTTTGCAAATTCTGCAGATATATTCCATTACACTACTGTCCGGTTTAAGACCACGATAAAATCAGTTGCTTCGGGATGCCAGGC
>CAYYUI010000145.1:0-3761 GCA_964474705.1 uncultured bacterium
TCACCGTCACCGTCACCGTCACCGTCACCGTCACCGTCACCGTCACCGTCACCGTGTTGTGATTTTTATCACAATCGTCATCTGTAATTATTATAACACATAGTGATTTTTTTCACAATAACCATTTTTTATTTTTTCTTATCGATCACATAAAAGTAACTGGTTTCAAGCTCTGAGCCAGTAAGCCACTTCCGCAGTTCTGCCATCATAGAAATGTATGATCGGGTTGTTAAAGCCTGGAATACCTCGCTGATATGGTTAACGACGCCACTCGTCACCCGCTTGGCAGTCTGCTCGAAATTTTTGAAGTACTGGTCGAAGATTACGAACGTTCCCATAACCAGATACATCCGATCTCCGGGCTTGAACTGCTGCGCAATCTGATGCTTGAACAGGGTCTGAAACAATGCGATCTCTCAGAAATAGGCAGTCAGGGTGTTGTATCAGAAATCCTTTCCGGAAAACGCCGACTGAACAGGCGCCATGCCATGCTTCTGGCCCACCGCTTTTCGCTGCCCGAAGAATTGTTCACAAGGCCCTAAACCGTCCCCAACCAGTCCAAAGATCTTCCTCAACGGCCAAAATATTTCCTGCCCCATTCATTCGAATACACTTCAAAATCATATTTTTTTCTTGCTTCCGGATCATCGATATAGCCCAAGGGGGTTCGTTCAAAATAGTCTATTGCGGATTGATTAGAACCTTTATCCAATATGGCGTGATATATTGCGGTTTTCCCCATAATTGCTGCAATATGCAACGGTGTCCAACCTAATTCACCTGAAACATTTACCTTTGCTCCCCTTTCCAGCAGAGCTTTAACTTTATCTAAGTCGCCAGAGCAAGCGGCAGCATGCAAGGGGGTTAATCGGCTTCCCAATTTTATGGCTTGCAATAGCTCCTTATCAGAAGGGTGTGAAGTCAATCGAGGTTCTTCAAGTTCGTTATCAGCCTTCGCACCATATTTAAAAAGAATCCAAAGATCATCAACAGCACCCATAAATGCTGCTGTGTGAACCGGTGTAAATCCTAATTTATTTTTTGCATTGTAATCAGCACCAAGCCCAATCAACTTTTCAATCATCTCAGGTTTCCTACCGATAATAGCGTAATCAAGCGGCCCCAATTCTTCATCTGACGGCCGGGTTAAGAGCGTGGAATTGCTCTTTATAAGTTTGAGTTTCTCGGTGTCCCCGCTCCATATTATTTTTTTCAAACTATCGTAATCATTAAGCGCTGATAATTTGAATTCTTCTGTAAAACCATTTGGTCCAATTATGTCAGGTTTTGTCGATTTCTTCCGTGCGCCTTTCATTCTTTTAACGAAAAATTCCGGCGATAAAATCGGCTCAGGTAATGACCGAGGCTCAAACCCGGGATACCATTCCGTTATTTTACATTGTCCCTTACCTGGCTCGACGATATATAGACCGGGTTTCATGAATTCATCACCAGAACAGTTATGTAAAATCCAAAAAAATACAAAAGCAAGCAAACTCCTGTGAAAAAGAGCTGAAAAGAAATCGCCCCTAAAGACACGAGGAGCAATCGAAAAATCTCGATACGAGCTATTAGAAAAAGACGAAATTACACTGACTGACTGACTGAACCCGCATAACTTCTCCTTGTCAAGCTGATTTTAGTAATATACACCCGGACCGCCATAACCTTAAAGACCCACCTGACCGCGCGCTTTGACCGGCCAACATCCATTACCTCCCACCGTCAATGAAGGTCTTTATTGGAGGCATTGGGATCATCTTTGCCCAGCTGCACCGCGACCCACTCAGGAAATTTATGTTCAGGTTTTTTGGGCTAGAGTCTGCAGGATTTCTGCCACTGGGCACCCTGGGTTTCTTTAACGAAGCCAAGCGCATCTTATTCATACAAAGCGAGTTTTCGGTTGTAGTTCTTGGGTTTGCACTTCAGCCAGTCGTTTGGCGACAAACTGCTGAACAACATCGTTCTGAAAAATAAAATCTTTGGCTTTATCCTCGTTGAATACGCTCATCGATCCTCATTCCCGCAGTTCTGCCCTGTAGGTATTCTGTCAGCCAATCTGCCTATCGCAAATTTTCCAGGCTGGTCAGCCAGTGATTGAATACCGGGCACTTTTCCCGCATTTTTTCAACGCCAATGGCTTTTGCTATGGCTATTCCTGTGACGGTTTTCATGTTCTCGTATTTCGGACAAAGACTGATAATTCTCTTTGACGGTGCCGTCTGAGTCGAGTCATTTATTCTTTCTGGCTCGCCACACTCGCGCACGATCTTGAGAATTTCGGCCTCTTCCACTTTCAATTCTTTCGCCAGCATTTCTGGAGAACTGAAAAGAAGAGCTTCATACTCATGCACGGCCACAAATGGAATAAACCTTTTTGCTGGGTTCAATTCGCCATATTGCTGCAAAATAGTTGTCTGAGTGGCCTTGTTCAGGGCATCTGCAATCTGTGTCGGTTCTTTCGTGCATTTCGCAGCTTCAACTCCAGGCCAGTCTTTGTTTAAACCGTAATAATCGATAAATGTGGTGACATAGACGTCAGACCACTGTTTTAAGTGGTTGCCAATATCTCTGATCGCACGCGAAAATTTAATGTCGCCACCTTTTTGCCCTGGCTTTGCCAGCATCGTCGGAGAAGCGTAAATTTGCCTGTCTGCAAGGTACGGTGCCAGTATCTCTTTTACAAATTTCGACTCGGTCGCACCTTCGGTGAGAATCATCAGTTTAACCGTCTTACTCACCGACCGGGCCCCCGGTGACTACATTTTTAGTCCAGAGTTCGCCGACAGAATAGTCATCGAGCCAGACTTTAAAGTCATTTTCGTTCAAGCGCCTGAAAGTGGAAGCGCCCTTCTCTCTGTTAACCACGACAATGTCTTCTACTGCAAAATTATCAAGCAGGGTCGGTGACTGAGTGGCGACTATAACCTGAGTTCGCTGCGCGGCATTTTTGATCAATTCAGCAAGAATGTGAATCGCCTCGGGATGCAGCCCCAGTTCAGGTTCGTCAATAATGATCAGTGATGGTGGCTCAGGCTGCAGCAGGGCTGTTGCCAGCGCGATAAAACGAATGGAACCGTCTGAAAGATGATACGGCTGGAAGGGGTAATCAGAGCCCTTCTGGAACCATGACAGGTTTATCTTTTCGGCGTCACCGAATTTGCGAACTTCGAGATTGAAATCACTGAAATACGGCATAACCAGCCGTACAGCATTTACAATTTCAATATATGTATCGGGCCAGACGTTTTTGAGTTTTAAAAGGAAAGGAGCAAGGTTGGCCGCATCAGCACGTAGGCGTTTGTCATCCTGAATTATCTCTGCATGACGCATTCCAGCGGTTCTGGTAGTGTCGTCAAAGTGGTATAGCTGCCATGCTTTAATCAAATCACGAACAAATTTTATTGCCACGGCAGAAAATTTCGTTTTGTCGTCGCTAAAATTCTTATCCTCATTAAAAGAGCCGACAGTGCCAAGAACAAAAGGAGCTTCTGAATTCAATATCTGTTCATTTTTTACCAGACAAGATCCTGCAGGGCTGCCGATTTCTACGACGTCAAAGCTGTAATCTAAATTGCCAATTCTGGTGCCGACCGCTATTTTTTCGGTTGTCTTCCGGCCATAAAAGAAAAAATCATTTATGCCGCCATTGACCAGAACATGCTCAACCAGATTGTTTTCAACCACCTTCTGAATGAAGGCAAAAAGGCTGATAAGATTGCTTTTGCCTGAACCGTTGGCACCGATAAAAACATTCAGGT
>CAYYUI010000146.1:0-3580 GCA_964474705.1 uncultured bacterium
AAGGCACGTAGATTACGATTGCTTCGCTGCGCTCGCAATGACAGTGCTAAGCGATTGTTTCGCTGCGCTCGCGAAGGCCATGGGTGGCCAAGTGTCGGTGAGTCGCCGGGGTGCGAACGAACCGATCGATGACAAACTAACACTGTCACTGCGAGGAGCGCAGCGACGCGGCAGTCGTTGTCTGATGAAAAACCGATGTCATTTTTTTACCCACTTGACTTTTTTGCTGCACCGCGTCATGATAAGAACAGAAATTTTGAGGAGCAGCATCATTATATGGATTGGACGTCATTGTTCGCGAGTCTCGACCTGAATAACCTGATTCCGGATTGTTACGAAAAATGGAAACCATTTGTAAAAGGCGGGTTGGCCTGGTTTCTTGGGCGTCTCAGCGAGGACTGCCAGAAGCAGATTCTCGCCGACCAGCTCGGGCTTGGACCTTTTGCCAGCGCATCGGACCGCCTGGAGGCAGTGCTGCGCCGCTGCCCCACCCTGCATAAACTCGGCCAGATTCTGGCCCGCGATAAAAGACTGTCGCCGGAACTTCGCACCAGCCTGCAGCGCCTCGAAACTCTGCCGCCGAAAATGACCGTCGATCAGATCATCACAATACTGCAACGCGAAAATATACGCCTCGACGGAATTACCCTTGGAGACAAGCCCCTGGCTGAAGCAAGCGTAGCTGTGGTCATGCCCTTTGTTTTCACTGATGCTGCAGGGCGACGAATAGATGGAGTATTCAAAATTGTCAGACCCGAAGCCGAGAAGGCACTCGAAAAGGAACTCGAGCTCTGGCCAGACCTGGGTAAAGCCCTTGAAGAAATCTGTATCAATCTCAATCTGCCGGTTCTGGAATTCGCCGGGCCTCTGGCAGAAGCAGCTCTGCTGGTTGCCGATGAAGTTCGACTGGACCGCGAGCAAACCCATATCAGACGGGCCGTTGAGCTCTACCGTGAATTTCCTGAAATAGCACTGCCTGAACTGCTTCCCTGGTGCACTTCACGCGTCACCGCCATGACACGCATCAAGGGCCGCCCGCTTGCCGAAGCGCTCAGCGATTCATCTATCGACAACCGCGAACGTCGACGCATCGTCGAAAAGCTTGTTGATGGTTTGATTGTCCGCCCCTTCTGGATGTCGGAAACCTGGGCGATTTTTCATGGTGACCCGCATGGCGGCAATCTGTTCTTTGATGATCAGGGCCGCATCGTGCCTCTTGACTGGAGTCTTGCCGTCGAGTTGCCGAAAAATGACCGGGTTGCCATTCTGCAGCTGCTTCTGGGCGGGTTACGCATGAATGAAAAATCCATAGTCCAGGCGCTTTCGCAGCTCGGGCTGTCATCTGACGACACGAAACTGGCAGGCACTGGAACCTGGGCGGTTGCCCACATCCGCAAAGGCAATTTTCCAGGATTCGACTGGTGCCTTGCGGTTCTTGACCACGCGGTCGAATTCGGCGGCCTGAGACTGCGTGCTGAACTGGCGCTGTTTCGCAAAGCGCTGTTCGCCCTGCTGGCACTTGTCGAAGATATTGCGCCGAATGCCAGTTCTGATGCGGTAGTAGTCGGAGCTGGTCTGGCCAGACTTGCCAGCGAATGGCCGTCAAGAGCATTCTCGAACCCATTCACCCGCAACTGGGAAACACATGTTTCAAATGTCGATCTGAGCACTCTTTTTGCCGACATGCCGCTTTCGGTCACCAGGTTCTGGTTTGGCTGCTGGTCAGACTTTCTGGAAAAAGCGACTCCCGGCACACGCGGTACCGGGAGTCAGCAGTAAATAGCTCAGAGTCGGGGTTTTGGAATACTCTTGACAATACCCTTCGGCAGTTTGTATTTGCCGCTTGGAGAAAAAATGCGAATTCTGCCTTCAACTTGAGGGCAAACGGTTTTCTCTTCACTGAGAAATTTCATGAACATATCGGCAGTCATGTGACCGGTCGATTCATTCTTGAGTGCTTCGGTAAAACCGGTCAGGCCATTGCCGCCGGCGGCGAGAAAGTCAATGGTGGTGACCGTATAAAGTTCATCATCTTTGATCGGTGCGCCTTTGAAGGTCACTTTCGGCAGTCGGGTGGTATAATCGACCCGCAGCCCTTCAGAAACCTGCAGAAAGCCACCGAAACCACCAGAAGTTGCCGAATAACTTGCGACTTCGGCAAAAACTTTGCGCAGGCTCGCCCCGCTCATGGTCAGACGCATCAGATAGTTATCGAAGGGCAGAACGTTGAGCACATCACCGACGGTTATTGTGCCGGTAGCAATTGAGCTTCTGATGCCGCCACCGTTCACGAGAGCGATATCGGCAGGCACCATGGTTTTGAAACAGTCAGCGAGCAGGTTGCCGAGATTGGTTTCGCGATTACGCACCTGACCGCGATCGCCATTCAAAAAGACCTTAGTTTCAGCAACCGGAACGGTGACCTTTTCCTGAATCTGGTTCCAGAGCTGGGTAACCCGATCGGCTATCGGTTTATCCTGAGGCATGGCGGTTTCCATGGGGATGAGGCCGGCGGCGGTTATTTCGACCGGCCGGGTTGAATTGCGGTAAAAAGTAACATCGTAGCGGGTCACCTGCTGGCCCCATTCACCTGGTTGTGACATGAAGCGGTGGCCGCGTGCGCCATTGACTACCGCCGGTGGATTGATGACCATATGAGTATGGCCGCCGAGAATGCCGTCGAGTTCAGGAAATTCTTCGAACAGCTGGAGTTCTCTATCCCAGCCGAGGTGTGAGAGCACAAGAATCATATCAGGGTTCAGTTTTTTGATTTCGGGCAGATAGAGGCGAAGGGTTTCGGCTGCATCGCAGACATCGAAGTCGTTAACGAAGACCGGCTGAACGATAGTCTTCAACTCTTCAGGAACAAGACCGATTATCGCAACCCTGATCTTTTTGCCTTCAGGGCCGACTTCAGAAATCGTGTAAGGCCTGATACGGGTCTGCAGGGCGGGAATTTTTTTAAACTGAATATTTGCAGCGAGAATCGGAAACTTCGCATAGCCGATAGCTTCGGCAAGTGCCGGCTGCCCATTGTCGAATTCGTGGTTGCCAAGAGCCATTGCCGCATAACCTGTCTGATTCATGAATTCGATATCAGGAATACCCTGGAAAAACCTGTAAAAAAAGGTTCCCTGAAAAATATCGCCTGATGAGAGCATCAGAACCTCATGACCGCTCTTTTCGAGAGAATCTTTATAATTCTTGATGCGGGCATAACCGCCTACTGTCTGGCCATTGGCATTGTCGAACTGCATCAGATGCGCATGAATATCAGAGGTGTGCAGAATCGAAAAACTTACTTTCTCAAACGGGGCGTCAGAAAAAGCTGCGAGATAAACCGGCAACAGAACTGTTAACAGCAGTGAGCGAAAAAAATGTTTAATCATCAATGCACGGCTTTCCTTGTTTAGGGTTTTGCAAATTGTACTCGTAAAAGCTGCACCCCGCAATACCCTTAACGACAAAAGCCTGCTTCGTGTTCGTTGACAATCTCGACGTCACTTCTTAGAATGATAAAAAATAACACTACTGTCCGGTTAAAATTTTGACGAATCGTGGAAAACATCATGAATAGAAG
>CAYYUI010000147.1:0-3327 GCA_964474705.1 uncultured bacterium
CTGCCGGCGAAGTTCAGAGAAGCCGCTATGGTTACATCGTATGTACAAGGTTCAGCAGGTTTAATGACTAGTTTCACTGGTGATTCCTGCTGCTGCAGAATGGAAGACGTTTTGGATTCAGCCTTCCAGGCAAAGTTGACGTCTGAACATTCCATTGCATTGATGTCAGGCAAAGCCGGTTCAAGAGCGATTTTCCTGGAAAGGCCGGTTTCTTTGCTAAATGCGTATTTTTGGGTGTTACCACAGGCCAGATCAAATGAAAAAGATGCCAGTTCGTATGTTCGGTAAGCTGCGGCAATCCCAGTCTTGGGAAATCTGCCGGTCAATTCCTGCATCGGCCCGGCAGTGACAGCCCACAAATCGGCTCTGGCTGCCGGTAACTTGAAAACCGGCTCTTCAAATCGGTTTTTAAAATGCGGATTGTGGCGATTGAATTTTTTCTCGGCGTCAATCAAACGTATGGTTATCGTTGCAAGAGCGGTTGCGGCGCCATGACTGCTGAAATCAACCATGGCTTTGAAGCTGTCCTCTGCTGCTTCTAGAGAAGCACAGCCGTCTTCTTTCTGAATCAGGCCCCATTCAACTTTATCAATAGCGGCCGACAGAGCATCTTCCTGCCATGGCACCGCTTGTCCGGGTTTCTCAACCTGTTTGCCATTGATCCTGACGATGAGATCGACGGCGATATCTGAAGCCTCGGCGCGTGGAAAAACCTTTCTGTTGGGTGACAGGGAATAATCCACCGCCTGAACGCTGAACTTCACTTCGCTTATGAGCGTTACCGGCTCTCTATCGGCATCTGCATCAATAGTGAGGCTGGCAATCAGCGAATATTTTCCGGCCCGATCGGGCGTGATGAAGAAAGGCGGCTCCTGGGTATCAGGCCTGAAATCTTTGCCGTTGAGCGACCATTTTATGCTTTTCCATTTTTCAAGGTTGTCATCAACGCTGGTAGTAACTTTCAGCGAGGCACCGAGTGGGTAAGCAACATCACTGATCGGCGAAAGAATCGTCAAGCCAGGCATTACTTCGACTTCGGTTTTGTTTGCAGCCTTCAAGTAGAAGGTTGAACCAGCCTCGGTTTTAAAATCGACAAGCGAATCGACGGAAAGTTCGTAGTTACCCGGACCCCACCAGGGGTTGAAAAGATGCTCGAACTCTGTTTCCCTGATGGTTCTTCCCACTTTTTCATCCATGACGGGAAGCTCGAGCCAGGTAAAGTAATCGATTTCGGAGGGTTGGTAAAAATCAAGTATTTCCAGACTGTTTTCTTCGGCATTGAAATGCCCGGTACCCATGCCTTCAACGGGAACAATCGCTGCAGAAAAGGGTCTAGTGTCGCCTTCGAATATTTTATGCGGGCCCGGCGGGTCAATTTCGACTTCTACCAGTCGAGAGTCTACCGGAAAAATTGAAAACTCCTGCAGGGAAGCAAACTTGATTGGCTCCAAACCAGGTGTCACCCCAAATTCAGGGTTGACTGCAAAAGGCTCATCTGTAACAGCTGCCAACACTCTGTAACCGAAATCGACAAGCCCAAAATCAATTTTGCCTGCGGGGTCTTCAATATGGAAATAAGGATTTTGCAGAACGATAGGCGCCATTCGAGGGTCGTGCTCTGATTCGAGCAAAACCCAAGGCTGCCTGATATCCGCGAGGCTTTTATACAGCCTGGTTTCGCCGTTTATCTGCAGACTCAGGTGCTTGAGCGGTATTTCAACTTGGGTTCCTGAGATCAAACCAACCTGCGGGTATTTCAAGAATTCACACCCGGCATTAACTTTGAATAAGGCATTAAGAGATGACTTTTCGTCTTTGAAACTCTGAGAATAAGTTTCATCGTCGTAAGAATAAACAAGCCGGGCACTCTGGGTTATCTCTATGTACCCGGGGCTTGCAAATATAATTTCGCTGACGGTCGCAATATTGTCTTTCAGCGTTACTGAGCCGCTGGAAACAACTATCTCAGCCCGAAAATCATCAACCGTGAGAGTTCCTTTGCCGTTTCCATTAAAAGAGATTTTTGCACCGGTTTCGAGCGCTTCTGCAACACCGTTAACCTGAAGTTCCCGCTTAAAAGGCAAAAACGCTTCATTCCCTTTGGTAAAAACGTAGTTGCGCGGGTTCAAAAAGCGAAAATTCGCAAATAACGGGCTAACGCTGTGGTCTGCCTGATAATGAAGCGAAATCGTTTCGTTTTTTGCTTCCGGATCAGGTTTTTCAACCTTGATTCGAAAAAACACTCTTACAGCCTCTGAAGCCAAAGTCGCTTCATAAGCCGCTCCGTTTTGCCATGTATCAGGCAAGCCGTTCAAAGAATATTCTGATTCAACTACCCTGCCTTCGCCGGCATAGCTGTAAAAAAAGCGCAGACGATTGCCTGGAAAGGCATTGCCAGTTTTGGGAAATATTTGAAATTCAGCATCAGATCTTGACGAAGTCAGTATCTTGCCAAGATATTTCAAGTTTCTGACCGTGATACTGCCCTTGCCGGTTGCGACGACGTATTCTTCATGTCTGCCGCCGTTTCCATCTTCGTAAATGCGAACTCTGACATTTTGACAACCGCCGGCATTGGCAATAAGACGTGAACCCGGCACAGAAATTTCATCGAGCAGCCTGGCGTCTTCCGGAACAGGTTCAGGGTTGAAGGACTCAACACCGATAGTGAAAAGCCATTTCTTTTCAGTCTTTTCGCCGGCTTCGTTGGTGATGCTGATATGTGCGCTGTGAGTGCCGATTGCACGCATGTTTTCTGGAAGCACCGCCGGTCTGTGCCGCAGACTGAAACAATCTGCATGCTGCTTCAGCAGGATGCTGCCGGAATCAACGATTCGGCCATCTATGGCAAGCGTGACCTTTATCAGTCGGGTTTGCGAAAATACCTCGACATTGAAATCAGGGAACAGGCAACCGGCTTCTCCTTGAGGTCTGAAATCGATGACGGTCAGCGCCATGTCAGCAAGATAATGCATCGGTACAATCAGCTTTTGCCCATTAAACTCTACTTCCTGCTGGGGAACCATTTTCCGGCAGATTTCATTCTTTGAAAATGCTACCAGCCTGGCTGAAGACATTCGCCCGAGTAGAAGCTCTTCAAAAGCGGTCGCTTCATTGATTGAAAGAGAGCTCTCACCGTGCAGAGCGCGAAATTTGAGGAGTCCGGCAGCTGCAAGAGCAACCGGAAGCTGATGCTCGGGAATCCGGCTCGCAATGTTGTTATAGTCGGCGGTTTTTCCGTTCAGCAATCCAACAATCAAGGCTGGGAGCGAAGCCACATCGGCTATCGCAGTTTGCCCCGCAAACAGGCAAAACAGCAGCAGAATA
>CAYYUI010000148.1:0-3258 GCA_964474705.1 uncultured bacterium
GACCGCCGCGACAAAAGCCGCAGCCTGCCCTGGGAACAACGCCTGAGCACGCGAAACATAAACCAGATCAACGTCGTAACCTGCTAACCCTTCGACAAGCTCAGGGACCACCCTTCGACCCTTCGACGGGCTCAGGGATCGAAGGAGTCGGGAGCAATTATGTTTTTTGCCAGCGGCCAGATCTTGCAGGGCCTGTATGACGGATTTTTCCGGCAGTTTTAAGCTTATGCAGATGGTATTTAACACCATCCAGAGTCAGGCCTGACAAAGCAGCCATTTCTCTTCTGGTTATTTCAGGGTTTTCTTCTATCAACTCAATGATTATCTGCGCAGCGGAAGTTTTTGGGGTAGTTTTTGGGGTAGTTTTGCCACCCGCCACCTTTTCATCGGCAAACCTGAAGGTAACCCAGAAACCATTTGCCTCAACGACGAACTCAGGCTCAGGCATCGATTCAGCTCGACAACTTTCAATCATTTTGTCTATTCCTCTGCCCCAGAGTTCAACCATTCCGGCACGAAAAAACGTATTGGCAAGATCAGGATTAAAAGGCTGAGAAGAATGCTTTCTAAGTAGATTCGCCAGATTCTGATCCGGTAGTAACTGGCTTGAATTCCAGATCATCATACGGTCAGGGTAGACGCTGATCTGTATCGGAGAGCCACTGCTGTAGTCCTTGTGGGCTACGGCATTCAACAAGGCCTCGCGTAGAGCAGGTTCCGGCGGACAAAGGGTTTCTATGCGATGTAAACCCCGGTAGCTGATCCATGCTTTCAAATACTTTGTTCGAAGTATTTCCACCGTCTTTTCAAGCTGCTGGAAAAGGTTACCATGAACCTCATCCTGATAACGCAAATCGACATTGTTTTCGAAATAACCGATTTTTATAAAGGTGCCGGCAACAAAGCGCTCCGGGTCGTCAAAAAAGAGCAGAGCAGCGGCGCGCTTCAGCATTTTCCCATCAAAAAGATGCAGTTTTTCAAGCAGATTTTCAACAGAATCAGATATAAGATCAGACTGAATACGAAGATTCCTGAGAGCCAGTGGTGGTCTGAGAAAACTGGTCAAGGCGATAAGTGATGAAGCCCTGCATCGATAAGGCAGGCACCAGCGCGGGCTTTTTCCCTTAGGGATGAGCCCTTCGACAGGCTCAGGGAATGCGTTAATGGAGGAAACCGAAAAGCCACAGGGGGATCTTCCGGCCGACACCGACTTCTATATCATCGAGTGCCAGAAAAGAGTTTGGCACGGTGCCAATCTGCGAAAAGCCCTTGCCTCTTCCGCCGATCTCGACAACCTTGTCGTTGTCGACGCGGAAATCGCCGCGGGCCGGAATTGAAACGGCATGCCGCGAAGCCACCGCATTGAGGAAAAAAGTTTCCCGCAAAGTACCGGGGTTGGGAGGGCGGCCGCCAGAAAGGGCATACAGCTGATTCGGGTTATCAAGATAGATTTTTTCGGGCTTTTCAAAGGCACGCATGCCATAACCGCTGCGGGTGACGGTTCTGATTACCCCGCAGTCTTCGAGATATCTCAAATAAGTCTTGAGAGTGCGCTCATCGCCGATCTCGAGCAATTGCTTCAGGCTCTTCAGATCAGGGGTAAAAGGAACACAGCCGGCAATCGCCCGGCCATCAGAGATTTTTCAAGGCAGGTTCTGCGGAAATCCCGCTTCAGAATGCGAACAAAATACCGTGATAACTGCGGGATTTCTTCCATCTGGCCAGCCCTTTAAAATAGTAATACAATACTGTTTTTTGTTTAAATAATAATATTGCATTACTACCGGCTTGTCAATTCAATAACCTTTTTTCGACAACCGACTGGCTTTGCCAGGCTGACAGTAGTGGACTGAGAAAACTGGTCAAAGCGATCTATGCCTTTGAAGTTGGTGCCGATTACTTTTGGGAGGCGGATCAGGCAGCCTTTTTTGGCAGACGGGCTTTGCGTGGTTGGAGGCTGACAACCTTTCTGGTGGTTTCTGCTTCCCTTTTCTGTAATGCTTTGCAGATAGCTTCAAGCTCACCGCCAAGTTTTTGCGCGAGTTCATCACGCCGTTTGCGAGTTTCTTCGATGATCGGGTCATTCCACATGTCAGCCCTCCATTAGTTCCTGTGGTGTACAGATAATTGGCGGTTCAAAACCGAAGTCGCGGCAGGCCTGTTCGATCCTGGGTCGCATGATAGCGTTGGCAATATGCGTACAGTTCCAGGTCAAAAGATATTCAATTCCATGTACGGTTGCAATAGCAATGTGAAGTGCGTCAAGTCTTGCTTTTACCGGAAGAGAACCTTTGTCTATAAGATAGGCCGACAGCTGCTTTGTGCTTTCATTGTTTTGTAAAAGCGGAATGTCAATCAGCAGATCCAGGCGTCTTTTTGCGGCTTCGGTGTCGCCGAGCGAAGATTCCTCTATCACCAGTTCGGAAATATATAACTCAAACAGATGCCGGCGGTTAGTCCACCAGTCGAAAGATATGTTCTGATTGGCGCAGACCCTCAGGTCATTGCTTGGCCTCGAAGCGAGATAACTGGGAATAGAAGTCTCCAGATATACTTTGGGCCGGCAGGTTGTTTTTTTCATTAGTATCCCGACAGGAAAAATTTGCAGAAAGACTTTGCTTCAGAAAGTATAGCCCAGGAATTGCAATCGGGCAAGTCGCGCCGTTCTTTTGGAACCGCAAGCCAGGGACAGGGTTTCAACACTTATCAGGCGTCTTAGCCCAAAAACAGCTTTGCTATTTTGGGGAACTGATTTTGCATGGACAAGCACAGGAGCGGTGGTCTGAGAAAACTGGTCAAAGCGATAAGTGGTGAAGCCATGCATCGATAAAGCTGGCACCGGCGCGGGCTTTTTCCCTTAGGCATGAGCCATTCGGCAGGCTCAGGAACCTGGGAGTCGGGGTTATTTTGGGGTTCGGCGGGGTTTTGCTTTGGGGGTTACCGGAACTGGTTTGTAGGCGGCGGCGGGTTCTGATACTTTGTTGGCTGGTTTAACAATTGAATCGAGATATTCTTGAAACCCTTCGAGGCTTTCGGCGAGAGCGGCCTTGATAACGAGGTTTTTAAGAGCTTCAAGGTCGTTGATATGCTCTATGGTAGAATTGATTCGGGTTGGTATTCGCTCAAAACGAGACTGAAGAATAGTATTTAAAGAGGCTTTGTGAGAGGCAATGCCTTCCTCCAGGCCTTTTTCGATGCCTTTTTCGATGCCTTTGGCGATTCCACGTCTTTCGAAAGTAGTAACGTAACGCATATTTT
>CAYYUI010000149.1:0-3197 GCA_964474705.1 uncultured bacterium
TCGCGCAGATCGAATCGGCGCTGATTCTCGTCAGCCACGACGCGGTTTTCCTGTCACATCTGGTCGACCGCCGCCTCTGTTTTTCCGGCAACTCGATGTCTTTCGATTCCTGACCAGGCTGTCGAGCAGGCATTCTGATACAGGTTTACGGTGATCAATGATTAGCCGACTCTCGGGATGAGGAAAATGTGTTTGGCATCGATCGATATCTGAATGTTAGCCCCTTCGCACAGGTTCATTTTCTGGACGGCGATATCATGAATGTCGATTTCGACTGACAACTTTTGGGGGGTAGCGAGTTCGGCGATGATTGTGTGCATTCGGCCACGAACAAAGATCTTTCGGATCAGGGCCGCGAAATTTATTTGCCCGGAATCGGAAGACTTTTGCAGGCGATTGATGTAGACGGCCTCAGAACGGATTCCGAACTGAACGATCTGGTTCGGAACCATTTTTTTTATGGCGCACCGGCACGGAATGGTCAGGCTTTGCTCAAAACCATCACCCGAAATGGTGATTTCGTCTTGAGCAATGCTTTCGACCCGGCCCGAAAACAGGTTTTTTATGCCCAGAAATTCGGCGGCCGCAAGAGAATTCGGGTAGTAATATACCTTTTCCCTGGGCCCTGACTGGATAAGCTGCCCGTTCAGAATGATCGATATCAGGTCGCCAAGAAAATACGCTTCGTCAAGGTCGTGCGTGACAATCAGGGTCGTTGTCTTGAATTCATCGAGAAGCTGCTTGAGCATTCTGCGTATTTCTTCGCGCAAAGAGTGGTCAATCGCTGAAAATGGCTCATCGAGAATCAGCAGGGCCGGCTTGGTCGCGAGAGCTCTTGCCAGCGCGACGCGCTGCTTTTCTCCGCCGCTTAAATTGCGTGGATAGCGTTCGAGGAGGTCGCCGATATGGAGAAAATCTATTAAATGATCGATGAACAGCTGATCGTCTTTTACCACAGTTCGCCGCATTTCAAGGCCAAAGCGAATGTTCTGCCTGACGGTCATGTTCGGAAAAAGGCAGGTATCCTGGGGAACATACGCGACATGGCGGTCATTGGGCGTGAGGTCGGCAACATCCTGGCCGTTGAACAGAATGTTTCCGGAAGTCAGCTTTCGTATACCGATGACCGTCTCGAGCAGAAAGGTTTTGCCAGAACCGGTTGGGCCAACAATGACATGGCAGGAACCCGAAGGAATCTTGAGACTGACGTTGGTCAGGCTGAAGGTTCCAACCGATGCATTGACAGCGTTCAGTTCAATCATAAGAAGTTTTCACCAGCGCTTTCATCAGAACCAGTGAGCCAAGGCCGACCAGCAACAGAATCAGAATCAGAACGGCCATGCCTTCGATATCGGCGCTTGAAAGTCTCATAAAAATCGATATGGGCAATGTTTCGGTCTTCATCGGCATGGAACCGGCCAGCATTATCGTTGCGCCGAATTCCCCGATGCACTTTGCAAAAGTGAGCACTGCCGCCCCGAGAATGCCGTGTTTCGCCATCGGCAACGTAACGCGCCAGAAAGCTCTGGCCGGGGTAGCACCGAGGGTACACGCCACGATCTCGTAGCGCGGTGAGATGTCGTCAAATGCCGTTTTCATCATTCTGGTGGCGATGCCGACGGTGGTAACGAACTGTGCCAGCACGATTCCGGGAAAGCCAAAGACGAAGGCCAGTCGGCTCTGCTGAATGATTTCGCCAAGCTTTGTGTTAAAAAAGAGCAGCAGCAGAGCACCGAGAGCCACGGGGGTAACCACCATTGGTATTTCAAGAACCAGATCGATAGCCCTTTTTCCAAAGAAATCGAAGCGGGAAAGGGCGTAGGCGGTGGGAATCGCTATAAAGAGTGAGAGAGCGGTGGCCATGGCTGCTGCCGTTACGCTGATTTTTACAGAGAAAATCACCCGTTCGGATACCGCCACAGTTGCCAGGCGCGAAAGCGAGACAAAGCCAAACAGGCTGAAAACGAGAATGCAGAAGAAGGCAAACAACGACCATGCGAAAATGATCGTGGTCAGCCTGAATGGGTTGTTCACTGGGCAGCGGGGTTCAGCCATTCAGCGGGAACCTTGTAAGGGTCGCCGCCGACGGGTTTTTCGGCACCAAGGAATTCAAGGGCTTCTGCTGCAGTTGTGAAGTATTTGTATTGTCTGAAGCAGTCGAGCCCGTCTGAAGATTTCATGAACTCAATGAATTCTTTTGCTCTGCCTGGGTTCTCGGCGCACAGTGGTATTGCCGCAGCCAGGTAGCTTATGCGAATGACCTCGGAAGGGGCGAGCTTTACCGTCTCGATCAATTCGGGGTTCCAGTGTTCAAAAACGCTCCAGCCGAGAACGGCATCAGCAGTCTTCAATGAAATGGCGTTGGCAGTTTTTTCGCAACTTTCGGCATAATTTATGACATTGGCACGAAAGGCTTTCTTTTCATCGGCAGAGAAGAAATGGTCAACCAGTTCGGTAGCGAAAACGCCGAGACATACGGTTTCAGGGTTTGCAATGATCACTTTTAAACCGGGCCGGCACAGGTCTTTAAGCGACTTGATGCTTTTCGGGTTTCCGGGCTGGACATTGATCGCCGGAACAAGGTAGACAAGTGGCGTGACGGTATCTGTCGCGATTATGCCGTCTTTGCCGGCCTGATCTATGAAATCGATCGAGCCGGGAAAATAGACGTCGCCCTTTCTGGCAAGCTTGATCTGTGACAGCAGCATACCGGAGCCGCCGATATTAACATCAACCCTGACCCCGGTTTTTGCCTCAAATTTTTTCGCAAGTAAATCAGCCACCGGAGCTGCGGCCGCACCACACATGAACAGCAGGCGTTCCTGGCACCATGCCGTTGCCCAGGTAAAAAGCGAAAACATTACCAGCAGAAAAAAAAACGACCATTTTCTCTTCATTTCAGAGGTCTCCATCGTAAAAGCCTGCGCTTCTGATGAAATCGCCCGCCGGCAATGCCTTGAGCTTAACCTGCTCTCTCAGGCCCGACTTCGAAGCGAGGCTGTGATTCTTTGTCTGCGGCAGCAGTCTGCCGCGACTTGAACAATCAGCATGCAACTATATACAACTATAATTTACTATGCATTAACAGTCAACCAGCGCCGTTAAAAATCAAGGCAAACGCTACTCAACTGTTTCTAGATGTAAGTTTCGGCAGGTCAGGCGATTGCATAAGCGACGCTTGTCGAGCACCCCATAGT
>CAYYUI010000150.1:0-3149 GCA_964474705.1 uncultured bacterium
AGGAGGAACTGGCCATGGCCCTTGAAGAACATGTAAAACTCAACGCCGACGCGGCGATGCGCCTGCGCATGGAAGACCGAGAGCGCGACCGCATAGAAGAAATAATCAAGCACAGTGCCGCAATCAAAGAAGGCCGAGCCATCGGCCGCGAAGAAGGCAAGGTTGAGGGCAGGCTTGAAGGAAAAAACGAAGAAAAGCTTGAAATTGCCAGAAATCTCAAGGCCGAAGGCATGCCCGCCACCCTGATTCAAAAAGTCACCGGCCTGAGCGATGCTGATTTAGACAGGCTTTAACCTGGCAAATCTTTAAAGAAGCCCTGATTTTATATCGGAGCCGTAGCCTGTCTGCGACAAAATCAGATTCTGACGAACAATTTTTATGCCGCGTCAATCAGGTGGCTGTCACCAACGACGACTTTCTGACCCACCCACCGACGAAAACCGGATCCACTTATTCAGTGCCCGGTTTTTAACTTGACGATTACCCTCGCAGTTTAATCTACCCCCGTTTTAAGCCTTTGTTCTGCCGTAACCAGAATTATTTCAATGGGGCTTTCGTTTTTTATTCATTGCACCGTGCTCAACGCAGAATGGTTCTGTGCATCTATTTCGGCAGATAATTTTTTGATGGGTAGTTTCTGCAGCAATTGCGGTGCGAAGTGGCAAAGCCGGTATCAGCTAAGTTACGCCCGGGTAGGCGGCTGGCGGATGACAAGAATAATATTGGCAGCAGCTCAGAACCGCGCTTGTTCACTGAGACTGAATAAGCGCGGCATTGAAGCTGTTGTCGACATGGTTTCCGCTTCTGCACGAACGGCGATACCTGCCAGTCAAAGTGCAGAGTCGGTCCAGTATTCTCGCGGCACCGGGTTCGCCCCTTCCCAGATGATCTGCCTGAAATGCACAGGGTCGGTGTTGCCCTCGGTATTTATGAAAAGTATCTGCGAGTCATGGTTTATTTTGAGAAAATCGCGCAACTCGCTCACACAGTTCTCGCGCAGAATCGAAACGAGTGCTCCGAGCGTGACCGCGCCAGATTCTCCAGACACGATGAACGGGTCGCCAGCGAGCGGCGTCGCATAAATGCGCATACCCTTTGCCGCAACGTAGTCGGGGCAGGTCACAAAGCAGCAGGCGGCCTGTCTGAGAATTTCCCAGGCTACTGGGCTCGGCTCACCGCAGGCGAGACCGGCCATGATGGTGTCGAGTTTTCCGTCGATAGTGCGCGGGTTTCCGTCGCCGGCCTCGATTGACCGGAATAGACAGTCGGCAGCCTCAGGTTCGACGACCACGCAACGGGGTGCCTCGCCGGGAAAAAGCGCATGATAGTAGCCGATCACCGCGGCCGCGAGAGCCCCGACGCCGGCCTGCACGAAAATATGGGTCGGGCGGGTTAAGCCCTGACCCGAAAACTGTTCCTGAATCTCGGCCATCATCGTTGTGTAGCCCTGCATTATCCAGGTCGGAATCTCCGTATAGCCATCCCATGAAGTGTCTGAAATAACCGCCCAGCCGTTTTTATCGGCATCGACAACGATCTGGCGCACCGCGTCGTCGTAGTTGCCCGCAATGATTTTAACTGTAGCGCCATAACCACGAATCGCTTCGATTCTCGGCCTTGAAGTTTCGGCATGCACATAGACGACACAGTCGTGACCAAGTTTGTTGGCTGCCCAGGCGATACCACGCCCGTGGTTGCCGTCGGTGGCGGTGGCAAAGGTGATTTTTCCCAGTTTCTGGCGAACCTCGGTCGAGGTGAGTTCGGCATAAGTCAGTTCCTCCTCGGCTTTCAACAGACTCTTGATGTATTTGTAAACCGCGTATGAACCGCCAAGAACCTTGAACGAGTTCAGCTGCAGCCTTTCAGACTCATCTTTCACCCAGATTCCGCCGACGCCAAACATCTGCGCCAGCTGTGGCAGAGCCAGCAAGGGCGACATCTTGAAGCCGGGAATCTGGCGATGAAAGCGACGGGCCTTGCGCGCAACTTCTGGTGAAAACAGTTGCCGACAAAGCGTCAGGTCGGGGTTCCTGTGCTGGTTGAAGAGCCATTTCAGGTCAGGTCTGGTATTGTTCATAACCGATCTCCATTCTATTTATGATAAAAACGTTTATTTGCAGATAAATTGAGGAATCTGGTGGTCTGTCAGCATTGAGCATGCAAAATCAACGATCATCTGAGGAACCTTTCCGAGATAAAGACATGGCAAACCGCGATGCTCAATGGGGAAAAGGCCGATGAACTATGCAGTCAGTTCGTAGACAGGAGCGACTGCCGTGTACGGGCGTCAAGCCATTAAAACGGGAGTGTGATAATCAGGTCAGCACCACGGGGGCTCAAACTGCACCGGAAACAGTATTTTGACCCTGGGCAGAACCTCAAACGTGGCTACCCTCAGGGCAATCGCGGAGCATTTTCCGGGCAGATCAGAATAAAAGGCTCTCAGACTCAAGCTGAAGCGAGCAACCGGGGTATTTCTGGCAACGTACATGGCATTTTCCTGTTATCGGTGATAAAAAAACAGTGACAGAAAAAGGTCACATCCTAAGCATAATCAATTTTCAGAAATAAAGCAAACCAGACAAACAGCAGAAATTCTCCATTCATGGCGCCATACCGGTTTTCGGCGCTTTGCTAACGATGTCGAAGACGAATTTTAGACGCTTTCATTGTCTCTATACAGAATGTGTTTAAGTAAAATCCATATAAAAATTCTGAAAAGGTTCAGGAAATTTTTGCCCTGCGCAACTCCGATAATTCAATCATTCTGACCGACACCCTGATGCTACATTACATCGATTTGAAACGCTACCGCCGCAAAAAGCCCTTTGAACTGCAGACCCCGTTCGAGAAATGGCTGCATCTGCTGAAATTCTCGAAAGCTTATGCTAGAATGGGGTTGAAAAGCACTGCGGTGTTTCCTGACGAGGAGGAACTGGCCATGGCCCTTGAAGAACATGTAAAACTCAACGCCGACGCGGCGATGCGCCTGCGCATGGAAGACCGAGAGCGCGACCGCATAGAAGAAATAATCAAGCACAGTGCCGCAATCAAAGAAGGCCGAGCCATCGGCCGCGAAGAAGGCAAGGTTGAGGGCAGGCTTGAAGGAAAAAACGAAGAAAAGCTTGAAATTGCCAGAAATCTCAAGG
>CAYYUI010000151.1:0-3052 GCA_964474705.1 uncultured bacterium
AGCCTGTAGCGGACTTGCACCGCCGAGTTATCGCCCATGCCGGGCGCACTATAAAAACCCCTCCCGGAATACTCCAGGAGGGGGAATAAATGTTTATCGCCGTTCTTTTCCTTTTATTTCTTCAGGTCGAAACGGTCGAGATTCATCACCTTGTTCCATGCTGCAACGAAGTCAGCGACGAACTTTTCCTGGGAATCAGCGCAGGCATAAACCTCAGCAATCGCCCGCAGCTGCGAATTCGAGCCAAAAGTCAGATCGACGAGGGATGCAGTCCATTTCAATTCACCGGTTTTGCGGTCACGGCCTTCAAAAGCGGTTCTGTCTTCCGATACCGGTTTCCAGGCAGTTTGCATGTCGAGCAGGTTAACGAAGAAATCGTTGCTGAGGACTTCAGGCCGTAGAGTAAAGACACCCTGCTTTGACTGGCCAAAATTGGTGTTGAGAACACGCATACCGCCGACGAGCACCGTCATTTCAGGGGCGGTGAGCGTAAGCAACTGGGCGCGGTCCACGAGAAGTTCAGCAGCCGAAACAGCGTATTTCGCTTTCTGATAGTTTCTGAAACCATCGGCTTTTGGCTCGAGAACACTGAATGAAGGGGCATCGGTCTGTTCCTGCGATGCATCGGTGCGGCCGGGAGTGAAAGGAACACTGATGCTGGAACCGGCTTTTTTCGCGGCCTGTTCAACGCCGGCACAGCCACCCAGCACGATCAGGTCGGCAAGTGAAACCTTCTTGCCGTTCTTCTGGGCACTATTGAAGTCGTTTTGTATGTTTTCGAGAGTCTGCAGAGCTTTTTTGAGCTGAGCGGGTTCGTTGACTTCCCATCTTTCTGGGGGGCGAGGCGAATGCGAGCACCGTTAGCGCCACCGCGCTTGTCAGAACCACGAAAGGTAGATGCCGAAGCCCAGGCTGTCGAAACAAGCTGCGAAACGCTGAGACCGGAAGCAAGAATTTTGTTCTTTAACTCGGCGATATCACCGGCATCGATCAGTTTATGGTCGACTGCCGGTATCGGATCCTGCCAGATCAGTTCTTCGGCGGGGACTTCAGCGCCAATATAGCGTGAACGCGGGCCCATATCGCGATGTGTGAGTTTGAACCAGGCTCTGGCAAAGGCATCGGCGAATTTATCAGGATTTGCGAGGAAATTGCGGGCTATCGGTTCGTAAATCGGGTCATAGCGCAATGAAAGATCGGCTGTGGTCATCATCGGGCGAAGTTTTTTCGACGGATCATGAGCGTCGACGATCATGTCTTCAGGTGCGACGTCTTTGGCAAGCCACTGATTGGCGCCGGCCGGGCTTTTGACCAGTTCCCATTCGTATTTGAACAAAATTTTGAGATAGCCCATATCCCATCTGGTGGGGTTGGGTTTCCAGGCACCCTCGATGCCGCTGCTGATCGTATCGCCGGCATTGCCTTTACCAAAACTGCTTTTCCAGCCGAGGCCCTGCTGTTCGATCGGAGCTGCTTCAGGTTCGGGGCCGACATGGGTCGCCGGGGCAGCGCCGTGGCATTTTCCGAATGTATGGCCGCCGGCGACGAGAGCGACGGTTTCTTCATCGTTCATGGCCATGCGGGCAAAGGTTTCACGCACGTCACGGCCCGAGAAAACCGGGTCAGGATTACCATCCGGGCCTTCAGGGTTAACGTAGATAAGCCCCATCTGCACGGCGGCAAGCGGGTTATCAAGATTGCGTTCACCGCTGTAGCGGCTGTTGGGTTTATCGCTGGTCGCCAGCCATTCCTTTTCCGAGCCCCAGTAAACATCTTCTTCCGGTTCCCAGACGTCTTCGCGGCCGCCACTGAAACCGAAAGTCTTGAAGCCCATCGATTCGAGGGCGCAGTTTCCGGCGAGAATCATCAGATCAGCCCAGGAAAGGCTTTTGCCATATTTCTGTTTGATCGGCCACAGCAGCCGCCTGGCCTTGTCGAGATTAACGTTGTCAGGCCAGCTGTTGAGAGGGGCGAGGCGCTGAGAGCCTGAACCTGCACCGCCGCGGCCGTCGCCCATGCGGTAGGTTCCGGCGCTGTGCCAGGCCATGCGGATAAATAGCGGCCCGTAATGGCCGTAATCTGCCGGCCACCATTCCTGAGAATCGGTCATCAGAGCAACGAGATCTTTTTTGACGGCCTTCAGGTCGAGCTTTTTGAATTCTTCAGCATAGTTGAATTCTTTGCCCATCGGATTGCTCTTGTGGGTATGCTGATGAAGAATCTTGAGATTCAACTGGTTTGGCCACCAGTCTTTGTTAGAGGTGCCGCCACCGGCGACCGGTCTTCTGGAATGCCCCGTCACCGGGCATTTACTGGTTTCATTCATTGAATACTCCTTTTTTTTCAAGCCAGCTTCAAGTTTGAACACGCAAAAATAATCCATGCAGACATGCTCGATTTGTAAGGTATAGCTGTATCTGTGTTTGCACAGTTGTGCGAAAGAAAATTGATTTCCAGCCCTATAACTGCCGTTCAATCGTGCGCTGATTCTCTCGGGGCATTTTTTGCAATGTTCTTAATGTAGTTGGCAAAAAATATCACTGCAATCTACTATAATGGCAAACAGACAAATGTTTCAAGCCCCCTTTTTTTCGTTCCCCTCTTTCATCTCTGAATCTATCTCTACAGCCACTTCATAACACATGTCAGCAGTTATTAGGATTTTCCGATAGCCTGCAAGTGTCCATCCGCGCGGGGCGCGACGTGATGGGTCGTTTTCGCTAATCCACAAAATCGTTTCAATCCACGCGCCCGCGCGGGGCGCGACTTTTTTTGCCAGCACAAAAGTTGCCGTTTCGTGTTTCAATCCACGCGCCCGCGCGGGGCGCGACAATCGTTATTTGAGGTGATAAATGGACTACCTGTTTCAATCCACGCGCCCGCGCGGGGCGCGACGGATTCCTTACGTCCAATAATAGATATTATGTGTTTCAATCCACGCGCCCGCGCGGGGCGCGACGGTGGAGCAAGCAGGCGGTATCATTGCAAGACGTTTCAATCCACGCGCCCGCGCGGGGCGCGACGTGGACGGCTGATTTGTTAGGGAAGTTTA
>CAYYUI010000152.1:0-2953 GCA_964474705.1 uncultured bacterium
TTCTGCTGTTGTTTTGCCTGTTCGCTGGTCAAACCGCATTTGCTGATAAGCCTTTGCTTCCTGAATCGGTTGTCGAACTGTTAACCGGCAAAACATTTGATTATATCAACGTTTCCGGTCAGATTTCCGAGTCTGATATTCCAGCTGCAATTGCTGCTGCCGGGCTTCTTAAATTTCGCGCCCTGCACGCCGAAGGCTCTCTTTCAACAGATGAAGCGACTGCTTTTGAAGAACTTCTCAGCGGGCGTATGTCTTCTGCCAGGCATGTTGCGTTTTCAAAGAATGAAATCTGCCGAAAAATGGTTCCCCAGCAGGAAATAGAATTTAACGGGCAAAAACTGGTTGTACCGATGCATTATCTTGCTGACCCGACACTTGCCGTCACCGAACTTAGACCTTGTGGTGAAGCCGGTTGCCTGTTTCCTGATTTCAACATCGAGGTATTTTCGCAAACCCGGCTGACGCAAATCACACTTGCCATAGATGGCCTGATTGTAAATTCCGGAAGCATACTGCAGAAGCGGAATGCTGATTGGTTCAGTCTGCAGTATAGAGCCGTGGCACTCTCTGAGAATCTGCTTGCAATCGGCACTCACAGCGCACATATCAGCATCACCAACGAAGTTGGCGAAAAAACTGAAAAGAGATGGCTTTTCACCGTCGGTGTCGAGTCCTTCAATCCCGAACCTGTACCGGAAAATGCCAGATTACTCAATGATCTACAGGTGCCTGTCTCAAAGCTTATCAACACGGCAGGCAGTTCCCGGAATGTAAGAGTTCTCGTATACGAAGACGAGAACGGTGGCAGGCATGAAGAATACATTGTCTCAACCGACAATGGCAATATCACGGTCAGAAATTTGAAATATCTTGGAAAGATACTGAGTGTAACAAGATCTGATGCTGAATTTCAGATATTCCCCAAAACCGGCAATGCTTTCCCCGGCAACCGTCTGCACTTTTTTTACAGCTATTCCGGAGAAGGCCGAATAGTTGCATCAGACTATTCCTTGAATGGCTCGCCCGGCACATGGCAAAACGGATCGGTTTATGAAGAAACCCTGGCTTCAGAGGCGGTACGAGTATTTTTTAGAATCAAGGTAGAGAAGCCTGACCCGGAAGTAGAAAACGAAACGATTTCAATCCATTACCAGGCAGATCACAGCGTCAGCCCATTATTTCCGAAATTTCGCTTTTTGAACCCGCGCAACTACATTTTTACCCGGGAAAATGAAGCGTCTTTGCCTTTTAAACGAGAACTTCAGGTTATCGGCTTTAAAGGAGCGCTGGAAACCGGTTCAAAAACTACTCTACACGAAAACGGCAAAGGAGCTCTTTCGGTTGATGAGTTTCGGTCCGAAATAGTTGTTGCCAGCGGATCTGTGGTGTTGAAAGACGACATTGCGACCATCAGTGAAATTGTATTTGCAAGCCCTGGATATATAGAGATCACCCAGAGTGCGAAGCTTACTTATTCTTTCGACAATGAGACTTACTCTCAGTCCTTCAAAGACGAAAAATCATCTCTTAATGCCTTATTCAAGGTTAATGCCGGTTGTGAATTCTTAAAATACCCTCAGTTGGGCCTGATCTCTGGAACTCAGGTTAATATACCGCTCAAGCATTTAAGTCTGCAGATAAACGGCGAAACGAAGCTGTATAAAAGCCTTGCGGATATCGAAAAACCATGGGTTCTGCTCAAATCAGAACATGACCCGCAAATGGCGCCTGTTATTCTGCAGAACCCTCATTTCAATATTGAAGACCCGGCGGGAAAAACTGATTTTGGGCTTATCGACTTCGGTTACAGGGTGCTGGCAGCCGCAACAGACGAGCCTGTTGTGGTCAACCCGGAATTTGCGGTGACTCCTGGTTCGGCACCGATAAAGTTCGCCTCCCCAGGGGAGTTTTCGATTTTCCCGCTGGACTCCCACCTGTTGGAAATTGAAATCGACCCGCCCGGCCCCCATAAAATTTTCGAAGGCGATACCAGGCCCTTTTCTGCGGCAATTGTTCCGGTTGAAGGAATGGGGAGCGGGGTTTTCAATGCAGAAGAAAACAGCCTGGAAATACTTGGTTTTTATAAGCCCTCTGAAGTCGATTATTTTGACTGGCTCGAGCTTCCTCTCATGGATGAAAAAGCTGAAAGAACCATTCGGGAGACAGTATTCAAACACGTTTTCAATCCATGGTGGGGCACCGGCAAATACGAGCTTTCCGTAGATTCCCTCGTTGACTTTAAAACCGAATCTGGTTCGACTTTCTATTTGAAAGCTGAAAATAAAACTGAAGTCGAAGTAATGCCAGGTCTGGTTGTTCTTTCCCCGATCAGTGATATTGCTTACCCGCTTGGAGCTGCCCTGAAAGTGACAACCAGCGTTGATGAAGATCTGGAAAAATGGCAAAGCATCGAGTGGTCGCTCAATGGCAAAGCTTTCAAGCCTGATACCCATGAACCTCCATTCTTCATCACTCCTGAACGGGCCGGCAAACATTCGCTGGTTGCCAGTTTGTCTGTAGATGCAGATGAAGACCGCGAAACAGTGGGGCTCGTGAGCGAAGTGAAATTCAGCGTTCAGCCGGTAGACTATTCCCTGTCGCCGGCCAGAAAGGTTTTCCCTGGTTCCGACGCATCCGACATCGCTGTCAACCTCATTGTCAAGATAAATGGCAAGCAGGATGAGAAACCCGGTCAACAGGTTCCGTGGCAAAATGACACTCTGTTGGCCACTATAGATGAAGTGGAATGGGGTCTGGTTCAGAAGAATGAGGGTTGTGCTTCTCTGGAAGCGGCCGACGACAGCTTTAAAGCCATGATTGATTTCAGCCATCATGGCGCCGCAACCGCTCTCGCGACGATAACCATACGTTTGATCGACGCCGAAAAAGTATTCAATCGCCATAATCCGCAATTCAAAAACAGATTCGAAGAGCCGGTTTTTAAACTGCCGGC
>CAYYUI010000153.1:0-2789 GCA_964474705.1 uncultured bacterium
GGCGAAGTTACCCAGAAACTCGACTCTGTCGACATTTTCCCGGCCCAGCATTTCGTCACCACCAGCGAAAAGATGGAACGCGCGCTCGCCAACATCGAAGTAGAAATGAAGGAACAGGTGAAATACTTCGAAGAGAACCGCAAGATGATCGAAGCACAGCGAATATACGAGCGAACACGCTACGACATGGAAATGATGCGGGAAACCGGCTTCTGCAAAGGCATCGAAAATTATTCCCGCCATTTCTCAGGCCGGCAGCCTGGTGAACCGCCCGACACCCTGGTCGACTACCTCCCCAAAGACTGCCTGATCATTCTTGACGAATCGCACATGACGGTGCCGCAGCTCAAGGGAATGTGTCGCGGTGACCGCAGCCGCAAGCAGACGCTCGTCGATTTCGGTTTCCGCCTGCCTTCGGCCCTGGACAACCGCTGTCTGACCTTCGAGGAATTCCTCGAACGCAAACGGCCGCTGCTCTTTGTTTCGGCCACCCCTGGCCCTTATGAAATGGCAACCTCCCAGGAAAGGGTAGCCGAGCAGCTTATACGCCCGACCGGGCTTCTCGATCCCCAAATTACTGTGGTAAAAAGCGAAGGACAGATCGACTATCTGATCAATCAGATTCAGACCCGCCTCGACCGCAACGAGCGCGTGCTGGTGACTACTCTCACCAAAAAAATGGCTCAGGAACTGTCTGGTTATCTTTCCGACCTGAATATTCCAACCAGTTACCTGCATGACGAAATCGACACTCTCGAGCGCATTGAAATTCTGCGTGACCTGCGCGCCGGTGAAATTAAAGTTCTGGTTGGCATCAACCTGTTACGGGAAGGGCTTGACCTGCCCGAAGTCTCTCTTGTAGCGATTCTCGATGCCGACAAGGAAGGGTTTCTCCGTTCAGCATGGGCATTGATGCAGATATGCGGCCGCGCCGCCCGCAACGCCAATGGCGAAGTCATACTCTTTGCCGATCAGGTCACTGCCGCCATGAAATACTGCATTGACGAAACTGCCCGCCGCCGCCATATCCAGGAAAAATACAACCTCGAAAACGGTATTCAACCGCAGACAATCATCAAATCTCTGCCGGGTCTGTTCGTTCCCGGCGATGGCCCGGAACGCCGCGAAGCGAAAGATATCGACGCCGTCAGGCTTGAAGAGCTTCTTAACAACCTGAAAAATGAGATGAACGCCGCCGCCGGACGCATGGAGTTCGAGAAAGCCGCGATGATCCGCGATGAAATCATAGCTCTTCAGGAAGAACATCTTGAGCTGGGTGTTCTTGGACAACTGGGTCGGGCGCTGAAAACCGGCAAGGAAAAAGGCGCAGCCCGGCGCCGCAAGACAAAAAACCTTATGGCTCCGGGTCAGCATGGCCGAAAAGCACGTTGAAAGCCACGTAAAAATATTTTACACTTTAACCTTGCCAAGGCCCACCCTTTTTGTTATGTTTAAGGTGTAAGCAGTTATTTGACAAGTTTCCCTGCGTTGTGCGTGATGGTGCAGGTCAAATTGAGCCGACACCTGTATCTGAAAGGGAATCTGTCTCTGTTTATCTCTGAGATCAGCTTACGAGTGGATGTAACGCCGCTACGAAGCCCTCGATGATTAAACAGGCGGACAACCGTGCTGTTTCAGTGGGTTCAATTTCTCCTTTACACGGCAATTGCGGGGTCTAAAAAACCAAAACCGCCCTTTCGGGCGGTTTTTTTCATATTCGATTTGCCCAAGACCTGTATAGATCTTACGGAGAAAGTCTGTTCATGGCAATTGCCTGACATTCCTGCGAGATTTTTTTCATCCACCGGCAACAGCATTTGAAAATATTGCTTTTAGATGTTTCTGAGTTTATCATGTGCGCATGAGCAACAAGCAGGTGTTGATAATCTCAGATAATCCCGCCGCCTTTAAACAGGTTTTGTCACCTGAGCGCTGCCGGATAACCAGACTCGATTCGATCCGCTATCTTGGCTTTTCAGGCCTTGAATCAGTTGTAATCGATTGCGCCGGAATCGGCAACGCTCTGAAAAAAGTCAGCCTCGGCATACGCGATGACGCCGAAACCCAATCCCTGTGGGCACTCCTGTCTCCAGGTAGAGGGCCGAAAGTTTACCTGCTGGTCGAGAAGATGGCCAAGGCCAGTCCTGAGATGCAGCAGCTCGGCATAGAGTATCTGATTCCATCGGAGCTTAAAAAGCTTGTCGACAGCGTTCCTGCAGAAACAGCCGCTGCTTCCGGGAGTCTTGCCTCAGAGCAACTGACCGCCGACGAAGTTCGGGCGCTGCATCAACAGGGCATCCACAATCTTCCCCCCGGAGCACGCCTGACCCCCTGGGCTGCAGAAGTTGCCGCTTCGTTGAACATGAGCGTAACCGAACACAGCCTGCATTACCTTTTGCCGGTGATCGCCTCCGACCGTGCCGGTCTGGCTGCACAGCGCGAAGAGCTTTTTTCCCTGGGCAGCAGGCACCCAAATCTTCTTTTCATCCTCAGCGAAGTTTTTCTGCCGATTTTTAACAATCTGTTTCCCTCTCTGGCCGGCCGCACCGTCGCTCCATCAGTTCACTGGGCCTCACATGGGGCATTTACCGGCGAAGTTTCCATTGCCATGCTCGTCGATCAGCGCTGTTACGGTGCAATCATACCGCCATTCAAGCCATATACCGACCCTGAAAATTTGAAGAAACTCGCAACCATGGCTCAGAAACATGGCCTGGCGCTTTTTTGCACATTTACACTTGCGTCTGCCGGTACCTGTGATATAATTGCCTCTGATCGTCAGAGCGCCG
>CAYYUI010000154.1:0-2644 GCA_964474705.1 uncultured bacterium
CATAACGAGGTGAAGATCATGCCAGCTATTGTTCATCAAAAAGACAAACGTTCCGGAATTACCTATGTTTACGAATCTGTCTCTTATTGGGACAAAGAAAAGCAACAGTCTCGGGCAAAGCGAAAACTAATAGGCCGGCTGGATGAAAAAACCGGTGAAGTCTTGGCTACTGACGGCCGCGGGCGGAAAAAAGAAGAGTTCTCCTCTGCAAGGCCCGGGCCGCTACCTGCCGAAATATCGGCCAGATTTTTTTATGGAGCTACCTATCTGCTTGATGCTATTGGCAAGAAACTTGGCATTGTTGCGGATTTAAAGACCTGCTTCCCTGAAATATACCGGCAAATTTTGTCGGTGGCATATTTTATGATCTTGGAAGACCACAGTCCGCTTTACCGTTTTGAAAAGTGGGGCTGTCTGCACAAGCACCCTTACGGTAAAACCCTGACCTCTCAACGAAGCAGCGAATTGTTTGCGGCCATTACAGAAGAAGATAAACAGCATTTCTTCAGGCTTCAGGGAAAAAGACGGAGTGAAAATGAATATTGGGCTTACGATACTACCTCAATTTCCAGTTATTCTGAGCATTTGCGCCAGGTGCAGTATGGGAAAAACAAAGAGGATGATAGGCTCCCGCAACTGAATATGGCCATGGTTTTTGGCGAAACCAGCAATTTGCCGTTTTATTACCGAAAACTGGCGGGCAACATTCCAGATACTAAAACCCTGAAGCCGCTTTTGGCTGATCTCAGCACAATGGGGTTTTCCAAGGTGAAACTGGTAATGGATCGCGGATTCTACAGCGAGGAAAATATCAACGCTCTTTTCCAACAGCGGGTCAAATTTCTTATCGCCGGCAAGATGGCTCTTAATATAATAAGAACCAATCTGGAACCTCTCTATGATAATTTCCGAGGCTTTGACCACTTCAATGAAACCTACGAACTTTACTGCCACACAGTGGAAGCAAAGTGGCAATATGCTCAGTATCGGCCTTATAAAAAGGAGACTCTCAAAGAACCGCGTCGAATCTATATTCACTATTATTTCAATATCGACAAAGCCGCTGAGGAAGAAAAAGTCTTCGATCGGAAACTGATGAAACTGCGCCAGGAGCTTGAGTCTGGCAATCCGATTCCGTTACATGAACGCGAGTATGAGAAGTATTTTGATGTGAAGACGACACCCAAAAGGGGAACCAAAGCTGCGGTGAAAGAAGATGTCGTTCTCCATGCGAAGAAGTATTTCGGTTTTTTTGCTCTGATGACCAATGAAACAATGGATGCACAAACCGCACTGGAAACTTATAGGAATAAGGATCTGGTAGAAAAAGCCTTTGGCAACCTTAAAGAGCGGTTGAACTTACGCAGAACATTGGTTTCTTCGGAAAACAGCCTTGAGGGAAAACTCTTTGTTCAATTCGTTGCTCTGATCTATCTGTCATACATTAAAAAGCAAATGCAGGACACGAAACTATTTGGCAAGCACACGATTCAAAGCCTGCTTGATCAAATAGACGTTATTGAGTGCTTTGAGTCGCCAGGCCAGCAGTTGCGCGTGGGTGAAATGCTAGAAAAACAGAAGGAACTATATCGATGCTTAGGGGTTGAACCGCCAGCCTCGTTATGAGTGAGCGGGAATCCAGGTGGTAAGATAAAAAAAACTGACTGCAAATCCTGCTGCCTGCTCAAAAAGCCGGGCTTTTATAAATGGCCTTTTCGGATGCGGGGTTTGCGGGTGGCCGGCTTGAAGGATTAACCCGGCAGAAAACGAAACCACAAACCCGATAACCAGCCAGATTTTCAGGCTGCATCAGGCCCTGTAACGCAGGCTCTGAACATTTCCTCGAAAACATCGATCTGCGCTGATGCAGTTGCAGCTTGCCCCTGCTTACTAATCAAAAATCTTTTGTGGAAGCTCATTTCTCGGCAAACTGAAAAAATAATCAGATTTTCCGGAATCTAAGAAGTGAGTTCATAAACTCAGTTAGATACGGAGGGCAAGATAGCAATGACTGACCAGGAAACACTGCTGGATTTTCTCAACATCCCGTTAGGCGACAGTGACGCCGTTTTGAAGCGCTTCGCAGCTCTGCCGGGTGCTGATCATCGTGGCTCGGGCGATCGGCAATTCGTGTTCATCAAGGGCACACGGCTCAATCGCATTGTGTTGATCGCACATGCTGATACCGTCTGGAGCTCAGATTACTACAAGAATGCGACACCCGATCTGAAAATCAGGGAGGGTATTATTTTCAACGCGAACGGCGGGCTTGGCGCTGATGACCGTGCCGGTTGCGCCATCGTATGGTTGCTGCGCGACATGGGGCATTCAATTCTGATTAGTAACGGTGAGGAACAAGGTGGCATTGGCAGTTCCTGGCTGATGAAGAATCATAAGGACATTCGCGATGAAATCAATGAAAACAGCGCGTTTGCTCTTGAACTCGATCGCCGCCGCGGCAACAGATATATCTGCTACAACGTTGGCAGCGAAGACTTTCAAGCCTACATAGAGAAAAGCACCGGCCACGTAGAATCACTGTCTGGTGGCTTTACAGATATCTGCCTCATCTGCGAAAAGATCTGCGGCGTTAATCTGAGCATCGGATATTACAACGCCCATTCTGAAGATGAATACCTGGTCT
>CAYYUI010000155.1:0-2636 GCA_964474705.1 uncultured bacterium
TTAGACGACTTCAGTCGGAGGCCCATTCCCTCGCCTTCAGGCGAGGGTAGTTGAAAAAGAAGTATTTTTTAGAAACAAAACCGTTGAATTTAGTAACAATGAGGCTTTTAGAGATTGATGCGAACTTTTGTGCTTAAAACATGTAAAAAATAGTTTTTAGAAACAGCAGGCCAGGCTGAGCGAATATGCTTGAGCGGTATTCTTGTTTGGCTACTTGCTGCAAATGTGATAAGCTTCACTGAAGCTGAAGCTGAAGCTGAAGATGTCGGAGTGCCTGATGACAACCGTTCAATACCATAATGGCAAGTTTCCGCCGGGAGACCTGGACTGGGGAATGATTGTTCCCTTGATCGGCCCTGCTAACGCTGCTGTGGCCAGGTATGACGGGCTGCTGGAAGCTATCCCAAACGCATCAGTTCTGCTGAGCCCACTGACGACCCAGGAAGCGGTGCTTTCTTCGCGCATCGAAGGAACACAGGCGACTATGGGTGAGGTTCTTGAATTCGAGGCCTCTGAAGCCGGGAAGCTTGTGTCTCCTGAAAAACACGATGATATTCAGGAAATTCTCAACTATCGCAAAGCTATGCGACATGCAATGAAGATGCTTGAAAATCTGCCGCTTTCGCAGAGAGTGATCCTCGAAACTCACGCGGTATTGATGGATAGCGTCAGAGGGCACGGCAAATCCCCCGGGGTTTATCGTAAGATTCCCAACTGGATTGGCCCGGCAGGCTGCAATATTGAACAGGCGAGGTTTGTGCCTGTTTCTGCAGATAAACTACCGGTGGCAATGAGCGAATTTGAAAAATTTATTCATTCGGATCATTGTCCTGACCGGCTTGTGCAATTGGCACTTTTACATGCCGAATTCGAGGCGATTCACCCATTCCTGGATGGAAACGGGCGTCTGGGGCGCATGCTCGTGCCTCTGTTTCTCTGGCAGGCAAAGCTGATACATCAGCCAATGTTTTACATCAGTGCTTATTTTGAGGCAAACCGCGATGAATACTACGACCGGCTGTTGGCTGTTTCTTCAGGCGGTAAATGGAGCGACTGGTGTGTATTCTTTCTCAAATCATTAAAATCTCAGGCCGAAGAGAATTCCAGAAAGGCTTCAGAAATTCTCGGTCTTTACAATGCCAAGAAGACGCTGCTGGTCGAATTGATGCATTCGCAATATGGCATATTGGCTCTGGACTGGCTTTTTGATCGCCCGATTTTTAAGAGTAGTGATTTTATAGAGCATGCCGGCATTCCTGCACCTTCCGCTCGAAGGATCATTCAAAAAATGCGGGATAGTGGCATTTTAAAGGTCGTGGAAGAAGCGTCCGGGCGAAAAGCCGGCGTTTATGCTTTTGCAGAGCTTTTGAATATTGCTGAGGGCAAGGTGGTATTTTGACGATCATTTTTTAGCAACAAACTGGTTTGTCGATCATTTTTGTTGAATCGTGATTGACAAAAATGTTCAGGTGGTAGTGAAAATGGTAGTGGTTTGTGCTAATCTATGCTCAATTATGCTGATCAGTTTAAAGATGAAGTTCTGAACTGATCAGTGATAGAGCGAATTTCAAATTAACTTTTTCGAGTCCCGTCCCCGGCACCGTCTAAAGGTGTAGCCTCGGTCATTACGACCGGGGCTATTTCTATTTCTGCCCGCTTTCCAACCGTCACCTTTACGCCAAGGCGCTTCAGGAAGGTGGCGAAATTATAGCCTTCCGCATTCCGGAGCGAGGAGGCAACCAGGGCGCAAAATTCCTGCAGGTCCTTTTTGCCTGGCTGGATGTTGCCCATCGAGGCATCTTTTTTCAGATCCTCGATTTGCATCAATAATCCTTTGCGTTTCACCTGCAGCGAATCCATTCTTGCTTTCAGCAGATCCCGGGGGAAATCTCCCAGCTCAAGTTCTTCAAGCAATTTCGCCTGACGCTGCTCGATCGAGTCGATCTCGATCTGTAAGGTCGTTATTTCGGCAGCTGCCTTTTTGCCGTCCTGGTTGATTTCCGAAGCCCAGGCATTAAAAGCCTCTTCGAGATTTTCCGGCACGAAAATTTCAGCCAGGAGCTTTCGACGAACGGCGGTAACCAGTTTTTCTTCGTCGACATAATGCCCATCAGCGCAGCGCTTGCCGAACTTTTTCGACGAACAAAGCTGCTTGATCTTGCCCTTCTGGATCGACCCGTATGTATATGGCGACCCGCAAAAATTACAGGTAAGGATTCCGAAAACGGCCGCGATGATGTAGCCACCCGCGGCTTCTTCTTTGCATCTGCAAGCAGGCGCGAAATTCGGGGCGGTCGGTGGTTCTTTCCGATCGTCCTTCGTCGCAGTATTCCTCGATGATCGTCAGGCCTTCGGCTTTCGCCTTCTTGCGGCCTTCGGCAATCTGTGTTTCGATCGACGCGGCATCCTGCCGGTCAGAAGAATATCGGGCGTAAATTACGGCATTGCTCATGCATGCGCCTCCGGTGAATATTCAAAACGAACCGAAGACTATACAAGTTGTATAGACAACTGCTTGCCCATGACTTTTGCGATTCGTTCAAGTGTTTTGATAGTCGGGTTGCCCTTAACCGGATTCTCCAGGCGCTGATAGGATTGATAACTCAGCCCCATTCGCTGTGCTATCTCAGACTGAG
>CAYYUI010000156.1:0-2595 GCA_964474705.1 uncultured bacterium
CGGCAATGCCTGCCGCCGCAGTCGCGCAACGCAGTCACGCGGGCTGCGCTCGCCGGCGAGGCGAAAGTCCAGATCATAGCGTTTCTTGAACCTGGTGTTTTCGATTTCTTCGTGCAGGCGGGCGACGCGCTTGCCCATCGAGGCGGCGAGATTGCCAGCTGTGGCGTCTTTGCTCGTGAGTTTTGCCAGATTGATTTTGGCGCGCATATCGGCATCGTGGCGCCCCACATGCTTTTTCGAGACCCGCGAAGCCGAGCGGTCGGCTTCATCGAGGCGGCGATGCAGTTCTTTCTCAAGACGGGCGGCCGATTTTTTAAGGTTTTCACGATGCTGAACCGTATTCTGCTCATCGCCGTTCTTCTGTTCGAGCGCCTGTGAGTAATTACCCGAAAATTGCAGCACGTCGGGTGGGTCGATAAAGACGATGCGCTGGCAGAGATCATCGAGCAGGCGGCGGTCATGGCTGATCAGAACGCCGATGCCCTCGAAACTTCTGAAAGCCGCAAAGATCATCTCGGCCGAGACCATGTCGAGGTGGTTGGTCGGCTCATCGACGAGCAGAATATCGGGCTTCTGCGCGAGAACCGCGGCGACCTGAAAGCGCTTCTGTTCGCCCTGGCTGAGGGTCTGCCAACGGTCGAGCCAGTCGGGCTGAATTTCAAGCAGGCGGCAGAGACGCTCTTTTTCGCTGTCCCAGCTGAAGGGGTCGAACAGGCCGCGCTCGTTGTCGCCCGGTTTTTCGCTGCGCTGCGGGCAGCATACCAGCAGACCGGCGTGCCTGACATGGCCGGTATCAGGCTGCAGCTCGCCGGACGCGAGACCGATCAGGGTCGTCTTGCCAGAGCCGTTCGGGCCGACCAGACCAGACCAGCCCTTGCCAAAAGTCAGACTGAGACTGGTAAACAGCGAACTGGGCGCAGAAGGGTAAGTGAACGAAACATTGTGAAACTGCAACATGGAAAACCTCCGGAACAAAGCGGGAGGGTGCGAACGTCAACACGAAAAAGGCACAGAAGGCAAAAAACGAAAATTTTCGAAAGCAGTGAGGACACGCACCGTGCATAAAATAAACGGTTAAAAGCGCTCGCAGTCTTACTTTCTCAAGTCCTTGTCTCCTGTTGGAATGGGGTTATTATAGTCGAACCGGCTTTTCAGGTCAAGCACCCTGCATGGATTCGATCACAGACGCTAATCAAGCCTGTTTTCAGCATCTGCAGTCTTTTTCAGTCTTGCCCGCGCCATCGCCCGCCAGAAAATCGCCGCCCAGGCAAACGACCAGGAAAAATGCCCCGCAAAACGATACAGAAGGGTACCAGGCGGTCGGTAACCGTAGTGAATACAGATTTCAAGCCCGGCTGCCAGCAACAGAAACATTGTCGCGGCAGTAAGATGTGCAATCACCAGCACGCGATCACTGCATTCCCCATACTGAAAAAAAAGCACCAGCGCCACCGGCAGAGTGAACAGGGCCACAATTGCCCAGACAGGCAACCATGGCTTGAGAATGTCGGCGTAAAATACAGTAAAGGCAAGCATGCCGGTAATCAATGCCATAATATAAAGCTGAAAACGGAGAAACGACATGCAAACAGCCCCTCAACCTGTATTTACAAAAAGGGTACATCATTTCTTTCTTCGTTCACAAGCAAAAACACGGCAAATGTCCGGCAAAACGCGACGGTTGCAGTCACCAATATAAAATAGAGTGAAATGTCTACATTTAACCTGAAAATTTTCATGGCCTGTCGCACAGTTAGCCAGGATACACAGAGGTGGTAACAGGCTCTCCGGCTTTCGATTCCCGAGTCAGCACGCGGGAAACCCAGACCAGGCCGAAAGTGCCCACGGTCAGATCGGTTATCAGTCTGGCCGCAAAGATGCCGGTGATACCGAAAAAATGAGCTCCGGCGAAAGACAGGGGTATCAGCAGAACCAGAACCCTGAGGGCATTAAGTGCCGTGGAAGAAAACGGTCGATGCATGCCGGTAAAGACAAAGCCGCTGTAACGATGCACTTCCATCATGCCATAGCCCCAGGAAATGATTTTGATATATTTGGTCAAAATTGTGCTTACTGCCGGATCTTCGGTGAAAATGCCGGCAAGCAACGGGGCTGACAGATAAAAAACGATCGCAATGAAAAACCCATACACAATGGCAAAAGCCGAAGCCAGATTTTTTCCTTCAATTATTCTATCAATTCTGCCGGCCCCAAGATTCTGGCTTATGAACGGCGTCATCGACATGCCAAGCGCCATGGGAATCACAAAGGCAACCATCTCGATTCTGCTGGCGGCACCACTGGCGGCAACGGCTTCATGCCCGAAACGGCTCAACAATGCCGTAATTATCGCGGACGACACCGGCATCAGCATCATACTGAAACCGGCTGGAATCGCAAACTCCAGAATCTGCCGGCATGAAAAAATGAATGAACTGCCGGCCCCGTTGTTGAACCCAAGAAGCCGGTGTTTTCGATTAAGCAGATAGAATAGTCTCAGACTGGCAATGGCCTGGGCAATAACAGTTGCGAGAGCCGCTCCAAACATGCCCAGCGCCGGAAAGCCGAACCAGCCGAAAATCATGATCGGGTCGA
>CAYYUI010000157.1:0-2527 GCA_964474705.1 uncultured bacterium
TTTGCGTGGTTTTGTCATCGTCGTTTTCCTTCGCATAACCGCAAAATCGGTTCGCACGACCAGTATAGCGCAAAGCCCTTTCCCCGGCAACCTTGCATTGAGGGGCGGTGCCTGCTACCTTGCAAAGAGATCGAGGCGGGTGGCGCGGCGCTGATCAGTTACTTGAAGCGTTGCCTGGTGGCGTCGACGATGAAGCCGGTGTCGATCACGGTGAACCATTGTGGTAGAACTGCTGAAAACCTTTTGCAGGTCGTTTCGAAGCTTTTGTCGGAAATCTGCAGATTCTTCTGCAGCGAGACGAAGTCTGCCATTTTGAGCTTGCGCTTACGGGCATTCAGGGTCAGAGCCAGTTCTTCGTTGTCTTCAGGGAGCAGCAGCGCGGCAGGAACCAGATCGTATGCCGGGCTGAGATTGTATTTTCCCTGCGGATTTTTCAGAAGGGAGAAATTCTTCAGATGCATGTCGTTGTTGCCGGTCAAAAAGCTGAAAAGCACGATTTCAAAAAATGCCAGCAGGTCGAAACCCGGGTTGTCGGAATGTTTCATAGCAGTAAAGGCAGCGATCACGCATCGTCGACCTCTTCGCCGGCAATTATGCTCACGGCACCGATACAGTCACGGCAGGTTGCCAGTAACAGGCCCATGCGGTCGCGCCGGTCGTGAACCAGAACTTCAGCCCTTTTCATTCAGCAGCCTTTCGCGGTCGATCGGCACTGCCCCAAGCTCGAGGCCGAACATGAATAATACCTGATTTACCTTGGCAAGCTGAACCGTCGGCTTGCCCTGTTCGAGGTCGCGAATGAAACGCAGGCCGACCCCGGCCTTCTGTGCCAGTTCCTGCTGGGTGATTCCCAGCGCTTTGCGGCGCTCTTTAACTGTTACGCTGATTCGATTGCTGGTCATGTGAAAATTATACCTTTTCGGGTATGAAATGCTGATACACAGTGTTATTATACCCTTTCGGGATTATTGTCACCTGCAAATTGCAAAAATTTGACCGATCAACCCGGACCACCGCTGTTTCCTATAGTAAACCAATTGGCAACCAAAAATAGCGTTGCCATTTTTCGGTTAAAAACACACTTTGACACATTGTCACATTTGTGTAATATTATAGATAGGTTCGCGTTGGAGGTTTAAATATGCCGGCAGCAAGAGAGCGTCTCAGTATTGACGTAACCCCGGAAGAACGCCGCAGAGTGAAAGCTGTAGCAGCCCTCTCCGGGAAAAGTGTTAAAGAGTTCATTCTTGAATCAATCCGCGAAAAGATTGCCAGAGAAATTGAAGAGCGTGATCTGGTTGCAATGATGACTTATCCGTGTTCAGCACTTGAAACTTTGTGGAACAACGATCAGGATGCCATTTATGACGAAGTTTGATCGCGGTGATATCATCCTGGTCGAAGTCATTTTTTCAGATGGCTTAGGCGTAAAGCTGCGCCCGGCAATGGTGCTAAGCGATAACGATTACAATAAAGTCCGTAATGAAATCATTGTTTCCGCAATTACCAGCAACGTAAAACAAATCTACAAAGGCGACACAGAAATAATCGACTGGGAAAAGGCGGGCTTGAAAGTGCCTTCTCTTGCAACATCAATTCTTCAGACAGTAAGAAAAGACAGAATAAAAAAGCACTTGGGGCAAATCGTTAAAAGTGATTTTGCTAAGATTGAAAAAAATATCGCTGCTGTTTTGGGATATAGGGTCACCGGGTAGCAACCCCTGAGCTATTTTGCTTTTGCGGCTTTACCGGATTTTTGCGGGCGACGTGCGGCATAGGTAGCCGCCACTTCTGAGACGCGGTTTTTGCAGGCGGTGAGCTGTTCTATCTGGTCAGTCGACAGGCCTGTATATCTGACTATCGACTCGACCGGCAGATGGTCGGCGAGCATTTTCATGGCGGTTTCCATCATGGCCGCTTCGTGGCCTTTTATTTCGCCTTCTTCGCGGGCGGTGTCGATCGAGTTTTTCAGATCGCGATAGACTTTAAGGCTGTCTTCGTAGGCCATGGCCTCTTCAGGGGTGAATTTTGCAATCTCGGCAGCGGCGAACAGCTTTCTGAAGATGCGGTCTTTGAACTTTTCTGGAATGTCATGCAGACGTTCAAGGTTTTTAAGCACGTAAAGCCATTTGTCGAAACGACTTTCGAGCTGTTCGAGCGTCTTTTCGAACTTCGGCATCTCAAGGTAGATGGGCCAGTAAAGATCGAAAACTGCGCGGCGGTCGGCTTCTGAGCGGCCAAGATGCTCGTTTTTCAGATAGGTAAGTGTTTTGATGCAGCCCTGCTCTTTTTTAAGGAGCTGGTTGAGAAAGTCGATCAGCAGGTCTTTGTTATACTCTTCGCCAAACAGCTTCTTGAAGCCGAAGTCGGTGAACGGGTTCAGATATGTGGCCGTCTGCATTGAAATACCTCGCTACGAGTTTCCATTATATCATTTTTTGTCTTTGCGGGTCTGTCGTGTTTGGCAGAAAGCAGTAATTCTCCATTTAGGACTCTGTACCGGTTTGCGGCGCTTTGCGAACACTGG
>CAYYUI010000158.1:0-2480 GCA_964474705.1 uncultured bacterium
CGAACGAACCGGCCAATGACAGGTTCAAGCGAAGTTTTCAATACCATTTTGTATAGCATGCGATTGCTTCAGGGCTATGCCCTCCGCAATGACATCAGTCACAAACTGCCACTGTTCGGTTCTTTGGCTTTCCGGCGACCGATTTTGTCGATAATGAAGGCAGTGTCTTCTTTGATTACTCTGGCGAGCGCGGCAAAGGATGAGGAGGTATAAAGCCCGGCAACCGAAGAGTCGATGGTGAATTCGTTCGATACGGTCGCCAGCCATTTTAGTCTGCGCCCGTCGGCAAGGTCGAAGATGCTCATATAATCAGAATGTCTGACAATGATTCGGCCGCTGACCGACTCGTCAAGCTGCAGAATCGGCCAGTCCCGGGGGCTGTCAAAATCACTGCCAAACACGCTCTTTACGTCAATTCCCATCAACCGGCAGATGGTTGGCAACAGGTCGGCGTGTGTCGTCGGCGTGGTGACGCGCCGCGGTTTTACACCGGCGCCCAGAAAGATTACCGGCACTTCGAACTGTTTAACATGCGGGCCGGTGGCGTGGGTGATAAAACCGGCCTCGCCGAGCGATTCGCCATGATCGCCGAAAATAACGAAAAGCGTGTTGGCAAAAAGACCGGCGGCCTCGGCACGATCGAGAAAATCGGCGAGAACAAGATCAGTATACCCGGCAGCATTGGTATAACGATTTCTGAGAGCCTGCAGATTCTCACCCTCAGGCTGCATGAGAAAAAGATTGATGTCTTCGGGCAGCACCGGCAGATGCTTTTCGGCTTCGGGCGGATAAAAATAATTGAAATGCAGATTGAAAAGATAAGCATGAACAGCCTTGCGGCCGGGCGTTTTTAGAACTGCCAGCAACCTGTCGAGAACCGCCGGAGTACTTTGCCATTGGCGGTCAACCTTGACCAGATCGAGATTGCCGACCCAGAAACTCGAGCGCTCAAGAATCATCGACGAGGAAAGAATTAGCGAATGCCTGAAACCATTGTCTGAAAGATGTTTCTGAAATGGAATATCACTGTTTTCGTGTTCAGAAAAGGGCAAATTCAAAGGGAAAGAACTTTGAAAGATGCTGTGAAAACTGCTGAGACTGATGTTGGTTACCGACTGGTGACAGGCAAGCCACAGACCCTTTTCTGCCCAGGCACGCGTCCTGGGCATGGCAGATGCGAATTCCTGACGGCGCAGACTCTCGACCGAAATCATTACCAGATTCGGCGTCGCACTGGTTACTTCAGGCCCAAAAGCATTAGCAGGGAAACAGCGGCGGTCGTCGACATCGATATCTACCTGCAGCAGACCTCGTAATTCAGGGTCGGCACGCAAAGCCGGGTGATCAGGAACTGTCAACACGCCCAGATCCAGGCGCAGGGGCAGATATTCGTAAACCGGCATGCCCGAGCAGATAGTATCGAAACGCATTACCGAAAGAATCAGAACCGTCAATGCAACCCCAAGATTCAACAACAGCCACCTGTAACCGTTTCTGACGGCAGGCTTCGCAGCTCTTTCAAGAAGCATGGCGGCGGGAATGGCGGCGAAGATGAAAACAACCGCTTCTGCCAGTAAGAGAAGATAGCCTTTTCCCGCAAAACGGACTGCTTCAAGAAGATCGTTATAAATCAAAGCGATCTGCTGCAGGTGGTTTGAACTGAGATGTGTCTTGCTGACCGTGTAAAACATTCGGTCAAGGTAGAGCCAGACAATTATGCCACCGTTGCCCAGAAAAGCCGGCATGAAAAACCGCCGGTCAAAGTTCAGCAGAAGGTGTTCGCACGCCAGCAGCACTGCCGACGCAGCCGTGATGGTGAGCATCAGCCAGGCGATGATTCCGGAACTGCCGGGACTTTGAAACAAGGTTGCCATCGTGACGAGCAGACCAAGTAGAAGCGGCAGACTGCGCTGCAGACGAATATACCTGCTGAAGGCGAAAAGGCAGAGAAAAACAGCGAGAAAAGCGCCTTCAGGGCCGGTCATAGTAAGAATTTCACTGGCATCGGCCGGTCTGATCTGGCCGATCAGGCTCCAGAACAGCAGAATAACAGCGAGAATCTGCAGGGAAACAGCACTGTTCATCCATGAGGAAGAAATGCCAATATTATTTGCCGCTATTTTCTGCAGATTTTTCATCAGAGACAGATTCCCTGCCGATAAGCTTTTTTATTTCTGCCGATTCCATTCACAAACACAATAAACCGCGAGCAACACCCAGGGCAAACGGAAACTTTTTTCTCTCCAACACCGTTTTACGGCATGTCAGTCGTTGCAACGCTCTCCGATCTTCGCACCCTCATAGTTCCATCTGCTCACTCTGCTCGCACGACCGGAACACGGGCTCTAAGCCGCATCCTGCGGCAATCGCCCGCGTTTTGCCCTCCAGGCAAAACGTCCGGTCTTAGCGGCATCGTTTGCAGGGAACTATGGGATGCTCGACAAGCGTCGCTTATGCAATCGCCTGACCTGCCGAAACCA
>CAYYUI010000159.1:0-2456 GCA_964474705.1 uncultured bacterium
ACACGGTCGGCGCAAAAGAGGCCTGGCTGATCGTCTTCGACCGCCGCGACAAAAGCCGCAGCCTGCCCTGGGAACAACGTCTGAGCACACGAAGCATAGACCAGATCAACATCGTAACCTGCTAGCCCGGCGGCTGGAGTGGTGGACTGAGAAAAATGGTCAAAACGCTTCAAGTCATGAGTCGACGACTTCATAAAGATGTGTTCAGGCGAGGTGAGCTCAATCCGAAGCCGTAAAAGCCTGCCTGATTTTAAGGCTTGAAATTGTTTGCAGGCAGAGTCTACAATTGCAAGTATGGATACAACCTTATGAACAGATAAAAATTCTGATTACATAAAATGACGTTCTGGTTTCCGTTCACGGCTACGAAGAACTGGCTGAGGATAACCTTTATGATGCAGACCTGATCGACAGTGCTGCTGATGGTATCGTAAGCGAAGATTATCCGGAATACCACAAGGGGCTGGCAGTGGTAGTAACTGCCTATCGACCAGACCCGAAGTTGTGGTCAAGAGACCTGAAGCGGAGACTGAAAAAATGAACAGGCGGCAGGAAAAATTCATTCATGTTGGCAACCATGGCCGCCTGATTTTCTCTGGGCGGCAGGCTCAGGGTTGGCAAAAGTCTGTATAGATCAATAACTCAGTGGCAGGAAGAGGTGTTCTGCTTCTGCGATTGCATGGGCCGGCAGGCCGAGTTTTCTGGCGCGGGTTTTCCAGGTGGCGACGATTTTGCCTGTGCGACTGACGGTTTCTCTGGCCTGGTTCAAATCGAGCCGATAATATTCAGCCGTTGCCAGAACGGCGTTTATGTCGGGATGCCGGCTGTAGAGATCAATTGCCAGAGCATGTTCATCTTTTTTAAAAGACGGGTTCATGTCGAAAGCCGGAGCCAGGCGCCATCCCGCCGGAGTTCTCATGAAGCCATGATTGCGAAGGTGGTCGTCGCGATTTGCCGTGGCGACATTAAAAACGACTCTGGTAAAAAGTTCTGCAAGATCATGATTTATGCGGTCAGGCTCGCCCCAGGTAGCGAGAAATTCAGCCAGTTCAAGGTAACTGGCGTCATCTGAGTCCTGATTTGCAGTCATGGTCATTGCAGATGCAAAGAAACGTCTGCCGGAGCCGGCCCGATCGAAACGCTTCACCATGAACGTATGATACCCTGTGCCAATCTGCATGACACGGGCCTCGGGAACAGTAATTCCGCAAGCTGCAGCCAGCTTGTGCAGCAGCATTTCCCAGAGGGCCACATCGTAATCATCATCGGCTGACGGGAACTTGGCGATCCAGAGGTTGCCGGCTTCATCTACCAGATTGGCCTTCGGTCGGGCGCCGCCCAGAGATGAGCCAGGAGCAACCAGAACCTTCAGCCATTCCTTGATCTTGCTCAGGTCATCCTGATTCTTCCTGGTCAACTCATAGGCCACTGCCTGCAGTTCGGCGACTCTGGCAACCGGCGGGGCCGAGCGGGCTTCATCAGCCAGAAAGGATTCTTCGTCAGGGCGACTGAAACGGAGCGCACCCATTCTGGTGCAATCCTGGACTCCCAGGAGAAATTCCCACGCTCCAAGGTTTTTTGGGGGGCGTTTCTGCTCTCTGGCTTCAACAGCTTCCCGGCGTTTCATCAGAACCTGCCCCCATCGGTCAGGGCATGAATCCATGAAAACCCCGAAATTCGCATTCCCCGGGTAAAACTCGCCGGCAGTCAAATCCAGTTCCGGGTCGAGAGGAAAAGCATGCGCCGTCTTCAGCCAGGCAGGCTCATAAACAAAGCGAATACTCCCACGGTCGCCGCGATGCAGTGTGCCTATTCGTTGCAGCGGGCCGAAAGACGGGTCGTCGAGCCAAACCCGGATCTGTTCGCCCTTTATTTCAGGCATCTGATCCCCCGGTTTGTCCAGTCTTTTTGGGAGCGCGTCTTCTTTGGGGCAATGATTCATCCTGAAGACGTCTTCCCAGCAAATCTTCTTTGGCAATTAAACCCAGATCGCCAACCAGACCAAGAACCCGCAGCACCTGAACGTAAATGCCAATCGAAACGGAAGGATCACCTTTCTCAACTTTGTAGAGACTCGGTCGCGATATGTCAGCCCGTGCGCAGACAGTTGCCATAGAGAAACGCCGCCGCAGTCGCGCATCCCTGAGACGTTCGCCCAGGGCTTCGAGTTCTTTGGCCGAAGAGGGATAGATTACAATGTTTTTTTTGCTCATTATATTAATAATAACTTACATAAAATGCTTTAATTGTCAATTATAATTATCATTACGCCAACCATTCCAGAGCCGAATCTCTTAAAGCAAGATTCTGCGAATGGCACTGGCGATATCGGCAAGGCCCGAAGTTGTGGTCAGGAGTTGACACCAGCAACCAGAGCCGCCTGATTTTCTCTGGGCAGGCGGGCGCAGGGGCCGCGTCAATGGAGGAAACCGAAAAGCCACAGGGGGATCTTCCGG
>CAYYUI010000160.1:0-441 GCA_964474705.1 uncultured bacterium
ATTACATCGATGTACACGATGTATTCTTCCCGATACACTTCACGGAATCCGTTTCGATAATCGAGATGTTTGTAATTATTGCCTCAGCTTTGATCGCGATTTTTCTATTTGGGATCAGATCGCGGAGAGAAAAAAATCGGAATTTGAAACTTTGCTTGAAGTTGAGCTTGAAGTCGAAAGTGTGTTGCCTGAATCGGTAATTCTTGAGGTTGCCGTATTTGCAGTTGAGTTTGAAGAAGTTGTCGTAACATTTTTTGTTGAAACGGCAATGTCTGTATCAACTATGCGTGTCGATGAAGCGGTAGTAGTTTTAGCAGTATTTACGTTATTGCTGACATTTGTGTTTGATGTTGATGAAGCAGTAACGGGTTTATTGACAACGGCAGTATTGTTAGTCGTTGTAGTGTTATTTGAAACTGCTACGGCTGTTTGTTTAGGCGC
>CAYYUI010000160.1:451-2451 GCA_964474705.1 uncultured bacterium
CTAGTGCCACTAAGCGGCGGCAAGGATAGCACTTTTGCTCTCTATCTGGCCAGCAAGGTTTACAAACTGAAATGCCTGGCAGTTACGTACGATAATGGCTTTCTTACAACACCAGCAAAGAAAAATATCGCTAAGGCCCTGGAAGCGACTACTGCTGACCATGTCTTCTATCACATGAATAAAAAAACGTCTTCAGAAATGTTCAGAACATTTCTGGTCAAGACTGGAAGATTTTGCAATAGTTGCATGCGCGGGATCAATTACTCGATCGAGACGGCCGCCCATACGTATAAAATACCGCTAGTTATCAAGGGCTCCGGTCGCAGGGTACAATATGTCTCCCAAATAACGGAATTATCCAGATTGAATACACCATCATTTTTTAGTAATGTCATCAAGAAGGAAAAAATTGAAAATCAGATCCATCATTTAACCCGTAACAGGTTTCATCTGGAGGTCCAGAAAATCGCAGGCGGGATTTGTGATGTTTTGAAAATCCCCCGGTACCGGCTGATGCGTTTCACCACCCAATATATCGGCATGTATGACTATATCTACAAGCCCTACCCTGAAATTGTCAAGATTTTGGAGGAGGAAATGGGCTGGAGCAGTGTGCACGATTCGGTGGAGCACCTCGATTGCACCTTGCACGGAATTCCTTTTTATATACAGACACTGCTGATTCCAGGAATTACCTCGGAAACCCTACGCAACAGTGCGTTGATACGCCAAGGGATTATGACCCGGGAGGAAGCTCTACGTATCGAAAATGAAAAACTCGTGCAGCCGCCCGAGCCGCCTGAACTGCAAATCTTTATGCAGGAAACCGGCCTTACCAAGCAGCAATTCGATGATCTGGTTCGCCACGGTGATGCTACTCAATTTGAATCCCGGTTTCAGAAAAAGATCAGAAAAATTTACCATCGCTATCGAAGGTGGTGAAAAGATTACAATCCTGCACCTTTAACCGAAGCAAGATACCTGCGGTATCGGTCTGCATCTTCCCAGAGGGTCTTAACGGATCACCATGCCCGGCCGTGATTTCACTCTGAACGCCTACTCACTTTTGCTTACCAACCTCTCTGAGCGCGCCTTTCAACGCTTCTGCGAATTCTGCACAAACTCCGCAGCGCCGGGCATTATCCTGCGCCATGATGTCGATGCGCTGCCGCAGCATTCACTGCGGTTCGCGCAGATACAGCACAGTCTAGGCATTCGGGGCACCTACTATTTTCGCATTATTCCTGAAAGCCTGCAACCCCGAATTATCGAAGAGATCGCCAACCTGGGGCACGAGATCGGCTATCATTACGAGGATGTCAGTCTGGCCGCTGCTTCGCTGAAGTATAAAAATTATAGAACGAAGGATCCGGAAATATTCAGGGAGAACCTGCTCGAAAAAGCCCTTGATCATTTTACTGCTAATCTGGCGGTTTTGCGAAAATACGCAGATATACACACTATCTGTATGCACGGTAGCCCGCTTAGCCCGTGGGACAGCAGACTTCTGTGGACTAAATATGATTATCATGATTTTGGTCTGATCGGCGAGCCCTATTTTGATATCGATTTTAACCGGGTAGCCTATTATACGGATACAGGAAGGCGGTGGGACGGTGACAGGTTCAGTTTACGAGATCAACCACTGAATTGGTCGATTGGCCAGGGAAAGAAGCTCAGGAATAATGCATCAGCGCCAACAAATGATGCGGTAAAACCTTCAAACAGGATGCCGTTTCCCGCCTTTCATTCCACCGCGGATATCATCACGGCCGCCCGGCATGATATGCTGCCGCAACAAGTGATGTTTACTTTTCATCCGCAGCGCTGGCATGATAAAATGGTTCCCTGGCTGGCTGAATGGGTGATGCAAAACACCAAGAATATGGCTAAATATGTCATAAAAAAGCGTTACATCTGAAAGGACATCCAGTTATTACAATCAACTTCAAATCTGTCAGGCCCGGCTACGCTGAGTTGCCCATAAATGACCGCCAATC
>CAYYUI010000161.1:0-2433 GCA_964474705.1 uncultured bacterium
GAACGAAGCTGATGATCATGACCAGCAGCAGACCCAGAAGCAGATGCAGCTGTTCGCGCCGGCTTTCGGCAAGCAGGGTTTCTTCGGTCTTGAGTGACAGAAAGGCAGTGGCCTTGTTGTCGACCGCAGCACTGATAAATGGCCCCTGCGGGGTGTGAAACAGTTCGCCAATGACGTAAACCGGAAATTTTTCCGGCAATATTTTTTCTTCTTTGATTGTGGCAATGCAGTAAGTACCGTAATCGGGCTGAAAAATGCCCAGCAAGCCTTTTCCGGGATCATGATCCGTTGGCCGCTCTTTGTTCATTACCGTTTGCGCTTCAATTGAAAAACCCTGAGGATCGATAGCGATGCGACCGGTGCGGTCTTCAACGTAGAACAGTTCAGAACTGCGAATATCTTCAGTAATATTATGAGTTATCCTCGAGCTTTTATGGCCTTTGTGGTTTTTGTACACTTCCTTGAGTTTGTCGCTGGTCACCGAATGATAGAAAACGCAATCCCGACCCGTATAAGGCGCTTTCAGAAGATTCTGACCGGCCGCGAGCCGCCCTTTGATCTCGACGATTCGACCCTGGGAAGGCTGACTTTTTAAAAGAGTTCCGATCGGCGAAGTCGGCGTATTAACCATATTGCTGATTTTTCGCCGCACCTTAAACCACTGATAGAGCAGAAAGCCGCCAAGCATAATGAATACGAGCCCAAGCAGCAGATATTCGGGATATCTCATAATTTGACCGCCTTTTACCTACCGTTCTTTTATTTATTCACCTCAAGTTTAAACGGTTTCGACTACAGCAACCAGAAAAATTGTAGCGAAAGGGCACTAAATGCATCGCATTCGAGTCTAAATGACTCTTGAATAGCCGGTTAGAGATGATTATGAGTGCTGAAATTTTTGCCGCAAACCACCGCTTGACCTGTACCCGGCGCGTAGTGTAGAATATTGGTTCTTCTTTCTCGGGAGCGTATTAAGCTTTACTACGCGAATCGCAGTTCTACCGGTTCAGTTCGGCAGAGTTATGAGGCTCCTCGCAACGGGATTTACAAAGGACACACTCTTTATGATGCAGCTTGACAACATGCGACGGGTCAGAAATATCGGTATTATCGCCCACATCGACGCAGGCAAAACAACCACTACCGAAAGAATTCTCTACTTCACCGGCAAAAATTACAAAATCGGTGAAACCCACGATGGTACCGCCACCATGGACTGGATGATCCAGGAACAGGAACGCGGCATCACCATTACCAGTGCTGCAACCAAATGTCACTGGCAGAACTGCGCGATCAACATTATCGACACCCCAGGGCACGTCGACTTTACTGCTGAAGTCGAACGCTCGTTGCGGGTTCTCGACGGCTGCGTCGTATTGCTCTGCGCCGTCGCCGGGGTACAGCCCCAGTCAGAAACCGTCTGGCGCCAGGCAGATAAATACCGCGTTCCTCGCCTCGTTTTCGTCAACAAAATGGATCGCACCGGCGCCAATTTCGACCGCGTCGTCACCCAGATCAGAGAAAGACTCAAAGCCAAACCAGTCGTATTGACTATGCCGATCGGCAGTGAAGAAAACTATCAGGGGCACGTCGACCTGATTAACATGACAGCTCGTATCTGGGCCCCCTCTGAAACTGATCCGGCCGGCCAGATGGTCGAATCGGAAATTCCGGCCGCCATGCAGGCTGCCGCTGCCGAAGCTCACCACCAGCTGATCGACACTCTTGCGACCTGCAACGACGAAATTCTCGAACGCTATATGGCCGAAGAATCGATTGAAGAAGCTCTTATCACTGAAGCATTGCGAACTGCCACCATCGAGGGAAAAGTGATTCCGGTTCTCTGCGGTTCGGCATTCCGAAACAAAGGCGTGCAGGCACTTCTCGACGCGGTTGTCGCCTATCTGCCGTCTCCACTCGACATTCCCGCCTCTATCGCTTTCAACCAGAATACCGAAGAAGAACTCACCATCGCCGCCGACCCGAATCTGCCGTTGGCCGCCATGGCCTTCAAGGTCGCATCGATGCCGCACATCGGCAAACTCGTTTACACCCGCATTTACGCCGGCACCCTCAACGTCGGCGATCAAATTTACAACGTCACCCGTGGCACTAAGGAGCGGGTCGGCAGAATTCTGCAGATGCATGCCAATCAGCGCCAGGACCTCGAAACCGCCCAGGCCGGCGATATCGTGGCAATTGTCGGCCTCAAACGCATCGGCACCGGCGATACTCTGGCATACGACAAAGACGCGCCGGTTCTCGAAAAGATCACTTTCCCCGAAACCGTAATTTCAGTCGCCATCGAGCCGAAAACCAAGGCCGATCTCACCAAACTCAGCAACGTGCTACACACCCTGATGGATGAAGACCCGACTTTCAAAGCCTCGATGGATGAAGAAACCGGCGAAACCATCATTGCCGGCATGGGTG
>CAYYUI010000162.1:0-2397 GCA_964474705.1 uncultured bacterium
AATGACTGACCTGCTTGACACGCTTCACAACTAGGAAAAGTATCCGTTTGCCCTGTTCACATTGCAGACACACAGGCGAAGTCGTTGCGTTTTGGGGCAAAGAGAGTTTATAGTGCAGGAATAATTCACTCGTAAGGTTGATTATGCACGCTTATTTCAAACCGGTTCTGATAATTTTCGCGATCATCTTTCTGTTTTTATATATTTTCAGCAACAGTAAAACTCTTGAGACTACCACTGAACTTGTTACCCTTCCGAATGGCATGCCGGTTCAGAAAACCCACTATCACTTTCATTGGGACCGTTTTGGCGATTACCTCAAAGACACACCGGGTCGGGTAAAGAAGTTTTTCTGTGCTACCGATTGACCGGTCGGAAAACTTCCTCCGGTGGCGCTGATCAATCGTTAATGGCTTTCTGAAGCTGATTTGGCAATGATTGACACAAGAATAAATAATGAATAAAATTAATAAATCGCATAGGTTTATAATTACATAAGAGGAGGGTTTGGAGATGAAACTGGCAATGTTCAATAATTATTTTGCCTCACTGGCTCTTTTTGCTTTTATTCTGACGATTTTTCTGGGAGCTTTTCAGACCCCGGCTTTTGCCGGCCCGAACGATGAGCAGATCAAGGAAGTTGAGAAACAGATTCGTGAGCTCAACGTTCAAATCAACCAGATTCAGAAGCACATCAAGCAGATGCATGCTCAGGGTGCCGATGAATACGACACCGCCATGTCAGAAGAAAGAAAGCAGGCGTTGATCGACCAACGGGCTGTATTACAGGAAAGACTCGAGAATCTCAAGCTGTTTAACTATTGAAATCGATGCGGGTGCATAAGTTTGCATCCGAGTGTGAAAGAAAAAGAACGCTCTGATTGACTGCAGGGCGTTCTTTTTCGGTTATACGATTGCTCCAAGCTGTCGCCGGCAGTATTCAATAGCTTCTAGAGCTTCTGATGCCAGTTTTTGAATGGGTTGCTGATCAGGTTGGCGTTGAAATAGCGCGGGTCATCGGAGACTTCTCTGCCGACCCAGTCTGGTAGCTCGATATTCTGGTTTTCAGTAGTGAGTTCGACTTCGGCGATAACCAGACCGGCATTTTCACCGGCAAATTCGTCGATTTCCCAGGTGAGACCGGCATGTACGACAAGGTAACGATGCTTTTCGATCAGGGGTTTGAGGCAGAGAGAGGTAAGCATGCTTTCGGCATCACCGACTGGAATTTCATATTCAAATTCAGCCCGGGTGTTGCCTGAAGTTGCGCCTTTTATGGTCAGATAACCTTTTGAGCCGGCGACCCTGATTCGCACTGTCTTTTCTTTGTCAGTAGAAAGATATCCCTGCCGATAAACGGTTCCCTGGGCCAGTTTTTTCCAGGTGTCGTTTCTGACAAGGAACTTTCTTTCTATTTCTGTAGCCATCTTAACCTCAGCATTCATGACATCTGCATTTTTCAATGCCGGACGGTTGCATTCGATCAGTTCAATGATACGGCGTTGTTGATGAAAAAGATAACCTTCAGCAGCTGCTATCAGAGCCTTTCAGTCTGGCAATCTCATTTTCGGCGGCCACCAGTCGGCTGATATCACGGCTCATGCCCAGCACGAACATGAACTCGCGATCTTCATTGAAGAAAAATTGACTGATGATTTCAGTCCAGATGCAGGTGCCGTTTTTGTGTGTCTGTCGCAGCCTGATCATACCGGCCGGAAGTCTGGTCGAGCCCTTTTCGATAATTTCAAGACCGAGCGAGAAAGTTTGCATGGCTTTGGGGCGATCATCTTCGCAGATTGATTCAATGGCAGGACGTGTCATCACCTCTTCGGGCGTGAAACCGCGCTGTTGAAAAACCGATGGGCTGACATAGACAAAATGCCCGGTTTTATTTATTGTCCAGAACACATCTCTGGATGTCTCGAGGATATTTCTGAAGATCTCAAGGCCGTCGGCAAGTGCACCAAGCGGGTTGCTTTTCATTATTGTTCTCACGGTTTTGATTCAGTCTGTTAAATCATTTTAACCATTCTGTGTCTCAACAGGCAAGAACCATCGTTGATTGATAACTGCGTAAAAAATAGTCCGGCTTACATTGCCGGGCTGTCTCGATGCTGTTTCTGCTTTGCCGGATTTGTTGACAACTGCATAAATAAAGCTCCATCTGATATGCCTGGCCGTCGAATCAACTCCATTTTGTCAATGATGATCGGCAATAGTTTCGCTGTCTCATGCAATGACGCATGCAACTTTCTTCCTGGCCGGGCAAGCTCTGAAAAAATTTCAGGAGAATAGATGCAGGTTGTTTTATTTGTCTGCCAGGGCAAACGCTTACTTAATTCTCTCTCTGTGCGGGTTTCATGGCAGGTCAGGCGATTGCATAAGCGTCGCTTATCG
>CAYYUI010000163.1:0-1341 GCA_964474705.1 uncultured bacterium
AAAGTTATCGATGGCCTGCACAGGGATTGCTCAGAATGTCGGGTGATCATTGGCGGGCGCGGGGCAATGCTGGCCCGCCCGGTGCTCGAAAGCAGAGGCGCGCTCGTTGCCGAAGATTTTGTTGTCGGGCAGCGACTGGCCCGGGAAGGGGTGCAGCGTGCGTAGTTTGACCGCTTTGCGCCGATGTCTGGGTGATGAGCAAAAACGTAACCAGCTCAGATGCCGGCAACATGATTTCACTTCGCTATCTTGACCGCATTGTCGGTTTGCCCGAGGTCGAATGGGCAGAGCCCGTGCTGATCGGCAACGGTCTTTTTCGTAGCAGCAGTGGATTTTATGAATCTGTGCGGGTGGTTGGCTGCCGCCGGCCGAGATTCGCGGGCGGCCCGTGGCGATTTGCCCAGGCTGACGAACATGCCCTGCTTGACCTTGAGGCCATCACCGTCGATCGCCTCGACCTCGCCAAGCTCGGCAACCCCGCCCTTGAAGAGATTACCGAAATCGGTCAGAAACGTGTGCGGGTGCGGGCGGTAACCAATGGGGCGCGTGGCTTTCAAGGTACGCTTGTCTTCGCTTCCATAGAAAAGGTCAGGGAAATTTCACGAACGCCGCCCGGCAGAGCCTCGGTCATTCTGGTGCGTTTCGCCGCCGGCAGCGACGCAGCACAGGCTATAACAAGGCTACGGGCGATTCTGCCCTACTGCAGTGTTTACAGCAATGCCGAGCTTTCGGGGCTTACAAGACGTTATTATTTTTCCAACACCGGCATTGGCGGCAGTTTTGGCTTTTCAACTCTGATTGCTGTTCTTATCGGTGCTGTAATCATTTCGCTCACCATGTATACCAGTGTGTTGGGCCGCACTCAGGATTTTGCCGTTATGCGTGCCATTGGCGCGAGAAAAAGTGATATTGCCGTGGTGGTCTTTATGGAAACCGCAATTATTGCCGGAACCGGTCTATTTATCGGCTTTATAATGCTGGCGATACTGCTTAACAAAACCGGAAACTCTTCCATTCCAAGTTACTTTCCTGAGTATGTCGCGCCGCTTCTTGCGGCGGTTACGTTGATTGTCAGCCTGATGGGCTCGGTTATCGCTTTGCGCACGGCAATCAAAACTGATCCGGCAGCGGTATTTCATTAATCGGAGGCGATTCTGTGGCTCAGCTGAGACTTGAAAATGTAGCTAAAGATTTTTCTGATGGCCGGCAGCAGCGCCGGGTTTTGCACAATACCAGCCTGGTGCTTGATTCTGGTGAACTGGTTGTGATTTCCGGCCCATCTGGAAGCGGCAAGACGACGCTGCTTTCGATTATGGGGCTTGTTTTGAAGGTTTCAGAAGG
>CAYYUI010000163.1:1351-2365 GCA_964474705.1 uncultured bacterium
ATCAGCGGAGTTTCTGACAATCAGGCCGCCAATATACGGCTGTTGAACTATGGCTTTGTTTTTCAGCAACCGATGCTTATCGAGGGGCTCAGTATAATGGAAAACATTCTTCTGGCACTTGCCATACAGGGCAAAAGCACCACCGACGCCGAACAAACGAGGGCCGAAAGTCTGCTGCAGAGCCTCGGTTTGAAAGATGTTGGCCATTTTCAGCCGCGTCTTCTGTCGGGCGGAATGAAACAGCGTGTATCGATTGCCAGAGCCCTGGTTAAAGACCCGGCAATTCTGCTTTGTGATGAGCCGACTTCGGCTCTGGATGCCGAAAGCGGCCAGGGAGTCATGACGGTTCTCAAACGTATAGCCATTGAAGATCGCCGCATTGTTTGCGTCGTCTCACATGATGCGAGGGTTTTTCCATTTGCTGATCGTCTGATCAAGGTTGAAAACGGGCGTATCGCCGCAGATAACCGTAAGAAATACCCGCCCCGGAAGGAAACTGTGCAATGAAGTTCAAAACGCTTTTCTGGTCGATATTTTTACTGTTTGTTTTCATTGTTGGTCTTAATTTTATTCGTGTATCACTGCGTCACGCCGCCGCAGCTCAGGAACCTGGAAAAACCCCGGTGCTGGCAGAGGCGCCCTTAAGGCTTTTCGGCAGGGTAGAACCGCTAGGTCGTGAGATTTTTCTGAGTTCACTGCAGCCAAAACGGGTGGTGAAAATTCTGGCCAGCGAAGGGCAGATGATATCGGCAGGTCAGGTGTTGATCGAACTGGAGGCTGATGTTGAGCAGCAGGCGGTTCAGGTTGCACTCTCCCGGGTCAATGAGCTTGAATCGCAGCTGGATATTATTCTCGACGAACTAAAGCGTGTCGAGCCCGTCAGCGGCAGTGATTCCAAATACCTGTTGCGGGTTCCCGCCTTGAGGGTTAAAGAGCTTGAATCTCGTCTGGATATTGTTCTTGATGATCTTAAACGCAAAGAGCCTCTGCTGCGTGCCAAAGCAGTGACCGAAA
>CAYYUI010000164.1:0-2335 GCA_964474705.1 uncultured bacterium
CTTCTATTCATGATGTTTTCCACGATTCGTCAAAATTTTAACCGGACAGTAGTGTCTCTGCTTTGTTATCAGCAGCGAACGGCATTGACTTTGAACCCGGTTGGCATTAAGCTTTGCAGCATCCTAACTACGCCGGGGTTTAATTATGAGCGGCTGTGATGAAAACAGAAAGTATCAGATTACCGCGATTTCAGATGCCCTAACCGACATTATCGTCGAAGTAAGCGATGAAATGCTGCAGAAACTCGAACTGCCCAAGGGAAACAGCATTGCGCTCAATGAAGAGAACCTCAAAAAACTGGCCAGCATCGTCAACACTTACAAACCCCGCATTGCGCCAGGCGGGTCGCCGACCAACGTCATTTATGGCGCCAGCAACCTCGGCCTGAAATGCGCCTTCATCGGCTGTGTCGGCTGCGATGACTTCGGCTACGATTACATCAACAACCTCAGAGAAAACGACATCGACACCTATGTGTCGATCAAACGCGGCAATTCAGGGCTCTGCTACACTCTTATCAGCCCCGATGGCCAGCGGACTTTTGGCCTGGATTTCGGCGTCGCCAAGCAGCTTTATGAATTCGAAATCCTGCACAGTCTGATCAAAGACTCAGATTTCCTGCATTTTTCGGCATATGAATTCAGAGGCGATAATCCTATCAATGTAGCAACCCGACACGCAGCCAATATTGCCCGCAAATCAGGTACGAAAATTTCCTTCGACCTTGGCGACAGCCTGGTGGTTAAATCATCACGAAAGCAGATCGAGCAGTTTTTCACCGAAAAAATCGACATTCTCTTTGCCAATGAAGATGAAGCGAAAGCGCTCTGCGAAGACAGCAGTGACTTCAGGCGAATGCTCAAATACGCCAATATGGCAGTCGTCAAACTTGGCAGTGAAGGTGCGGTAGCGATCACTCCCGATGGTGAAATAAAGGTTTCGGCCTACAAGGTCGATGACGTCAAAGATACCAACGGTGCCGGCGACAACTTTCAGGCGGGCTTTTTCTACGGGCTCTACAAAAAGCTGAGCCTCGAAACCTGCCTGAAGATCGGCAATTTCCTGGCCGCCAACATTATCAGAAGAATCGGAGCCCAGTCGCAGGTCAAAATCTGCGGCATTGAGTTCATTATCTGATCAATTTGCCGTAAATCCAGGCGTCATGGTAGATGTCGCCGACCTTCAGGTATTCCTTCAGGCGGCCCTCTCTGCTGAAACCGGTTTTTTCGGCAACTCTGGCGCTTGGCGCGTTGTCGACGACCATGCAGGCAAACAGTCTGCGTATCTGCGGCAGATTGTCGAGAACATATTTTTCGGCAAGCCTGACCGCCTGCACCGCGATACCGCGGCCATGCAGTTCAGCATCGATAAAATAGCCTATTTCCGCACAATAAGGTCGGCCGGTTTCCGGCATAACACCCACCGCGCCTGCAAGTCGGTCACCGAAAAATATCGAAAAATGCCAGGCCTTCTGCTCCCGCATCTGTTTGATATTACCGCGCAGAAATCTCTGTTCTGCTGCAATCGAAGGCACATTAACCGGAAAAAACCTGAAATTGCCATCGGTCAGTATCCGATAGAATGTTCGGGCATCTTTGACCATCTGAGGCCGTATCGTAACTGCTTCTGAAGCCTTTTCCATTTGCTGTTTCCTGGTTCTGCCGGGTTTCCCAATTAAAAAAGCAGCCCCCTTTCGGAGGCTGCCCTTTTAACAGAGAAATCAGCTGGTTTTGATTTCGGAGAGCTGTTTATAGAGGCTGTATCTGAATTTAACGTCCTTCTGTGCCTGCTCGATGAGCTTCTGCGACACTTCGGGGTTAGATTTTTTCAGCATTCTATAGCGGTTTTCGCCATATACATAGTCAGCCAGAGCCAGGGTCGGTTCTTTCGAATCCATCATCAGAGGATTCTTGCCCTGTTCGAGATTGTCGGGGTTGAATCTGAACAGCGGCCAGTGACCAGCGTCAACGGCTTTCTTCTGTTCCATCAGACCCTGTGACATTTCGATGCCATGGGCGATACAATGGCTGTAAGCGATTACCAGTGCCGGACCGTCATAGGCTTCGGCTTCGAGCAGGGTCTTGAGAGCATGAGCCGGGTTTGCACCCAGACTGATCTTGGCGACATAGATATTGCCGTAGGTCATGGCGATCATGCCGAGATCTTTCTTGGGCATCGGTTTGCCGCCGGCGGCGAATTTTGCAACTGCGCCGAGCGGGGTCGATTTACTCATCTGACCGCCGGTGTTCGAATACACTTCGGTATCGAGAACCAGAACTTTGACGTTCTTGCCGGAGGCGAGAACGTGGTCGAGTCCGCCGTAACCGATGTCAT
>CAYYUI010000165.1:0-2194 GCA_964474705.1 uncultured bacterium
CCACAAGTCGTTCATGGGCCGGCAGCATATAATGTCTTTCGGGGTTGCATGGCCCGGTGGTATTGAAAAATCTGCTCATCTGGCTGGGGTCCTCCTCGCGCACCGACACAATCGGTCACACCAATCCTATCACAGCCCCTCTCACCACACAATTCAAAGTAAGCACTCTGACCATTTTTCTCTGTCCGCCACTCTTTCTGGTTTGTTGCTTTTGCATTCAGGTTTCTGTAGACTGTAGAGGGTTTGGGCCCGGAGAATCTACAGTAACAACCGGCAGGTGGCAGATGAAAGAAATTTTTTTTCTTATAAAAGAATCCCCGGAAGGTGGATTTGAAGCAGAAGCCCTTGGGAAGGCTATTTTTACTGAAGCTGACACGGTCGAAGAACTGAAAAGTCAAATTAAAGATGCCGTAAGCTGTCATTTTGAAGAAAAAGACCGGCCCGCCATAATTCGTCTGCACTTCGTCAGGGAAGAAGTCATCGCCGCATGAAACTGCCGAGAAACGTTTCCGGAGAGGATCTGGTTCGATTTCTCAAGTAATTTGGCTATCAGCCTACAAGACAGACCGGAAGCCATATTCGCCTTACCAGAATAACTGAAAGTAAAGAGTTCCACCTTAACAATCCCGGCGCATAATCCCTTGAGAATAGGAACCCTGCACGCAATTCTTGTTCAGGCATCTTTGCAGACTGGAATCGAGCTCGAAAAACTGCGGCAGATGCTCTCCGGGGTTTGATTGCCGATCTCCGGTCCCTGAGCCCGCCGAAGAGCTCATTCTTAAGGGAAAAAGCTCGCGCTGGTGCCTGCCTTATCGATGCAGGGCTTCGTCACTTATCGCCTTGACCAGTTTTCTCAGTCCACCACTTACCCGTCTGGCGCGGCGCATGCAGCACCCAGTAGAGTTGATTTTTGATGTAGCGGTCGAGGTGCGCCCCCACAAGTCGTTCATGGGCCGGCAGCATATAATGTCTTTCGGGGTTGCATGGCCCGGTGGTATTGAAAAATCTGCTCATCTGGCTGGGGTCCTCCTCGCGCACCGACACAATCGGTCACACCAATCCTATCACAGCCCCTCCCCCCACACAATTCAAAGTAAGCACTTTGACCAGTTTTCTCAGTCCACCGCTAGGTTAACTGGTATATGCTATTGACGGCTCAGGCTTGTCCAATATAGACTGAATTCATGGAAAATTCAAAAGCAGAGCAAAGAGCAGAAGTGTTGAGAATTCTTTCCCGCATGAAAGAAAAATATTCATCGGAGGGTTTTGTGATCCGTGGGCTTTTTGGCAGCTTTGCCCGCGGTGACTTTGATGAAGCAAGCGATATTGATCTCGCTTATGAAATCGAGAAAGAGATTTTCCTTAAATTGCACGAGGGCTTTGGCGCAATATCGAGGGTGGCCGAGATTTCTCGTGAACTGAAAACGGCTTTTGGCAGAAAAGTTGATCTTTTTTCGGTTAATAGTGCAAACAATGATTTTAATAACAAGATAAGCAGAGAACTGATCGATGCGTGAGCCACTTAATCGCGTTCGGATGATCAAGTCGAGGATTCTGCTTCTGAATGAGATCATTTCCGATTTTGGCGGTGATATTGGCCAGGCTTTACTTGATGAAAAGGTATTCAAGCCGGCAATGCTGATGCACCTGGTTGCAATTGCTGAGCAAATGAACAAGCTCAAAGACGAAAATGCCTTTGACATTCTCGAAAGGTTCAAGAAAGCAGACCTGAAAGGCTTGAGTGACATGCCTAATTTTATCGCTCACGACTACGAAGGTGTAGACATGGTGTTGGTCGAAGCCGCACTTCAGCAGGGTTTGCCCAGACTTCTGCAGGCAGTCGACAACCTGCTCCGAGATTGAGTTTTACCCCGGCATTCATCCTTATCACAACCGCAATAATATTATCCCCTGCTTCGTCACTTATCGGCTTGACCATTTTTCTCAGGCCACCGCTCCTTGACCAGTTTTCTCAGACCACCACTATCCTGAGCTGATTTTTGTAATTTAGCGCACAGATTACAATTCCCCATGGAAAGATCTTGTGGATAAATATTTCCAGCAGTTCATGGAATTTTTCTTTCCGTCTTTCCGTTGTCAGCCTGGCAAAGCCGTCTTTCTGATACAGCACCTTCTTTAAAGACTTATTTGAGATATCTCGAAGACTGCGGGGTAATCAGAACCGTCACCCGCA
>CAYYUI010000166.1:0-2111 GCA_964474705.1 uncultured bacterium
GTCCCGCTCTTGGCCAGCATGGTGTTAACATCATGGACTTCTGTAAGAATTTCAATTACAAGACGGCAAAAGAAGGCGATGCAATCATTCCGGTCGAAATTTCAGTATTTGCTGACCGTTCATACACCTTCATCACCAAAACGCCGCCAGTATCGTTCCTGCTGAAAAAAGCCGCCGGCATTCAGAAGGGCAACCAGACTCCCGGCCGCACCAAAGTCGGCAAAGTCACCAAAGCCCAGATCAAAGAAATCGCCGAACGCAAGATGCCTGACCTTACCGCTGCCTCTCTCGAAGCCGCGATGAATGTCGTTAAAGGCACCGCCCGCAGCATGGGAATGGAAGTTGTTGACTAAGACTGCCACTATGTGGTAAGCTCTTTTACCCTCGAAGAAAGGAGGAAGCAAAGATGCCGAAACACTCCAAGAGATATAATAACGCCAAGAAAGACCTTGTTCACCTGAAACAATATTCAGTTGAAGAATGTTTTGACAAAGTTAAAAAGTCCGCCACCGCCAAGTTCGATGAAACCATCGATATCGCTGTCCGCACCGGGCTCGACCCGAAATATGCAGATCAGCAGTTGCGCGGAAGCTGCGTCCTGCCGCACGGTTCAGGCAAAACTACCCGCGTGGTCGTTTTCGCCGCCGGTGCAAAAGCCCAGGAAGCACAGGCCGCTGGAGCAGACTTCGTAGGCGCCGAAGATTTGGTCGCCAAGATCGAAGGAGGCTGGGTTGATTTTGATGCCGCCGTTGCAACACCCGACATGATGAGATTTGTCGGTAAGCTCGGTAGAATCCTTGGTCCCCGCAACCTGATGCCCAACCCCAAAGTTGGAACCGTCACCATGGATGTAGCCAAGGTTATCACCGAACTTAAAGCTGGTAAACTCCAGTATCGTGTTGAAAAAGCCGGGATCATTCACACCGCCATTGGAAAAGCTTCTTTTGATGCCAAAAAGCTCAAAGAAAATTTCCTTGCCTTCTTTCAAGCGATTCACAAAGCCAAGCCGTCTGGTGCCAAAGGCACCTATATCAAGTCAGTAACCGTCAGCTCAACCATGGGCCCCGGCTATGACCTTGATGTAAACGAAGCCCGCGCTGAATCAGAAAAGGGTAATGCCTGATCTGACTTGAACTGAGACTGGTCGAAGACCGCAGGTCTTATAGTAATTGGCCCCCAGGGCCTCCCTGCCGAGACTGGACAACAGTAAGATAGAAATATCGAACCGTTTCCGGTGTTGGCACCGGAAACGGTTTTTTATTCCGCCTCAAGGAGGTGAAAACATTGAAAGATCTCTCCAAAAAAGAAGCCTACGTAAAAGAATTTGCCGAAAAGCTGGCTAAATCACAGGTCGTGGTGCTCGCTAACTGCGAAGGCGTCATGGTCTCTGAAATGACCGCTCTGCGCAAAGCTGTGCGTGAAACCGGTTCTGAACTGAGAGTTGTCAAAAACACTCTGCTCTGCCGCGCTCTCCACAATACCCCGATGAAAGAACTCGAAGGTCACATGAAGGGCAATACCGCCGTAACTTTTGGTTACAAGGATCCTATTGCTCCCGTGAAGGCTCTGTTCGACTTTGCCGACAAGGCCAAGAAGTTTACCTTCAAAGCCGGTTACATGGAAGGCAAACTGCTCAACGTTGCCGAACTGACCGCTCTTTCCAAAGTTCCAGGCCGCAAGGAACTTCTCGGCATGCTCGCATCCGCAGTCCAGGGCCCGATCCGCAAACTCGCCGGCGTTCTCGACTCTCTTCGCAAGAAAAGAGAAGAAGCCTCTGGCGCTGCTCCGGCCGAAGCCCCCGCTGCCTGATTTTAACCTGATTTTTGCATAAGACTATAAGGAGTTTATAAAATGACTAAAGAACAGATTCTCGAGTCTATCGAAAAGATGACCGTTCTCGAACTTTCTGAACTTGTTAAGGCTATCGAAACCAAATTCGACGTAACCGCCGCCGCCCCCGTAATGATGGCTGCCGGTCCGGCTGCTGCCGCCGCTGAAAAAGACGAATTCGACGTCGTCATCGAAAGCAATGGCGCCAACAAGATCAACGTAATCAAAGTCGTCCGCGAACTGACCGGTATGGGCCTCAAAGAAGCCAAAGACCTGGTAGA
>CAYYUI010000167.1:0-2083 GCA_964474705.1 uncultured bacterium
AAATTTGTCTCACCGATAATTCAACGGTTCTTGCCGATGTGCTCGATGCCTACCGTCTCGCTTTGAAAAACGGCAATCTCGATCGGGCCACCGACTATGGCGAGCGGGCTAAAAACCTGTATGCGGCTCTGCTCGAGGGTTGTGTTGACCTGTGCCGATCATTGCGCGGCAGCGGGGCCGAACTGATGATGCAGAAACTGCATGTTCTCGGCGAACCTTCGATGAATCTTTACAATGCGATGATTCAGCTGAAAGTAATCGAAAACGACAACGAAACTGTCGTCGATCTGATGTCCGAGCTTTTTCTGGCCCGCCCCTGCAATGCTATGGTCGTCAGAAAACTTGCCGGAATGCTGCCGGAGTCGTTTTCAGAATTACGTGGCGCCATGGAAGTCTATGCGGCCTCTCTGCCGCCTGATCTGGCTCAGGAATAGTTCAGCCGATTGCTGAATCTGGTGAACCGCCGATTTTGGCATAAGTTTTTTGTATCTGCCGCGCCCGGTCAATAAAATCGGTTGGTTTGATGACATCGATGTATTTTTGATTGCTGTGACTGTCGGTAGATATTTCAATGAGGCCGAGAGTCACCATGAAATTCAGCGATTTCGTAATGATCGCAGGTTCGAGCTTGTATGAATTAACTATGCAGTCGATCAGCTGGCTATATCTGATTCTTTTGTATTGCTCGTGTCTGATCAGCAGTTCGAGTGTTTCGGTGATGATCGTATAAACTTCGGGGTTCTGGGTAACTCTTGAGTTGGTCTGCTCGAGACGCTCAACCATGGTGCGCAGTACGGCCGAAATGAGCTTGGGTGCCTGATTGAAGAAATCGTCGAAGTTCTTGCGCGATATTTCGGCAAGTTTGGCATCGGTTAGAGTGATGGCGGTTGCGGTTCGCTGCTGGTTCTTGAGCAGCAGGGCCATTTCTCCGAAAACCGCAACCGGTTTCAGAACGCCGAGTACGGTTTTGTTTTTGCCTTCGGTGACCGAAATCTCAACCGAGCCTTCGGTAAGAATAAAAGCTGTATTGCCTGGTTCGCCACGCCTGAAAACGATCGAACCCTTCGGATATTCACGAACTTTGGATTCCATCAAATGCCCTCTGATTTTAACTTGTCATCAGAATAATACTATAAATTTCCCAAAACAAGATAGCTATTGTGCCCAGTTGGCTATTTCGAGGCCGGCAATTTTCGAGAAATGTCGACTGTTGTTTGTTACCAGAATCAGATTGTGAGTTATTGCCGTGGCGGCAATAAGAAGATCCATGTCGTCGATTGTCTGCCCTGCCTTTTCAAGGCTGGCTTTAAGACTGCCAAAGGTATCCATTATTATCTGGGAAACCGGCAAAATCGGAAACAGTTCGCCGATGCGCAGTATTTTCGCCAGGTTTTTTTCGACGTGCTGCGATTTTCTTGCGCCATAAACCAGTTCTCCGTAAGTTATGACCGAGATCGATTTCGGGGCATCAGCGAATTTTCGGAAATTCTCGACGACGCGGTCATGGCTTTTCAGGCTGTAGATGATAATGTCGGTATCAAGTAAATAGGTCATTTTTCTTGCTGAAGCGTTGTGAATTGCGGCGGTGTTTTTTTATGTCTGCGACTATGTCTTCCGCCGATCTCTGATCTTCCCAGCTCCCGGCCAGTTTGAGAAACTCATCGGTCGGGTTTTTTTCGAGCGACTGCGGGTTTGCCAGAAACTTTTCGAGAATATAAACCACCTGTTGGCTTATCGATCTCTTTTCCTGTGCTGCCAGCGATCGCAACGCCTCATACAAACGGCCATCGATGTCTCTTACCTGCAAAATCGCCATATTTTAGCCCCCTCAACCATAAATATACCCAATTTCATGCAATTTGTATAGTTTTTCATGCGTCATCAGGTTAAGATGGCAAATATTTGATTGCTCCATTCATCTGGAGAAGCAGTGAAAAAGACAGACTTCAATCAGCGGTGATGCTGGTGGTAGTGTGGCTGAAGTTGTCACCGATTTTGAGGGTTACAGAAACGGTTTTGGTGAACGCGGTGTTGGAAACCGGCCAGCTGAAGGAAATCATCTGGTCGTTCCAGGTGGTGAAGT
>CAYYUI010000168.1:0-2064 GCA_964474705.1 uncultured bacterium
TGATCGCGCAGCACAGCAGCGAAACCGGGCAGCAGTTCACACCGGAAGCCGTGGCCCGGGTCTACGACCTCTCGCGCGGCCAGCCATGGCTGGTTAACGCTCTCTGTAAAAAATGCGCATGGGAGCTGGTACCCGAAGAATCGCGCGAGGCAGTTACCGCCGACCATATCCTTCAGGCAAAAGAACTACTGATCAAAGACAGAGCCGTACATCTCGACAGTCTGGCCGAGCGTCTCAGAGACCCGAAAGTCAGGCGGGTTGTCGAAGCGATTCTGATCGGAAAAAGCGACCCGGCAATCGGCCGGGCCGACCGTGATGTCGAACTCTGCATGGATCTCGGCCTGGTAACTTTTGACAACGGCCTGAGAATAGCCAACCCGATCTATCAGGAAATTATACCGCGGGTTCTCACCCTGAACGCCCAGGATAACATGCCGACACCCGAATGGCGCTGGCAGAAAGACGACGGCTCACTCGATTACGCTGCGCTGTTTGCGGAATTTCAGGCTTTCTGGCGCCGCAACAGCGATGCCTGGGAAAGCAAAATGGAATACGTCGAGGCGTTTCCGCATCTGCTGGTCATGGCATTTCTGCAGCGGGTCATCAACGGCGGCGGCCGCATCGAACGTGAATACGCCGCCGGCCGCGGCCGGGTCGACCTCGCCGTCGAATGGCGCGGCGTCTGGGCCGTCATCGAAATCAAGCTGGTTCACCCGCAGGACAGCCTCGAAACCACGATCGAAGAAGGCCTGAAGCAGACCGCCCGCTACCGCGACACGGTCGGCGCAAAAGAAGCCTGGCTGATCGTCTTCGACCGCCGCGACAAAAGCCGCAGCCTGCCCTGGGAACAACGCCTGAGCACGCGAAGCATAGATCAGATCAACGTCGTAACCTGCTAGCCCTTCGACCCTTCGACAAGCTCAGGGCAAGCAAGCTCAGGGACCACCCTTCGACCCTTCGGCAAGCTCAGGGCAAGCAGGCTCAGGGACCACCCTTCGACCCTTCGGCGAGCTCAGGGCAAGCAGGTTTAGGGGTTGGCTATTTCATGCAGCACTTTTTGAATTTTTTGCCGCTGCCGCAGGGACAGGGATCGTTTCTTCCTGATTCTGGGCCGGTGTTTCTTACCGGCATGTCGTAAACAAACGAATCTGACGTTTCTGAAAAAAGCCCTTCCTCATACTCATGAAGCCTTGAAGCAACCGCCTGTCGCAGGTATTCGGGGTTTGTGGACCGGTAATAGTTTCCGACATGCATGTATTTGAAGGCCTGTTGAAAATATTCGTGAGCCTTCTCGTGATTACCCTTGTCAGATTCATAATCGCCGAGGCTCATATAAGATTCGACCGACATCGGGTCGAGCCTGAGAGCCTGCTTATACTGGAAAACCGCTTCGAGCTCTTTCCCTGCATGCATAAGAACATTGCCGAAACCAACTCTCAAAGCCGGATCATCAGGAGAATTTCTTACATCATTTTCATAACATTCGCGAATCTCGTCCACCGACATGCGTCGCCCATCCATCATGCCAACGTTGCCAACTTTGACGGGAAATTTTTCGGGGTCGATACCTGCCCCATCTTTTCCGCTGTACATAAGGGAAAGGGAAGCCATGAGGCTTAGTTTTCCCGCTGTGGTCAGATCATACTGATTGATCGCCCGGCAGTTTTTGCAGACAATTTTGTCTCTGATGCGCGGGCTGTCAGTATCGAGCAGAACCCCTTCGACCTCGTAGGAATAAACTTTTTCGCAGCTGCGGCATTTCAGCTCGACCTTCAGCGATCTATCTGGCATCGAAAGCGGGTTGCCCGATGCAAAAGAAGCTTCGAGCTCTTTGAATTCGCGCTTCTTTCTATGCAGCCGTTCTTCTATTTCGTCGAGAATCACGTCTTCATGTCCGTGTATTTTGCACAGAAGGTAATATGCCCGTTCCTCGCCGATCTCTTCAGGCACGAGTTCCTGGCGGAGAGGTGCAATGAACTGCCTGGCGGCAATGCATTCGATGGCCTCGGCAAATGTTCGCTTGTCGCAGCGCCAGAATTCATGCCAGTGGTGAAGGAAAAGATC
>CAYYUI010000169.1:0-1959 GCA_964474705.1 uncultured bacterium
GTTCTTTGCCGGCGAAATCATTTATTGCATCGATAATCGCCGGTATGGCATCATCCGCCGCCGGAAACCCCTGGCAGCGCTCGACACTGACATAGCAGGCGACACCCTCACTGCCGTTGTTGATCTGGCGCATCCAGCTCTGCAGAAAGGTGGTTTTGCCCGTCTGGCGCGGCGCATGCAGCACCCAGTAAAGCTGATTTTTGATGTAGCGGTCGAGGTGAGCCCCCACAAGTCGTTCATGGGCAGGCAACATATAATGTCTTTCGGGGTTGCATGGCCCGGTGGTATTAAAGAATCTGCTCATCCGACAGGGTTCCTCCTCGCGCACCGAAACAATCGGTCACACCAATCCTATCACAGCCCCTTCACCCACACAATTATTCTTACTTGCAATTGTAGACTCTGCCCGCAAACAATTTCAAGCCTTAAAATCAGGCAGGCTTTTAAGACTTAGGATTGAGCTCACGTCGCCTGAACCCGTCTTTATGAAGTCGTCGGCTCATGACTTGAATCGTTTTGACCATTTTTCTTAGTCCACCACTGGAGTCGGTGAGTTGCTTTTTATAATCTGCATGTGTAAACTGTCGTTAATATGAAATTCAGTGAGCTGGTGAAGTTACTCGAAAAGAACGGCTTTCGACTTTTTAAAGAAAAAGGCTCGATCAGGTATTATATGAAACCCGGCTGTAAAAACCTCGTACGCGTGGATTTTCATGGCTCAAAAGAAGTGCCGACCGGTACCTGTATGGCCATTCTGAAGTCCGCAGGCATAGAATAAAGAATGAGGAAGCAATTATGATAGACTTTAAATATTCTCTGGTCATAGAGGCCACAGAAGAGCCTGATTTCTTCGGCTTTTTTTCGCCAGACCTCGAGGGATTTTCAGGAATTGGTCATTCAATTGAAGATTGTCTTTACAAGGCCCGCTGGGGAATGATCGAGCACGTCAGGTTGCTGCGCGAAGCCGGGCTGCCTGTGCCCGCCGAAACTTCCTGCCCGAGAATCATTATTCAGAATCAACCTGCAACAAAGGCCGCCTGAAAGTTCCCCGAACCTCGTTTTCTGCCCTTCGGTATCTGCGCCTGCCGAAGGGCTGGCAGGTTAAATACCCGACCTGGTCGAATGAACTGAAAAGCATTTATGATACTTTTCCCGGCCTGCAGGTAGTGGCCTCAGGCAGTTCCGCCCTCGAAATACGTAAAGGCAGTCATGATCTTTCGCGGCGCGCCGGGGTGTTTTCGCTGCCGGGCCTGTCTTTTCGCGAATTTATCGGAATCAGGCTGTCGTTGTCTCTGCCGGTTTATTCGTTATCAGACCTTCTGGCCATTTACCCGAATCTGACTGGTGCCAGCGTTATGAAGATAAAGCGGTTGCGGGCATTTATTGCCGGCTGTGTTCCTTTTACCCCTGATCTGAAGAATCTGAAGCAGTTGCTCGAGATCGGCGATGAGCGAACTCTAAAGACTTATCCGAAGTATCTCGAAGACTGCGGAATAATCAGAACCGTCACCCGCAGCAGTTATGGCATACGCGCCTTTGAAAAGCCAGAAAAGATCTATCTTGATAACCCGAATCAGCTGTATGCCCTTTCCGGCGGCCGACCTCCCAACCCCGGCACTTTGCGGGAAACTTTCTATATCAATGCGCTGGCTTCGCGGCATGCCGTTTCAATTCCGGCTCGCGGCGATTTCCGCGTCGACAATGACAAAGTTGTCGAGATCGGCGGAAGAAGCAAGGGCTTTTCGCAGATTGGCACCGTGCCAAACTCTTTTCTGGCGCTGGATGATGTCGAAGTCGGTGTCGGCCGGAAGATCCCCCGGTGGCTTTTCGGTTTCCTCCATTGAAGCGCTTACGCAGTATTGCGGGTTAATGCAGCGCCTTTGCCGGTATCGCCAGCGCCCTTTACAGAATCTTGCTTTAAGAGATTCAGCGGGTTATCATGGTGGCAAGGCCGCAGAT
>CAYYUI010000170.1:0-1955 GCA_964474705.1 uncultured bacterium
GCTTTAAGCGAATTACAAATGCTGGCTGAAGCGGGCCTTGCGGCCCGCTTTTTTAGTGTGCCCGGCATGGGCGATAACTCGGCGGTGCAAATCCGCTACAGGCTTGGCAGCAGGAACTGTTAGCCAAAAGCAAGGGTGTCCACCGCGAGGTGGAATCTGAAGGAAGCTGGAGGCAAACCCTCGGCCCGATGAACAAGAACCGTATATAAGGCATTGCATGGCTGGACGAGCTTGCTAAACAAAGCGAAGTCCAATACTGCCCGAGGTCTGCGGTGTAAATGCGGCGGGTATATGAGGGAAAAGTTATCGTTCTTACCCGGGGAGATCTTGTAGTGGTCGCCGACAAGAGGGATGGCTAGACAACCCACAGCGACAGGTGGGGCAGCAATGCCCCACTGATCTACAAGAAGTCAGCAGAGGCCATATTAACGCAGCAATGCGCGAAGGGCCGAACAATGGTTCATCTTTGCTCGTATGGAATGCATAATGACGCAACGACTGCCGAATACTGTTCCAACAGGCTACCCCTGCAATGATACGGTGGAACCGGAAAGTAGCAGGGGAGCGCATAGCGGCTTTATACTGAAAAGCGAAGCGAAGATGGATACAGAGGCTTTCCTTGAGAGAGTGCTCGACAGAAATAATCTGAATCAGGCATTCAAGCGAGTGAAGCAGAATGGTGGTAGTGCTGGCATTGACGGAATGACGGTCGATCAAATGCTGCCCTATCTGAAAATGCACGGAAGCAGTTTGCTGGAAGAACTGGCAAGCGGAAAATACCGACCCCAACCGGTTAAAAGAGTCGAAATTCCTAAGCCGGATGGTGGGAAACGGTTGCTTGGTGTGCCAACGGTAATAGACCGTATGGTACAGCAGGCAATCGTGCAGGTGTTACAGCCGATATTCGAGCCGACTTTCTCAGACAGCAGCTTTGGTTTCCGTCCGAAGCGAAGTGCACAGCAGGCTATTAAGCGGGCGAAAGAATACTATGAGCAGGGATACTCGAATGTCGTAGACATTGACCTTGCAAGGTATTTCGACACTGTAAATCACAACCTGCTGATCAGAATGGTGAGAGAGCAGGTGAAAGACGAACGGGTAATCAGCCTGATACGTAAGTTTCTTAAGAGCGGAGTTCTGGCTGATGGCCTTGTAAGTCCCACAGAGGAAGGAACCCCGCAAGGTGGCAATCTTTCCCCGTTGCTCAGCAATATTTACCTCACGAGCTTTGACAGACTTCTGGAAAGCAGAAATCATAGGTTCGTGAGGTATGCGGATGACTGTAATATCTACGTCAAAAGTCAGAGAGCTGCAGCCAGAGTGATGGCCGGATGTGTCAGGTTCCTTGAGAGAAAACTTAAACTCAAGGTTAATAGGGAAAAGAGTCGTGTCGGAAGCCCGCTTAAACTAAAATTTCTTGGTTTCTCGTTGTATAAAACAGGCAAGAAAACAGGAATAAGACCACATCGGAAGCCCCTTGGAGCCTTTAAGAAAAGGGTCCGGGTAATCACCAGCCGTAGAAGAGGAAGATCAATCAGTCAGATTCTACAGGAGACAAAAGTCTTCACCAGGGGCTGGCTGGGCTATTATGCCATTGCAGACATGAGGGGTCGTATATCCGAGCTTAACGAGTGGCTAAGACGGAGAATAAGACAGTATCTGTGGAAGCAATGGAAGAAAATCAGCGCCAAATTCCGAAATCTGAAGCAGCTTGGGATTCCTGAAGAGCAGGCATGGATGTGGGCGAACACTCGGCGGAGTTACTGGCGGACTGCTGGGAGTCCTATTCTGACAAGGTCGTTAACAAACAAATACCTCACATCTATCGGATACGATGACATATCAGTCAGATACGAGGCACTGCATCAAAACCATTGAACCGCCGTATACCGAACGGTACGTACGGTGGTGTGAGAGGTCGGCGGGTGAAATAATCACCCGCCACCTACTCGATT
>CAYYUI010000171.1:0-1951 GCA_964474705.1 uncultured bacterium
CGAGCTCGAAAAACTGCGGCAGATGCTCTCCGGGGTTTGATTGCCGATCTCCGGTTCCTGAGCCCGCCGAATAGCTCATGCTTAAGGGAAAAAGCTCGCGCTGGTGCCTGCCTTATCGATGCAGGGCTTCATCACTTATTGCCTTGACCAGTTTTCTCAGACCACCACTATTGAAGCGACACCTGATACTGCCTGCCCTGAGCCTGACGAAGGGCCGAAGGGTTAGCAGGTCACTACGTTGATCTGGTCGATGCTTCGCGTGCTCAGGCGTTGTTCCCAGGGCAGGCTGCGGCTTTTGTCGCGGCGGTCGAAGACGATCAGCCAGGCTTCTTTTGCGCCGACCGTGTCGCGGTAGCGGGCGGTCTGCTTCAGGCCTTCTTCGATCGTGGTTTCGAGGCTGTCCTGCGGGTGAACCAGCTTGATTTCGATGACGGCCCAGACGCCGCGCCATTCGACGGCGAGGTCGACCCGGCCGCGGCCGGCGGCGTATTCACGTTCGATGCGGCCGCCGCCGTTGATGACCCGCTGCAGAAATGCCATGACCAGCAGATGCGGAAACGCCTCGACGTATTCCATTTTGCTTTCCCAGGCATCGCTGTTGCGGCGCCAGAAAGCCTGAAATTCAGCGAACAGCGCAGCGTAATCGAGTGAGCCGTCGTCTTTCTGCCAGCGCCATTCGGGCACGGGTATCGCATATTGCATGCCCTGGCTGAGAACTCTGACGATAATTTCGCGATAGATCGGGTTGGCAATCTGCGGCACGCCGTCGATAATCGCCACCAGGCCGAGATCGAGGCAGAGAACGAAGTCATTGCCCTCGGCTATCAGCGGGTCGTTTTTGCCGACCAGTATCGTTTCGACGATGCGCCTGACTTTCGGGTCTCTGAGACGCTCGGCCAGACTGTCGAGATGCACGGCCCTTTCTCTGATCAGCAGTTCTTTTGCCTGAAGTATATGGTCGGCGGTAACCGTCTCGCGCGATTCTTCTGGTACCAGTTCCCAGGCGCATTTTTTACAGAGAGCGTTAACCAGCCAGGGCTGGCCGCGGGAAAGGTCGTAGACTCGGGCCACGGCTTCCGATGTGAATTGCTGCCCGGTTTCGCTGCTGTGCTGGGCGATCAGCCGGGCAACGTCTTCGGCCGAAAAATTGCTCAGGGTTGCCGAGTTTTCTTTGATATTGAACGGGCTGCCCGGGTTGAGCGCCACGCCATCTTTCGATTGAATCAGGTAGTCGCGCAGGTCGCGCATGCCGACGAGCGCCACCGACACCGGAAACTTGCCGACGCCACGGGCGGCGAAGCCAGAGCGCAGCTGGCGCAGAAAACTGATCATCGCCTGGTCCTGCAGAGTGTCGACCTCATCGAACAAGATGATCAAAGGCTTCGGCGCCACCTGTTCTGCCCAGGCGCCGAGCATGTCGGATAAAATGCTGCCCGGATTGCCGGTTATTCTTGCCGGAACGTATTTTTCCGGCAGTTCTTTGCCGGCGAAATCATTTATTGCATCGATAATCGCCGGTATGGCATCATCTGCCGCCGGAAACCCCTGACAGCGCTCGACACTGACATAGCAGGCGACGCCCTCGCCGCCGCTGTTGATCTGCCGCATCCAGCTCTGCAGAAAGGTGGTTTTGCCCGTCTGGCGCGGCGCGTGCAGCACCCAGTAGAGCTTGTTGCGTATGTATCGGTTGAGGTTCGCCCCTATTAGTCTTTCGTGGGCAGGCAGCATGTAATGATCTTGCGGGTTGCACGGCCCGGTGGTATTAAAAAATCTGCTCATCTGACGGGGTTCCTCCTCGCGCACCGAAACAATCGGTCACACCAATCCTATCACAGCCACTTCCCCCACACAATTCAAAAACCACCCAGCCTTCTCTGAGCCTGCCGAAGGCCCTCAGCATTCTTCCTGCGTCTTCGGCGGCTGTTTTTCTTGATAGCTGCAGTCAGTTGAA
>CAYYUI010000172.1:0-1920 GCA_964474705.1 uncultured bacterium
TTATGTTTTTTATCGCTCTCGCTGCCATAATGTTCACCGCCAGGATTCAATGGGCCTCGGTCATCGAACGCGGCCGACAGATCGCGGTTCTCAAAGCAATTGGCTGGCAGAATCGGGTTATCGTTCTGCAGATACTGATCGAATCGATGCTGCAGTCGGTAGCCGGCTGCCTGATCGGGCTGGCTCTCGGCATGGGTATCATGTTAACCCTGCCGGTCAACGAACTTCTTGGCATCGACGCGACCCTTACCGGGCTGCTCGATCTGAAGCTTTTCGCCGCGGTGTCTGCCTTTGCCGTCATATCTGGTGTTCTGGCAGCTCTGCTGCCGGTGCTTGTGGTCGTCAGACAGCGGCCAACCGAAATACTGCGGCGCACTCAGGCCGTGTAATGGAGATTGTATGACAATTCTGCAGGTTGAAAACCTTGGCCGAACCTTCAATGCCAGAGGCCAGGAAATTAAAGTCTTCGAAGAAGTTTCGTTTTCGGTCGAAGCCGGAGAACTGTTTCTGCTGACCGGCCGCAGCGGCGTCGGGAAATCAACGCTTCTCAGCCTGCTGTGCGGTCTCGATCGTGCCACCTCCGGAAAAGTTTATTTTCAGGGCCGCGATCTGAATTCAATGTCGCTGGCCGAGCTCGCTGAATTACGCGCCGGCAGTATCGGCATGATCTTTCAGAACTTCAATCTGATTCCTGGCTGGACCGCGCTGGAAAATGTCGAAGCGGTACTGATGCACCGTGGCATCAGCAGCGATGAGCGCCGTAAAAGAGCGACCGATATCCTGCGCGAACTTGGTCTGCAGGATCGCCTTAACAACCTGCCGGCCGAACTCAGTGTCGGCCAACAGCAAAGAGTTGCGGTCGCCAGAACGCTGATCAACAACCCGGTTCTAATTATTGCCGATGAACCGACCGGCGATGTCGATGCCGAAACTGCCGCTGAGATCCTTGCTCTGCTTCTGCCCCGGGTTAAATCCGGTGGTGCCGCAATGGTTGTGGCTTCTCACGGTCTGTTCAATGCTGAACTCGCTTCCCGGGTCGCCTGCCTGAAAGACGGGCGCTTGAGCATGCTTTCGTGAAAACCGTAATTATTATCAGGAGCTGATACGGTGCCAGATTTTTTGCAATGCGCCATGCGTGAACTCCTTCGCCGGAAATGGCGAACTCTGGTCGGCATCGCCGGCTATTTCCTTGCGGCTGCGTTTCTTGCCGCAATGGCACTGTTGCTGCGCTATGACCTGCAGGCCAAGAATGCCACGGTTAACTACATGGGCAACAAGTTTCTTGCCTTCGCACCGTTGTCACCACTTGAAGCCGGTGATTCACCGGGAAATGTTCCCATCGACCCTCAGAATGAGGGTTTCTTTGCCGAACCGAATGTCGTTACCCGCATGTTTCCAATCGATCTGCGGCCGATGATTAAAAAGATCCCAGAGGTCGATGCAGTCACGCCTCTGCTGCTATTTCGTTTCAAGAACGGCCAGGATGGTCATATCTTCAGTGTTGCCGGCATCAAACCCTCCGACCGTCACGCCCTGCGGGGTACTTTGATCAATCCAGACGACATCGTCGACGGCGCTTTTTTTCAGGAAAACGATCGCAACGTCGTTCTTGTCGACAAGTCATATGCCGATCTCTGGAATCTCAAAGCCGGTTCGGTGGTGAATGTCGGGGGAGCGCTGTATCCGATAATCGGAGTGGTAAATCCGCAGGCCCGGGTGACACGCGCCGATATCTATATGAACTGGCCCGATGCCGAAGCAGCCATTAACCGCCGTCTCAAGCAGCCCCTCGACCAGGTTGCGAACATTTTTCTGATCGAGGCTTCGGGTGCCGAAACCACCCGGGCTGCCATGCAGAAAGTTCAGGATTTATTGCAGAGCGGCCTGACTCGTGCCGTCATCTGCTCGATTCCAGCCGTG
>CAYYUI010000173.1:0-1749 GCA_964474705.1 uncultured bacterium
ACCAGGCAAGCATGGTAGAATCGTCTTACGGCCTCGGCAAACTCGAAGGCCGCGAAGAGGGCCGTGAAGAAGGCCGCAAGGAAGGCAAAGTCGAGGGAAAAGCGCGATTGATCCTGCAGATGTTTTGCGAGGGCGACATTTCGCTCGAAAAAGCCGAGGCAAAACTTGCAGCATTACAGTCTGATTACCCCGATGCCACCTTCTGGCCCGAAATCTTTGCCGGATTGAGAAAAACCTCTCCCGGCTGCGTAAAAGAAGAAGCCGCCAGCTTTAAAACATGCAGCAAACCTCGCGCCACCAGGCCACGCAGACCCGGCAAACCCGCAAAAGCAAAATAAACCGCCTTGACCAGTTTTCTCAGACCACCGCTACCGCCATCACACTTGACCACAGGCTGCGACTACACTATATTGAGGCTACTCTGTTTTGCCGGATAATAACTATGATCGATGCAAGAGAACTGCAAAAAAAAATACAGACAGGTGCAGACTCTTTTCTGGAGCTCAAAGAACTTCATTTGTCCGGCAATTCAGTTACCGGACCGCATCGTAATGGCATGGCCGACGAACTGGCCGCGATGGCCAATTCGAACAGCGGCACAATCATACTCGGCGTTAACGACAAAAGCCGTGAAATAACCGGCATTCCAGATCAGGCGCTCGACGTTGTCGAAACCTGGGTGCGCGAAATCGTCAACGATCTGGTCGAGCCGCCAATAATATGCCAGATAAGCAAGATGCAGCTGGGTACCGCGACCGGCGAACGCAACGTCATTGCAGTTTCGGTGCCGCGCAGTCTTTTCGTTCACAGAAGCCCCGGTGGCTACCTGCATCGCATCGGAAGCTCACGCCGGCAGATGAGCCCGGAATATCTGGCCCGGCTGTTCCAGCAGCGCAGTCAGGCGCGGCTTATCAGGTTCGACGAGCAGGTCGTCGGGCACGCTTCCCTCGATAATCTCGATGAAAAGCTCTGGCAAAGATTCAGATCGCCGCTGTCTCCGGCTGACCCGATCGAGTTTCTCGGCAAATTGAAGCTGATATCGAGAGACGAAGACGGTGTCGACCGGCCGACGGTAAGCGGCATTCTTATGAGCAGTCCCAATCCTGAACAGTTCATCTCGAACGCCTTTATCCAGGCGGTCTGCTATCGGGGTGAAGACCGTGACGCAAATTATCAGCTCGATGCGCGTGACCTTACCGGGCCGCTTGACCGGCAGATTTTCGCGGCCTGCGGTTTCGTCGAGCGCAACATGAAAATCGGCGCCCGCAAGGCCCCGCATCGTATCGATATACCCCAGTATTCGATGAATGCTGTTTTTGAAGCGGTGACCAATGCGGTTGCCCATCGTGATTATTCGATTTATGGCTCGAAAATCAGGCTGCACCTTTTTGCTGATCGACTCGAGCTTTACTCGCCCGGCACGATTCCCAACACCATGACGATCGCCAGTCTGTGCGAGCGCCAGTCAGCGCGCAACGAACTGCTGACCTCGCTGCTGGCAAAATGCCCGGTCGAATCTGCCAATTACGAGCTGATGCGCACCCACATCATGGACAAAAGGGGCGAAGGCGTGCCGATTATCATTTCCCACAGCCGCAAATTATCGGGAAAAAGCCCCGAATATCGCCTGCTCGACGATTCAGAACTGCTGCTGACCCTCTTCGCCGCCAAACCCTGAAAAATCATCTTTCTGCCCAGTAATTCTCCATTTGATTACCGGTGAGTATTTTCTGACTATTTTTGTTAATT
>CAYYUI010000174.1:0-1724 GCA_964474705.1 uncultured bacterium
TCGCCCTTGCCGCCCTCAGATCCGGCGACGTTCTCGCCGAAACCAAAGAAAAATATGTGGTTCAATTCATCCGCGAAGGTCTGCAGCACCAGTTACCATTGATAAACATGCAGCTGAAAAAACAGGGAATGCGTTCGATCAGCTTCAAAAGCCTGAAATGACAATAGATGACAAACTCCCGTTTTCACGGTTTACCTGTTAAAATTAAGGCAGAAGCACTACCAGGGAGTAATCTTATGAGCGGTCACAAACACGAAGCCAGTCTCCACAACAGCGGCAAGAAAAAGCGTGTCAGCGGCTGGGTTGACCGCGTCACCGGCGGTATTGTCGTGGTCGTCATCAAACACCCAGACGATCCTGATGCAACCATTGAAATCAATGTGCCAATCGAGCAATTCAAGAAACGAACGCCGAAGGAAGGCGAATACATTTCCGTCGAGATTGCAGATAACAGCTGATTAAGCCTTTTTCTTTCCGGTCTTTCTTCGCAGTTTCCCAAGTCCGGCCAGAAATCTTTCCTTGATTATCTCGCGATCCGCCGCGTCACTCTCGATACCGTGAATAGTAAAAACTTTCCAGCCACCGCCCTTGTCTTTTTCGGTCAATAGCCGTTCGTCATTGATTTCCTCTTCAAACCATGCGCGGCCTTTGGTTACCTGACCCATCGTTGCCGGTGCGACAGGTTTCACCTGGTCGCCTTTCTTTTCATAGCTGACCACCGGAAACCGCACAATATTGATTTCTTCCGTTGTAAAAGCACCCACATCAACCAGTTTTACAACTTTGTTGATTTGATGCGCTTTTTCCAGACCTCGCACCAGGTTGCGCTCGATCGAGTAACCGGCCGGGTCTACATCCGAAATAGAAAAGACTGTCAGCGGCTTTCCGCCGCATTTTTCTTTCAGATCGTCTGAAAAGTATTCCATCGAAATAACCGCCGGCTCACCTTTCAAACAAATGAACGAAACTCCCTGTTCATCAGCCAGTTTCTTGATAAACAGGTATTGTCCGAGTTTTTCAGACGCCAGTATGATTTCCGGGTTCTTCTTGCCGATCCAGCGGTATGGCTCGTTCATGTCCATGAATCCGAAATCTTTGTATCTGAAAAGTTCCTGATCCTCGACCATTTCCTGCAAAGTGCTGTAAAACGTGTCTACATCACCAGAACCGAGAATATTGGAATGTTGCGCCAGAACGGCTTTGATCTTATACCAGAGTGATCTGATGTTTCCGTCGCTTGGTTCCTCGATGCCCTTCTGAATCCAGCGCCACATTTGATAAATGAGGTTTTTGATAACCCGCTTCGTGTTTATCTCATTCGCGCCATAAAGCCGGAAATAGCTGAGCATACGCTTTTTATCAAATTGTTTGATATCCCATTTTGCTTTAAAAGCCTCAACTGCCGCTTTATCATTTTTATCAAGGTTGTAAAGTTCCCGCCAGCCGAAGTCAATCAGCCCATAAAGCCTCAAAGCCCTGTCAGAAGGATTTTCCGGCGCAAGGTAGTGAAACCTGGTAACATCAAGAACTTTTTTGAGCTGCTGCCCATAAACACCCGTTACCGGAATCCTTTTCGCGGTTCCCTGCAGGCTGATTTCGCATTCATCGTCTTTTGCCCGTAATTCTGCCCTGGTCAGCCGCTTTTCTTCTTCAGGTTCCTCGGGAAACTTTTCAAAAGTGCCTTCAATTCTATCCAGAGCAACAAGATACTGCCGGTGTGTTTG
>CAYYUI010000175.1:0-1592 GCA_964474705.1 uncultured bacterium
AAAAAGGCGATCTCAAAACAGCTGCCCGAAACGCCGAGATTTTCCAGTTGACACCAGTAACCAAGGCCGCCTGATTTTCTCTGGGCGGCAACCAGACAGTTCAGTGACCATCCTTCTGCAAGCTCAGGAGGTGCCGGGTGGTTTTTGAATTGTGTGGGGTGATGGGCTGTGATGGATTGATGAGGACCAGGCGATGATCAGTTTTCTGCGCCAGCTGCGCTCGGGCTTCGCCGCCCGTGGCGTCGGCAAGTTTCCGGTGTCGGTGGCGCTCGTCGGCATGCGCGACCTGCGTGACAGTTGTGGACTGAGAAAAATGGGCAAAGAGATGTATTAGCCGACAGGCTCAGTAATAATAAGTTTCAGGGTTGTTTTCTGTTGCGGGGTCTGGCGCTGGCTTTGTATCTGGCGGGTTCTTCTTTTACAATGCCTGGAAAGGATTTTCTCAATTCGGAGAAAATCTCAGGCCAGAAAACGGCATCGGGGCAACGGGTTTGTAATAGCGCAAGTTTTGCTTCGGCCTTTTCGACTGAAATATCGCCTTCGCGAAGCAGCTGCAGAATCAATTGCGCCTGCCCCTCAACTTTACCTTCTTTACGGCCTTCTTCACGGGCAGTGTCGATGGAATTCTTAAGATCGCGATAGACTTTAAGGCTGTCTTCGTAGGCTCTGGCCTCTTCCGGTGTGAATTTTGCAATCTCAGCAGCGGCAAACAGCTTTCTGAAGATGCGATCCTTGAGTTTTTCAGGGATATCATGCAGTCGCTCGAGGTTTTTCAAAACATAGAGCCATTTGTCAAAGCGCGTTTCCAGCTGTTCGAGAGTTTTTGCAAACTTCGGCATCTCGAGGTAAACGAAGGTGAGTTTGTCGTAGAAGACCTTGAAAGTTTCAATATCGGAAAGCTTGACGTCGTAACGGTATTTATTTGCGTCGTGGCGGTCTTCATCAAAGACAAAATCAAGAATGGCAACAGTGTAAACGGCTTTCAGTTCGAAATCCCAGTCGCCGGCCCTGCCCTGCTCAGCAATCGGAAAAGTCGAATAATACAGCGCCCGGTCCCTGAAAAACTTCTGCTTCGACTTCTGGATCTCTACTATAAACTTTTCTCCCTGATCATTTTCGCAGTAAAGATCGAAAACGGCGCGTCGATCGGCCTCTGAACGGCCGAGATGCTCATTTTTCAGATAGGTGAGCGTTTTTATTCGACCCTGTTCTTTCTTCAGGAGCTGGTTGAGAAAGTCAATAAGCAGGTCTTTGTTATATTCTTCGCCAAACAGCTTCTTGAAGCCGAAGTCGGTGAACGGGTTCAGATAGGTGGCCGACTGCATGCTGATACCTCGGCTTAAGTTTTTTATTACCGTCTCAGTATAGTTCAGCCACCCGGCAGGGTCAAGAGGCAAACCCTTCGACAAGCTAAGGGCAAGCAGACTCATGGGCAGCGAAATCCAGGCTATTTTGGGGTTCGGCGGGGTTTTGCCTTGGGAGGCGTAAATGCCGAATTGTAGTCTGCACTTTCTTCGGAGGCCCTGCTTCGTGCTAAAACCGATTTCAGCTTCTCGATGATGCCATCAGGCTTTTTGCGCATATCCAGGATA